>OZ246014.1:0-620000 GCA_965230555.1 Croceivirga sp.
ATAGATTACGAAATAAACAGTCTTGAAATAACCATATCCATAACTGTAAAAACCACCTACAAAACTGGGGTTGAGGTCGAGGCCATGCACGGGGCAAGCATCGTTGCCCTAAACATGTACGACATGCTGAAACCCATTGACAAGGAAATTGAAATCAAACACATTAAGCTTCTAGAGAAGAAAGGGGGCAAATCCAGTTTTGGTGATAGGTTCCGTAGGGATATCAAGGCCGCGATCATTGTATGTTCCGATTCCATTTTTGAAGGAAAAAAAGAAGACAAGGCAGGCAAGGCCATTCTTGATAAACTGGAACAATGCAATGTGGAAATCCTAGATTACAGCATCATACCCGATGAAATGAATGTGATTCAAGAAAAGGCCAAACACTATCAGGCCAATGGTGCAGACCTCATCATTTTTTCAGGAGGAACAGGCCTGTCCGCCAGAGACGTTACCCCTGAGGCCTTAAGACCATTATTGGACAGGACCATCCCGGGCATAGAAGAGGCCATCCGTAAATATGGGCAGGACCGTATGCCCTACGCCATGCTCTCCAGAAGCATGGTCGGGACCATAAAAAACACCTTGGTAATGGCATTGCCCGGATCCACCAACGGTGCCAAGGAATCCATGGATGCCGTTTTTCCGTCAGTGCTCCATGTGTTTAGGATTTTAAAGGGTGCACGAAAAGATTGATCAAAAAAGAAAAGCGTTATGCTGACTGATACTTTTGGAAGAAAACACACCTACTTACGGATTTCGTTGACCGAACGCTGCAATCATAGATGTACCTACTGTATGCCCGAAGAAGGCATTCCGCTGTCTCCCAAAAAGCACATCATGACCTATGAGGAAATCTATTCCATTGCCAAGACATTTGTAGACCATGGCGTTACCAAAATACGTCTTACCGGAGGGGAACCTTTGGTTCGAAAAGATGTTACGCTTGTTCTGGACAAGCTCGCCACGCTACCTGCTGAGTTGACCATGACCACCAATGGTGTCTTGGTCGATAAATTTATAGACCAATTCAAAAGGACTGGTATAAAAAAGCTCAATATCAGTCTAGATTCCCTTAATCCGCAAAAAAACAACCAAATAACCCGAAGAAACTATTTTGATCGGATATTCAACAATATAATCTTGCTTGAAAAAGAGGGGTTTGAGGTTAAGGTAAACTGCGTCTTGATGAAGGAGTTTAATGATGATGAGGTAATCGATTTCATCAATCTGGGCAAGGATCACAATATTGCCATCCGTTTTATTGAGTTTATGCCCTTTGACGGAAACCAGTGGAACATGGAGAAATTGGTCTCCCTCGAAAACATCTTGGCACAGGTGTACGGCAATTGGAACAAAAATGAGGTCATGCGCCTTAAAGACCGCCCCAACGACACCTCAAAAAACTATGGGATAAAAGGGTACAAAGGAACGTTTGCCATTATCAGTTCGGTAAGCAATCCGTTCTGCGATAGCTGCAACAGAATCCGTTTAACGGCCAATGGACAACTTAAAAACTGCCTCTTCTCTTCAAAGGAGGCCGATTTGTTGACCCCCTTTAGGGAAGGAAAATCCATAGCGCCCATTGTGGAAAAGCTTGTAAAGACCAAACGCATGGTAAGAAATGGTATGGACACCCTGGACAAGTTTACGGATACCAGTGCGCACAACAACAGGAGCATGGTGGCCATAGGCGGGTAAAAAAAGGGGCCAACAATATCAAGTTTGTTAACCCCTCATCTCAAAAATAGCCCTTATCCTTTATATCGATTCCATATCGTTATCGTTCTTTAAATAATACTTCCTAAACTTCAGATAAGCCAACACGCCCAACACAAGCACAATGCCCGTTGCGTAGTAAATAAAGGTGGGTGTAGGGGCAATTTCCCCTTTGCCATAGGAGTGCAATCCGGTCAGGTAAAAATTCACCCCAAAATAGGTCATTAATATTGAAGCAAATCCAACAATTGACAACAGGTTAAAGCTAAACCTATTCCGTATTTTGGGTACAAAACGGGTATGTAAGATAAAGGCATACACAATAATACTGATCAACGCCCAGGTTTCCTTGGGGTCCCAGCCCCAATAACGACCCCAAGACTCATTGGCCCACATGCCCCCCAAAAAATTTCCAATGGTGAGCATGATAAGCCCGACTATGATGCTCATCTCGTTGATGGCCGTTAGCTCCTTTATATTTAATGTGATAAGCGCCTTGTTTTTAGCATTGGTAAGAATGTAAAGCAATAGGCAGATCACTCCCAACAACATGCTCAAGGCAAAAGGACCGTAACTGCCAACAATGACCGCCACATGGATCATTAACCAATAGGAATTGAGCACCGGCACCAAATTGCCAATTTCCGGATCCATCCAGTTCCAGTGGGCAATCATTAAAATCATTGAGGCCAAGAATGTTGTGGCTGCCAAGGTCATCATGGATTTTCTGGAAAACAAGAGACCAAAAAACATGGTTGCCCATCCCACATAGATCATGGATTCATAGGCATCACTCCATGGGGCATGGCCACTTATGTACCAGCGCACCGCCAAGCCAACGGTATGCAATACAAATAAAAAGAGGACTATGAATGCCCCACCTTTAATGAGCACCTGCAACCATTTGGCATCATTAAAAACCCGGATGAGCACCAGTATGAACAACAGGGTTCCCATATACATATAGTAGGAGAACAACTTTTTAAAGATGTCGTATTTATTGTAAAGAATCTCCAGTTGTATTTGTTTGGCAGATGGAATAATGTCCTCCCCCATCTTCTTTTGATAACCGGCAATTGTGTTGATAAAATCATTAGCTTCCCCATAGTTGTTGGATTTTACCGCCTCTCTGAGACTTCTATCGTACAACCCGAAAATGCTGGAGACAAACAAGGAATCTTGTCCCGTAAAGGCTTCTTTAGGACCCCTAATGGTGGCCCACTTATCTTTGGCGGCTCCAGGTATGGGGAAAATGCGTAGACCGGCACCTCCCATGGCGGCACCCAAAAGCATGACCCGATTATTTACCTGAATGATGTCTTCCTCAAATTTATTTTTGATGAGTTTTTTTTGCGCCTTCACCACAAGGTCATTTATTTTATAGTGTCCCTGCTGATCATAAAAATCGACAAAGCTTGCATATTTCTGATCCTTGGGAACGCCTATGATCTCCTTGATCTTATCTGCATTAAACTTACCCAAGTACAGCATAGGGATATAGGCCCAGGTTTGGGGATCTTGGATAACACCAATCAGAAATTGATTGGCATCCAATCCCTTAAAGTGCTCTTTCTTGTGTATTTTCCGCAACAGTTCAGAGGCAAAGGTGTTCGTGGGTTTTATGCGCCCATTGGTGTCCTGTATGAGCAAATACCCAAATTTGGAGGCATGTTCCGCAGCCACTGAATTTTCCTCCACGAATTTCTCTATAATATGTGGATCAATGGAATCTGGACGTTCCTGTGCTTGTAGGCCCATGCTTAAGATAAAAGCCATTACCCCCAATGCGGCTTTTTTTACCCGTATTTTTTCAATATAATCGGAAAGGCGTCTAAAGCGTGAGTGTTTATTCAACAAGGTCCACAGCAATCCCAAAAACAAAAATCCATAACCCGCATAGGTAATCGCCGTTCCCCAAAAGTCATGGTTTACGGCCAGATAGGAATATTCAGCCTGTGGGGTAATATTGTAATGGGATTGAAAAAACCGATAGCCCTTATAATTTAAAATATTGTTCATGTAGATCCTATAGTCAAAGGACCGGCTCAGCGAATCGTTTACCGTTACCTCACTGGCATAGGACGAGGCCATTTCTGAACCGGGATATTTTTCCAACTGAAAATCGTTGAGGGTGACACTGAACGGCAATTCATAGTTTATAGCACCGTAGCTCATTCTAAAATTTAACCCGCCCAAGGAAAATTTTGAAAAGGGCGACGTCCAGTTCTTGGCCCCAAAAAGATCTACTTGCTTGGTTTCCCCATTGGTAGTGATATTGAGCCGGAGCAAGTTGTTTGGGTTGGCCTCCGCATCTTCTGAGAAAACGTAATCAAGTCTTGAATTTTCATGAACCTCGGTAACCACAAAACTCTTGCCTTTAAATATATAGAGCTGATTTAGGTGAAATTCTTGGAGGGAATCCTGTGAAACCCTGTGCAAATCCCTAGTGGTCATTTGCATTCTTTGTCCCGCATAAGGGGATTCCATGGTCAACTTTTTATTGGAATAGTTGATTACAATGGCACTGTCAGCAGGTTTGCCAAACGCTATTTTAATGCCAAGCAGATTCAAGACCTCTCCGTTTTTTACATAATGGTCCCGCCTTATCCCCGAACTTGACTCGGTAAGTTTCATCAATAGGGAGCCATCATCAGCTTCTACTATGTCCTGTTTGGCATTGGGAATGTAATTGACATATTCAACCTTTACATCTTGGTCCTTAAACTGTTCATCGATTGTAAAATGGTTGGTGTACAACAAAGGATGTTGGTAGTTGGACAACAGTATTTTTTTCTGGATGGGGTCTCTTTCTTCCTTTCCGTCATCAATGATCACTTGTAAAAAGGTCTCGCTAGAGGCAAATAGGTTTGTTGTTTCCTTTTCCTTGAACTGCAAGACTCCTTCATAACCAAAATACCTTGTAAAAAAGGCTCCCAAAAAAATAAGCAAGAAAGCCGCATGAAAGACGAAAATGGATAATTTCTGCCTTTTGTAGAGTTTGTAGCGAAAAATGTTCCCGAAAAAATTAATGGCAAAAAGCAGCATTATGAGTTCGAACCACCATGAGTTGTAAAACAATGCCCTGGCCGATACAGCTCCATACTCATTCTCAAAAAATGTTGCTATGGCCATGGCAAGGGCAAAAACCACAAACAGTAAGGCCATTAATCGGGTAGAATACAGAATGTTGAATATCTTTTTTTTCATCTTCATTAACATTTAAAATGTGTTCAAAAAAAATGGGCAATTTTAAGCTTCAAAACTGCCCATCTTAAAACTAAAAAAATAGCCACTAATATTTTCCTTTTAGGTCGCCGTTATACTTGATGTCCTTAAGTCTTGCATTGGGATTGTTCAACCAATCCGGAATGCTGTCCACCATTTCCAATTTTTCCTTCTTCTCATTCAATTCATCTTCTGAGTAGGAAAATGACATCACGGCATCAATTACAAGGGGTTTGCTTTTGAGTTGTTTTAATATCTCCACTTCTTCTTCGGCACTATTGGCCTCTATGGTCACAATAATACGCCCTTTTTCATCATGTAACTGATATTCACAGAGATTACCTTGTTTTATATCCACCAACAACTCCTCCATCTTAGTGGGGTGGGCACTTATGATTATACTGGAAATATTCATCCTTACAATATTTAGTTAACCCCTTCTGCTATAGTTTCACCCAAGTTGGATTCTTTTTTTGACTTTGAGCTTCTAAAATCGGGTTCAAATAGGTTTTTGATATCGACGGTAATCTCGGTTTGTGGCACGTGGCACAGGTTGCAATTGTACATGGCCCGGTTCAACTCGTTACCCGTGGAATTGGCCACCACCTCATTTTCTTCCACATCCACCACATACAGCCCATCTTTGGCTTCAATTTTGGGCCTAAAATCTGTAAAATGCGATTTTGGCACCGAAATGGCATCCAACTCACCATCATCATTTGGGATATGGCAATTTAAACATTCATTTTTACGTTGGGTGATCACATAGTTTTTCACCACATGGGGAATAAGGGGCGGGGCGTTCTCAAACGACCTCTCAATGCCCTCACTTTCCTTTTCCGGGGTTTGGACATATGTAGCCCTTTCGCTGAGGGCAACCTCATCGGTCAATAATTCGTTGCCCGAAGATACTTCCTTAACTTGGGTATCTTCCTTTTCTGTTTTCTTACAGCAGAAAAGTGTCAATGCCAACCCTACACATAAAATATTGACGACCTTTTTCATTTTGTTCTTATTTTGAATTGAAAATTTAATGCTTTGTCCGGGCATATTTCTATACACCTTCCACAATTGGTACAGGCTCCATATGAAATAACACCGTTTTTTTTACCAATAATATCCAATACTTGTTGTTCTGGGCATACCACCTTACAATCCAGACAATCGGTACAATTATCCTTATTGTGGTAGACCCGCAACAAACTTCTTTTTGTTGTCAGGCTATAGAAAGCCCCCAAGGGACAGAGGTGACCGCACCAACCATGTTTAAGAATCAACACATCAAAAACAAAGATGGCCAACACAGCCATGAAACCCATTCCAAAACCGTAGATGATCCCTCTATGGAACATGCCTATGGGGCTTACATATTCAAAAACCGCTACGCCCATGGCAGTGGATAGGATAAGGCTCAAGACCAAGACCCAATATCTCGCACTTCTACTAATGTTCAATCTTTGTGGCACTTTAAACGGCAAACGTGTCCTTACCCAATGCGCCAGATCGGTCACCATATTGAGGGGACAAACCCAACTGCAAAAGCTTCTTCCAAAAACCAAGGCATAAAGTAGCAGCACAATGAGTGCCCCTACAATAATATCTGTACTCAAAAGCATGCCTGCAAAGAGCATTTGGATCGCTGCAAAGGGATCGGCCAGATAAAAAGTATTGACCACATGGGCAGAACTTAGGTTACCCCTTAAAAAAGACCATCCCCAAAAATTAGCCCCAAAAAACATAAACAAGAGTCCTAACTGAACAAGCCGTCTTAAAACCAAATAGCGGTATTTAACTAAAATACGCATCACTCATCGTTTAGTAAAGATTCGGTATCGTTCAAATAATCCAAGGTAGACCGTTCATTGGTTTTGGTATCCTTATAAACCTTTGTGGTGTCTATTCTCATCTCATCTGTCTTGTCCCATCCTTTTAGGTAATGTTCTGCCACCTTACCCTGTACCTTATCCTTTGGCAATACCGTTATGGAAGCTTTTTCGGTAATACAGGCATGCTCGCACATACCACAACCGGTACAGACATCATTATGCACAAGCGGTTTTATCATGGCATGTTTGCCCGTACGTTCGTTACGCTCAATATCCAGTGTGATTGCCTCATCGATCAAAGGACAGGCCCTGTAGCAAGCATCGCAGCGAATGCCCCAGTACGCCAAACAATTTTCCGTATCCACGACTGCCACACCCATCTCTGCCTGGTTGATGTCCAGTTCAAGTTGATGGGTAATTTCAGACTCCTTGGTAATCAAGGGTTCTGACAGGGCATTTGTGGGACATACGGGCACACAGGGAACATCTGTACACATATAACAAGGAGTTTCCCTTGGTATAAAATACGGGGTTCCAATAGGGGCTTCATCTTCCGATGTGGCAAGTTTAAGGGTGTCATACGGACACGCTTCCACACAGATGCCACATTTTATACAAGCCTTTTGAAATTGATTTTCTTCCAAAGCCCCTGGTGGCCTTAGTACAAATGTTGCCGCTTTTGCCTTTTCTACATGTCCTCCCCATAGCAAACCACCTATACTAAGAAAGCCACCACCCTCAACAATTTTCCTGAGGGCGGTTCTTCTTCCATTGTCCATATTTGATTTGCCTGTGGCCATGTAAACTAGGCTTTATAGATTTTAACAGCACATTTTTTAAAGTCTGTTTCCTTTGATATTGGACAAGTAGCATCCAAACAAACTTTGTTTATCAGCACTTTTTCATCAAAGAATGGGACATATACGGTTCCTTTAGGCATTCTGTTTCGCCCTCTGGTCTCTATATAGGTTTTCACCTTGCCCCTTCTGGATTCTATCCAAACCAAATCGCCTTGTTTAAAGCCCAACTTGCTTACATCATCCTTGTTCATGTAAGCCAAAGCTTGGGGTACTGCCCTGTAGAGTTCCGGAACCCTCATGGTCATGGTACCCGTGTGCCAGTGTTCCAAGACCCTTCCGGTACACAACCAGAATGGGAATTCCCCATCCGGCATTTCAACAGGATCCATATACGGTCTAAAGAATATTTTGGCCTTGTTCTTCAAAGGTTTGGGCGTCTTGTCCGTAACACCTTTCAAATCTCCACTTGGTATGGCTTTCAATGCTTTTCCGTAAAAGGCAAAGTCACCATCCTCGGATGCTTTGGCCGCATACGGATCGTATTGGGCATTAAAACGCCATTGGGTTTCCTTACCATCTATATAGGGCCATTTTACACCCCTGTTTTTATGATACACATCAAATGGGGCCAAATCATGGCCATTACCAATACCAAAGGTTCTATATTCTTCAAATAGGTATTTCTGCATAAAGAATCCGTATCCTTCCCATGGTTCGCCATTAGATCCAAGAATCTCTCTTTTATCACCGGCAGCTTCTGTATTGTCAAAACCTTCCCCTATGGGATCTGGCCACGTATAGGATTTTGCCTTTTCGTTGTTGAACAACACATCAAACAAGGTGTCATCTGGGTTGTAGCCCATTTCCCTTGCGGCTGGCAGCACATCTGGCAAGCCACCTTCCAAACCGGGTATGGCCTGTGCCCCCCATACATCCCTTAATTTGAATCTTTTGGAAATCTCAACATACTGCCATACATCTGGCATGGCATCCCCAACCGGGGTTACCTGCTGTTTCCAATGTTGTCCCCTGCGTTCCGCATTGCCATAGGCTCCCCATTTTTCATAGATCATGGCCGTGGGCAATATCAAATCGGACACTTTTGCGGAGACTCCGGGATAGGCGTCACTTGTCACCAAGAAGTTGTCCATCTGTCTGGCCGCTTTTAGCCAGTGGTTGGCATTGGCCGTACACATAAATGGATTACAGACATTGACCCAGGCAAACTTGATCTTGCCGTCTTCCATATCGCGCATGATCTTTGTGATGTGCGATCCCACTTTAGGGTTAAGGGTTCCTTTGGGTATATTCCATTTCTTTTCTGAAATATCCCTGTGTTTGGGATTGGCCACTACCAAATCTGCTGGCAGACGGTGGGCAAAAGTACCTACCTCACGGGCAGTACCACAGGCAGAGGGTTGTCCGGTCAAACTAAATGCCCCATTTCCTGGTTGGGCTTGTTTGCCCGTAAGCAGGTGCAGCATATAAATTTGCTCGTTTACCCATGTACCCCTTTGGTGCTGGTTAAAGCCCATTGTCCAGAAACTGGTGACCTTGCGCGCTTTTTCAATATAATTGCTGGCAAGTATCTCCAATTTGGTCTTGTATGAAACTATATCCTCGTCTGGATCTCCTTTGGAGAGCTCGGCAACATAATCCAAGGTATAGGGTTCAAGCGCTTTTTTGAACTCTTCAAATGTAATCTGCCAGTGTTTCCCGGCCGATGCCCTATTCTTCATTTCCATGGTATCACCCTCTTTGTACCCTAAAGGTCCTAAGGCAATCCCTTCATCTTTTGAAACGATTTTTGAAGACTCATACCTTACCGTTTCCCTTTCCTTATCCGTAAATTTTGGGTGGTCTGCCGTACGCATTCCAAAACCGGTATCAACAGGGCCGGTTGCAAAAATGGTATGCTTGTTCACAAAGTCCCAATCAATGGCGTCCTCAATATCATACACCATCTTGCGTGCGACAAAGTTCAGGATGGCCAGATCGGTATGTGGTTTGAACACAATTTCCGTATCGGCCAAATCAGAACATCTGTTGGAGAATGTGGTCATGTTTATGATCTTGACCTTTTTGGGATCCTCCAATTTTCTATCGGTAATACGCGACCATAGTATAGGGTGCATTTCGGCCATATTGGCCCCCCATAGGACAATACTGTCCGCTACCTCAATATCATCATAGTTGCCTGAAGGCTCATCAATACCAAAAGTCTGTATAAACCCTGCCACGGCCGAAGCCATACAGTGTCTTGCATTGGGGTCTATATTATTGGAACGGAAACCGGCCTTCATCAATTTGGCCATGGCATATCCTTCCATGACCGTGTATTGACCGGAACCAAAAACACCAATACCCGTTGGGCCCAATTCCTTAAGGGCTTTTCGCATATGCTTCTCCATTTCATCATATGCCCTTTTCCAACTTACCGGTTTAAATTTACCGGTCTTGCTAAAATTGCCCTCTTCATCTACACGGAGCAAAGGTTGTTTTAACCGATCCTCGCCGTACATTATTTTCGCATTAAAGTAACCCTTAAGACAGTTTAATCCCCTGTTCACGGGTGCTGCCGGGTCACCTTTTACCGCAACAATCTTATCGTCCTTGGTCGCGACCATTATGCCACAGCCTGTTCCGCAGAAACGGCATACGGATTTGTCCCAACGCCATCCTGCGGCAGCTTCTGCTTTTGCAGTAGCCGCCTTTACTTTTTCCGGCATTGATAATCCCACAGCCATTGCCGCACTTGTTACGGCAGACATCTTTATAAAATCTCTTCTAGATGACGATTCCATTTTTTTGAAGTGTTAATTGTTGATCTGTTCGACTAGGATTCCGTTGTGTAACGTTCCCTAAACTTTTTGGCCGCCTCTTTTCTTTTGGCCGCTTCTTCAGGACTCATTTGTCCACTGTACCACTTGTGCATTTCTGAGTTCATGATGACCTCTATCTCTTTTTCCACTCTAGAGGCTCCAGCGGCATTTCCATGCTTCTTACCTTCTTCCACCAATTCCTTAAGTTCTGGGATAAACTCCATGTAGAACCTTTCAGCAACTTCATAAAGTCCGTGCCACTGTGTATAATCTGGCCCCATCATTGCTGCACCCATTCTTGCCCTACGTCCTTCATGGTGCCATAGGTAGAAATAGGTCCATTCAATTTTTTGGTTGAAGGCTACATCATCCAACAACTTAACCTCTTTGGCCAGTTTGAAGAGTTTTGTGGCCGGCTTACCAAATTTGTCATTGTACAGGTTCACCACATTGTCATACTGGGAATAGTGGCCCTCTACATAACTTTCGGTATGGCACTGGGTACATACGTTGATCATCTTGTCCCTACGTTGTTCCCATGAAAGGAAATCGGCAGGTAGTGATTGCCCCAGTTTTTGATGTTTCTTGACCTCTGAGGCATCTATTTTCTCAGACACCGGTGGTCTCAACGTCCAGCTTATCCTGTCCCCTACATCATGGGTAATCTCTTGATCGGGCGTAGCACTCATATGGCAGGTGGCACAGGTGGGAGCAGCCGTATAATCTTCTCCAACAACCCATTTTTCTGAATCCAGGTTCATTTTTTCCCTATGGGCATAGAAGTTGATACCGTGCTTGGACTCATCATAGATTTCTTTTTGTGGATGATCGGGACCCAAGTGGCACTTACCACAGTTATCTGGTTGGCGTACCTGTTCCACTGAGAAATGGTGACGGTTGTGGCATGCGGAACACGATCCCTTGGATCCATCAAGATTTACCCTTCCTATCCCTGTGTTTGGCCATGTTTTGGGATCCAATTGAAGAATTCCGTTATCATCCTTCAATGGGTTGCCTTCGGCATCTTTTAACACCTCTACTTTGGATCCGTGGCATTGCCAGCATCCAGAAACCGCTGCAGGGTTCATTCCACCGTTAAAAGCAGCGTGTCCTTCAACCACTTCGGCCAGCACATTGTCCAATGATCCCAAGATGGCCCCTCCATCTGCGTGGTGACTTTTGGTAAACTGCTCCACTTCCTTCTCATGGCATTTAGCACAATCGTTAGGGGTAACAATGGTTGCAATAATATCTCCATGGTGTTCATAGGCATCAATATCATCCTTTTCTGCCTTGTGGCACTCCAAGCATCCTACCCCCACTTGGGCGTGTTTGCTATCCTTCCATTGTTCGGTAATTACTTTACCTTCTCCTTTTTCACTGTGGCAGCTAAGGCAATGGTCTGTTTCATTGGAGATGACTGCCAGCGGTTTATAATTGGGCATTTGCCGTTGAGTTTCCTTGAATACGGCTATCAGCAGGGCTGCTAGAAAAGCAATACTCAAAACTCCAATTATGGTTCTTTTTGTATTTAAACTTGTTGACATATTTTCACAATATTTAGTAAAAGTTGATTAATTAATGAGCTAGTGTTTCCCAAACCAAAAGAGCCGTAATGATCAAGGCCCCAATGACCCCTATCCAGAAGGCTACCTCTTTTTTGGGGAATAGTTTTTCGAAAAATTTGTCTATGAACGGCCAAAAAATAAGGGCCACAAAGAACAATATTGGTACGACCACGCCCCAGAAGAGGTTGGTCAGTTTCAGCCAACGGAACACCGGATAGAAATACCATTCCGGTTTTATATGCAACGGGGTTACATTGGGGTTGGCCGGTTCTCCCAGATATGCAGGGAACAATAATGAGAGGATGATCAATACAAACATGATCAAACTCACCATGACCAATTCGGTATGTGCATGGTCTGGCCAGAATGGGAAGGTTTTCTTTTTGGCGTTCTCCTCATTCTTAAAGGTAAACTCAGTGACCCCATGCGCCCTGATAAGGTATATGTGCACGGCCACCAAACCTATGGTGAGTATGGGCAACACCATCACGTGGAACGAATAAAAGCGGGTTAGTGTATTCTGCCCTATATCGTCCCCTCCTTTAAGAAAATCTGCCAGCCATCCCCCTATCAAAGGCGTAGCCCCGGCAATTTCCGTACCCACTTGCATGGCCCAGTACGACATTTGCTCGTAAATCAGCGAATAGCCGGTAAAACCAAAAACCAGTGTCATTAAAAAAAGTAGCACCCCAAACATCCAATTCAAATCCCTTGGGGGTCTATAGGCCCTGGTGAAAAACACCCGCATCATATGCAATATCAACGATGCCACCATAATGTTGGCAGACCATTTGTGAATGCTCCTGATCAACCACCCGTAGGTAGCTTCATTGCTTATGTATTGAATGCTTTCGTAAGCATGCTCGGGATCGGGCACATAATAAAATATGAGCATGAACCCCGTTATCATCTGTACAACAAACATATAGGCTGGCGTACCTCCAAGAGCCCACCACCATTTCTTTAAATGATTTGGTATGGGTTCACTTGACATCTCGGCCAATGCCTTGTCATCTACAGGAAATGATTGTTGAAACCATGTTTTTAATCCCATGAATATCTCTCTAAATATTAAACTATATCTTTACTGTATATGTACACATTATCACCTTCAATATCTATGGTGTAACTGTCCAGATCGCGTGGGGGTGGCCCAGAAACGACTTTCCCATTTGAATCAAAAACACCGGCATGGCAAGGACAGAAAAATTGTTCCTTGTCCTTCTGCCAATGAACGGTGCACCCCAAATGCGGACAGACCGTAGACATGGCTTTTATCTCCCTTTCACCTGAACGCAACAACACCAAATCTTTTCCCCTTAAATCCTGGAACTTCTTTGTTTCGTTTATTTCAATATCGTTTAGGTTAAGGGCATAGATTCGCCTTCTCCTATCCACCTTTTTAGGGGTAATAAAACTGAACCCCATACGGGTAATCCCCAAAAAGGATAAGGACAACGGTAGAAAGGCAAAGGCCGATTTAAATAAATCACGTCTCTTCATATCATAATAACTCTTAGAATTTGGTTGTTTTAATCTTCATTTTTACAATGCCTATGTCTTGCAGTATTTAAGGAGTACCCCTCCTATTTATCTGCTTGGTTCTTTTTGTATGAAAATAATTTAGGGTTGAAGGCCATCTGCACAAAGGCCCAATTACCGGAGTCTTCCCTATTGCCTCCTTGCAGTGCCACCATGGCGTCTTTAGCCGATAAAATTGAATACCCGGCACTAAAGCTGATGTTCTTGGCTATTTTGTAGCCTATCGTCATGTCTACCTCGGTTCCCAACTTATTGTCAAAATCACCGGTATCCCCATTCGCAGTGAAGAAGTGGGGAGATATACTGGCCTTGAACTTATTTTTATTGTATGCCAAGACAAAATACAGATCATTTAGACCCACAGTGTTGATCCAGTTGCCCACATAGAAGTTGTCCATTAAACCATTGAATTTGTGGTTGGTTCCATAGAAGGGGTTAAACGCATTAATTTCCGTCCTGTCCACATCTCCATAGCCCCCAGGACCCAAATCATTACCCGATAGGTATTCGTAGCCCGCGCCAACCAAGAACTCCTTGGTGAGCTTATATTTTAGGTTAATGGCCAAATTGCTCGCAGAAACATCGGTATTGTTCAATTTACCGGTTTGGTAGTAGAAAGAAGCATCTGAAATAAAGCTACCAGCCTTATAGGTAAGCCTAGTACCAAAGGTTTGGGTATAATCTATCTCCAATTCCCCATTTTGGTCATACTCAACCCCATTGTTCAAAAACAAAAGGCTTACGCCAAGCTTGTTCATATCCGCATGGTACCAAGCATATTGTAGCGCCTTGTATTGCATGGTATACGGCGTTCTGGCTAAACTCTCCCCGTTTGAATTGTAGGCAACACCAATATCCAACCTGTTTTTGGGGGTAAACTTCCACATGGCCACCATGGCATCATGGCTACGGCCTTGTTGTATCCAATCTACAGCACCAAAAATACGCTGGTCATCATACGATATCGCTTGACGGCCCAACCTAACGGAAAATTTATCTGTAAACAGGGCTTCTCCCCATGCTTCATAAAAAGAAATGCTTACATCATCTGAACCCACAGATGGAATATCGCCCCATACCTTATGGTTGTTGACGGATACCCTTAATCGAAGCTTCTCTTGTGAAAAATTTAATATTAATCGGTTACGTTGACTAATAAAATTCGCAGCATCAACTCCTTCCTGTGGCAAAAACCTAAATCCGTTTCTACTCTCAAACCTTGGTCTGATCTGTGCATCAATATCAAAGTTTTGCCCAAAACTGCCAAATGTGACAAAGCACAACAAAGGCAGGAATACAAAAGTTAATCTATCGGTTCTCATAAAAAAAAGTTAAGTTGACTAATAATTGTTTGCTATTGCACAAAATTTAGTATGTAAAGACTAAAAAAACATGATTAAATTCATGTTTTTTCTATTTATGATCATTATAAATAACTGATTTTATGCTTTTTAAATTAAGTGTATTTAGTCTTTTGTTATAACACCGCTATACCGTCAACCTTCCCTTTATCTATGTGATTATCAGACACATTCGTCCTTTTATTTGCTATATTCTGTAGCAGATAGGCCAAATTTCATCTTACCATGGCAACATCCACCCGATGACAACATGACATATATCATATATCTACTAATAAAATAAGACCCACATTTGCGGCATCATTCCTTAAAAAAAACGTGTAAACAGTTTTAGCCAAACTGATATTATGGAAGCAACAAGCGGTGCCAAACAAAAAAAATTCTACGCCATAGGCCTGAGCTATCTAAAAGCGGATGCCGATATCCGAGGCCGATTCAGTATTGATGCCACCAAAACGGAAACCCTGTTCGCCCAAGCCAAAACTATGGGCTTTGATGCCCTTATAGTGATCTCCACATGTAACCGGACGGAACTCTATGGCTTTGCAGAACACCCTTATCACCTGATAAAGCTTTTATGCGACAACACTCATGGCACCTTGGAGGAATTTGATAAAGTAGGCCAGGTCTTTATAAACAATGAAGCGGTGGACCATGTCTTTAGGGTAGGATCCGGGCTTGACAGCCAAATATTGGGCGATTTTGAGATTATAGGCCAATTGAAGAAAAGCACATCCATGGCACGGGAAGCCGGGTTGTTGAATAGCTATTTGAACCGTTTGATGAACACGGTCATCCAGTGCAGCAAACGCATAAAGACAGAAACCAAACTAAGTTCCGGCGCCACATCGGTATCCTTTGCCGCCGTGCAATATATCTTAAAGAATGTCAAGGATATCCCCAATAAAAAAATACTGCTCTATGGAACGGGAAAAATTGGAAGGGATACTTGTGAGAACCTTGTAAAGCATACAGACAACCAATTTATCACATTGATCAACCGAACACGGGAAAAGGCCGAGGAGATTGCGGGAAAATTCAATGTGGTGGCAAAGAAATATTCAGATTTGCAGAAGGAACTTCTACAGGCCGATATTGTCATAGTGGCCACCGGGGCCCAACATCCAACAGTGACAAAAGATATGCTCTCCAACGAAAGAGAACAATTGATCTTGGATTTGTCCCTTCCCAAAAATGTAAGTCCCGATGTCTGCACCTTAAACAATACAACAACCCTGCACTTGGACTACCTCTCCAAATTGACCGATAGGGCCCTAGAGGAGCGCAAGGCCGAGATTCCTTTGGCCGAGGAGATTCTTGCAGAGTTGAAAACCGAATTTTTTACATGGTCAAAAGGCAGGAAACTCGCTCCCGTGATAAAGGCTTTCAAACAAAGGCTTGTTTCCTATAAAATGGCCGAAATGGACAATTGCCGAAGAAAAATGAACGGGAACTTCAACGAACAGCAGGCAGAACTCCTTACAAACAACCTCGTTCAAAAAATAACGAATCAGTTTGTTGGCTACCTCAAGGAAGAGGCAAACGATGCCGAAACAAAGATGGAGTTCTTTGAAAAGATTTTTGACCTGGACACCTCAAAATTTAAAGATTCCCTTCATTCATAGCTCGTCCCATTTTTTGGGAACCGAACAAACCTCCCGTCTTGGGCGCTTCCCGCTATTTCTTGGCGGGCAATAGCTTGGTCCTAAGCTCACCAAAACCTACTCTTAACCCATTCTTCTCGCCATGACCGCGCATGATCACCGTATCATTGTCCTCAATGAACCTACGCTCACTTCCATCCTTCATTATCAAGGGTTTTTGGCCCGCCCAAGCCAGTTCCAGCATAGAACCATAACTGTCCTCAGATTTACCGCTAATGGTCCCAGACCCCATCATGTCGCCAACGCCAAGGTTGCACCCGTTCATGGTATGGTGCGCCAATTGCTGGGCCATGTTCCAATACATATACTTAAAGTTGGAATTAGAGACAATGGTTTCTTCAGAGCCTTCAGGTACTATGGCCACCTGTAGGTCAATATCAAAGTTTTTATCGCCTTCATACCTTAAATATGGCAACGGTTCCGGATGCTGTTCGGGTCCAGCAACACGAAACGGTTCCAAAGCATCCATGGTAACGATCCATGGGGAAATGGAGGAGGCAAAACTTTTGGCCAAGAAAGGCCCTAGGGGAACATACTCCCACTTTTGCACATCACGGGCAGACCAGTCATTGAACAATACTTTCCCAAAAATATAGTCTTCGGCCTCGTTTACGCCCACCGTATCGCCGAGCGAGGTATTCTTACCCACGATAAAGGCCATCTCCAATTCAAAATCTACCCGTTTGGATGCTGAATATATGGGTGTTTTGGCTTCCGGGGGAAGTACCTGTCCCATAGGCCTATGAATATCCGATCCACTAACGATTATGGAGGAGGCACGGCCATGGTATCCCACGGGAATGTGCTTCCAATTGGGCAACAGGGCATTTTCGGGGTCCCTGAACATCTTGCCCACATTGGTGGCATGTTCCATGCTGGAATAAAAATCGGTGTAATCCCCAACACGTACCGGCAGATGCATTGTGGCTTCAGCTTGATCCACCAATACTTTTTCATGGTTGAGCAAGGAAGGGTAACTGACCAGTTCTTTTTGGACCAACAAGCGAAGTGCCGAGGTCTTTTCCTTTCCCAAGGAGATAAAATCATTCAGTACATCACCATCAAAAACCGATGCGGCTATGGAAAGGGCATTAAAAACACCCAGCTCCGAGGCCGCCAATAAATCGATTATCTTATCCCCTATGGCCACTCCTGCCCTAGGAGTTTTTGAAGGGGTTGAAAAAATGCCGAACGGCAAATTGTGTATGGAAAAATCTGAATCGGGCGCAATCTCCACCCAAGAATCTTCATTGATCATTAGTATGCTGTTAGGTTAAAAAAACTATTCCATCCATGATTGGTAATACGTCCCATCATCAATATCCAAGGCGTCCTGGGTCAACTTTAAAGGTTTGAACGTATCGATCATCACAGCCAGTTCCAGTGTCTCCTTTTGCCCTATACTTCGTTCATAGGCCCCTGGATGTGGCCCATGGGGAATACCTGCGGGGTGTAGGGATATAAAGCCCTGTTCTATATGGTTCCTGCTCATAAAGTCGCCATCAACATAGTAGAGCACCTCATCAGAATCTATATTGGAATGGTTATAGGGGGCCGGAATGGCTTCTGGATGGTAATCGTACAACCTTGGGCAGAACGAACAGACCACAAAGGAACTGGTCTCAAAATTTTGGTGCACCGGTGGCGGTTGGTGCACCCTGCCCGTCAACGGCTCAAAATCATGGATTGAAAAACCATAGGGATAATTGTACCCATCCCATCCAACAACGTCAAAAGGATGCGAGGCATATACCATATGGTGCAACTGCCCTTCCTTTTTGACCTTGATGACAAAATCTCCCTGCTCATCATGGGGCTGCAGATTTTGTGGCAACTTAAAGTCCCGTTCACAGAACGGGGAATGCTCCAAATGTTGCCCAAACCAGTTTCTGTAGCGTTTTGGGGTGTAAATTGGGTCATACGATTCTGTGAGCAACAGCCTATTATCCTCGGTATCAAACTCCATTTGGTAAATCATTCCCCTTGGGATCAACAGGTAATCGCCATATTCAAAAGGAATCTCACCAAGCAATGTTTTTAATGTTCCCGTGCCACGATGCACAAAGATCAACTCATCGGCATCGGTATTCTTATAAAAATAATCCGTCATGGACTTCTTGGGAGCCGCCAAAGCAATATGCACATCGTTGTTGAACAGCACCACTTTCCTGCTCTGCAAATAATCATCCACAGCCTTAACATGAAATCCCTTCAGCAGCCTGGAAGCTATATTGTGTTCCACTGCGGCCTTGGGCCTTAAATCGATTGTCCCACCAATCTCCTTTACCATGGTTGGCCTGTGTACATGGTACAGGAGCGAAGACATGCCATCGAACCCGATGGTCCCGAACAATTGCTCATAATACAGCCCACCATCTTCCTTCTTAAAAATGGTATGGCGCTTATGTGGCACTTTTCCTAGCTTGTGGTATAACGGCATAACATGAACGTTTGTTCATGTAAAAATAAACAATTGATAATTTTTTACAAATTATTTTTTTAATTTACGAGCCCAATGGTTGAGATTGTATGAGACAAACCACTAAAAAAGAACGGTTCTTTGCGACATCTTTGAAATTGATCCACCAAAAAGGGTTTAAAGCGACCACCATGCGGGACATTGCCCATGAATTGAACTTTGAAGTGGCCAATATCTACAATTACATCAACTCCAAAGATTCCCTTTTGGAGCACTTTATCTTTGAAGTTTCGGCAGAGTTTCACGAAGCGTTGGACAACATTTTGGACACCTCCCTCTCCCCCGAAGAAAAATTACGGTCCGTGGTCGCTTCCCAGATACAACTGGCCTCCAAAAAGCCCTATGAATTGGCGTTGTTGACCAATGAATGGCGGAATTTAAAAGAGCCTAAAAAAAGTAGGTTCTTGGAAGAAAGACAGGCCTATGAGCACAAGGTCAGCAACATCATACAAGCAGGGATAGATTCTGGCCAATTTAGGCCTCTAAACCTAGAGATCATCACCTATACCGTAACGGCTTCCCTCCGTTGGCTCCATGACAATTATGCCAATAGGGAAACATCCTTAAATCCTTTTGAAATTGAAAAACAGATAACAGATTTCATTCTCGGGGGATTGACCAAAAAGGGGTAAGCTTGCGCTAAAGTTGCAAAAAATCAAGAAGAGCCCCTTGCAGTACACAAGAAGCCCTTCCCTTACGAACTAAATCAACTAAACTCAAACGATTAAATATATTCATCTGCCTTTCAGCCATCCACTTTTCCTTAAAAATCTGGCCTTGAAACTGTTTTTTGAAAACCATCAAAAAACCCAAACTTCCATAGTTCCATTACTCGCCAACTGACCCAAACCCTAAGAAAAAATTACCAATTTAACCAGTACGTAAGTACAACCAATCTTTGGGTCACAATCATTTGGTTCTTTAGAAACAAGGCCATTAAAAAATCTATCCCAAAGTTAGCCCACGCCCCGTTCCTGAACATGGAATAAAAAATCATTCCCATGGAAATTTCAATCAATCCCGCCTATTTCACCTTTTGTCTTAAAACGGCCACACCCCTGAACGAACGAACCAAACCAAGGTTTCCCTTATTGACCCCAAGGCGGACCAAGAGAAAATCCCGCGGTAAAAGGACTCTTCCAGCTATGAAAAAGGCAACGGAAAGTGCCCTAGGCACTCGGTTTAAAATAAGTCTGAAGCCAACAATACAGGGCTATACCACATTTTTTAACTATTTGGCAACAATAGATTTTATAACTGCCAGGATGTTGCCATATTTATATTCAAATTAAACCAATCACCAACATCAACTCCCGTGAAACCGATTCCCGGCTTCCTTTTTTATGCACTGTGTCTTTTTTCTATCTGGACCCATGGTCAAAATTCCAGAATGGATCGGGCAGAGCGAGAGTTCCAAAATTATGAGTTTGTCAATGCCATTGCCTCTTATGAGGCCATAGCAAAAAAAGGAACTTCCAACAAGGAGGTATATATAAACTTGGGCGATGCCAATTACTCCATCGCCAGATATGCCGAAGCCGCAAAATGGTATGCCAAACTATCCTCGATAACCGACGGCATTTACGAACCGCTCTATTACTACAACTACGCACAATCTTTAAAAAGCATCGGTAATTACGAGAAATCCAATGCGTTGATGCAGCGTTATGCCAAAACAGCCAAAAACGATATTAGGGCATCCAACTTCAAAGAGCATCAAGATTATTTGAATGAAATTGACAGGATTTCGGGCAGGTATAGCATCCAGCACTTGGACATCAACACTCCTTATGCCGATTTTGCCCCGTTCATAAAAGGAACGGAATTGGTGTTCTCCAGCGCCAGGGATACAGGGACCACCCTCAAAAAAATCCACGAATGGAACAAGCGGCCATTCTCAAACCTGTTCAAAGGGGAAATAGTTGAAAATGGTTCGGTAAGGAATGTCTCTAAATACCCAGAATCCCTAAACAGTTTTGCGCACGAGTCATCGGCCACCTTTACCGAAGATGGCAGGGTGGTTTATTTTACCCGAAATAACAAAATCAACCATCGCTCCAAAAAGAACCGTACCGAAATAGGCCACCTGGAGCTTGTCCGTTCCGAGTTCATCAATGGCGAATGGACCAAGCCGCAAACGTTGCCGTTTAACAGTGATTCCTATTCTGTGGCCAATGCTGCATTGAACCGGGATGGGACCCAACTCTACTTTTCGTCCGATATGCCCGGCAGCTATGGGCAATCCGACCTATTTGTAGTGGACATCTACTGTGATGGCAGTTTTGGCACCCCAAGGAACCTTGGCCCTGAGATCAATACCGAAGGCCGGGAGACCTTTCCGTTCATAGATACGGACGGCACCCTATATTTTGCATCTGACGGTAGGCCCGGACTGGGTGGGCTGGACATTTTTGCCTCCCAGACCATCAACGGGAAGGTAATGGTCAAAAATCTGGGCAGACCCATCAACAGCGATCAAGATGATTTTTCCTTTAACATCCATCCAAAAAACAGGAACGGTTACTTTGCCTCCAACAGAAAGGGAGGCCGTGGCGAGGATGATATTTATGCCTTTGTGGAAAACGAACCCATTCCATTTGGTTGTTCCCTTAACGTCTCTGGTCATGCGATAAATGCACAGGATGGTTCCCTGATCGCCGATGCCACTATTGATGTGTTCAACAAACAGGGCAACATTATGGGGCGCGCCCGGACCAACGGTAATGGAGAGTTCTATTTACAATTGAATTGTAGACATACCGAAGCCTTTCGCTTTACAGGCTCAAAAGAAGGTTTTGTGGAAAAAGATATTGAGGTGGGATTGGCAAACAGCCCCAACGTTTCCGGAATTGCAATTCGCTTGAGACCTATGGAAAAAGTAGCAATAAAAGGTACCGACCTAGCCATCTTTCTACAACTGGCCCCCATCTATTTTGATATCGACAAGGCCAATATTAGACCCGATGCCCAATTGGAACTCAACAAAATAGTGACGTACATGAACCGTTTTCCCCAGATTAAAATAGCAATTCGGTCACATACCGATAGTGATGGCAGTGACCGATACAATTTGAAACTTTCAGAAAGAAGGGCAAACTCAACCAGAACTTACCTCATTGAAAAAGGAATTGACCCCCTTAGGATTACGGCCCAAGGTTTTGGTGAGAGACAATTGGTGAACCAATGTACCAATGGTGTTCCCTGCTCAAAATCCCAACACGAAGAAAACCGAAGATCGGAATTCATCATTGTCCAATAGGCAAAATTCCTTCCAGCCCCTTCTTTACATTAAAAAAGGCTGTCCCGTACTTTGCAGGACAGAGAACCAGAACTCACTCTCCAAATCTATTTTCTTGCGCTTTGTGGTCACCGAAGCTATGGGCAGATACACATATTTATCATTCACCCTACCGACAACAAATTTTGTTTTGCCGGCCATGGCCCCATGGACTGCACCATAGGACAAGAAACTACAGAAAGCACTATCGCCCGCAATGGCTGCCGCACTGCGCACAATATAGCTGGGATCAATATACTTTATGGTAATGGGGAAATGCTCTTTGAAATAGTCCTTTATTTCCGTCTGTAAAAACAGACCAATATCCAAATGTTTCACATTTCCAGAGGCATCGGTAACCTTGGCCCCATCTTTAAATAGATGTTGTCCGGCACCTTCGGCCACCACAATAACGGCATGTTGTTTTTCCTCTAGCCGTTTTTTTAGCAACTCCAGAAACCCTCCTTTCCCATGTAGGTTGAACTCCAACTCCGGGATGAGCACAAAATTGACCACGGGCATGGCCAAAGCGGCCGAAGCGGCTATGAATCCGCTGTCCCTACCCATGACTTTCACTATGGTTATACCGTTGTGCGCCCCAGTTGCCTCATTATGGGCATCACGGAGCACCTTACTGGCAATGTCAAAAGATGTCTCAAAACCAAAAGATTTATCAATGACATCAATATCATTGTCTATGGTCTTGGGAATTCCAACCACACTAATGGGCAAGTTTCGCCTTTGGATTTCCTCCCCAATGGCATTTGCCCCCTTTAAGGTGCCATCACCGCCAATGGTGAACAGCATATCCACCCCTTGTGCAACCAGTGTATCCACCATAACGGAAACATCTTGCCCCCCACGGGAAGACCCGAGAACGGTACCCCCAAACTGATGGATATCCTTGACCTCTTCCACGGTAAGCTCTCTAAAGCCATGACCCATCTCCGGATTCAATCCTTCATAGCCATAAGGCACCCCAAGAATTCTTTTTACCCCGTAGAAATAGTGCAGGGACATTACAATTCCCCTAATGACATTGTTTATGCCCGGGCATAAACCACCACAGGTCACTATGGCCGCGGTGACCTTGGAAGGGTCAAAAAAGATTTGCTGTCTTGGCCCCGCTTTTTCAAGGCAGGCTGGCTCCACATCATTGGACAGGCAATTGTTGAAATTCTTCAACGAAACATCATAAACCAACTTGTCTTGGTCGTCAACGAAGTCAGAAATATTATCTCCCCTTACAGTACTTAACTGAAGGGGAGATTTAAACTTCGCTGTTCCCAAATTTTCTATTTGGAACATAGTAAAATCAGAATTTATAAATGACCCATTTCATGGTGCTCATCAATTAGTGGACCTCCACTCAAAATTTCTTCGGATGCCTCACTGGCAAACTTGTCAAAATTGATATGGAAGGAATGCGCCAACTGAATCGCTTTGCTAATATAAGCTCCTTTTTGCAACCATGTGTTCATTGGATCCAATATTTCTGAAGGAACACCTGGGCAATACTTTGGCATATGTAGACCAAAGATTGGGTGTGTCTCATAATCAACATTATCCAATTCCCCTTCCAAAATGGCAGAGATCATGGCTCTTGTATATTTAAGCTTGATCCTAGAGCCTACTCCGTAAGGACCACCGCTCCATCCGGTATTGATCAACCAAACGTTAACACCGGCTTCGGTCATTTTCTTGCTCAACATCTCAGCATATTTGGCTGGGTGCAATGGCATAAATGGTTCTCCAAAGCAAGCAGAGAAAGAAGGCACAGGCTCGTTGATACCTGCCTCTGTACCGGCTACCTTGGCAGTATAACCAGAAATAAAGTGGTACGCAGCCTGACCGGGAGTCAATTTGGAAACTGGAGGCAATACGCCAAAGGCATCACAGGTCAAGAAGAAAATATTCTTGGGATTGGAAGCATAAGAAGGCACTTGGAGATTATCTATGTGCTCCAAAGGATAGCTTACCCGGGTATTAAGGGTGATGGAACTATCAAAGTAATCAACCTCTTTAGTTCCTTCCTTGAAAACCACGTTTTCCAAAAGTGCCCCTGGACGAATGGCCCTGTAGATGTCCGGTTCTTTTTCTTCGGTCAAATCGATAACCTTGGCATAACATCCTCCCTCAAAGTTGAAGATGGTGTCCTCGGCAGTCCAACCATGTTCATCATCACCGATCAATTTTCTGTTGGGATCAGCGGAAAGGGTTGTCTTACCTGTACCGGAAAGTCCAAAATAAATAGCGGTATCCCCTTTTTCACCAACGTTTGCAGAACAGTGCATTGGCAAAACGTTCTTTTCTACAGGCAAAATAAAGTTAAGGGCCGTAAATATCCCTTTCTTCATTTCCCCTGGGTACTCAGATCCTCCGACCAAAGCTATTTTTCTACTGTAATCCAATATTGAAAAGTTCCCCGCAATGATTCCAAATTCTTCAGGATTTGGGCACTCATAACCAGGAGCGCAAAGCACCAACCACTCTTCCTCAAAATCTTTTAGTTCTTCCTCTGACAGGCGCATGAACATATTTTTCAAGAAATAATTTGACCAAGGGAACTCGGTAATGCTCCTTACATTGGTTTGGTATCTAGGATCGGCACATACCGCGGCATCACGTACATAAATTTCCTTTCCGGACAAATACTTGACTATCTCATTTCTAAGCTTGTCAAAATTCTCAGGTGAAATGGGCTTGTTGATCCTACCCCACCAAATTTTATCTTTGGTGTACTCATCCTTTACCAAGAAACGGTCCTTGGGCGAACGACCCGTAAACTTACCGGTATTGATGGCCAAGGTGCCATTTTCAGATTCAACCCCCATCCCCTTCTCCAAGGTGATTTTTTGTAGCGCCTCGGGTGATAAATTCCAATGGGCCTGAACATCCTTCAGCCCATATTTTTCCAGGTTTTTGTTGTTTTCAATAACTGCACTCATACTAAATACTTATTTAAAGGTTGTTTAAAATTCCCAAATCAACGGCACCAAGAGCACCGTAGCAATAAAAAATAACAGTAACAAAGGTCCTCCGACCTTTACATAGTCCATGAACTTATATTCCCCGGCAGACATGACCATGGCATTGGTGGTGGTCCCCACGGGGGTCAGGAACGCGGTTGAAGCGCTAATGGCCACTGTGATCAAAAAGGGTTTTGGCGACACTCCCAATGAAGTGGCCGCAATCAATGCTATGGGCGCCATTAAAACTGCAGTAGCCGAATTGTTGATGGTCTGGCTGAGCGTGGTGGTCAACAAAAAGATACCGCCAAGCAATGCCGCAGGGTGCCATTTGCCCAAGGCTTCTACCAGCCCATTGGCGGCCATTTGTGCAAGACCCGTTTTTTGAAGGGCAATCCCCATGGGAATCATGGCCGCAATCATAACAACACTCGTCCAACTAATTCCCTTGTAGGCTTTTGAGATGGGAACGCAGCGGGTAAACATCATGATGCCCGCACAGACCAAGGCTGCAATGGCCCCGGGAAGAAGCTTGAACACCAACAGTAGGATCATCAAAATCAAGGTGCCCAGTGCTATATAGCTCCTTGGGGTAAGCTTGGCCACATTTTTTGACATTGCTTCCGGACTACCAATGATCACCACGTTCTCATACAGCGATTTAAGGTTTTCTATATTTTCCCAAGGGCCGCGGATCACAAAGGCATCTCCGGCCTCAATCTTGATCTTGCCCTTTAACGGTCTACTTTTACGGGAAGCCGCCAATAGCTGCACCCCGGATTTTCTTAGGTAATGGCCCAAATTGAATATCCTTCCCACAAAAACCGATTTTGGCGTGATCAGCATTTCTGCCATACCCACCTCCTGACTTATGAACTCTTCTTTGAGCACATCGGTTTGTGGTGGTGTAGGAATAATGCCCAAACTAAAGGTACGGATTAAACGGTCAATATCCTCTGGTTGCCCTTTTACGGTAATGATATCGTGATAGCGCATTTCTGTATCGGGATCTGGCAGCTCCACAAAAAGGGGCACTTTTTGTTTTAATGGACTGGGATGCCTTCTTCGCAGCCGCATAACGGACACTTTGTGCTCTTCCTCAAAATTCCAATCCCCGATCTTGGTGTTGATCAATTGGGACATGGAACGTATGCGCAAGCGGTACAGGTGGTCCCCAATGCTGTAATCCTCGATCCACTTATACATTTCGGCATCCAGATCGGCCGGTTTGTTCTTAGTCTTGTGCGATGGTAACAGCTTATAACCAACATACCTAAAATAGACGATGGCAATCACCAACAAGGGAAGCCCTATCAAGGTGAATTCAAAAAAGGAGAATCCCTCAAAACCATTATCGGACAAGGTATTGCTAACAATAATATTGGGCGGTGTCCCCGTAAGGGTGAGCAAGCCCCCTGTATTTGAACCAAAAGCCACGGGCATCAAGAGTTTTGAAGGCAGGGTGGCGGCACTCCATGCGGCCGAAACCGTAACCGGAAGTAAAGCCGCTACCGTACCCGTATTGCTCACCAAGCCCGAGAGCACACTGGCGCCCATGGTAACGATGATCAACAGCTTGGGCACGCTCTTGCCCGCCCAGGCCACGAACCGTTGTCCGGCAAGGGCCGTCCAACCAGTCCTGGACAATCCTTCACCAATAATGAACAGTGCCGCGATCATGATGACCGTAGGGTTGCTAAAACCACTCAGTGATTCCTTTAGGTCCAGCACACCCGTAAGGTACAGTGCCAACATGGACAAAATTGCGACAACATCAGGAGGGAATTTTCCCCAAATAAAAAAAGCAATGGTAATAACCAGAATTACAATAATCTCAACCATATTTTGGATAGTCTACTAATCAAGTGTTAGAACAGGAACCGTTGAATGCAGGGTCAGCAATTTAGTCAATCTTCCTTCTGACGGTTTTGTTTTTTGGGCATGGTTACGCGGTAAGATAGTCAACAAATCAATGTTCTTTTCCTCTATATATTCCAATATCCCTTTTTCTATATCTTCGTTCTTCTCAAAATTGTGTTCACTATAAAAATGCTCCAAGTAGTATTCCAAAGACTCTTCGTTGGTTTCAACCACGGCTTTTTCGCCATAAATTGATTCCCTATATATGGTAAGCACATGGACATTGGCATTAAAGCTTCGGGCAATGTGCAACAAGAGTCCTAAAATTTTTGGGTTTTCTATTTCTTCCTTGCCCAAGACCAAGGCTATTTCCTTTGGAACCATGATCTCCGTTCCAAAAGGAACGGTGATTACCGGGGCATCAGACTCCAACACCAATTTGGAGGCATTGGTCAAATGTTCTTCTACACTTTGGTCTCCCATGGTGCCCATAATGATCAAATCTGCCCCATGGCTTTTTCTGGCCTCAAGAACAGATTTTACCAGCCCCCCTTCCACAATCTCCAATTTGGGTTCAATTCTGGTCCGCCTGTTCAGTGATTGCACTGTCTTTTTAAAATTTGATTTTGTTTCCTCCTCCTCGGCCTTGCAAAATTCCATCTCGCTGGCGTAAATTGCCTCTACCGTTATGGGCCGATCAAAACCCACAAAGTTTAAGGCGTAATCCAAGGCCGCAATGGCAGGCTCTGTAAAGTCAAAAGGAATCAAGATTTTATCAATACTACTCATACCTAATTATTATTATCGATAGCTCTAAAATTCAATCCAAAAGTAATTCTGGTGGTCGGGTCAAAACATGACAGATATCATTTTTATAATTTTACTTACACTTTTCAAGCTTTTTTTTAAATATATGATAATTGTCATTTAGTGCTATGATTCATTTGTAAAACTTTGCCCCGATTTTTAGAAGGAAACCTATGCCCACAAGCACTTCGTCTCAAATAAAGTGGCTTTTCCTAAGCCTCATTTTTGGTTTAATCTTCAACAATCTGCACGCACAAAATGCCGACAAAAATTCATTGGGCACTTGGTTTGTCCTTGTCGGCAATGCTCAGATCAGTGAAAAATGGAGTATTCCGGTCACGGGGATTTTAAGGGAATACGGAATGGTCAACGAAATTGAGTTTGGTTTCCTAAAGGCAGGCATTTCTTACAAGGCCCTTCCCAAGACAAAGTTTAGTGTTGGCGCCGCCTATTTGGACAGGCACCCCTTTGAGGATGACTTTTCTGAAAATGTAAAGAACCAGTTCTGGTTATACCAAGAAGTACTCCATAGTACCCTTCCCCGTTTTTCCCAAAGACTGCGGTGCGAGAACCGTTGGATGTTGAACCAGAACGAGACCATCATCAAAACGCGCCTGCGATACCGACTCCAATACACATTCCTGTTCAATAGCAAAAAGAACTACATAAAATGTTTTGAGGAATCGTTCTTCAGTATCAGCGATGGCCGCATCAACCAAAACCGTTTCTTTTTGGGGTTGGGCAGAAAATTTACCTCAAATCTAAAATTGGAGGTCGGGTATATGAAAAACCATGTGGGCAAGGCCAACTATGACCGGATCCGTATGGTCCTGCTTGTGAACACCCGTCTTTTTAAACAAAAAACGGACTTGTTGGCAAATCGCTAAAATTAGCAAGTTCGTAAAAAACACCCTTGTTCTTTTTAAAGTTGATAATTATCATGTTTTTTGGGGGGTTAGAATTATACTTTTATTTAAAATTATAATGACAACGCCATGGAACCAAAAAAGAATCCCAACGTAGATCTTAATAGAAATAGCGGCCTTTACTTTGTAATGGGGCTCACTATTGTCTTGTTCGCCACTTGGCGGCTCCTAGAGATTAAAACTTATGAGAGCAATGAAGAATACGTCAATGTTCTCAATGTAGAAGACCAAATGGATGAAGAAGTGCCGATAACGGAAATGTTACGCACCCCTCCACCACCTCCGCCACCATCTGCTCCAGAGGTTATAGAAATTGTGGAAGATGTTGAGGAGATAGAAGAAACCCTGATTGAAAGTACCGAAAGTAACCAAGACACCTTTATAGAGGACAATGTGGTTGAAATGGATGATTTGGAAGTGGAAGAAGTGGAAGAAGATATCTTGGTGCCCTTTACCATCATTGAAAATGTTCCTGTTTTTCCTGGTTGCGAAAATTTGAAGTCCGAAAAAGAGAAAAAGGAATGTTTTAACCAAATGGTACAACAACATATCAAGAAAAACTTCCATTATCCGGAAGCAGCTCTTGAGATGGGAATCTCCGGTAGGGTCTTTGTCCAGTTCATCATAGACAAAGATGGTAAGGTCACCGATATTAGACAAAGGGGTCCAGACCGCATGTTGGAAAAAGAGGCCGCCAGAATTATTGCTTCCTTACCTAAAATGAAGCCCGGTATGCAACGAGGACGACCCTCCAAGGTGGGTTACAGTATTCCCATCAACTTTACGATGCAATAGCCAACTTAACTAAATTAACTTGTAATGTTTGTTAAAGGCCTTGTTTCACAAGGCCTTTTTACTTGCCCTTTTAGTACCAAGGGGCGTTTTTATAATGTAGGTTGCGTGAGTTGCGCTCCCTATTCTTAAGAACAAGGTGTTCTTTGTCCAACGCTCTTGCCCTATAGCCCAATAAGTGGAATATAGCCTTGGCATAAAAACGAGCCACGCGTTTATCTACCATTAAGGAATCCTTTTTTGGGGATGCCCAATCAATCCCGGGCAGCAAGGTAAGGATAGAGTCGGCCCCTATCCAACGTAAATGTTTGGACAAGGCCAAGAAAATCAAGGGAATCTTTCTAATGTAATAAAAGCCTTCGGTACCTTTTTTTTGGTACAAAGGCATAAACAAGCGTCTTTTTCTTTTTGCCACAATGGGGCCGTTTTTGTCGTATGCTATGGCCGTGGCCCGATCTACCATTTCAAAATTAACAAAACCGGGCATCATCAAGAATTTATCATTTTCCGTCAAAAGATGCTGATAATAAATCTCATAAAAACTTTTTGGGGAAGTACCCGCTCCATGTAGCGCTTTATGCAACCTTAGAACCTTGTCCCTCTCCAATTGGTAAAAGCCCGTAAGGGCCATGGTGTACCAAATAAAATTGATGGCATTGGTTACTGCGCTGGGAGTCTCATGCTGACCCGATTCAAACCCAAAGGCCACATAACCCCAATCGTTCATATAGCTCAAGAGGGCCCCGTTCAAGTATTCTTCTATACCCAATATAACGGGCAAGGGATATTTCTTGGTAAACTTCCTATTGAGCAAACTGTCATTGACCACCAAAAAAGGTTCACTGGCCCCAGAGGTGGTATGTATATCTATAAAGTAATACGGAGGCCGGCTCACCTCCATGATCTGTACAATAAGTTCATAGAGTTCCAACATCTCTATACTTTCCTTGCTGGAACTGTGTGAATTGACTTTTGAAGCAAGACGATCTGCAAACCAAATACGGTTCAGGTCTTCGTCCTCGTACCTCATATTCTTTTTCAGGGCGTTAAGGTTGCCGGCAAGGGCATAAAGTTCTCCAAAGCAGTCGCTGGAATAGTTTTCCAAACGATCAAGAACTTTGTTGAGTGCGTATACCCCTGCCGGCTCATTGCCATGAATACCTCCAAAAAAAATCAGGGTAGGCCCCTTTTTCTTTCCCTTAATATGGCCTATTACCCGTGTTAATCTAGACAGGATGTCTTTTGATGACTTGGTTTCAAACATTAGTATAAATCTCTTTTGCTCACAATCCCCACCAAATGGTTGTCAATACAAACTGGGAGACATCCTATATTATTTTCAAGCATCGTTCTTTTTGCATCTTCCAGGGTACTATCCGGGGTAATGGTAAATACCTCTTTTATCATAATACTTGACACTTTGGTCCTTTTAAAATCCATTTTTTTGCTCAGTGAATGAATCTGTGACCATGTGAGCAACCCTATAAATTCGCCATGGTCATTCTCTATGGGCAAATGGTGAATATCGTTCCATTCCATAATGGCCAATGCCATATTGGCGTAATCATTTTCTTTTAGCCTCAAAACACTGGTTATCATAACTTCCTTGACCAGCAATGGGGCTGCATGGAGTTCTTTTTCAATATCTATATCTGGCCATTGGTGTATGGGCATTCCTTGCTTTTGGTTTTGATGGATGGCCTTGGTCAGTAAAACAAGGGCCATATGGGTCCTAAAGTGCTTTTTAAGCCTTCTGTAATTGGCTACCTGCCATTGTTCCCCAGTACGATATTGGATCCGCGCCTCAATGATCCCAAGCAAACGATCAATATCCTTAGCGTCTACATTACATTTTTTCAATCCGCTATAAGCCATGGGCAAAAGTTCATTTGCGACCAGATTTTTTGCTGTTATGGACTTGCCATTCCAAATAAAGACCGTTTCCTTGCCCGTCCGGGCCGCTTTTATAAAATTGGCCTTGACCGCACTAAAGTCCATTTTAGAGGAAATGTCATCATACGCTTTGGGTCTTCCCTTCATCACCCCTACCCAAAAGGCAAAATTTGCAATTTCATCAATGATGGACGGCCCAGATGGAATATACCTGTTCTCGATCCTAAGGTGGGGCTTCCCGTTGCTAATACCATAGCAAGGCCTATTCCACCTATAGACCGTGCCGTTGTGCAACCGTAGCGCCTGCAATTGCGGGGGCTTCCCCTTCCTTAATTCTTCCAGGGAGTCCCCCTTGATGGCCTTGGTCAACAAAACCCGGTGCCTAGAAATATTGTCCTTAAAGATTTCCGCCACCGACCCTTTTTCCCAGCGATCGCCAAACCCGACCCGTGGGGACTGCCTGCTCAGGTTATACGCCAACTTTCGGGTATCCAAACTCTGTTGGAACAGGGCAATTCGGGTCTCCTTCCACAGTTCCCTACCCAAAAGCAGGGGCGAGTTACAGCATACCGAAAGCACAGGCCCGGCTATGGCCTGTGCCCAGTTATAACTTTCAATAAAATCGTGTGAGGAAACCTGTAAATGGAGTTGAAAACTTGTATTACATGCCTCAAACATGACCGAATCATGCTTGAGATAGAGCTCATCCACACCCCTGATCTTCAAATTAAAATCGCCCCCTCCCTTGTCTGCCTTCAACGAATCGTTCAGGGCCAGATACCTAGGAATGGGGGTAAGGTAATCCAGATCAACCTCCTTTTTGCTAATGGTGGGCAATATGCCCGCCATGATCAGGTCTGTCTTTAAGGAAGCGGCCTTTTCCCTTGCTTTATCGATCAGGGAGACCAATTGGGCTTCAACCAAAGAAAAACAGTTGCCCTTTAGCTCAAAGGGATCAAGATTGATCTCTATATTGTAGCTGGCCAACTCTGTGGTAAAATGATCATCCGCTATTTTCTCAAGAAGCTCCAGGTTAACCCCTGCCGGCCTATGTTCTTTGTTGATGATGCAAATTTCCTGTTCTGCCCCTATACGGACAATATCATCTTCAAATCGACCCTTTTCAAGAAGCGACTCCAACGCATCAATATCGTTGACCAAATGCTGTACAAATTCTCTTTGCTCAACACCGGTCAACATTCTTTTTTTGAGCATCTCTCCCATTGCGAAAGGCCTATTAACACAAAGCTATATCCTACAACCGATTGAAAATATGATAATTATCAGCATTGAAAGTACGGAATTCTGGGGTGATATTTGTCATGTTTTTTGTGGGCACCCCCAACTATTTTTGGCGTATAAATGAACAACATGTGCAACCTAACCCAAAAATATAACGTTCCAGGTCCACGTTATACCAGCTATCCCACTGTCCCCTATTGGGATGCGGAAGGGTTTTCAGCCAAAGCTTGGGAGGAAAGCATAAAGAAGAGTTTTAACGAAAGTTACGAAGAAGGCATTAGCCTTTATATCCATCTTCCGTTCTGCGAGAGTCTGTGTACTTTTTGTGGTTGCCATAAACGCATTACCAAAAGGCACGAAGTGGAATCGCCCTACATTACCTCCTTGTTAAAGGAATGGGCACTTTACAAAAACCTCTTGGACAAGAGACCTGTCATTAAAGAAATACACTTAGGTGGTGGCACCCCAACTTTTTTTTCGCCCCAAAACCTAACCAAGCTCATCTCTGGCATTTTTGAATTAGCTGACCTTGCCGAAAACGCTGAGCTAAGTTTTGAAGGACATCCCAATAACACTACCTATGCACACTTAAAGGCCCTTTTTGATGTGGGGTTCAAAAGGGTCTGTTTTGGTGTGCAGGATTACAATCCCACGGTTCAACTGGCAATTAATCGAATCCAACCTTTTGAAAAGGTAAAAGAAGTGACCGAGATGGCCAGGAGTATAGGGTATACCTCCGTAGGCCATGACATCATCTACGGCCTGCCCTTTCAAACCCTTGATCACGTTAAGCACACCATAGACAGGACCGACCAACTAAGGCCCGACAGGATAGCCTTTTACAGCTATGCCCATGTGCCGTGGATAAAAGGCAACGGCCAACGTGGTTTTAGTGAAGAAGATTTGCCCAGTACCACGGAGAAGAAACAGCAATACCTGTACGGAAAAGAATTCTTGACAGAGATTGGGTACAAGGACATTGGCATGGATCATTTTGCCCTGCCCACAGACGGACTTTACAAAGCCATGGAAAACAACACCTTGCACCGTAACTTTATGGGCTACACCCCGAGCAAGACCCAATTAATGATCGGTTTGGGAGTATCCAGCATAGGGGACAGTTGGTATGGCTTTGCCCAAAATGTAAAAAATATTGAAGAATATGAGCGCTTGGTCGCAAACGGTGTCATCCCCGTATACAGGGGACACCTTTTAAATGATGAAGATGAAGTGGTCCGAAAGCACATCCTGAACCTGATGTGCCAGTTTGGGACTTCATGGGAGACAGACCAAAAGCAACAACTAGATTTTCAGCATATCTTGGACAATCTAGTTGAGATGGAAGCCGATGAACTGGTAACACTAGGGCCAAACAGCATACAGGTCACTGAAAAAGGAAGGCCCTTTATCAGGAACATCAGCATGGCATTTGATTTGAAATTACAGCGAAAAAAGCCTGAGACCAGATTGTTTTCCATGACCGTCTGACCTCAACAACGTAAATCCAAACAAGATGAAAAAAATCGTGCTCCCCGTCGACTTCTCCAAGCAATCGGAAAATGCCCTAAAAATGGCCGTCCGGTTGGCTTCAAAAAATGATGCTGAGATTCTTGCACTGCACATGCTCGAACTATCTCCGGCCGTGGTCAGTGATGGTGAATACATTGCCCCGGAACATCTGGTCCATTTAATTAGGATCACAGAAAAACGATTTGAGGAATTTCTTGACAACCCCATGGTGGGAGCTGTAAAGATTACCCCTATCATCAAACATTACAAAGTGTTCAGTGAGGTCAACGAGATTGCAGAGGAAAACAACGCAGACCTGATCGTCATGGGATCTAACGGATCCGATGGCCTGGAGGAACTCTTTGTGGGTTCCAACACAGAACGTGTTGTACGTACTTCTGAGGTTCCCGTTTTGGTGGTTAAGGGTGAGGTAGGCAACAATTTTATTCCCAAACGCTTTGTCTTTGCCTGCGATTTTAAGGAAGAGAACATTCCCGCGGCCAAAAAGGCCCTTGAATTTTCCAAAATGTTGGGCACAGAACTCAAAATGGTTTTCATAAATACCCCAGCCGATGCTTTTTTAAGTACCGAAGACGCCTACAAGAGAATCAACAAGTTTTTGAACGTATCGCTCCTGGGGTTGGAAGTTGAGATCTACAACGACTATAGCGTGGAAAAAGGCGTCCTCAACTATGCCGAGACCAATGCCGCCGATCTTATTGGCATTCCTACCCATGGCAGGCAAGGACTATCGCACTTTTTTATGGGCAGCATAGGGGAAGATGTTGCCAACCACAGTAAAATTCCTGTGGTCACCTTTAAGATTTAAAGTTTGATTTTTGATTTTTCGTTTTTGATTTTTTTTGGGGAGGCCTTGAGCCTCCCTTTTTTTGGCGCATGGCCAATTAACTGACTTTTATCATATCTAAACCGTGATCTAAAGTGTAAATTGAACGTAGAAACAGTAAACTGCGTGTCATGAAAAGTAGCGTTCCCGTATCACAAATAATGACCAAAAATGTGGTTACGTTGACCACTACTGATGAATTAACAACCGCCGAAGCACTCTTTAAACAACACGATATTCGGCATATCCCCGTTGTAGAGGGCAAAGCGGTGGTGGGCATGCTCAGCTATACCGATTTGATGCGCATCAGTTTTGCCGACGCCATTGATGAACAGGAACAAGATGTGGATACCATGGTCTACAATATGTTCTCCATAGGACAGGTCATGGCAAAGAATGTGGCCACCGTAAAGATCAACACCACAATAAAGGAGGTTGCAGAGTTTTTGGCCAAAAAAGAGTACCATGCGTTGCCCGTGGTCAACAATGGCAAGCTCATGGGCATTGTGACCACCACGGACCTGATAAAGTACCTACTAAAACAGTATTAACAATTTAAAGACATTGTTTACCCACCCGAATATAAAGGGTTGTTTATTTTCGTTTTTTGATGATTGAAAAGGAAGCCTAGCTATGAGACAGCTAGGCTTCTTTTTTTTACCCAAACGAGAAATCCAGGACAATTCCCATGAGTTGTATAATGTTACATGACCATAGGCTCCCTGGCCAAATAATCCTTGGCAATGTTCAATGCCCGTAGAGACTCTTTCTTTTTGGACATATGGGCATCCATCTTATCCAAGATATTCCGTAAAATGCTGATGGCTTCAAGAATATGCGGCCCTTTGTTCAACATGACACACTCTGCCCTGGCCCCATGTGCCGCATCGCTTATTTCTGCCCGGGTGGGAATGCCCTTTTTTGCCAAGGTCTCCAACACCTGGGTGGCCCAGATTACGGGAATATGGGCAGCTTCACAAATCCAGAGCAATTCCATCTGTACTTCGGAAATCCTTTCAAAACCAATTTCCACGGCCAAATCGCCACGGGCTATCATAACCCCGATCCGGTTTCTTTCCATCCCCTTAAACAATATCTCGGGGAAGTTCTCAAAGGCTTCCTGATTCTCTATTTTGAACACCACTCCTACCTCATCGGCAGCCAAATGTTCCAGTTCTTGGTAGAGAACGGCAACATCTTCCTTGCTCCTCACAAAAGAATACCCAATGATATCTGCATGTTTACAGGCAAAAGGCAAAACCTTGACATCATCTTCGGTCATTGCCGGTAAATTGAGTACGGTATTGGGCAGGTTGATTCCCTTTTGGGATCCCAATTTTGGCTTAAAACACTTTTTTATCTGAAGCTCAATGGCGTTTTCAAACTTATTGGTGACCTCTGCTTGGATTATGCCATCATCAAAGAGTACCGGATGCCCCAATTTAAGGTCATCGATCAACTGTGGCAAGGTAACGCCCAAATGTGCCTTTTTTACTTGCTCGCCCTTTTTGTTGAACTTTGATTTTTCCGTTGGTATTTTCTCCTTGGTCAATATAATATACTCCCCTTCTTGTACGGGAATATTTGTCCGCTCCTTGATTCTTTTCCCTTTTTGCGAGTAAAAGACCGTCCTGATCTTGGGGCCTGCCAAATCCATATACACCTTTACCGATGTAGCGGTTTTCTGCTCCACCTGCCTAATGTGGTGCAACATTCGTTGCCAGACCTCCTCATTATCGCGACCAAGGTTGATACGGGCTATGCGCATTCCATTATTGACCATACCCTCAATGATTTTAGGGTCATCGGCTGCCTCCTTGGGCATGGTCACCATAATCTTGGTATTGATTCCTTCTTCTGGTTCCCCAAATAAATTTTGGGCATGCATTTGAAGCAATTGCCTACTCTTTTGGTACCCCAATTCCGTTAGATGGGGCTCCATTTTATATCCGCTTTGGGTTATCTTGTTCAGTATCTGAACAACCATCCGCAGATTGGCCAATACATATCCTTCTGCCGTTCTCAAGGAGGACAGTCCCATTTCTGAAAGCTCATCTTGGACCTGCCTTAGGTCATAGCTTCTCAACAACAGGTAATGGTAGAGGTTCTTAGCGCTCAGAAAGTAGTCCTCATGGGCTGCCTTGGCTATTTCCAATGCTTGGGGCTCATTGGCCTTGATGGCACCACAAATGGCATCAAGGCCACGCTTAAGCTTTTCTACCTCCATACTCCACGATCAAACATTTACCCTAAAGCGTTCAAAAGCTTCCTTCTCCAACATTTCCCTATGATCTGGGTGTGCAATGGAGATCAAGGCATGTGCCCTTTGTTTCAGATTCTTTCCAAATAAGTTGACCACACCGTATTCTGTGGCCACATAGTGCATATGGGCCCGGGTAGTGGTTACATCGGCCGCTATTTTTAGGGAGGGAACAATCTTGGAAATTCCCTTTTTAGTGGTGGATGATATGGCAATGACAGGTTTTCCCCCTTTTGAGAGAGAGGCCCCTCGAATAAAATCCATCTGTCCGCCCACTCCCGAAAATTGGAAACTGCCAATGGTATCGGCACATACTTGCCCGGTAAGGTCAATCTCAATGGCACTGTTTATGGCCGTTACCTTTGGGTTCCTTCTAATCCTGGCCGTATCATTGGTGTAGCCCGCATCGCGAAAATCACAGATGGGGTTATCGTCTATAAAATCATAGAGCTTTCTGGAGCCTACCGCAAAACAGCTTACTATTTTCCCTCGTTTTACCGCTTTTTCCTTTCCATTGATCACGCCGCTCTCCAACAAGGGCAATACCCCATCAGAAAACATCTCGGTATGGATGCCCAGATTTTTATGGTTGCCTAGGTTGGAAAGAACCGCATCGGGTATATTCCCGATACCCATTTGCATGGTGGCTCCATCCTCGATCAAGGAGGCCACATGATAGCCAATGGATTGCTCCACTTCTGAAATCTCCATTGGGTTGTGCTCGTGTATGGGTCTATCCACCTCTGCGGCACAAACGATATCGTCTATATGTACAATCCCCGTACCGTGTGTCCTTGGCACACTGGGGTTGATCTGCGCCACTATCTTTTTGGCTGTACGAACAGCGGGCAGGGCCACATCTACAGAAACCCCAAGGGAACAATACCCGTGCTTATCTGGAGGCGACACCTGAACAAAGGCAACATCCAAGGGCAGGTACTGAGGGGAGAAAAGTCGGTGTATCTCACTCAAGAAAATAGGAATGTAATCTCCATGGGCGCTATTGACACACTTTCTCACATTCCCCCCAACAAAACAAGAGTTCATCCTAAACGCCTTTACATAAGGTTCTTGGGTGTACTTGGCATCACCCTCGGTATGGATGGATATAAACTCCACATTCTCCAATTCATTATAACGGTCACAAAGTGCATCTATTAATTCGTTCGGGGTCATTGCCGCTCCCTGAAGAAATACCCTATCACCAGATTTTACCACTTTTACCGCTTCTTCTAAACTAACTACTTTCATTGATTTTTAATTTTTATAAAACAAAAGGAAGGACTGTCCCTGACAAAACAGTCCTCCCAACTAACTTATTTAAATGAACGTTAAACAATCTTTCCCAACCTACCGATTCCACAACTCACAAAGGACTTTGCTTTGAGTTTTAGGCTGTTTTCCTCGGTTTCTATGGGGTATCCCAACTCTTTTAGCGTTTTGGCCACCAAATCCAGTTGTGCACTGTCCCCGTGCTCAAATTGCACTTCACTGGCATCAACATTGACCGAAACATTGGAGATTCCCTCAATTTTTTCGATTTTCTTGAGGATGGTGCTCGCGCATCCCCCACATTTTAAATTCTGTATGTTATAACTACTTTTCATCTTACAATAATGTTGTGGGCTCTACATAATCACTGACTTTTACATTTTTGGTCTTGATGTCTGCAAAACCTCCCTCAACATCCACAAAACAATCCCAACCGCGCTGTCTTAGAATGGACGCCGCAATCATACTCCTATACCCTCCGGCACAGAAGAGGATGAATGAGCGTTCTTTGGGAAACTCGGCCAAATGTTCGTTGATCACATTTAGTGGGATGTTGACCGACCCAATCAAGTGTTCGGACTCGTATTCGCTCTTTTTACGCACATCAATGGACAAGGGGCGTTCCGCATTGTAAGCGGCCTCAAACGTATTGGCATTAATGCGTTCCATGGTATCCACATCTTTCCCTGAATCCTTCCAGTTGGCGAAACCGCCCTGCAGATATCCCAAAGTATTGTCATAACCTACCCGCGCCAAACGGGTAACCGCTTCCTCTTCGGCACCCGGTTCCGTGATCAACAAGATGGGTTGCTTTACATCTGGAACCATTTCTCCTACCCATTGGGCAAAATTTCCCTTTAAACCAATATTGATGCTATTTGGAATAAACCCTTTTGAAAACGCTGCTGCACTACGGGTATCCAACATTAGGGCATCCGTTTCATTGGCCGCTGCCTCAAAGGCCTCTACCGATAAAGGGGTTACGCCTCGATCCAGTATGGCATCTATACTCTCATAACCCTTAATGTTCATCAACACATTTTGTGGAAAATATCCGGGAGGGGTTGTCAAACCCGACAACAATTCCTTGATAAACTCTTCCTTGGTCATATCTTCCCTCAACGCATAATTGGTCTGCTTCTGGTGTCCCAAGGTGTCGGTGGTCTCATTGCTCATTTTTTTCCCGCAAGCGGACCCAGCACCGTGGTTTGGATATACGATCAAATGATCGGGCAAGGGCATGATCTTGTTCCGCAAGGAATCATAAAGGTGTCCTGCCAATTTTTCCCCTGTGAGTTCAGAAATTACATGTTGTGCCAAATCTGGCCGCCCCACATCACCAATGAACAGGGTGTCCCCAGTTATGATGCCGTGTTGTCCCCCTTTTTCATCCAATAAGAGATAAGTGGTGCTTTCCATGGTGTGTCCGGGCGTATGGATTACTTTTACCTTGTAGTCTCCTACCTCAAACACTTGGCCATCCTCCGCAACAAGAGCTTCATAACCAGGCTTGGCCGTAGGCCCAAAAACAATGGTCGCCCCAGTCTTTTCCCTAAGATTCAAATGACCACTTACAAAGTCTGCATGAAAATGGGTCTCAAAAACATACTTTATTTTTGCACCATCATTTTCTGCCCTATCCAAATAGGATTGAACCTCCCTGAGCGGATCAAAAATTGCGGCCTCACCTTTACTTTCCAAATAATAGGCTGCGTGGGCCAAACAGCCTGTATAAATCTGCTGTACCTTCATGTCCTATACCTTATAGACAACCTAAAATTAAATCCTATATTATTGTATTTCAGCAACTTTGATAGCAAAACTCCAGCTTTATTCATCAATAAAACATGACATTGGTCATATTCAAAATCCGTTTTCTTTAATGACATTCCATCGTGTTGGTAACCATGTTATTAGCATTGGGTGCCTTGGGAGAAATATAGGGTATTCCCAATCCCATTCCCCTTAAAATGAACAACAGCCCAATGACAAACACAAAAGCTGGAATCATTTTTTGGATCCTTGCCTTGGCTCTTTTTCCAAAATACGAACTAAAATACACCACTGAAGTCATCAAAGGCACCGTACCCAAACCAAACAGTATCATATAGACCGCCCCCTGCCAGGCATTTGCCATGGCAATGGCGCCCAAAAGGGCCATATAAACCAGCCCACAAGGAAGAAAACCGTTTAAAAAACCTATGGTCAAAAAAGTATCCGGGGTTCTTTTTTTCAGCTCTGCCCCCAATTGTGATTTGACCTTGCCCAACACTTTATAAATTGGCTTTGCCAGATACAGGCCATTTAGGTATTTCTTGGGAATGACAACCAACAGAATCATTACAGCGCCAATGACAATGGACACTTTTTGCTGTACCCCAAAAAGGTAAAGCCCTTTGCCAACTAGACCAAAGGTTAATCCCATGATGGCGTAGGTGAAGATACGGCCAAGGTGATAGATGGAAAGTTGCCCCAACTTTTTTCCTTTGCTATCCCTATCCAACGGCAGCATAAAGGCAATGGGACCACACATGCCCAAGCAGTGTAAACTGCCCAAAAGACCCAATACCAACGCTGATGCCATCATATCAATACGTGTACTTTTCTTTTTGAAGAAAGAATTTACCCTTATATTGCCATTTAACGGTAATGTCCCATCGGCCGTCTACCAAGCGATTGTCAGGTATGAGCAAATGTGTGTTGGACAGACTGATAGGCAAGTCAAAATCCAAATGCCTGTTCGACGGCCGGTATAGGGACACTTTTCCGCTAATTTTACTTACATCAAAATTTTTGGGGAAAACAATATGAATTCCTTCTTCGCTTTTGGTGATCTGGAGCTTTGCCCCGGACTCCAATGCTGACTTTTGTGAGTCTATTTCATCTTGATAGACCAATTCTTTTTCATAATAATCCTCGGTCACCAATTCATGGTCTGCATGCCCATCGGTATTCATACGATACACGAAATACAGAATGAAGCTTATGAAACCTATGAAGGCCAATACAATTCCCGTTCCCCAATTAATCTTCATGGTTCTTTAGTTTAGTTATAGCTACGTGGTGCCAAGAATTGGGTAACCGTGGTCTCGATCAATTCACCATGGCTGTACACCCCAATCTCTAGTTTATCCTTATGTCCATTTAAGGCAGCACTGTTAATTTCAATGAACAAGGTTCCTTCTGCCATCCCCTCGGCAGGCACTTCAAAAGTATCTTTTGAGACCATTTTTAATACCCCGTTGTGGGAAAGCAGTTCAAAACTCACATTCTCTATCTCCTTTGTCGTTTTGTTCACCAATTTATAGGTGTAGACATTACTGATCATATTGTTCTCCTTACGTTCGTACAACTGACCGGGAAGCCTTAGCACATTGGCCTCCAGATCATTTCGCAAGAACAACATCCCGATGAGCACCCCGACCAAAACAGTCAATACTGCCGTATAACCTCTCATGCGGGCAGTGAACCTGAATTTCTCATTGGTGGTGATCTCTTTCTCACTGGCATAGCGGATAAGTCCTTTTGGCTTATCTATCTTCTCCATGATGATGTCGCATTCATCTATACAAGCTGTACAGTTCACGCACTCCAATTGGGTTCCGTTCCTAATGTCTATCCCCGTAGGACATACATTGACACACTGAAAACAATCGATACAATCACCATGGCCCAATACGCCACGATCTTCATTCTTTTTAAACTTTTTTCGTCCATTTTCCCCCTCGCCCCGTTTATGGTCATAGGCCACCACAATGGATTTATCATCCAACAATACGCCCTGTAAACGGCCATACGGACAGGCAATGATGCAGACCTGCTCCCTAAACCAGGCAAAGACAAAATAAAAGACCGCAGTAAAGATCAATAAGGGCACCATGGTACCCAGATGCGCCATTGGCCCATCAATGATATATTGCATCAACTTGTCACTCCCAATCAGGTAGGCCAAAAAGATATTCGCGATAAAGAATGAAATAATGAAGAATATAGACCACTTTAAGAGACGCTTTCCAATCTTTTTTGCATTCCAAGGTGCTTTGTCCAAACGCATCTGTGAACCGCGATCCCCATCGATCCAAAATTCAATCCTGCGGAAGACCATCTCCATGAAAATGGTCTGAGGGCACATCCATCCGCAAAAAATACGCCCAAAGGCTACCGTAAAAAGGGCTATGAAGACCACCCCAATGATCATGGAGATTACAAAGAGGTGAAAATCTTGTGGCCAAAAGGGAAAACCGAAGATGTTGAACCTACGTTCCAGTACATTGAACATCAGGAACTGGTTGCCGCTTATTTTTACAAAAGGGGCGGCAAAAAGAAAAGCCAGTAGAAAATAACTTACATATTTGCGGTAATTGTAAAACTTACCGCTAGGTATTTTTGGATAGACCCACGCCCGAGTTCCCTCGGTGGTTACCGTTGCTATAGAGTCTCTAAAATTTTCTTCCATTTACAATTGTTATATCCTCAACATTTATTTGTGAGAGTTCAAGATCAAGTAATTGGCTGGTTGGAATCTAATAAATAGAGTAATCTCAAACAAAAAAGACGATATCTCCCTCCATTTCTGGAGGGAGATAGCTATATTCAGTTAATTGACAGCGACCACATTAGTGGAATCCACTCCCTGTTGAACAGGGGCTTCCTCTAAAGCCTCTGTTTTTTGGGGAGCATCTGGATCCACCCAAATATCTCCTTCTGGATCTTTTGGATTTGCAGCCGTAGTTCCCTGAAACTGCAGCACGTAACTAGCCACCTGGGCAATCTCTGCAGGTTTTAGGCTCGTTTTCCAAGCCACCATACCCTTGCCGTCACGACCTCCTTCGGAAATGGTATTGAAGACATTCTTGATGCCTCCGCCCAGTATCCAATAATCATCGGTAAGGTTGGGGCCAATACCTCCACCTCCATCGGCCATGTGGCACGCGATGCAGTAGGTATTGAATATTTCTTTCCCCGCATTAAGGTCAGAGGCGTCCGTTAAGGCCTCAACAGTATTAACATCGATCAAATCCTTGGCAGTTTTCTTATATTCTTCCACGGCCATCTTGGCAGCGGCGACCTCTTGGTCATATTCCTCGGCCTGGGTATAATCTCCAGCTATGTGGAACCTTACCAGATATACCGCAGCAAAAATTATGGTGATATAAAAAAGGTAGACCCACCATGGTGGCAATACATTGTCCAACTCACGAATACCGTCATAATCGTGGTCAAGGATTACCTCTTCCTCTTGTTCTATGGAACGGCTTCTGGTCAATTTCTTTAAGAGTTTTTTATCCCAACTGGACGCCTTTTTTGTTTCCTTGGCGGCCATATAGCGCTCTTTGGCCTCTGCAGAAAGGCCTTGGTACATGATATTCTCGACCGATTTAAGTATTACTTCGATGGCTATCAGCAACAACAGCACCATCAGCATAAAAAACTGGGCGATCGGATAGGCGATTATGGCAAGTTGGTCTCCGGAATCAACAAAGTATTCCATCAAACCAAAAATGATGAAAAACAGTACTGGTACCCTAACCCAACCCGGTATTTTAGATATCATAGTCTTAGGTTTTTATTGGTTATCGTTATCTAGGGGCAATTCGCCCATTTCTTTTATATGCTCCTTTCGTGCCGTGAACACCCACCAAAAAAGCAGGGCAAAAAACACAAAAAATATCATCAATGAAATGATGGGATATGTTGCGACCCCATCAATGGTTTCCATATGTTCTTTTACAAATTTTAACATACTCTATTTTTTTTTGGTAAGAGCCAAGACCAAGAACGTTCTTGGCTCTATCCTCTCCTTCATTAATCCTACCTCTCTATTCTTTGTTCTGTGACAAGAGTCCTTCTGGATCTTTTACCTTAATGTCAGTTCCCAAACGCTGTAGGTACGCGATCAAGCCAACTATTTCACGATCTTTCATTTCTACAAAGGGCAATCCGTTTTCCTGTGCATATTTTTTATCGGCCTCGTATGTTTTTACAAACTCTGGATCACCATAAAGATTCTTCTCTATTTGCGCTGCCTGTGCGGCCATGGACTGCTGTGCATTGGCAATATCCTCCTCGGTATAGGGTACGCCCAATTTTACCATGGTCTGCATTTTGGCCTCGACCCCGCTCCTGTCATGTTCATTGGTCACCAACCATTGGTAGGCCGGCATAATGGATCCCGCAGAAGTACTTTGTGGATCGTACATATGGTTCAGGTGCCAGCTATCTGAATACTTACCACCAATACGGAGCAAATCTGGACCAGTACGCTTACTACCCCACAGGAATGGATGATCATAAACAAACTCCCCGGCTTTGGCATACTCCCCATAGCGTTCCACCTCACTACGGAACGGACGGATCATTTGTGAGTGACAGCCCACACAACCTTCACGAATGTATAGGTCGCGACCTTCCAACTCCAATGGTGTATATGGTTTTACACTGCTTATGGTGGGTATATTGGATTTGACCAGGATGGTCGGAATAATCTGGACAATACCGCCGATCAAGATGGCTATGGTGGCCAAAAGGGTCAATTGTACAGGTCTTCTCTCCAACCAATTGTGGAACGTCTCTCCCGCGGTCCTTGTTTTGGATACTCTTGCCAAGGCTGGAGCCTCTGCCAATTCATCCTCAACAGCGCTTCCTTTTCTAATAGTGACCACCACATTGTAGACCATGATCAACATACCAACAATGTATAGGCTACCTCCTATGGCACGCATCCAATACATAGGAATAATCTGCTGTACGGTTTCCAAGAAGTTTCCGTACACCAATGTTCCATCTGGATTGAAATCTTTCCACATCAACGCTTGGGTAAAGCCCGAAACGTACATGGGCAGGGCATACAATACAATACCCAAGGTGCCGATCCAGAAGTGGAAATTGGCCAAGCCCTTGGAGTGCAAGGTGGTTTTAAACATCCTTGGCACCAACCAATAGATCATACCAAAGGTCAAGAAACCATTCCAGGCCAAGGCACCAACGTGTACGTGAGCAATGATCCAGTCACTAAAGTGGGCAATGGCGTTTACATTTTTTAGGGAAAGCATGGGGCCTTCAAAAGTGGCCATACCGTAACCGGTAATCGCCACCACCATGAATTTTAAAGTGGCATCGTTACGCACCTTGTCCCAAACACCCCGCAAGGTCAACAGACCATTGATCATACCACCCCATGATGGCGCGATCAACATAACGGAGAAAACAACACCCAAGTTTTGGGCCCAATCTGGCAATGCGGAATACAACAAGTGGTGTGGTCCCGCCCAGATATAGATGAAAATCAACGACCAGAAGTGGACAATGGACAAGCGATACGAATATACCGGTCTATTGGCCGCCTTGGGAACATAGTAATACATGAGTCCCAAAAATGGCGTGGTCAAGAAGAAAGCCACAGCATTGTGACCGTACCACCACTGCACCAGAGCATCCTGCACCCCGGCATACACCGAATAGCTCTTCAATGCCGTTACGGGCAATTCCAAACTATTGAAGATGTGCAGCACCGCTACGGTAACCACGGTGGCAATGTAAAACCAAATGGCCACGTACAGGTGACGCTGCCTTCTCTTTAAAATGGTCCCGATCATATTCCAACCGAAGACCACCCATACCACCGCAATGGCAATATCTATGGGCCATTCCAACTCTGCATATTCTTTAGAGGTGGTATACCCAAAAGGCAGGGTAAGCGCAGCAGATACAATGATGAGCTGCCAGCCCCAGAAATTAATGTTGCTCAGCACATCGCTGAACATCCTTGCCTTGAGCAAACGCTGAAGCGAGTAATAAACCCCCGCAAACATGGCGTTACCCACAAAGGCAAAAATCACCGCATTGGTGTGCAGTGGACGAAGACGACCAAAACTCAGCCAAGAGATGCCATCGGTAAGGTTGGGGAACAGGAACATGAAGGCCAAAAGGAGCCCCACGACCATCCCAACAACCCCCCAAAGCATGGTCGCATAGATGAATTTTTGTACGACTTTGTTGTCGTAATGAAATTGTTGTACTTCCATAATTATTCAGTTTGACTTTTATTGTGGTTATTAGTTTCTGTATCGGTTACGATTTCATCGTCAAAAAGCATTCTAACAGAGGGAGTGTATGCGTCATCGTATTGGCCGCTCCTTACCGAAAGGATAAAGGCTGCCAAAAAAACCACAGCTACGCTGATACTTATGGCCAATAATACATAAATAACACTCACACCTGAATAAATTTGGCGCTAAAACTACATTGTCAGCGCAGTCAAAAAAATGATTTATATCAGCTTTGCTTATTAATTTTTCTACTAAGGAGATTGGTCGCCAAAGTAGTGAAAACAACAATACTTATTGAACTCAACGGCATTAAGATTGCTGCAATCACGGGTTGCAATTGTCCCGTCACCGCAAAATACAACCCTGCCACGTTATAACAAAGGGACAATAAAAAACTGGCCTTTATAATTTTTACCGCTGTTCTTGAAAGGGTCAAAAAATCATTCAACCCCACAACTTTTGATGCATCTAGAATAGCGTCACATGCGGGTGAAAACACATTGATGTCCTCAGCAACCGCCACGCCAACATCACTTTGGGCCAAGGCCCCGGCATCATTTAAGCCATCCCCCACCATCATCACTTTGTTTGAGCCTTGCAATTGTTCCACATAAGCCAGCTTATCTCCTGGTTTCTGCCCAAAAAACATGGGAATGGTATAGGGCAGCAATTTTTCCAGGTATTTTCGTTCCCCGTCATTGTCGCCCGAGAGAATGATCAACGAATAGTGCTTCCTTAATCGGGAAAACAAGTTGGCAATGCCCTCCCTGTACTTGCTCTTAAAGGCAAAATAGCCTTTGTAATGCTCGTTGGCACTGATATGCACGGAGGTTTCCACAGGGTTTTTCAACTGTTCTCCCCCAACAAAACTCGGGGAACCCACCTTAATGGATTGGCCCTTGATCTTCCCCTCCAACCCTTTTCCGGTATGTTCTTCAAAAGAATCCAAGGTTTGTATCTCATGCTGCTCCAATATAGCATATAAGGATCGGCTCAATGGGTGGTTGGATGCCCGTAATGTGGTCCGTAGCATGGAAGCCTCATCATCGCTCAGTTCCATCCCCTCATAGACAACCGTATTTTCCTTGCTCGAGGTCAAGGTGCCCGTCTTATCAAAGACCACGGTGTCGATCTTGGCCATCCGTTCAATGGTGTTGGTGTCTTTTAGGTAAAAGCCGTTTTTTCCAAAAATACGGAGCATATTGCCCAAGGTAAACGGTGCCGCCAAGGCTATGGCACAGGGACAGGCTATGATCAGTACCGCGGTGAACACATTTAATGCCTTACCGGGGTCGTACCATAGCCAAAAGATGGTGGAAACCGTGGCAATGGTCAATACCGCCATGGTAAACCGCTTTCCTATGGCATCGGTAAGTGTTTGAAATTCACTGGCCTTGTTTTTTGAGAAAACAGAATTGCTCCACAATTGGGTGAGGTAACTTTGCGATACCGATTTTAGGGCATCCACCTCAAGCACACCCCCAATCTGTCTCCCGCCCGCATAGAGCTTGTCCCCAGAAGTTTTTTCCACCGCATCCGATTCTCCCGTAACAAAACTATAATCTATCTGGGCCTCGCCGGAAATAAGGATTCCATCTACCGGAATGATCTCTTGGCTCCGCACCAACAACCTATCGCCGGGCTTAACCTTGTAGATCTCTATATTTTCCTCACTTCCGTCATCTGCAATTTTTGTGACCCCAATGGGAAAATAGGATTTATAATCCCGCTCAAACGAAAGGAACGCATAGGTCTTTTGCTGAAAAAAACGACCAATCAGCAAAAAAAACACCAATCCGGTCAGACTATCAAAAAAACCCGATCCCAGATCTAGGGCAACATCAACCGTACTACGGATAAACAGCGTGGCAATCCCCAAAGCAATGGGCACATCTATATTCAGCATTTTTGAACGCAGCCCCTTGTAGGCCGTCACAAAATAATCTTGTCCGGCATACAGCACCACGGGCAGGGAAAAAGCAAACATGACCCACCTAAAAACATGTTTGTACTGATCCAGCCAAAATTCACTGCTCTCAAAATACTCTGGGAACGAAAGCAGCATCACATTCCCAAAAGAGAATCCTGCCACTCCCAATTTATAGAGCAAACTCCTATCTGTCCCACCCTTTTTAGCACTATAATCACTTAACGAGATATGCGGCTCATAACCAATTTTTGCCAAGAGCAAGACCAGTTGTTTCAATCCCAACGCTTGGGCATCATAAGTGATGCGTACTTTTTTCTTCGGAAAATCGACCAATGAGGATTTTACCCCCGCATTTAACTTGTTCAGGTTTTCCAACAGCCATATACAGGAGCTACAGTGAATCTTTGGTATGTGCAGGTTGATGACCTGGATGCCCTCTTCGTCAAACTCGAGCAACTTGGCCACAATGTCTTCATTGTTCAGAAAATCGAACTTCCCCTCAATTTGGTTTGGGGTGCTGCCCGCAGCATGTTCCAACTCATAAAAATAGGAAAGGTCATTGCTGCTAAAAATCTCATACACCGTCTTGCAACCGTGACAACAAAACGATTTTCCGTCAAAGACCACCTCCGTTTCATCACAGGGGGTTCCACAATGATAGCAGCTTTTACCAGCCATACCCATTTACTAATACCTAATGGCAAATTTTAAAAGTCCAATTTTGTTAAAAAATGATAATTGTCAGTTTTTTCCATTGCACAGAACTTTAACTTTGTCCTATGGGAACATGCATGGAGATAAAAGCCAGCAAATTGAAAGATTTCCAATCGATGCCTACCGATATTCAACGGCAACTTTTGGAAACATCAGAATTTATTTCCCTGCCAAAAGGTACTACCGTCTTTGAGGAAAACCAAAATCTGGACAAACTTTATTGCATAAAAAAAGGAGCCTGCAAGTTCAGCAAAACGGATAAAGTGGGTAACGAACACGTGCTTCGCTATCTTGGCGAAGGAGAGATCATGGGCAAGCGATCCCTGTTTTCCAATGGAGGGGCAAAGGTAACGGCGACCACCCTGACCCATACCGAACTTTGTTGTCTGGACAAGGGCATCCTCTTCCAACAAATCTTCAAGAGTCCGGAATTCTGCCAAGACCTATACAAAGCCATGGCCGAGGACATCAACGTAAACGAACAAAACCAAGTTATTTTTGGCGCCGGCAAAACCATCAAGGAACGTCTTATAAACCTATTGCTGTTCCTGGCATTCAAGTTTGGGATCACGGAGGACGGAAAACTCAAGGTAAGGATCAAAAGGGAGGACATGGCGTCCACGCTGGGCACCTCCCAAGAATACATCATCAATCTGCTCAAAAAATTCAAGAACCTACAGCTGATCAACATTATAAAAGGAGAAATCTATATCCTTTCTACCGAAAGGCTCGAAAACATAGCGAAAAAAACCTAAAAATTTTTAGTTGAATATTGTAAAGTATGTGGTAATTTTAGCTGTCAGGTAAATTTTATATATGGAAGAGAGCAGATGTGAAAATTGCATTGTCAGACAGTTCAATTCCTTACGCGCTATGAGCAAGGAAGAATTGAAGCAGGTGTCTGATTCCAAGACCACCAAAAAACTAAAAAAAGGAGATCCTTTGTTTTCTGAAGGCGATAAATTAAATGGGGTCTATTGCGTTCGCGATGGGGTCTCAAAGCTTTCAAAACTCAGCGAAAACGGAAAAGACCAGATTGTAAAATTGGCCGCCAAGGGCGAGGTCATTGGACAACGATCGGTAATTTCCGAAGAAAACGCGAACCTTTCCGCCACTGCGGTCTGTGACATGGAGGTGTGTTTTATCCCAAAGGAAAGTATCACGGCAACATTGCACAAAAACCCGAATTTTACCTTGGAGGTCTTACGCCACATGGCGCATGACCTACGGGAAGCAGATGATGTTATCGTGAACATGTCCCAAAAAACTGTGAAACAGCGTATTGCCCAGGCCATTCTCTATCTGGAGCGGTTTGGTGTTGATGAGGAAGGCTATTTTGGCCTTTCGCTTTCACGGGAAGACATTGCCAACGTTGTTGGTACCGCTACGGAATCTGCGATCAGGATCATATCGGAGTTCAAGAAAAAAGGGCTCATTAAGAGCTCAGGGAAAAAATTGGGCATCGAGGATAGGCGCAAACTACTGGACCTTGTCGAAGGTTTTTAACGGCATTGTTTTTTTAAACTGATAATTGTCATAGTATTCCTTTTTCTAGAAATCTAAATTTATCCCGTTTTTTAACAACAACTTTGGGATGAAAAGGATTCTAATACCTACCGATTTTTCAGAAAATGCATGGAATGCTATTTCGTATGCGGTTCAATTGTTCAAGGAAGAACACTGCAAGTTTTTCCTTCTCAACACTTACACCCCGGTCATCCCCAGCAGCCGTTTTATGGCTCCGTTGTCCAATGGAATGCGGATTGAGGAAGCCGTGCGGATATCGTCTGAGAGTGGGCTGGAAAAAACATTGGAACGCATTTCCGATGTCTACCCAAACGACAAGCATTCGTTTGAAACCATATCCTCATTCAATCTTTTGGTTGATGAAATAAGAGAGGTCGTTTCCGAATTTAAGATTGATTTGGTCATTACCGGCACCAAAGGTGCCTCTGGCATGGACGAAGTCTTCATGGGAAGCAATACCGTACGCATAATCAAGAACGTCAAAAGATGCCCCATTCTAGCCATACCTCAAAATTTTGGGTTTTCGGCCCCTTCTGAGATTGCCTTCGCAACCGATTTTAAACGATTTTACAGTGTCTCTGAATTATTGCCCATCATCGACTTGGCATCAACCTTTAAGGCTGCCATAAGAATCGTTTATGTACAACATGAAATCAAGGCCTTGGATGAGTTACAGCAGTTTAACCTAAACATGCTCAGAAAATACCTTAAGGAGGTGGAACACTATGTACATACCGTATCTGAGTTAAACTCCATTTCCAAAACACTGGAGGTCTTTTCAAGCGAACTGGACATTCACCTGTTGGCCATGTTCAACTACCAACACAGCTATGTTGAAAAGATGACCCGGGAACCCGTAGTGAAAAAAACGGCTTTTCATACCCAAATTCCATTATTGGTCATCCCCGAACTGGGTTTGGAAACCTCTACCCATAGAAGTGAAGCCAGGGCCGAGGCCATTTAGCTCCAGTCATTCCCCATGGGTCTGTCCTCATAAAAATCCTTAAAGGTTTTTGTGGTGTGGTACTTCTCGGTCAAAACCCGGTAGACCATATAGACCACCATTCCTTGGCCAAAAATGGTCACATAGAACACCCAATTAAAGGGAAAGTTCATGCTTGCCATTATGGTCACCGTAACCAAAACCAGCGTTGTAAAGGCCACAACGCCCATTGCAGATGTTTTCATAGCTTTTTTACCAGTAAGTTACAAAAAAGTGTCCTCGGATTTCTATGTGATTCTCTTAAAAGATGTTAACCCGCTCCAGTATCAGTTGTAGAATATGAAGATTAGGGTATCATCATAAACCTTATAGCTGCACGTTAAGAAGCTGCCCCACCAATTGCAGGTATTGTAGTTCGGCCACCTTAGCGGCATATTTTGCCTGGTTTCTACTGGTCTTTGCATTCAATAGATTGATTTGCGCCTGACGGAGTTCCACAGAGGTGATCTGCCCCAGTTTATAGCGTTCATTCGAACGATCATAGTTGTCTGTCGCGGTAATGATGTTCTGCTCCTGCAGCCTATAGACCTGTATACGGTTTTGGTAATCTCCCTTGGCATTGGCAATATCGCGCCGTATTTGCTGCACCAATTGCTTTTGGAGATAGTCTTGGCTGTCCAATAGAATACGGGCATTTTTAACTTGGGTAATACCCCCGCCACCATCAAAGAGATTCCAAGTCAAGGCAATGCCCCCGGAAATCCCTGTAGTTGTATTTGCCGACAGGAAGCCCGTTGGGGGAAAATTACTTTCATTCCACCCATACGATCCCACCAAACCAATCGTGGGCAAAAAAACCGATTTTGATGCCTTTAACGAGTAATCATTGATGGTGATATTGGCCTTGGCCTGCAAGAGGCTTACATTATTCTCTTCTGCACTCTTAAAAAAGTCATCGAGCTTTAACGGATCCATGAATGTGACCGTGGTATCCACTTCAAAATTTGTCTGCAGCCCCTCATTCAATACTACATTCAAATCCCGAACGGTGTTCTTTAGCAACTGCCTCTCTGACATTAGGACGATACTGTCATTGACCAAGTCTACCTGGGCATTCAACACATCCAATTTATTGTTCTGTCCATAGTCAAAGGCATATTCAGCCCGTTGTAAACGCTCTTGTGTGTTCTGGTGGATATCTTCCAGAACCTTGATGTTCTCTGTAATACGGGCCACTTCAAAATAAACGGAAAACAATTGGAGTACGGTTATTTCAATGGTTTCCCTAGCCTGTAACTCACTTAAGTTATATTGTTCCTTTAAGCGCTTATAATCGTACCAACGGCCAAGACCATCAAAGAGGGTGTAATTGAGATTGACACTGGCATTATATCTAGTGGTCTCCGCACCATCTACCGATCTTACCTGCCCATCCTGAAAGGTAGCCTCTTGGTTGTTTTTATCATAGGATGCGCTCGCATTACCAGTCACCGATGGCAAAAAACGGGAATTTAAAATACCCTTATTATTTTCGGCAATGGACACATTGTTTCTGGCCACCTTTATGCCAAAATTGTTCTGCAACACTTTTTCAATGGCCTCTTTTTTTGTGAGCATTCTTTCCTGTGCACAAAGGCAGTGGCCCACCCATAGAAAGGCGATGAGTGCGATTGGTATTCTCATACGGGATGGTCTTCTAATTCTTTGGGTTCTACTTTTTGGTCGGCCCGCCCATTTCTTCCATTTAGTGGAGGTGCGGCACTTTCCAACATAAACGCTTCTTCCTGCTGCTCCTTAATGGCCCGCTCCACTTCTTCGCGGCTTACCTTCATGCCCGTAAACAGCCATTTTACAAATACTTTAAGGCTATTGCTGAACGATAAAAACAAGGGCAAAAGCAAAAGGGTGAGCACTGTTGCAAAGCCAATACCGAACGCAATGGATATGGCCATGGGTTTTAAAAACTGTGCTTGGCGGCTTTTTTCCAAGAGCAGTGGGGCCAGACCTGCAATGGTTGTGACCGATGTTAAGAAAATAGCCCGAAAACGGGAGCGACCGGCTTGGTATATTGCCGTATTGAACGACATTCCGCGCTGCAGGTTGGAGTTGAATTTGCCGATCAACACCAAACCATCGTTTACCATAATGCCTATAAGGGCAATTATCCCCATTAGCGAAAGGATATTCACTGGAAAACCAATCAAATAATGACCCCAGCCAACAGCCGGAAGGCTAAACGGCACCAAGAGCAAAAGCAATAAGGGCTGACTAAAGCTTCGGAACGTAAAGGCTATAGTCACAAAAATCAGGAACAAAAAGGTGAGGCCCACAAACCGAAGGGAATTCATAAACTTTAAACGCTCCCTGTTTTGTCCTTCATAGGATGGGGCAATGGTTGGGTATTTGGATTGGATATCCGGCATTACCTCGGTCTTGATCCAGGTCATTACATCCGGCGCACTGGTTTCCGGATCCTTCAAATCGGCATTGATCTGGATTTCCCTACGGCCGTCCAAGTGGTTAATGGCCACTTCTCCACGTTCAATGGAATAGGTAGCGATCTCTTTTAAGGGTACACGGCCCCCGGACGGGGTCAAGATTCTGATCTCGTCCAAATTGGCAATGGAAGACCTATTCTGCCTATCATACCTTACCCAGACCCTTATTTCATCTTGTTGTCGCTGAAAACGCTGTGCCTGAACCCCAAAGAATCCTGAACGAACTTGACTCATGACCTCCCTAAGGGTCAATCCCAACAAGTAGGCATTTTCCTTGAGTTCCAATTTGATCTCTTTGATCCCTGCCGGATCATTATCGGCAACATCCTTTAAAAGGGCATTGTTCAACAAGGCCGTTTTAAGCTCTTCCTTGGCAGCCTTAAGTTCACCAATGTTATTCCCCAAAAGGGATACTGAAACGGGACTTCCCCCAAAATTTCCGCCCGACCCAAATATCAATGACTCAACGCCAATGACAGGCCCCACCAATTCTGCCAACCGATTGGTGACCATGCCCGCCACGACCTCATCGGGCCTATCCTCTCCCGGTAATAGGTTAATGACCAAGGTAGCCCTTGATGACCCGGGCCCCACGTTCTTGAGCATATTTTCAAAGAGGACCTTATCTGTCCCCTTTAAATATTTTTCGGTCAATTCTTGGTTTACGATCTTGGCCTTTTCCTCTATCATTCCAATGATGGAATCCGTGACCTTTTCATTGGTACCATTGGGCATCTGTAATTCCACAGAGATCCTGTCACTGGCAATCCTAGGAAAAAAGGCCGTACGGATAATGCCCCCTCCCAAAGAGCCATAGGACAAGAACAGGATAACCACAAAAATGGATAGCATCAAGACCTTGTTCCGCAATGAAAAGCGCAGCAATGGACTGTACCAATTATCCCGCATATAGGCCATAGCGGCATCGCCCATTTTGTTGATGACCCTAAGTTTGGAGAAAACCAAGGCTATTCCCCTCTTAGGTTTGTCATTTGGTTTGGTCAAGGCCTTTGAGTGGGCCAAGTGGGCGGGTAAAATAATCAACGCTTCCACAAGGGACACCACCAAGGTCAGGATAACGATTACCGAAACCTCACCAAAGAAATCACCTATACGTCCATCTAAAAACAAGAGTACCGAAAAGGCCAAAATGGTCGTTAAAATTGCGGATATAATTGGGGGCATTACCTCCATGACCCCATCAATGGCCGCTTGTACCGGTTTTTTCCCTTTTTCGTAATGCTGGTAAATGTTCTCTGCAATAACAATACCATCATCCACCAGAATACCGATCACAATGATCATCCCAAAAAGGGAGAGCACGTTAATGGTCACATTAAAGAACGGGGCAAAGGCAAACATTCCCAAAAAAGCTATGGGCAGACCAAAGGCCACCCAAAAGGCCAAACGGGTATTGAGGAACAGACTAAGAAAAAGAAGCACCAGGATAATCCCCATGACCGCATTCTCCCCCAACAAAGTGGTACGTTGGTTCAATGTCTTGGAAAAGTCACTGGTCACTGCCAAGCGAACGTTGTTATATTGCTGATTAAAGTCCTGAATGTATTCCTTCACTTTGGCGGCAGAACCCACCAAATCTTCGGTATTGGTACTGGTTATGGTCACCGTAACGGCAAGATTGCCATCGTAATAGGTTGCGTTGGGAGTTTCTGAAAACCGGTCGCGGACAATGGCCACATCCTTTAGCCGTATGGTCTTGCCGGTTTCATCGGCACGAATCACCAAATTGTTCAGTTCATCACCGTAGTAGGATCGGTTATTGGCCCGTATCAGGTATTCTTCTGCATCGGTCTTTATATTGCCTCCTGTAACCAATATATTGGCATTGCCCACCGCTTGGGCAACTTCCTGAAAGGAAACACCATAGGCCAAAAGATTGTTTTCGTTCACTGCAATTTCAATCTCCTCCTCCGGATAGCCCGAAACTTCAATCTGGGAGATTCCCGCTATGGCCCTTAGGTCATTTTCAATCTGCCTTCCAATCTGTTTTAGGGTGACCAGATCTATAGCTTTCCCAGAAATTGCAAAAGCGATTGTAGGCCTGACCACATCCATTTTGGCCACCACCAAGGGTTCCATTCCCGAAGGAAATGTAGGTACACGGTCCACGGCATTCTTGACTTCCAATAACATAAAGTCAATATCCCTTCCCTTTTCTATTTCAACATTGATACTGCCACTATTTTCCCTAGAGGTGGACGTGACCCTTTCCACTCCTTGAAGCCCTTTAAGGTTATCCTCTATCTTAAGCACCACCCCTTCCTCAATCTCTTGGGGCGAGGCCCCGGGATACACAATGGTGATTATGATATTCTTTGATTCATTGAGCGGAAAAAAGGACGACTTTAAGGAAAATGCCCCAACAATACCAAATATCAAAAAGGCGAGAATGATCACATTCACCGCAACATGGTGCTTTATAAAGTATAAGATTAACTTTCTCATTCAACTACGGATTTGGCTTCCTGCTGAAACACTTTCACCAACATGCCAGGATAGGCCCCAACAACAGGCTTGGCCACTATGGTCTCACCATCAGGTACATTTTTTAACACCACTGTCTGCTCTGAAAAATAAACCGGGGCAACATCCAAAACTGCCAAAACAGAGTCCCTGACCACATAAATCTGGTTGTTGTCCAGCATTAATGACCTGTCCACCTCAATGGCATTAGGTTCTTCCCGGGCATCCAGTCTGGCCTCCAAATATTGGCCCTCACTAAGTTCATCATTGCTTACTTCTATAAAGGCGGTGACCGTTTGTGTGGCCAGATCCACCCTGCCATTGATCCTAGACACCTTGCCCTCGTACTGTTTGGTCTTTTCAAGATTTTCCAACCGCACCTTTTTACCAACCCTTAAAAAGTCTCCATAAGTCTTTGGCAAGGCCACCTGCAGTTCATAGGTGCCTGTTTTTATGAATTCTCCCAATTTTTGGCCGGCACGCACCAGTGTTCCCTCTGTGACCAAAGCATCGGTCAATACGCCATCAAAAGGAGCGGAAATGGTATATTTTGAAAGACGTTGCTCTAAATTCTTAACATTGTAAAAACTGGCCAACACCCCTTTTCCGGAAATAAAGAACTTTTCTTTTTCTGAACGGAACTCTGGGAGTTTTGGCGTAGGTTTCTCCATATCAAAATTAGACACATAGTCCTGCCATTGCTGAAAGACCTCCGCATAATCCAATCGCAAGTCAGGCAATATTGAGGTCAATAATTTATAATAATCGCTCTTTGCAGATTGTACATTGGCATAATGTTCCGAGGCATCAATTTTTATCAGGGGCTGTCCCTTACGGTACGCCTGCCCAGTTTTGAACAATTTGCCCACCGGCCTAAAAACCCCTTGCACCTCTGCATAGAGTTCTACCCGCTGTTTGGCGACCAAATTTCCATTGGCCGGCACCACAATAGCCACTGTGGTGTTCTTTACCGTGTCCACAACTACGGTCTTGATCATCTTTTGGGGCGAAGGCCTACGTTTCGTTTTACTTTCTATAATTGCCCTTGCCGCAAAAAAAGAACCTACGATCAATAGTATACCAAGCACAAAAAGAATGATCCTTCTAGTATCCATAAAAATGGCTGATTGTTAATTTAAAAATGTAAAACTATTTTAATAGCTCATCTTTCAGGTTAAATATTTCATAAAAAGGATGGGAACCAAGAGATCCATGGAAAGGCTGATCCCCAATCGGGGCCATTTTGTCCCAAAAAAAAAGGGGACACACCTCTGCGTCCCCAAACCAAACAAACTAAAGTATAACTAACTACTCATTATCGTCACTATCTTCAAACTTTGTATCGGCCAAGCGACTGCGTTGAAGATTGATTTCCTTAAATTTTTTATTGGTAAATGAATCATCGGTGTCAAAGACCAATAAACGTGATTTGTCCATTTGCTGCAAGCCGGCAAAACCTTGAAATCTGTTATTCTGCAATTGCAGGATCTCTAAGCTTGCCAGTTGCCCAAACTCTTCGGGGATATCGCCCTCGAGCAAGTTGTTGGCCAATACCAATTCTTCCAAATTTGTCAAATTCCCGATGTTGGAAGGGATACTTCCTTCCAAACTGTTCTCAAACAAGCCCAAACTCTGCAACTGGGTCAAATTTCCTATAGACCTAGGAATAAGCCCTTTAAAGTTGTTGCTTGAAAGGTTTAATATTTTGAGCGCTTTTAACTGACCCAGACTTTCAGGTATGGGACCACTCAAAAAGTTATTGAAGATCGAGAGTTCTTCCAGTTGTTTTAAATTTCCTATGGTTTCTGGCAAAGCCCCTTTGATCCGGTTCATTTCCAATTTAAGAACCTTAAGATTTTTAAGCTGAACTATATCCTTTGGCAAAACCCCTGTAATGTTGTTGAAGGCCAAGTTAAGGTAGGTTAAATGGGTAAGACTGCCGATGCTCTCTGGCAATACGCCAGAAAGATTATTGTAAAATAAATTGATTTCCACAACATGCCCGTCTTGCACGGTAACCCCTTTCCAATCACTCACAGATTTTTCCAAGTTCCAAGGGTTGGTCCATTTGGCCCCGTCTGTATTATGGTACAGTTCCAACAACACCGCTCTCTCATGGTCGGTCACCGTGGCATTGGCATATACCAAACTTGCCGATGCAAGTAAAATTAGGATGAAAGAGATTCGTGAAATCATGTAGCTTGTATGATTGGTTGTATTTTCTTACAAAGAAAGAAAGCAATTCTCCAATCGACAAATTAATGTCCTACAAATCACTGTATTTGTTGTGAAAGGAATCTTTTTTGTTGTAAAACCAACTTTGATTCGGGATTTTTCTTACAAATTAAGTTTTTCAAAATTTTCTGAGAGTTCTTCCCAATGCAGCATCAAATCATCCAGTTCCTTTTTCTTGCCATGGTAGGTGTCAAAAAAATGGGGGTCGGCTACGGTCGCGTCATAATTCATCAATAAATCATGGTCCATTTCCCCAATTTGCTTTTCCAGAGCGGCTATCTTTTTTTCTACAGAACCCAATTTGTTCTTTAAAGCCTTGAGTTGTTTTTGCCGTTGGTAATCATTTTTGGGTTTGGCATTGGGTTTATCGTTCTTTATTTCGGCTCCCTTCTCTATGCCCCTAAAATCTTCGGCTTGTTTCTCTGCAAGGAAATAGTCGATATCCCCAAGATATTCCTTTAATCCGCCATCCTTAAATTCGTAGACCTTGTTGGAAAGCCCTTGGAGAAAGTCACGATCATGGGAGACCAAGATGAGGGTCCCCTCAAAGCTTCGCAAGGCCTCTTTAAGTACATTCTTAGATTTAATGTCCAAATGGTTGGTTGGCTCATCCATCACTAAGACATTAAACGACTGCAGCAACAGCTTTGCCAGGGCCAAACGGTTGCGCTCACCTCCTGAGAGGACTTTCACATACTTTTCAACATCATCGCCACCAAAGAGAAACGAACCCAAGATATCCCGAACCTTGGCCCTATTACGTTCATTGGCGGCATTGACCATGGTATCCAAAATAGTCAAGTTTCCCTCTAGGTGGTCCGCTTGGTTTTGGGCAAAATAGCCCAATTGCACATTGTGGCCTTTCTTACAGTGTCCTTGGTGTTCGAGCTCTCCTACGATTATCTTGGCCAAGGTGGTCTTTCCCTGTCCGTTTTGACCCACAAAAGCAATCTTATCGCCTCTTTCCACCAACAAGTCAATATTCTTTAGCACGGATTTCTCACCATAACTTTTGGATATGTCCTCCAGTTCCAATACCACCTTGCCGGGAACAATAGAAACCGGGAACCGAACATTCATCACCGCATTGTCATCTACATCGACTTCTATACGGTCGATCTTGTCCAATTTTTTTATGAGTGACTGTGCCATGGAAGCCTTACTGGCCTTTGCCCTAAACTTTTCTATGAGTTTTTCGGTCTGCTCTATCTGCTTTTCCTGATTCTTCTGTGCACTGAGTTGTTGTTCCCGCATCTCATTACGCAACAGCAAATATTTGGAATAGGGTTTATTGTAATCATATATCCTTCCCAAGGAAATCTCAATGGTGCGGTTGGTCACATTGTCCAGAAACATTTTATCGTGGGATACGATGACCACGGCACCGGAATACGTTTTCAAGAATTGTTCCAACCAGATAATGGATTCTATATCCAAGTGGTTCGTTGGCTCATCCAACAACAGCACATCATTATTTTGCAATAGGAGTTTGGCCAATTCTATGCGCATGCGCCATCCGCCTGAGAAAGTATCGGTCAACTTGTCAAAATCATGACGCTTGAACCCCAGTCCCTGCAACACCTTTTCTGTTTGTCCTTGATACTGGTGGCCTCCCAAAATCTCATACCGATGGGTAGCCTCATTCAAATCTACCATGAGTTGATGATAGCCCTCACTTTCGTAATCTGTCCGGTTGGCCAATTCTTGGTTAATTCCGTCCAGTTTCACCTCAAGTTGCATCAGTTCCGTAAAGGCCTCATAGGCCTCTTCTAAAACCGTACGCCCTAGGACAAAGTCTATATCCTGCTTTAAAAACCCTATTCTAACCTCTTTCTCCTTGGCAATGGTACCGGTATCTGGGCTTAACTCCCCGGCCAACATCTTTAGCATGGTAGACTTTCCTGCACCGTTCTTTCCCACCAAGCCCACTTTATCTCCGGGGTTTAACCGAAATGAGATTTCCTCAAAAAGATAATCGCCGGCAAAAGAAATGGAAAGGTTGTGAATGTTCAGCATTTTAGTATCCTGGGTTACAGATCCTACAAGGGCATCTTTGTATTTTTGCCCCCAAAGAATTGCTGCAAATGTTAAAAAAAGGAACCAAACTCTACAGTATTTTAACAGGAAGTTGTCCGAAATGCCACGGGGAGAGCATGTACAAAAATCAAAACCCATATAAGATGGGGCAGCTTTTTAAAATGCATGAAAGGTGTTCTAAATGCAGCACCAAGTACAAAATAGAGCCTTCCTTTTTTTACGGCGCCATGTATGTAAGTTACGCTGTAGGGATTGCTTTTGGAGTAGCGGCTTTTATCATCAGTCGGTTTTTTATAGGCACCTCGCTCAAGACGAGCTTTATTGCCATCGTTTGCACCTTGGTCATCTTTTTGCCCGTAATCATACGGCTTTCCAGAAATATCTGGATCAACCTATTCATCAAGTACGACCCTAAAGCTGCAAAAAGCTAATTCTGTCCGTATTTTTTGGCAAAGCGGACAATATCCATTTCCGGGTTCAAATCCATCCCTTTCTCCATGTGGTTGTATAGCTGTTCTGAAGCGTAAGGGGCTATAAGTACGCCCCTAGACCCAAAGCCGTTGAGCACATACATGTTTTCGTGTTCAGGATGCCTTCCCACCAATGGTCTTCTATCCGTTACCGTGGGGCGTATTCCCGCCATATGGTCCACGATTTCAAAATCGCACTTCAAAAAAAGCTGCAATTTTTCCAACAGTTCATTCTTTGATTCCTCTGTGGGAACGTTTGTCTTATCCTTCCATTTGTAGGTCGCCCCCAAAAGGTAGTTGTCCCCGCCATAGGGCACTATAAAGGCCGATGACTTTACGATTTTATCCTCCTTGAGCATAGGAGCCTTGATGATCAATAATTCCCCTTTGGTGCCGTTTAATGGCAAATAATTGAAATAAGGATTCTCCACCAACCCATACCCTTCGGCAAAAACTAATCTTCTTGCTTTTCTATCCTTGTATTTTATGTGGTCGGCCGCAAATTCCAAGCTGGAAAAATCAAAATTTTCGTTACTTATCCCTTCCTTGGATCTTAAATACCCTTCATAGGAGTTCAAAAGTGATGTGGTATCAATTCTGCCCGTGTGCCGTACCTCCCCATAACCAAAAGGAGCATCAATATGGGGGTTTTTATTTTCTTTAATCGCTGTGTCCAAAAAATAATCCAACTGGGGTTTATCCGCTGCCTCAAACCATAGGTTCTGCTCTTCTATGGAGGCAAAACGCCTAAATACAGGGATTTTATAATCTAGCCGAACGTTCAACTTCTCCTCAAGGGCTTTGTAAAACGGCATGGCCATTTCCAGCTGTTCCTTGGCCCGCCAGGCCATGGTAAAGCGTTTGAGAATGACCGGATTGTAAAGCCCCCCAGCCACCAAACTGGACTGTTGCGAACTATCTGAGACTACATAAAACGATTTGCCGTTCCTCTCCAATTGTTCGCAAAAGGAAACCCCGGCCACTCCTAGACCTACAATCAAATAATCAAGCATGGGGCAAAAATAAGGATTCCGACCATCACCTTGGTGGAATATTGCCCATCCCTTTGCCCGGGATAAAACGCGGAAATGAAAAAAAAACGCCCTGATGGAATATCAGGACGTTAGTCTTATTGAATTGGAAAATGTTTTAGCGGGATTCCGAAGCTCCATCCTCACAGGACGGGCAGAAAGTCCCTTTAAAGTCGGGCTTTAATAGGCCCACATATCTTGTTCCCTGTCGCGGATGCCCTCTTTAATTCTATTGGCCTCCAGCAACTGGAACAAGGCATTGTCAAAAACGTAATCGTCTATCTCACGGTCTCCGTGAACATTGTCTTCTTTATAGATGGTCCCATTAAACCGCCGTGCATTCAACAACATATCAAATGATATGGGTTGGGCTGAGTTCCGCTGGTTGAAAACCTTTGCTTTGTGCAGTATTTCCCTGGCACTTGGGTACCACACCCAAAAAAGTGGAACTTTGTTTTCATTGGGGTCTATAGACTCATCATCAATAAAGTTGACATCTGGGGCCACGGGAGCAATACCAAGCAAACGATATTTTAATTCTCCCTGACGTTTATCAAAATACCATATCCCTTTAATACGGTATTCCTCAATATCAGCAGCTGTGATATCCCGTTCGTTGATAAACTCAGGGGAAACCTGTTCGCCGGCATTTAATTGCTCATAGCCCAAATCTGTGGTGTCTACCTTCTTTAAGGTTGCCGAAAGCTCATCCAATGTACGTTTCTCGGTAAAGTACGAATCAATGTAAACATCGGTCAACTCGCCTTTTTCAATGGCTTTCATCAACACATGGTACAACGACCTTCTGTCCTGGCCAATTCCGACGGTATCGGTTGGATAGTACAGGGGAAAATTCACCCGTTCATCCAAATCGACCACTTCCCAGACGGTCTTGGACCATAGAATATCCCGATCATCCACATAACCATAGTCCAATGGTTTGTCGTTATCGGCCAACATTTGGGCCTCGGTTTTCTTACCTACATCCTCTGGCTTTTTGGCATTTAAAATATTTGCCTGTGCTGCCAAGGAAATGGGCAAAATGACCAACGCACCCAATACCAATACATTTTTCCAATTCATCGTTTATTGTTCTTTAGTTTGTCAACTCTATAAATACCGGAGATACCTTCTTTAATTTATAACTCCTATTGTTGGTAATATATGCTTGAATATCGAATATTTGAACCGCCGAGCCCCGCTTGGCCCTTTTAAGGGCAGACTTGGCCTGTGCATTCAATTTATTGCCGTTGACCACAACGGTAGGTTGGCCCGGTACTTTAAATTTGAATCCACTGACCCCAATATTGAGATCAAAGTCAAAATCTTCCAACATGGCACTAACCGTGGCCACTTCCATGTTCTTACGTGGCATCTTAATGCTTCCTGCCTCTCCACGAACCGTACCACTGGGTCTTGGAATGTCCTTGATACGGAATTCAGTAGTTGAACCTACTGGTGTACCATCTGGCAATGTGCCAGTAGCCCTTATGCTTACCGTTCTACCCTTTCCAGGATTCATCACGTACTTGCTTCCACCTCTTCTGGTCAAACCAGGAGCTGAGGCATTTACTTTGTTGTCTGGAATACCTGGAATGGAAATCGTTAATGGGTTGGCCACCCCACGATATACCACATTCATCTTATCTGCTGAAATCACCGCAGAATTTGGCATATTGATGGTTGAAAACGTATCGTCTACTTCAACGGGAATTTCTTCCCCATCCTGCATAAAGAACATGGTACCGGCAATGGTATGGTCACCAGCCGCACCGGCGCTGACCATCATTTTGATGCCTCCTGTCTCAATTTTATAATCTTGTCCTTCGGTCAATGTTCTGCCGTCCAAAGTCAATTCTGCACGTACTGGCGTAGAGTTGTTATCGGTTTTACTTACCACCAATTTACCATCATAGGGGTTTCCACTATAGAAGGCAGATCTATCGGCATCCAAAGAGGCTTGAAAATTTTTCAAAGAAACGGCAGCCGTTAAGTTCCCCTCCAACAGTCCGCTAAGCACTTCTTGTTCGGTAGATTTAATCTCTGCCTGTAAGGCCGTGATCTTGGTCAAGGAAGCAATCAACGGGAAGCCTTCGTAGTTATAGTTTAACCAATCTACTGGTCTTCCGTCCCTATTCTTAACTTTTCCTTTTTCGTCCCCAGTGGAGAAACGAGTGTTGACTGCAGCTTTGATATCATCATACTTACCATCGGGCAGGGCATTGATCACCCCTTCACGATAGTTGTTGATCATGTCCAAAAACTTTTGGCCTTCGGGTTTAAGGTTGTCCCCTTTGTAGAACAAATTGTCCAAGTAATCGGATTTGTCCATGACCTCATAATCCTTGGGGTCATCCAACTTTTCGGTCATTCCCTTTTTTAGTCCTTCCAAATAGTCGTAATACTCATTGGAAAGTCTTGAAACCTCTTGGGCATCTTTGAAAAGCTCACCATATTGCTTCTCGTTCTCATTGGCCTTAGTGGCCAAATTATCAAAATATGCCAAGTTGTTTTCTGTCATTTTAGCATTGGAAGTCTCAAACTTTTCGTTCATCAGACCGAAAGCGGAAAGAACTTCCTTGCTCATATTTAAGGCCAACATCGCAATGAAGATCAAATACATGAGGTTGATCATCTTCTGACGTGGCGTTTGTTTTCCTGTTGCCATTTTTACTAATTAGAAATCAATGATTTGGGTTTGGTACTTGGTAATCAATGCTTACTTAGTATTCATAGCTGAAAGCATACCTCCATAAACACCGTTCAATGAAGAAAGGTTAGAGGCCAACGATTCCATTTGTTCTTTTAATGCACCGGCATTCTGCACCACTTCTTCGTTGATGGATGCCTGACGGCTTGCACTCTCCAACTGGACTTTGTACAAACTGTTCAAAGATTCCATCTGGGCAGCCGCATGGGATAATTCCTCAGAGTATTTTTTAGTGTTTTGGATTGCATCTGTGGTTGGGGACATATTCTTGGCGGCACCTTCAAAATTCTTGATACTTTCTCCCAAACTTTCAAACAATTGCGAATCTATGTTCGCATCTTTTAACAGATCATCCAATTTTCTTGAAAGGACACCTTCGGCCTCTTTGGCCTGTTGTACCTCGTTTTTACCCCTATTTTGACCACTGGCCAATTCTGGGTATACCAAAGACCAATCGTATTCGTCATCTACGGGTTCAAAAGCGGAAATTGCGAAGATCAATGCTTCCGTGATCAACCCTACCGCTAGAAGCAGCCCACCTGTTAGTGGACCAAATTCCCAGTGAAGGATCTTAAACAATGCACCGATGATTACTACCGATGCCCCAAGGCCGTAGGCCATGTTAAATAGCTTTCTTGTTGATTTTGACTGTGCCATAATTTCAGTTTTTAATTAAGTATAAATAAGAATTTGGTTACTCGGTTCAGTAGTGCTCCCTTTAAATTCTTGTTATTGTTATATTATCTTGACCTAAGCGCTTGTCTTCTTTGTCGCTCAGAATCCTCTTCCCCCATATAATCTTGTACGGTTCTAAACCCTATGTAGGATCTCGCCGAATCTTGATATTCGTAATCTCGCGTACTCACCTGCAAGAAATATGCAATGTCTTTCCAGGATCCACCACGGATCACCTTTCTCATATTCTGGCCTGCACCGGCATTGGGGTTCATGGTCGAAACAAATTCGTAGGCTCCCGGATCGTAGCTGGAGTTGGTCCACTCAGACACATTACCCGCCATATTGTACAGGTTGTAATCGTTGGGCTCATAGCTTTTGGCCTCTACCGTATACAACGCTTGGTCTGCGGCATAATCCCCTCTCTGGGGCTTAAAATTTGCCATAAAGCACCCCGTGTCACTGATCACGTAGGGACCACCCCAAGGATACGTACCCCCTTCTATACCACCCCTTGCGGCATATTCCCATTCGGCCTCGGTGGGTAAACGGAACTGGTTCACAAACTGCTTGCCCCGGCTCTTTTGATCGTCGTTCTTAAACTTTGTCCTCCAATGGCAGAATGCCTTGGCCTGTTTCCAGTTGACGCCTACCACAGGGTATTCGCTATAGGCATCATGCCAGAAATAATCATTGTGCATGGGCTCATTGTAGGAGTACTCAAAATCGCGGATCCATACCGTGGTGTCTGGATAGACCTCCAGTTCTTCCTGACGGATGTAATCGCTTCTCTTGCCCGATTTGGCCCTGGCGGCCGCCTCTATATCCATCCAGTTGTACTTATACTTCAAACGCTTTACGTCTATGGTTCGCTGGCCATTGTAGGTCTCGTCTTCATGAAGGTAAATAGAGTCGACCATGACCTCGGCATAAAACTCGTCTGGATAATCTTCAACATTCCATACCAGATCAATGTCCTTGTTCAATCTTCGTTTTTCAGAATCAAAAGCGTAATAATTATCGGCCATATACTTATCGTAGGCAGACATATCGGTTGTGTCGGCATCTTTAAACGCATACTCCCCAATAGTATCTTCATCTTCTGGGGTCAAGCCCAATTGATCGGCCAAAACGGCCAATTGTGTTCTTACGATAGAATCTTTGACCCACTCCACAAACTGTCGGTATTCACTGTTTGTGATCTCGGTATCATCCATGTAAAAAGATCGAACCGTTACAGTTCTCGTTGGGGCATTCAATAATTTTCCTTGATCCTCCTCGGCTTTACCCATAACAAAGGAGCCACGGGGGATCAATTCCATTCCATACGGTTTCTCGGGATACCATTTCTTACCCTGTACACCAACCAATTCACCTTTAGATCTTGATTTGGAACCACAGCCGACCAGAAGGAAACCAAGTGCTAACGATGATATCAATAGTTTTCTCATACTTTAGGTTATAATATCGGTTTAAGACTTTAAAATAGAGCAATACATTTTCACTATTGCTTAAAACTGGTTTTTGAATAGAATATTGTACCGAAGCTGTTTAAAGCCGCAAAAAAATCATTAATTAAAGCCTTTCTTGTAGGCTTTAAACCACCTTTCGGGGATATTTTGATTGCACGCGTCAAAATAGTCCTGCTCGGTGCATGGTAATAACGATACGGATTCGGATTTAGTATTATTGGGCATCATTACGGGTACTTCTACCCACCATCGTTCTGTGACGTGGCTCTTGAAGAAAATTAGCTCCTCGGTGTCTATGGGCACCGTGAATTTGGTGAAGTCCTCATTTTTTGAACTGGGCACCTCTTTGACCCGGTAGCCAAGCCCTTCTATGAAATACCAGATAATCTGTGCCACCAGTTGAAAGGAAAGTGGTGTATTTTCAATCTCATAGATCCCGAACAAAGAGACTTGATCGCTGATTCCCGCGTATCTTGCCAAGGCGCAGATCTCCCTTCCGGTAAAACCATTGGGCGAGAACCCACTGGCCATGCCAACCTCGCCCGCACGGATGGAACGCATGTCCAAACTCACCAGATTGGCATTTCGCAACACCGGTTCTGCCAAGGTAATATCGGCCGTGATCTCTCCCAAACGGTAGGAATCAAAGAACAATCGTTCCATAAGATCTATCTCTTCCTGGGCATTAAAATAGGTTTGATAGCCCAGATTGGAGAAGTTGTACAAATTGTTGGGCTTATCTGTGATGATCTTGGACATATAGGAATGTGACGAGACCAGTTCATCGTCCTCGCCAAAGTCAAAACGACTATCAATGGACACCAAATTGACCATGAGTTCAATATCATCAAAGGCGCGGTAGGTAGGAAAGGTAACATCCTGGGTTGCCCCCAGAACAATGGGAATTATATTTTCTTCCAGAAGTCCGGCAACAATTTCCTTGACCACAAAATAGGTGTCCTCAACCGTTTCCCCAGGTTCCACATCCCCAATATCTATAATGGTGGCATTCCAATTACCATGCATAAGGCGATACAACTGTATGCGCAAGGCATCGGTATCCAGAACATCAGGTTTTTTCTCAAAGGCATTTCGTGATTCCAGAACACCGAATATGGCCACAGTGGCGTTGGCAAATACGGGCAATCCTTTTTTTTCGGTGTGCACATGGATGTTCCTTCCCAGGGCCTGTGGGGGTAAAAATTCGGTAAAGGCGAGGACTTTATCCTTGACCGGTACCAGAAAATCAAATGCCATACTTTAGACTGTTTGTGGGGTTTGGGTTTACGTTATTTTTTAGCCTTTGTCTTTGCTTTGGTTTTCTTCTTTGGTGCTTTTTGTTCCAACAATGTTTTGACCTCCTCCAACGAAAGTTTACTGGCCTCAACGTCTTTTGAGAGTTCTACCTTGGTCTTTCCCTTAATGATGTTGTGCCTTCCCCATCTTGCCTTTTCTATCCGAATGCCTTCCTCTGGCCATTCTTGGACCAACTTCTCTATCTCCTTTTGTTTTTTATCTTCGATCAATTGGGCTATATCTGTTTGGGAAAGGGCATCAAAATCGTATTTTTTGTTCACGTTGATGAACATTCCGTTCCATTTGATAAAGGGTCCAAACCTGCCCACACCCTTTGTCACTTCATGCCCCTCATAAGTAGCGATAGGGGCATCTGCCTTTTGTTTTGCCTTGATCAATTCTACGGCACGGTCAAGGTCCACATCAAACACTCCCTCGCCCTTGTCCAACGAAATAAATTTTTTGCCAAACCTCACATAGGGACCATAGCGCCCAACATTGACCTCAACTTCCTCCCCCTCAAAAACGCCCAGTTTTCTGGGGAGTTGAAAAAGCTCCATGGCCTCCTCAAAAGTAATGGTATTTATGGATTGATCGGGCAACAAACTGGCAAACAACGGTTTTTCCTCTTCTTCTGCGGTACCGATCTGCACCATGGGCCCAAACCTGCCCAATCTGGCCGCTACCTGTCTTCCAGATTTTGGATCGGTCCCCAAAATACGTTCCCCGCTGGCCCGTTCGGCATTTTCCTCAACATCCAAGACTGTTGGGTGAAAGTCTTTGTAGAATTCCTTCATCACCTTTTGCCAGTCTTCATCACCGGACGCAATCTCGTCAAAGTCTTCCTCTACTTTCGCAGTAAAGTTATAGTCCAAGATATTGGTAAAATGCTCCACCAGAAAATCATTGACGACCATCCCTATATCTGTGGCCACCAATTTTCCCTTTTCAGAACCAATGGTTTCTGAGAGTTTTGATTCCTGAATAGCTGTGTTTTCCAAAACCAATTGCACATAGGCCCTACTGGTGCCCTCGGAATTACCTTTTTCAACATATCCCCTATTCTGGATGGTAGAAATGGTTGGGGCGTAGGTTGATGGTCTACCAATACCCAACTCTTCCAACTTCTTCACCAAAGAAGCTTCGGTAAATCTGTAAGGGGGTCTGGAGAAGCGTTCAGTTGCCGTAATATAAGTATTGGACAAAGTGTCGCCCACCTTCATATCGGGCAGCAATCCATCTTGCTCTTCTGCCCTGTCTTCATCATCCACACCCTCTAGGTAAACTTTTAAAAACCCATCAAACTTTACCATTTCACCATTGGCAGTGAATTCTTCCTTATGGGTCGAGGCCGCTATCTTTACATTGGTGCGTTCCAATTCGGCATCGCTCATCTGTGAGGCTAGGGTTCGCTTCCAGATCAATTCATAAAGTCTGGCCTGATCCCGTTCCAAACTTGGGTTCTGCATCTGCATATTCGTTGGACGAATGGCCTCATGGGCCTCTTGTGCCCCTTTTGATTTTCCGTTGTAGTTACGAACCTTGCTGTATTTTTCTCCATAAATGGAAACAATGGCCTCTTTTGCCGCATTTAGGGCCTCCCCACTCAGGTTAACGCTATCCGTTCTCATATAGGTGATTAAACCAGCCTCGTACAAACGCTGGGCCACCTGCATGGTCCGGGATACCGAAAAATAAAGCTTTCTGGAAGCTTCCTGCTGTAGCGTAGAGGTGGTAAAAGGAGCTGCTGGTGATTTCTTTGCCGGCTTTTTATCCAGACTGGCCACGGAAAAATCTGCCCCAATATTTTGCTGTAAAAATGTTTCGGCCTTTTCCTTTGTGGCAAAGGTCTTGTTCAGCTTAGCCGAAAATACTTCTCCCTTTGCCGTTTTGAATTCCGCCTTGATCCTAAATGAAGCTTCAGGCTTAAAGGCGTCTATTTCGCGTTCTCGCTCAACGATCAAACGTACCGCAACGGATTGTACCCGTCCTGCCGAAAGACCGGGCTTGATCTTCTTCCAGAGCACTGGGGAAAGTTCGTACCCCACCAAGCGGTCCAAAACCCTTCGGGCCTGCTGGGCGTTGACCAAGTTATAATTAATGTCCCGTGGATTCTTAATGGCCTGTTGGATGGCAGATTTGGTGATCGAGTTAAAAACAATGCGCTTGGTCTTCTGCCTTTCCAACTTCAACTCTTCTGCCAAGTGCCAGGAAATGGCCTCCCCTTCCCGGTCTTCATCACTGGCCAACCATATGGTTTCTGCCTTTTTGGCCAGATCCTTCAGCTTTTTGACCAAGGCCTTTTTCTCTTTATCAACTATATACTTGGGACTAAAATCATTTTCCACATCCACCCCCAATTCTTTGGAGGGCAGATCGGCTATATGACCAAAACTGGATTCCACTTGGTAATCCTTTCCCAAAAATTTTTCGATGGTCTTTGCCTTGGCAGGCGACTCCACTATGACAAGATTCTTTGACATCCGATGGGTTTAGAGGTCACAAATGTATAGGATTTTTTAATTTAAGGTACTACCCAAAAAAACACGTGGCCTACCCAAAGCCGACTGCCCCACCATAACATTGCCCCAAAAAACACTTCATCGTTGAATTTTACGAAAACTTACGAAAGTTTATAATTAAGTAGGTTTTTTCGTGTTAATTTATTTACATTGCTTTGATTATATGCAAGATACGTTTGTACCCTTTCTTGAATTATTCCCCAATGGGATTGTGTTGACCAATGAAAAAACCGAGATCAAGTACGTAAACTCGGTCATGGAAAAAATGTTTGGTTATCCCAAGGATGAACTTATTGGAAAAAGAGTGGAAATCCTTATCCCGGAAAGTCTTAGAGGGACCCACGAAATGCACACCCAAAGATTTGCGCGTGCCCCAAGGAAAATGAACATGAGCAACCGGCACGGACTCTTGGGCAGAAAAAAAAGCGGGGTCACCTTCCCCATAGATGTGAGCTTGGCCCCCATAAAGGATTATGAATTCCCCATGTTCATGGCCATAGTCCTTGACCTATCGGAAAAAGAGTATTTAAAGGCACTGGAGGATAAGAACAAACAACTGGAACAATTTAGCTATATAGCCTCCCACGATCTACAGGAGCCATTACGGACCATCTTGAGCCTTACCCATATTTTATCTGGACAAAAGACCAATGGCATAGACTACAGAACTTACAAAAGCCTTGAGTTCATCAACAAATCTGCCCAAAGAATGAGCGATTTGGTAAAGGCTCTGCTGGACTACAGCAGATTGGGCAAGGAAAAAAACCTAGAAGCTGTAGATGTGGGACTAATGGTCAGCGAAATACTTCTTGATCTGGAAAAAAAGATAGACGAAAAGAAAGCCGTGATCCAGTACAACGGATTACCCGTTATCATGGCCTACAAGACAGAACTAAGACTGTTATTTCAAAATCTGATATCGAACGCCCTAAAATTCACCAAGAAGAACCTGACCCCAATGATCGAGATCATCTACCAAAACAAAAAAGACCACCATCTTTTCTCGATCAAGGACAATGGTATCGGTATCGCAAAAGAAAATCAAGAAAAAATATTAGATGTCTTTACAAGACTCAATGACAAGGATTCCTATGAAGGTACGGGCATTGGCCTTTCGCACTGTAAAAAAATAATTGATCTGCACCAGGGCCATATCTGGGTCGAATCAATTTTTGGCGAAGGAAGCACATTCAATTGTAAACTTAAAAAAATGCAATCATGAACGACAAAATCAAAAGAGTCCTATTCATAGACGATGATGAGGCCACGAACTTTATCCACGAAATGGTCATTAGGGAGCTATACCCCAATATTGAGATAACCGTCAAAAAAAACGGCAAAGATGCCATTGACTATCTAAAAACATTGGATGACCCAAACGCCCTGCTGCCCAATTTGATCTTCTTGGACATAAACATGCCCGTCATGAATGGCTGGGAGTTTTTGGAAAACTACGCTAAATTAAACCCCAAACTGAAGGAAAATATCGTAGCCTTTATGATATCGACCTCTCTGAACCCGGACGATATGAAGCGAGCAGAGGAAAATGACAACATCAATGCCTTTATCTCAAAGCCGATAACCCCACCATCTTTAAAGCAACTTATCCAAAAACACTTTTTGGCCGAGAAAAAACCAATCTAAGGGAGATTCCCTTAATCCAAGGCAAACTCGCTGATCAAACGTAAACCATTGTCCAAGTATTCATATTGGTACAAGATGGCATCGCCCACCATGATCAAATGCTCCTCTGTGGGAATAACATCAAAGGTGACAATATCCTTAAAATGATTGAGCTGGGGCAAATTGGGCACTTCGCTTTTGTCATAGACCTTTAAGCCGGAACCCCCGTCACAGACAAACAGTTTGTCGTCTTTGATGCCTAGGCCATAGGGCTCATCCATGGGGTACATGACCTTTAGTTCTGGCAATTGAATATTGGAAATATCCACAATGAACAACCCACTTTCGGTAGCTCCGCAAAAGTTACCGCCCCTTAGCGTAACATAGGCATAATTGTCATCGACTACCACGGGGTCACAGGCGGTACCGTGCTCAAATTCTGAAACAAAGGCAGGAGTTGCAGGATTGCTGATGTCGTAAATGTACATCCCTCGCATACTGCCCAAAAACAGATACGCTCCCCTGTTAAAAATGGTCTCAATGTCAAAGCCGGCATAGACATCTTCCAAATCTTGGGGATTCTCTAAGTCTGAAATATCAAACACATTAATATTATGACTGTCCACCGCATAGAGGTAATCGTCCACAATCTTAAAACGGGCCAAGGATCCTCCTTGACCGGTATCCCCTCCGGCATCATTGGCTGCCTCAAAGACATCCACAAACATACTACGGTTTTGTTCCACCTCTTCTATAAGAAGGCGTTCGGTCACTATCTCCCAACCTACCACAATCTCTCTACTGTAATCCACTTCTCCATATTCCACGATATCGGCTTCAAAAGGGAAAAAGACATTATCCTGAAGCACATCCTGTAAACGGTTCACGATTTCAATATTATCAATATCTGTGATATCCAACACAATCAGATCCGAAAGGCTATCGGCATACAAAAAATCGTCCTTTATGGAAATATCGACATTCCCGGCTATCTTAATGAATGCCACCTGTTGCGGATTTGATGGATCCGAATTGTCAACCACATGGATCCCCTTAAACTTATCGTTTACAAAAATATAATCTTGATAGGCGTAGATCTTGCCGGATTCATCTATGGGTTCGGGAGCAACAATATCCACACTGTTCTCAAATTCGGCTTGGGTCATCACCAAGGGCCGGGCCACCAAATAATCGGCATATTCGCTGTCATCCGGATTATTTTCACAGGAAAGCAACCCAATAAAGACGATACAGGATAAGAGTAAGGCGTTCTTTTTCATTGTTATGGCTTTTAGTTGTTATTTTATTGGAATGACGCTCTTTATCCCGGTACGTTGCGCCAAGGTTTATTAAAATTTTATGACAAATTGTCACCAATGTGCTTTAAGCATTATCTTTGCAGCCGCTAAAGAGATAAGATGGGCGAAAGGGAAGTCACAGAAAAAATAATTGACGAAAGTGTTCAGGGTTCCTCCTTGGCGTTGGATACCAACACTTCCAACAGCCGTAAGCTTTATATTGAAAGCTATGGTTGCCAGATGAACTTTTCCGACAGTGAAATCGTCGCCTCCATTCTGGCCAAAGAAGGGTTCAACACCACCCAGGAACTGGCCGATGCCGATTTGGTCCTGGTCAATACCTGCTCCATTCGCGAAAAAGCGGAACAGACCGTTCGCAAACGGCTAGAAAAATTCAACGCCATAAAGAAGGTGAACCCGAACATGAAAGTCGGGGTCCTGGGCTGTATGGCAGAGCGGTTAAAGAATAAATTTCTCGAAGAGGAAAAGATTGTGGACATGGTGGTGGGGCCAGATGCCTACAAAGACCTACCTAATCTGATCCAAGAAATTGATGAGGGCAGAAATGCGGTGAACGTCATTCTGTCCAAAGAGGAAACCTACGGCGATGTCGCTCCCGTACGGTTGAACTCCAACGGGGTCAGCGCCTTTGTCTCCATTACCCGAGGCTGCGACAATATGTGCACTTTTTGCGTAGTGCCCTTTACCCGTGGCCGTGAGCGTAGCCGCGACCCACAATCGATCATTGACGAAGTGAACGACCTTTGGGGCAAAGGGTTCAAAGAAATCACATTACTTGGCCAAAATGTGGATAGTTATCTATGGTATGGCGGCGGATTGAAAAAAGATTTTGATAAGGCCACCGACATGCAAAAAGCGACTTCGGTAAATTTTGCCAAGTTGCTGGAAGTGGTCGCCCTTGCCCAACCCAAAATGCGCATTCGGTTCTCCACCTCCAATCCACAGGATATGACCTTGGACGTAATCGAAACCATGGCCAAACATCAAAACATATGCAACTACATCCACCTGCCCGTGCAAAGCGGAAGTAACCGTATTTTAAAGGCCATGAACCGCCTGCATACCCGGGAGGAGTATTTTGAGTTGATCGACAACATTAGAAGGATCAATCCCGATTGTGCCATAAGCCAAGACATGATCGCCGGTTTTCCAACGGAGACCGAAGAAGACCACCAAGACACCCTTTCCTTGATGGAATATGTAAAATATGATTTTGGATTTATGTTCGCCTATTCTGAACGACCTGGAACCATGGCCGCCAGAAAATTGGAGGACGATATTGCCGAAGCAACCAAAAAGCGACGACTTCGCGAAATCATCGATTTACAGCAAAAGCATGGCCTGTACAGAACCCAACAGCACATAGGCAAAGTTGAAGAAGTGTTGATCGAAGGGCCTTCAAAGAAATCCGATGCCCATTGGATGGGGAGAAATTCACAGAACACCGTAGTGGTTTTCCCGAAGGAAAATTATACGGTTGGGGATTTTGTGAATGTAAAAATCAACGATTGCACTTCGGCCACCTTACTGGGTGAAGCCTTAGGGTTGAGTGAAAACAATTAATGAAGATACAGGACAGCAGAATCAAGAACCAAGAAAAGGCTTGCTTCATGTTTCTTCACTCTTGATCAAAGAACTATGGAAAACGTACAAGCCATAAAACAACGTTTTGAACTGATCGGCAACAACCCCAAGTTCAATCGGGCCTTGGAAAAAGCCACACAGGTGGCCCCCACCGATATTTCGGTATTGGTCACGGGAGAAAGTGGTGTGGGCAAAGAATCCATCCCAAAGATCATCCATTCGCTATCGCACAGGAAACACGCAAAATATATTGCCGTAAACTGTGGTGCCATTCCCGAGGGAACCATTGACAGTGAACTGTTCGGACACGAAAAAGGGGCCTTTACCGGAGCCACACAGACCCGGAGCGGTTATTTTGAAGTGGCCGATGGCGGCACCATCTTTTTGGACGAAGTTGGCGAGTTGCCCCTGACCACCCAGGTAAGGTTGCTGCGTGTTTTGGAAAATGGCGAATTTCTGAAGGTAGGATCCTCAAAGGTTCAAAAAACCGATGTTCGCATTGTAGCCGCCACCAACATCAATATGTTCGAGGCCATAAAAAAGGAAAAGTTCAGGGAAGACCTCTATTACCGTTTGAGCACGGTCGAAATAAGCCTTCCGCCACTGCGCGAAAGGCAAAATGACATTCACCTGTTGTTTAGAAAATTTGCCTCAGATTTTGGCCAGAAGTACAAAATGCCCACCATTCGCCTGACCGAAGATGCAATCGACCTCCTCTTAAAATTCCGATGGCCGGGCAACGTACGGCAACTTCGCAACATAGCCGAGCAACTCTCTGTACTGGAAGAAAACAGAACGGTCAGTGCCGCTACCCTAAACTCCTATCTGCCCGCTAATGCCCAAGTGAGCAATTTGCCCGCTGTAGTTGAGGGGAACCAAAAGCAAAGTGATTTTAGCAACGAGCGAGAGATCCTGTACAAAGTACTCTTTGATATGAAGAGTGATCTGCACGATCTTAAAAAACTGACCCTGGAACTGCTCAAGAACAACGACACGGACAAAGTGCAGGAAGAAAACCAGACCTTGATCCAAAAAATATACGGTAATGGTGAAGCCGAACATCCCCAGGAGCCCAAGGAAACGGAAGTCCTGCATTTGCCCGAACCCATGGTTCACCATGAGACCCCTGAGGTCGTTAGGCAAGAACCGGGGGACCGCTACCACTTTGCCGAAGAGATAGAGGAAGAAGAAACCCTATCTTTACAGGAAAAGGAAATTGAACTGATCAAAAAGGCCCTGGAACGCAATCGGGGCAAGCGTAAGGCGGCGGCGGCAGAACTTGGTATTTCTGAGCGCACCCTGTACCGAAAAATTAAACAGTATGATTTATAGTTGTTAGATGTTAGAAAAATGAAAAAAATAATATTCCTTTTATGCTTGTTGGCGATGCAGGGTTGCGGTATCTATTCCTTTTCGGGCATCAGCACAACCGCAGAATCCTTTCAGGTCAATTTCTTCCAAAACTATGCCGCGCAACAGCCCGGCTCCACTTTTGAACCCGGTCTGGACAGGGACTTCACCAATGCCCTCCAAGATCAAATAACCGGTCTGTCCAGCCTAAACCTGACCAATGAAAATGCAGATTTGGTCTACGAGGGTGAAATTGTGGAATATCGTGTTTCCCCCATGACCGCCACGGCCAATCAAACTGCGGCACAGAACAGGTTGACCATGACCGTCAACGTTCGTTTCTTTAACAAACTAAAGGAGGAAGATGATTTTGAGCAACGCTTTTCGTTCTTCTATGACTTTGATGCCACCTCTCTCTTGGAAACGGTAAAGGGCGAGGCCCACGAGCTGATCTTTGAACGGTTGACCCAAGATATTTTTAACGCCTCATTGGCAAAATGGTAAGGCATGAACGTATCTGACTTTTTACATATCCTTCAAAAATCAGAAACGATCTTGTCGCCCAAGCAGACCCGCCAATTGGAAGAGATGTTGGTGGAATACCCCTATTTTCAGGCCGCACGGGCCCTGTATTTAAAAGGACTCAAAAATCTGGAAAGCTACAAATACAACAACGAATTAAAACTGACCGCGGCCTACACCACCGATCGCGAAGTCCTTTTTGATTTTGTTACCTCCCGTGAATTTGACCAAAATAAGATTGCCAACAAGATTATTGGCAGGACCCTGAAACTTGCAGAGATAGACACCAAGGCCGAAGAGGTGGAGCCCAATCCAGATGCACAGACCTTTCTGGGCACTTCTGAAGAAGACCCACTGCCCCAAAACCAAGATCAGGCCGAAAACATTTTACATCCACAGCTTTTTGAATCAAAACCGGAAGCACAATCGGACAGCAACACTATCGCTGCAGAATCGGAAGCCAAGGAAGAACTTGGTATTGGCAAGCCCCTAACGTTCACCAAGAAAGAAAAGCACTCTTTCTCTGCTTGGTTGCAATTGGCCTCACAAAAAAACATTAGGGAAGAAACCGTAGAAAACGAAACCGAAGACCTTACCCTTGAGAAAAAGTATGAACTGTTGGACAAGTTTATTGAAAACAACCCCAAAATTGTGCCCAAGGAACAGCCCGATGCCAAGATAGACATCAGGGAATCCACTAAAATAGACAAGAACGAATTAATGACAGAGACTCTGGCCAAAGTCTATTTGGAACAGAAAAAATACAAGAAGGCCATACAAGCTTTTAAGATATTGAGCTTGAAATATCCAGAAAAAAGTGGTTTCTTTGCCGACCAAATTCAAGCAGTGAAGAAACTGCATAAAGAAAAGGATTGATAGCATGAACACGTTTACCATATTTTTGATTTTGATTATTGTGGTCTGCCTACTCTTGGTTTTGGTCATCATGGTTCAAAACCCAAAAGGTGGAGGTCTGTCATCGTCTTTTGGCGGCGGCGGCACCCAAATTGTGGGCGGGGTTAAAAAAACCGGCGATTTCCTGGATCGCAGCACTTGGACATTGGCCACCCTGCTGATTGTTTTGATACTGCTTTCCAATATTTCCCTAAAGGGCAGTTATGGTCCTGGAGAATCCAAGTTGTTGCAGGGAGACGATGTTGAGACCACTGTACCAGAGGCCCTCCCCGAGGAAGTACCTACAGACAATGGCGCCAATACCATGGACAGCATAAACTAGAGCATTTTTAACAGATAAACAAAAATGCCAGCTTAACGTGACAAGCTGGCATTTTTGTTTTAAATCATGTCAGTTTTTTTCGGATGGCATAATTTCTGCCAATCTCAAATCAGAATTTTGAAAACTAAAACCTAAAATTTAATACAATGGCTAAAGTTGACATTAAACCATTAGATGATAGGGTTCTGGTAGAACCCATGGAGGCCGAGACAAAAACAGCGTCTGGTATAATCATTCCAGATACTGCCAAGGAAAAGCCCCAAAAAGGAAAAGTGGTCGCCGTGGGCCCCGGCACAAAGGATGTAGAGGTCACCCTTAAGGTAGGAGATACTGTCCTATATGGAAAATATTCGGGGACAGAACTCAAACTTGACGGTGCCGATTATTTAATGATGCGTCAAAGCGATATTCTAGCTACTATTTAAAATTAAAAATCAACTACGAAAATGGCAAAAGAGATAAAATTTGATGTTGATGCCCGTGACGGTTTAAAACGTGGTGTCGACAAATTGGCCGAAGCGGTTAAGGTAACCCTAGGCCCCAAAGGAAGAAATGTAATCATCAGTAAATCATTTGGTGCCCCCCAAGTGACCAAAGATGGTGTTTCCGTTGCTAAAGAAATAGAATTGGAAGATGCCCTTGAAAACATGGGTGCCCAAATGGTAAAGGAAGTTGCTTCCAAAACCAACGATCAAGCTGGTGACGGTACCACTACAGCGACCGTTTTGGCACAGGCCATTGTAAAGGAAGGCTTAAAGAACGTTGCCGCAGGTGCCAACCCAATGGACCTAAAAAGAGGGATTGACAAAGCCGTACAGGCCTTGTCCAACGATTTGGAAAAGCAGGCCCAAAAAGTGGGCAGCGATTCTGACAAGATCAAGCAAGTAGCTTCCATTTCTTCCAACAACGATGATACCATTGGTGATTTGATCGCCACTGCTTTTGAAAAAGTGGGCAAAGAAGGTGTGATCACCGTAGAGGAAGCCAAGGGAACCGACACCTATGTGGACGTTGTAGAAGGAATGCAGTTTGACAGAGGTTACCTTTCTCCTTACTTCGTAACCGATGCGGATAAAATGATTGCCGATTTGGAGAATCCCTACATACTTCTTTTCGACAAGAAAATTGCCAACCTACAGGAAATCCTTCCCATTCTTGAGCCCGTTGCCCAATCTGGAAGGCCGTTGTTGATCATTGCCGAGGACGTTGAAGGTCAGGCTTTGGCCACTTTGGTGGTAAACAAATTGCGTGGCGGACTTAAAATAGCCGCTGTAAAAGCTCCTGGATTTGGTGACCGTAGAAAAGCCATGTTGGAAGACATTGCCATTCTAACCGGAGGCACCGTAATCTCTGAAGAAAGAGGATTCTCTTTGGAAAATGCCTCATTGGAGATGTTGGGCACTGCCGAAACCGTATCCATAGACAAGGACAACACGACCATCGTGAATGGTGCCGGCAATACCGATGACATCAAGGCAAGGGTGAACCAAATCAAGTCACAGATTGAGACCACCACTTCCGATTACGACAAAGAAAAGCTTCAGGAACGATTGGCCAAATTGGCCGGTGGTGTTGCCGTACTTTATGTAGGTGCCGCTTCTGAAGTTGAAATGAAAGAGAAGAAAGACCGCGTAGATGATGCCCTGCATGCCACTAGAGCTGCTGTTGAAGAAGGTATCGTTGCCGGTGGTGGTGTAGCCTTGGTTAGGGCCAAAACCGTTCTTGAGAAATTGGAAACCGAATCCTTGGACGAAACCACTGGGGTACAGATCGTGGCCAAGGCCATTGAATCTCCACTGCGTACCATTGTTGAAAATGCCGGTGGTGAAGGTTCCGTGGTTATTTCAAAAGTGATCGAAGGCAAAAAAGATTTTGGGTATGATGCCAAAGCAGATGAATATGTAGACATGCTCAAAGCTGGTATCATCGATCCCAAAAAAGTGACCCGTATTGCTTTGGAAAATGCCGCCTCTGTTTCTGGCATGATCTTGACCACGGAGTGCGCTTTGACCGACATTAAGGAAGACACCCCTCCAATGCCTCCAATGGGCGGCGGTGGCGGAATGCCCGGAATGATGTAACAAGCTCCTTCATTCCCAAAAGGAGACTAAATAAACAAAAACCGCCCAGAAATCTGGGCGGTTTTTTTATGCTGTATCGTTATGTTTATGGAATCTTCCGAGTTCCAAACCCCAACAATGCTTGTTTTTATTGGCGTTAACCAACGGTCTGGAACAACATGAATACGGCCATGGCCAACATAATGGCGTTTTCGATAAAGGTAGCTTCGGTCATGGGTAATTTTAAGGCCGTGCCCAAACAGGCACAGCGAATACTTTTACGGCCCACCAAGGTCTTGATCACCCCAGCTGTGGTCATTCCCAAAACAACAATGGTGACCCATAGGGCCATTTCAATCTGTACCCGTAGGAGGAACAGCAACCCAAGGGCTATCTCCAAAAAAGGATAGATCCAGCCATATATAGGGGCCGCCTTGGCCAATGGGTCGTACATCCTAAAGCTTTCTGGAAATCCCTGTAAATCCAACAGCTTAAAAAAGCTAAAGACAATATAGAACAGGCCCATAAAGTCCAGCATCGCTTCTTGGGTGTTCCAATCCCTGTAATGTAAAAGTATGGCCGTTGCGAACAGATATGTAAAAATAAGGAACAGGGGCTTTAACTGCCCAAGTTTGGATTGTGCCACGGGGATTTTTCCGCTTCCCCCATTGGGGGAATCCTGTAATTCCGTTATTTGATATTTGCTTGGCAGCGCTCGCCCAAGACTTTCCAACGGAATTTGGACATCCATTTCAATTTCGGCTTCGGCTTTATCCAGATCCACCACAATGGAGTCCACCCCTTTAACCATGGCCAATTTCTCTTGTACCGAGGCCACACAGCCTTGGCAGGTCATTCCTATAACCGAATATGTTTTTTTCATCCTTCGTGCTTATCGGAATCATCCGAGCTGTCTTTTCGATACTTACAGCATGGGTGCAAATTGTCATAAGCCTCTTGCGTGGCCTTCAATTCCTTGGAGTCATGACCTACTTTTGCCAACGCCATTTTCACCTGCATGGAGTTGGTCTTACGCTCATCTATGACCAAGGAGAGCTCATGTGAGGGAATATCCCAATTGGCGAATTTGACCCCGGACACCTTCAACACAGCTTTTTCTATACGTTCTTTGCACATTTGGCATCTTCCATCCACTTCAAAGGACAGCTTTTTGTTCTTGTCCTGGGCATGACCCATAAATGATATAAACACCAAGCTTAAGACAAAAATTACGTTTTTCATTGTATTGTGTATTTAAATTATGATTTAAGTCGAAATCCTGCATAGACCATTCTGCCCATGATTGGGCCGTACACCACCGTGGTATCAAAATTCGCACCAAAGGGGTTCCCTGCACCTATGACCGGATTGTTCTGTTTAAAATTAGTAATATTCTCCCCGCCCAGGTATACTTCAAACTTTCTGGAAAACACCTTGGTCACCTGGCTGTTCATCAAGGTGTAGGCCTTGGAAAATTCCCCAAGTTGGGCCGCCATGGGATTGGCCTCCAAATTGGGCAACCGTTGTTGGCCAACTGTATGCAGGGTATAATCAAATCGCCATTGCGAGCCATTGGCCTTTTCGGTTGTATTGTAGGCCATATTGGCAAAAAAACGGTTCTTGGCCAACAATGGTTTTTGCATGAACCCAGAAGCGTAAGTAGTCTTTACGTCATAATACTTATAGGCGGCCCTCACATCTAGACTGGGCACTATTTCATAGTTGACCTCAACCTGTAAGCTGTTCGCATAACTTTTGCCCTCCAAATTTGAAAAGGTTACCCGCTGCGCATTTTCCCAATCGACCACCACTTGGTTTTCAAAATCGGTTCGGTAAAAATCAACACTTAAGTTTCCTTTTCTATCCAAGAATGTAAATCCCTGCAAGAAGCTAAACCCAAAGTTGACGGCCTTTTCCGGTTCAAATCCGTAGACGGTTCCACCAGTTCCCTGCAACTGAATTGTTCTCGAAGAGGCAAACATCTGCTGGTTTTCCACAAAAAAGTTGGCTGCCCGCCTTCCGAGGCCAAAAGAGCCACGAAGGCTCCCCTTTTCCCATGGCGTATACCTCAGGTGAATCCGGGGTGTGAAAAAATGCCCCAAACGGTTATGGGTATCAAAACGCAACCCTGCCTTAAGGCTCAGCTTTTCCAAATCATTGTAACTGTACTCAAAGAAGGCTCCTACGGACTCATCTGCCCTAGCATATTGGATATTGTTCACCAGTTCCCTGTAGTCATCATAGGCCATACTCACCCCTGTTTTGAACTTGTGCTGGGTATTGCCGATGATGGAACTGAACATTAGGGTAGAATACACACTTTCGTGGGCTATATTGTATCGGTTTAATCCATAATATGAATCTTGGTCATGGTTACTGTACGAGAGCTGAATTCCTATACTTTGAAAGGGTAAGGCTGGAAAGACATAACCCAATTTCATTGAAGAGTCAAAACGCTGGCTATCAATCTCACTGCCCCAAAGTCCACTGTTCAACCCTCCATCTTCAGGATCAAACCCCTCTTGACCCAATTGCTTGTTGTCGCTCAAATAGCGAAGGTTGATAAAGCTCACCCATCCTTTTTCAGGATTTTGGTATTGCCACCTATTGAGAACGTTGATTTGGTTGGAAAGCGGAGTGTCCAAAAAACTATCCCCATTCATGTTCACTTCAACGTCCCTCCTATTCGTATGAAAATAAACTCCGGTACTCCACTTGTCCGATATTATTCTATTGACATGCGCGTTCAACTCCAACCTTCCATTTCTATTGCCATAAAGGTTAACAAAGAGAGGCCTATCTGTCAATGGCTTGACCAGCTCGGCATTGATCTGGCCAGAAATGCTTTCATAGCCGTTGATCACGCTCCCGGCTCCTTTGGTGATCTGAATGCTCTCTACCCAAGTTCCCGGTGTAAACGTAAGTCCAAAGGTCTGTGAAGCCCCCCTGACCATGGGTATGTTCTCTTGGTTGATCAAGATATAGGGACTGGTCAAGCCCAACATTTGGATCTGTTTGGTGCCCGTGAGGGCATCATTAAAATGAACATCTATGGCCGGATTGGTCTCAAAACTTTCGGACAAATTGCAGCAGGCCGCCTTTAACAACTCCTTACTGCTAACGGTCACCACATTTTGGGCCGCAAAGTAGGTTTTTTGAATCGCCTCTTTCTCCTTCTTTACAACCACTTCATCCAACTGGTTTGATGGCCGCAATCCATGGGCAAGGGTCTTGGGGCCCGTGATGGTCAATGTATCGACCTCGAACCCCACATAGCTGATGATCAACTGATCGTATTCCTTATGGAACGGAATTGAAAACCAGCCCTTGTCATTGGTTATTGTACCAATGGGAGAGTTGAGCCAATACACATTGGCGCCAACCAACGGCACCTCCCCTTTAGCGAAACTAGCGTCATGTATGACCCCCTCAACCTTTGGCTGGGCCAAAGCATGCATAAGGCTGAATAGCATGATTAATAATGAAAAATGTTTTTGCATTGAATTTTATATAGATTACACATCCTTTTCAGGATTCCCACAAAAGGAAATCCATGACTAAAAAAATGTGAATCCATCAAATCAAAAACACGCCGTATAAAACCTGTAAATCTTGTTGGGGTATTGGTGGCGGGTATTCTTCCCAAGGGCCAAACCTGCCTCCAGCATATACTAAAAAAGAATCAGGGACAATGGAACCGGCCTCTTCTGGGGGGAAAATTTGCGAAAGTTCAAAATCCTGGATATCCAGCTTTAGATCATCCAGCCCCAGTAAGGTAAAAGAGTCATCGGCACAACAATGATTATCCACATCAGACCCAAGCAACCCATCTTCTGCCTGCATACCGCAATCACCGGCAGGGAGGAAAAAAGACGTCTCTATCACCCTTCCCATGCATAGATGCTTGTCCACCGTCCAAGACACCGTAGACATGAGCACCAAGAGTGCCAACAGGGGCGATACTATTTTGTGAATCCATTTTTTCACTTCGTAAAGATACAAATTCTTAAAAGTGCTTTCTTTTGATTAACCCAACTTTGTGACCCTGCCTTGTAATTTATCTTGATTTCATCGACTTTTACCTGTAAAATAAACATTCTATGTTCAACAGTTTAAAAGAAGGGATACGTGCACTCATAGATGCCCAAGGGCAAAGCCCAACGGAAAAAATGCAGGCCATTTGCGATGTATTGAAAACCAAGGTAGATCATTATGATTGGGTGGGCTTCTACTTTAAAAACGGGGATAAACGAGAACTGAAACTTGGACCCTTTGCCGGAGCGCCAACCGATCACACCACCATACCCTTTGGGAAAGGCATCTGCGGACAGGTGGCCGAAAGCAACGAAAATTTTGTGGTGCCCGATGTTTCCGCACAGAACAACTATATTGCCTGTAGCATTACCGTAAAATCGGAGATTGTGGTCCCCCTTTTTAAGAATGGCGAAAACATTGGTCAAATAGATATAGATTCGCACCATCTGGATCCCTTTTCCGAGGCTGACGAACGCTTTTTGGAATGGGTAAACCAAAAAGTGGCCGAAATTCTTTAAAACTTGCCTGTTTTGTTGATAAACCGCGCTGTTTTTTCCTAATTAAAAAAGTACTTTTGGGGTTTAATTTTTCCAGATCAAATCCTAATGAGTACTACCAAAAAAGCTACTTCGGCACTGATATCGGTTTTTCACAAAGAAGGCCTAGAACCCATCGTTAAAAAAATGGACGCCCTCGGCATAACCCTCTATTCCACTGGGGGTACCGAGAAATTCATAAAAGATCTGGGTATTGATGTCATCGCTGTTGAGGATGTGACAAGCTACCCCTCCATCTTGGGCGGGAGGGTCAAGACCCTGCACCCCAAAATCTTTGGAGGTATCTTAAACCGGCAGGACAACGAATCTGATGTTGCCCAGATGGAATCCTTTGAAATTCCGCAGTTGGATATTGTCATCGTAGACCTCTATCCCTTTGAAAAGACCGTGGCCAGCGGAGCCTCTGAACAAGATATCATAGAGAAAATCGATATTGGCGGCATTTCATTGATACGGGCGGCGGCCAAGAACTACAACGATGTGCTCTGTGTTTCTTCCATGGAAGATTATGAGGAATTCTTGACCGTTATTACCGAAGGAAATGGGAAAACAAGTTTGGAACAGCGCAAACGTTTTGCCGCAAAGGCCTTCAATGTTTCATCCCATTACGATTCGGCCATTTTCAATCATTTTAACAAAGGCCGAGAAATCGCCGCATTGAAGATGAGTGAAGCCAAGGGCCAGGAATTGCGCTACGGTGAAAATCCGCACCAAAAAGGATTCTTCTTTGGCGATTTGGATGGGATATTTGACAAGTTGCACGGCAAGGAATTGTCATACAACAACCTACTGGATGTAGATGCCGCCGTGAACCTAATGGAAGAATTTAAAGACGATGCCCCCACTTTTGCCATTTTAAAGCACAACAACGCCTGCGGATTGGCAACCCGGACCACCATTAAACAAGCCTATGTGGATGCTTTGGCCGGCGACCCTGTTTCGGCCTTTGGTGGCATCTTGATCAGCAATACCGAAATTGACAAGGAAACCGCTGAGGAAATCCACCAATTGTTTTGCGAAGTGGTCATAGCACCCTCTTATGCGGAGGATGCCCTTCAACTCCTAAAAGGAAAGAAGAACCGTATCCTCTTAATCCAAAAACCTGCTCAGTTACCAGAAATGTTGGTAAGAACATGCCTGAACGGGGCCCTGCTCCAAGAGAAAGACAACGAAACCGATGCTCTAGAAAACCTTACCCAGGTCACCGACAAAAAGCCCACCCCACAAGAACTGGAAGATTTGTTGTTTGCCTCAAAGATCTGTAAGCACACCAAGAGCAATACCATCGTTCTGGCCAAGGGCAAACAACTATATGCCAGTGGCACGGGTCAAACCTCTAGGGTAGATGCCCTTAACCAGGCCATACACAAGGCCCAACATTTCAATTTTGAATTGGAAGGAGCTGTTATGGCGAGTGATGCATTTTTCCCGTTCCCGGATTGTGTTGAAATCGCAGGCAAAGCAGGAATATCCTCAGTAATCCAACCCGGGGGATCCATAAAGGATCAATTGAGCGTTGATTATTGCAACGAAAATGGATTGGCCATGGTAATGACTGGCACAAGGCATTTTAAGCATTAATTTTTCTACTTTTGCCGATAAATTTACCTTTAACCCGATACTAAACCTTTTCTATGGGCTTTTTTGATTTCATGACCGAGGAAATTGCCATCGACCTTGGCACAGCGAATACCCTTATCATACATTTGGACAAAGTTGTGGTCGATAGTCCATCCATTGTGGCCCGGGATCGAATGTCTGGCAAAATCATCGCAGTTGGTCGCGAGGCCAACATGATGCAGGGAAAAACCCATGAAAACATAAAGACCGTTCGTCCATTGAAGGATGGGGTCATCGCAGATTTTGATGCTTCGGAAAAGATGATCAACATGTTCATCAAGAATATTCCGGCTTTAAAAAAGAAATGGTTTCCACCCGCCTTGCGCATGGTCATCTGTATTCCGTCCGGCATCACTGAAGTGGAAATGCGGGCGGTACGCGAATCTGCAGAGCGGGTCAACGGCAAAGAGGTGTACTTGATCCATGAGCCCATGGCTGCGGCCATTGGTATAGGTCTAGACATTATGCAACCCAAAGGAAACATGATCGTTGATATTGGAGGGGGCACCACAGAAATAGCCGTTATTGCTCTGGGCGGTATCGTATGTGATAAATCGGTGAAAATTGCAGGAGATGTATTTACCAACGACATCATCTATTATATGCGCACCCAGCACAACCTCTATGTTGGAGAAAGCACTGCAGAATCCATTAAAATTGAAATAGGTTCGGCCACCGAAGACCTACAGTCACCCCCAGATGATAAACAAATACAAGGGCGCGATCTGTTGACCGGCAAGCCCAAACAGGTTTCCATTTCCTACAGGGAAATTGCCAAAGCCTTGGATAAAAGCATTTTAAGGGTAGAGGACGCCGTTATGGAAACCCTCTCACAGACTCCCCCGGAATTGGCTGCGGACATCTACAACACCGGGATTTATATGGCTGGCGGTGGCTCCATGCTCAGGGGATTGGACAAACGTTTGTCGCAAAAGACCGATCTGCCCGTTTACATTGCCGAAGACCCTTTAAGAGCGGTTGTACGAGGCACCGGCATTGCCCTTAAGAACCTGGAACGTTACAAGAACATTTTAATAAAATAAAACCACATCTATTTGATGCCAAACCAAGGGTATGCAGCGGATCATCAATTTTATTCTTGACAATCGAATTTCGTTCCTGTACGGAATTCTTATGCTGTTTTCGCTCCATCTTACCTTTCGTTCGCATTCCTACCACCAATCAAAACTCTTTAACAGTTCTAAATGGCTTACGGGTAGTGTCTACAAAGCTTCAACCGACATCACCGACTATTTCAACCTTAAAAAAGTCAATGAACGACTGGTAGAGGAGAATCTGCGATTACGTTCTGTTCTCTTTAACCAAAAAACTCCCGAGTCTATCGCCTTGGACACTGCACTTCTGGGTTTTAAGGTAATCCCGGGCAAAGTCATCAACAATAATTTTTCATCCCCCAGGAACTACATTACCTTGGACAAAGGGGAGAAAGATGGGCTCAAAAGGGATATGGGGGTGATTACCACACAAGGAATTTTGGGAATCGTTGAGAACACCTCGCCAAACTTTGCGACCGTTCAAAGTATTTTGAACACCAAATCGAGCATAAATGCCAAGATCAAGAACACCCACTACTTTGGCTCATTGACCTGGGACACCAACGATTACAAAACCGTCCAATTGGTAGACATTCCCCGATCTGTCCCCTTACATGTTGGCGATACCATTGTCACCGGAGGCATGTCCAGTATATTTCCAGAGAATATACCCATTGGGGTCATCAAAAAATATGACCTTAACCCATCCCAAAGTTTTTTTGATGTTCAGGTGGGCCTGTTCAACGACATGACCAATTTGAGTACGGTATATCTTATTTCCAATAGCTTTAGGGAAGAGCTGATTGAACTCGAAAACCAAACATCACATGGCAACTAACCCCTTGGCCATAAACTTGGCACGGTTCATTTTGCTCTTGTTTGCCCAAGTGCTCATTTTTAATGATTTGGGCTTTATGGGCTTTATTAACCCCATAATCTGTGTCCTTTTTGTGTATTGGTACCCAATTGAAGAAAATCGTATCCTATTTTTATTGACCTCTTTTTTCTTGGGATTTATGGTCGACCTTTTTTCAGACACCATGGCACTACATTCCATTGCTTTGCTGACCATTGCATTCATACGACCTTTTTTAATGCGTTTTTGCTTTGGGGCCAATTTTGAATATCAAGGTTTTGGTTTCAGGAACACCACCCGTATTCAACGTTACACACTACTTGCCCTAATGGTTTTCATCCACCATTTTATCTTCTTCTTTTTAGAGATTTTAAGTTTCTCACATTTCCTGTTAATTTTGAAAAAGTTTGTGTTTATAGGTCTGGCCACTTTTATATTGGGATTGCTCATAAATTCGCTTTTTGCAAAATCTAAATAGTCCCAAGGATCAATAGCACATCCATTTTAAAGATTGTTCATGAAAAAATTGCTCTTTTTTTCCATAGTGGTTTTTATAGGGTTTGTCTTTATAGGAAGGCTTTCTTACATGCAACTGTTCCGGTTTTCCACAAACCAAGTGCTTAATGACCCAGCTATTAAAACCATACATGATTATCCTGAGCGAGGCTACATTTACGATCGCAACGGGAAATTGCTCGTAAGCAACCAGCCCGCTTATGATGTCATGGTCATCCCAAAAGAAACAAAGCCTTTGGACACTTTGGAGTTTTGCCGCCTATTGGGCATCACCAAGGCAACCTTCAAGACCAAACTTAAAAAGGCCGAACGATATTCCCCAAGGCTGCCCTCTGTCTTGGTGGCACAAATATCAAAGGAAGATTATGCCCGGTTACAGGAGAAAATGCGGAAATACCATGGGTTTTACATTCAAAAACGATCGCTTAGGGACTACCACACCCATAGTGCCGCCAATGTGCTGGGGTATATTAGTGAGGTAAATGAAACTGATTTAAGGACCAATGTAGGTTACATCTCTGGGGAACTCATTGGCAGAACCGGCATTGAAAAACAATACGAAAAAGCACTAAGGGGAAGAAAGGGGGTAAAATATATTCAAAAAGATCGCTTTAATAGGGATATAGGCCCCTATAAAAATGGAAAGTGGGACACCCTGCCCAAGCTTGGGAAGGAAATACACATTACACTGGACAAAGCACTACAGGAATATGGTGAGCAATTAATGCACGGCAAAAGAGGGGGCGTTGTTGCCATTGAACCAGAATCTGGGGAAATCTTGACCATGATATCCGGCCCCACCTATGACCCTGCCCTTTTGGTGGGGCGGGAAAGGTCCAAAAACTACTCAAGACTGCACTATGATAGCATCTCTAGGCCTACATGGGATCGCTCCATTTTGGCAGAACCCTCACCAGGATCCCCCTTTAAAGCGCTAAACGCCCTTGTTGCCCTTCAGGAGGGCGTCATTACCCCCAAGACCAAATTCACTTGCTATAACGGCTTTTTTGTAGGTGGCATTAAACGTGGTTGCCATTGTGGTGGTGGGGTCAGGGATTTAAACTCAGGGATCTTCAACTCCTGTAATGCCTATTTTGCTGGCACCTTCAGGAAAATTTATGGCAAATACGAGACTACCGATCAGGGGCAGGATGTCTGGGAAAAGCACATGAAAAGTTTTGGACTGGGCAATTATCTGGGGGTGGACTTTCCTACAGGGCGGCCCGGAAGAATTCCCAGCAAAGAGTATTATGACCGAGCCTATGGTGATGGCAGATGGGTGTCCTCATTCATCATTTCAAACTCCATTGGGCAAGGCGAGGTGGCCGCCACGCCCCTTCAATTGGCCAATATGACCGCGGCCATTGCCAACAGGGGCTATTTTTACACCCCCCATTTCATAAAAAAATTGGGCAATACCGAAAGCATAGACCTTAAATTCACAGAAAGGCGCTACACCACCATTGACAAAGAACATTTTGAACCCATAGTGGAAAGTATGGCCAATGTGTACAAATATGGTACGGCCAAGTGGCTACGCGTTCCTGGGATTGCTATTGCGGGAAAAACAGGCACAGTGGAAAATTTTACCCGAATCAATGGGGAACGGTTCCAATTAACGGACCATTCCCTCTTTGTGGCCTTTGCCCCTGTAGACCAACCTAAAATTGCCATCGCCGTTTATATTGAACACGGATATTACGGCAACCGTTATGCCGGACATATTGCTTCATTGTTGATCGAAAAATATTTAAAAGGAAAAATAACCCGAAAAGATTTAGAGAATAGGATGTTGGAAAAGACCCTGGAACAAGAATACCTTAAGCCCTATAGTGGGAAGCCATTTAAGATCAACGAGTATGAATGGTAAAAGTATTGCCAGAAGAATAGACTGGCCAACACTTATCTTGTTTGGGCTACTGCTCTTTTTTGGATGGATCAACATTTATAGCACTACCCTGAATGAAGACTTTTCTTCAATTTTTGATTTCTCCACCCTATACGGAAAACAACTCTTCTTTATTATACTCGCCATTGTGGTCGGAATAGCCATTTTGTTTGTGGACAACTCATTCTTTGAAAGTTTTGCCAGCCTTTTTTATCTAACTGCCCTTATTTTTTTGCTTGGCCTTTTCTTTTTTGGAAAAACCATTGGCGGGGCAACTTCATGGTACGATGTAGGCTTTTTTAATTTTCAGCCCTCCGAGTATGCCAAGCTGGCCACAGCGCTGGCCATGGCTAAATACCTAAGTGATATTCAAACGGATATTAGAAAGGGAAAGGACCAATGGCAGGCCATCTTGATTATCGTATTGCCCATAATTTTGGTCTTACCACAGCCTGATCCCGGAAGCGCTTTGGTCTTTTTTGCCCTCTTCTTTGTTTTGTTCAGGGAAGGGTTGCCCATCTATTATTTGGGGCTTGCCATCATTTTTATTCTACTCTTTGTCTTTACGCTAAAATTTGGGGTCATTTGGGTTGGGATAGGACTGGGCATATTGACCTCTTTTTTCTTTCTTTTTAAAAAACCTGACCTTAAAGTGCCTGTTTTGCCCATGACCACCTTTTTGGTGGGCTGTATTTTGATTTCGCTTTCGGTTGAATTTGTTTACAATGATGTTTTTGAACAACGGCACAGAGATCGGTTTGACCTTTGGTTAGGTTTGGAGAAAGATGCCTCTAAAATTCAACAAATAAAAAAGACCATAGGGTATAACACCCATCAAGCAGAAAAGGCCATAGAATCTGGAAGATTTACCGGCAAAGGGTTTTTGGAAGGAACCCTTACCAAAGGTGATTTTGTGCCAGAACAGCATACGGATTATATCTTTAGCTCTGTTGGTGAAGAATGGGGATTTATGGGAACTTCTTTGGTTATCATCGTTTATACCCTTTTCTTTTTGCGGCTGTTATGGGTGGCCGAAAGACAGAAAAAGGATTTTTCCAGAATGTTTGGCTATGGTGTCATTTCCATATTGTTCCTTCATTATGCCGTAAACATCGGTATGGTCTTGGGACTATTGCCCACCATTGGCATTCCGCTCCCTTTCTTTAGTTATGGTGGTTCTGGAATATTATTTTTTACCATCATGTTGTTCATCTTCCTAAAGTTTGATGCCGCAAGGTTAAAGGAAGGGTTTTAAAAGGCCCACCCTGTTTTATCCACCTTTTCTTCCAACCCCTTCTCTACCTCCAATGACAGGTTTTCCAAAAAGTCTATTCCTGTCAATACTTCCACATTATCAACGGTAACCAAAAAAGAATCCAAAGGCATGTCCGATTCTTCATGGGGCATTAAAAAGGCCAAAACTTTAAGTCCATCGCCCTCATTCCTGACCACTATTTTATAAAACTGCTGGGGAACATCCACCCCCTCATTGCCAATTTCCGGTAAGTCATACTGTAATACGCCACCTGTAATGATATACAATTCTCCATAACGCTGGCACCAATACCTCACTTGCTTTTCCAACCTGTTCCAAACACCTGCATTAAAATCCCGTCTTTGGGGCGAGATATTACTGGTATAAAAGGTTTCGTTGTAGGCATATTCAGAAAATTTTCGATCTCCTGCCGGACATAAATGACCACGATCAAAGCCCGACTTTTTATAATTGCGCCAATCGGCAGATTTGGTATCCACTTTTGGGTCTTCTATAAAAAAAGGTCGTTCCCTATCCTCATGGGTCAGATGCTCTTTGCGCAATACATAAGCGACCCATTCGGCCTGCTCATATTCTTCGTGATACGAAAGTGTATAATAATGGTGTTCCACCACATGACCCGTTGTGGATCTTGGTAATAATTCTGAAGGAAAATCAAGTCTCTTTGTGGCATCGGGATCGGTATAGGGATCTGGCGTATAGAAATTTTCAAAAACCCAGAAACCAATGGTACATAGCCCCAGTAAGAGCAGATAAATTGTTCGTCTTCTCATAACCCAAACAAAAAACCCTGCTCATTGAACAGGGTTTACGCCTTAATTTCAAATATTTTAGCCTTTTACCCCAGCCAATCTATTTTGATTGTTGATGGTGCCCATCTTTATATCCTGCAAAACATTGATGGCCTCTTCAACATATACATCTCTTGCCAAATCTTGATGCCAACGATCTCTCTTTTCCCTTAAAATGGGGTCTTGGGTAAACAGTTCTTTCTCGTACTGAAGCGATTCAAAGGTAAGTTTTGAATCATAATCGTTGATGGTCTTAAAATAGTCTGACTGATCTTTGTCCTCTTCGCGTTCTTTTTTATAGGTGTCATAATTTAAGGACACAATGGTCTCATCTTGCTGATTTTTAAGCCATTTTGCATTTTCCTCAATCAATTTTAACTGGGAATTGTTAGCCATTCTTTCCATGCTCTTGGCAATGGTCTCTTCATAATCTATATATCCATCCCAGAATTCATAGTCTGCCGGTGTAATCTTATCCCATCCTAGGGGGTTGTCTTGATCACGCTCCCCAATATCGATATAACTGTAACGGTCCGGCACAACAATATCGCTCTTAACTCCCTCCAACTGGGTAGAGCCCCCGTTGATTCTATAAAACTTCTGGGTGGTGATCTTAATGGCTCCCAAATCTCCATGCTCATTGCCGCGAACAATATCATCCAATGGAATCACATTCTGCACCGTACCCTTTCCAAAGGTCTGCTTACTGCCAATGACAACTGCCCGCTTGTAATCTTGCATGGCCGCCGCCAAAATTTCTGAGGCTGATGCAGAGAGTTCGTTCACCAAAATCACCAAAGGGCCATCCCATTGGATCCGTTCATCCTTATCCTCATGTACCTCTTTTCGTTTCCCAGAAGAACGCACTTGCACAATGGGACCATCTTTAATGAACAATCCTGCCATTTCAACAACGGTTTTTAAAGACCCGCCGCCATTGTTCCTTAAATCCAAAATAAGTCCTTCCATGCCGGACTGCTTTAACCGATCCACTTCCTTGGCAACATCGGTAGCCGCATTGCGTTCGGTATAATCTTCAAAATCCACATAAAACTTGGGAAGATTAATCAACCCAAACTTTCTACCTTCCTTGATAACGGTGGCGGACTTTGCATAGGATTCTTCCAACTCCACCACATCGCGGGTAATGGATACTTCATCCACAGTGCCATCAATCCGTCTAACGGTCAAATCTACCACAGTGCCCTTAGGGCCTTTGATCAATTTAATGGCATCGTCCAAACGCATGCCCACAATGTCAATTGGTTCTTCTCCTTCTTGGCCCACTTTTATGATTTGATCGCCCACTTCCAGGCTCTTTTCCCTCCAAACGGGCCCTCCAGAAATAATATCAACAATCTTGGCACCTTCGGGTCTTTTCTGCAAACGGGCCCCTATCCCTTCAAACTTCCCAGACATGTTAATGTCAAATTTATCCTTTTCCTCTGGGGCAAAATAAAAGGTGTGTGGGTCAAACTCATCCACAATGGTGTTCAAATATTGGACAAACCAATCTTTGCGCTCTAGGTCATCAACTACATCAAAATACTCATCCAAGGTGGTTTTTACACTCTCCCGTGCTTCAACTTCCAATTCAGCCAACTTAACATCAGCTATTTGGTATTTTTTTAATCGATCCGCTATTTGCATGTATTCCCTCTCAACAACCTTCACATCGACACTCACCATATCAGAGCCAGCGACATGATCCGAAATCATAATATCAATCTTATTGTCATATCCACCGAGCACATTGTATTTGAGCTGCTTTCTCCATCGTTCTTTTAATTCCCTTTTGTTTTTTGCATAGGGTTGATTCTTGTAATCAATGGTAATGGTCTCCCGCTTGGAGAAATCAAAAGGTTCTTCCAGAATTTGGGCGTAGATGGCGCGTGCCTCTTCCATACGTTTCATCATACGTTGATAGACCAGATTGAAAAAAGTAATTTCCGTGTTTTTGATCTGGTCGTCCAACTGAAACCTATACTGTTCAAATTCATCGATATCAGACTGCAGGAAGTACCTTTTGGTGGGATCTAAAATGTCTATAAAGTCGTCATAGACATTGGCCGAAAACGTATCGTCAATATCTTTGGGTTCATAATGACCTCGATTCAGCACATAGGATATCAAATCCAAGAGCAATTTGTCCTTATCGTCGTTTTCAAATGATCTGTTGGTAAAACTACAAGAAGCTACTGCAATGAGCATTACCAGAAAAGCAAGTGCAAAATTCTTCTTCATAAATGGTTTTTTTTGGGACCGGACTTCAACACTCGTTCGTTAACACCGGCAAATAACAGCTTTTATTTTTTGCAATTATCTAAGATACTGAAAAAATCATGCCAGCCTAAAAGCCTGCATTTAATTTTATGTTAAACGGTTCGAGCATCAACATCCTTTTCGAAAAACGTATTTTTACGCCTTAAATTATGTAACTATGCCAAAACCATTGATTTTGGTGACCAACGACGATGGCATCACAGCTCCTGGGCTTCGTACTTTGATCGGGCTTATGAAGGAACTGGGCGAAGTGGTCGTGGTAGCTCCCGATAGTCCGCAATCTGGCATGGGCCATGCGATTACCGTAGACAACACCCTGTATTCAAAAAAGGTGGTCATAGACAAAGAAAATGGCGCGCCCATAGAATTTAGCTGTAGCGGAACCCCGGCAGATTGTGTAAAACTGGCACTCCAGGAAATTTTGAACCGTAAGCCAGATATTGTGGTAAGCGGCATCAACCATGGTTCCAATGCCTCTATCAACGTCATCTATTCCGGCACCATGAGTGCTGCCATTGAGGCAGGGATAGAGGGTATTCCCGCCATTGGGTTCTCGCTCTGCGATTATTCTTGGAAAGCAGATTTTAACGGAGCCAGATCGGCCATAAAGAAGATTGTGGGCGAGGCCCTAAAAAACGGAATCCCGAAAGGGACCGTATTGAACGTGAACATTCCCAAGACGGATGGGGAAGTTCCCAAGGGTATAAAAATTTGCAGGCAGGCCAGGGCCAATTGGAAGGAGCAATTTGACAAACGCATAAGCCCTTCCGGAAAGGAATACTATTGGCTCACCGGGGAGTTTGAACTTCTGGACAAAGGTGAAGACACCGACATACATGCCCTTGACAAGGGTTTTGTATCGGTAGTGCCCACACAATTTGATTTGACCGCACACCACGCCATACCCCAACTAAACAACTGGACACTCAATGAATAAAATTCAAAAAGAAACCCTCATCGGATTTATGGTGGGCATCATTGCCAATACCGCGGGCACATTGCTCTACATTATCATCTTCTCGGATTTCGGCATTGTGGAAACCTACCACGCGGCCGTGGAACAGGAGCATATAGGAAGTCTTTTGGCCTTGGGCGCCATCTTAAACCTGCTCGCGTTCTTTGGTTTTCTCCGTTTAAAAAGGGACTATAGGGCCAGAGGGGTCATGATCGCCACCATTTTGACCGCTTTGGTAATTTTGTACTATAAAATATTCTAACGTTAAAACTCAAGTTCAAGTAAAGGATTGAGGCAAAATGGTTGACAAAAAATTTGATTTGGAGGATAGATTAGTGGTTTTCTCTGCCAAAACGGCTACATTTTGTAATTCGATACCAAAAGATGTTGCCGGAAATTATTATGGAAATCAATTGATAAGGCCTTCCGGAAGCAGTGCATTAAATTTTGGGGAAGCACAAGGAACAAATACCACAAAGGGTTATATTAACAAAGCCGGCATAAGCTTAAAAGAACGGAAGGAATCTAGAGTAAATTTAAAAGTTTTAAGGGAACTGGGATTATGGCGAGCTTTCTTTGCGAGACAATCTTCTAAATGAAGTTGAAGAATTAATAAAGATAGTGGCGACAATAATAAAGAACAAAAAAATGGCATAGACTAATCTGTAAAAAAAATCATCCACATACGGACGACCCCAACTACCTTTTGAACTTGACACTTGACACTTGAACTTTTAAAATGAAATACTACATCATCGCTGGCGAAGCCTCGGGCGACCTTCATGGTTCCAACCTCATCAAGGCATTAAAAAAAGAAGACCCAAATGCCAATATTCGTTGCTGGGGTGGTGATTTAATGCAAAATGCTGGCGGTGTTTTGGCCATGCACTATAAACAAATGGCTTTTATGGGCTTTTTGGAAGTGCTGAAAAACCTGTCCAAAATCTTTAAGAATATTTCTTTTTGCAAGGAGGATATTGCCAAGTTCAACCCAGATGCGGTCATTTTCATCGATTTTTCGGGCTTTAACCTCCGCATTGCCCAATGGGCGCACACAAACGGCTATAAGACCCATTACTACATTTCTCCACAGGTATGGGCATCCAGGGCAAGTAGGGTAAAGAAAATTAACGCGTTCATAGATCATATGTACGTCATCCTTCCCTTTGAAAAGGAATTTTATGCCAAGCATAATGTTGAAGTGGAATTTGTGGGACACCCCTTATTGGATGCCATTTCGCAAGCCCAGCTAACGGAATCCGCGAATTTTCGAGAGAAGAACAAGCTACATCCCCAAAAACCCATTATTGCGCTACTGCCGGGCAGCCGAAAACAGGAAATTGAAAAAATGTTGGCCGTAATGCTGTCCACCGTCCCACATTTCCCCGACCATCAATTTGTCATTGCCGGCGCCCCAAGCCTGGAGGATGATTTTTACGCCGACTTTGTGGGCCGCACCCATGTTCATTTTGTATCCAACCAGACCTATTCGCTCTTGTCCAATGCTCACGCGGCTTTGGTGACCAGCGGTACGGCCACTTTGGAAACCGCCTTGTTCAAGGTTCCGCAAGTGGTTTGTTACAAAGGCAATTGGATATCGTATCAAATCGCAAAACGCATCATTACCTTGGATTATATCTCGTTGGTGAATTTGATCATGGACAAAGAAGTGGTCAAAGAACTGATTCAAAACGATTTGACCCCAAATAATTTGGTTGCAGAACTTAAAAAAGTGGTTGAGGGAAACCATCGCAGCCAGATTCTTGAAGACTACGCCCTATTGGAAGCAAAATTGGGCGGCGCAGGTGCCAGTGAAAAAGCTGCCCGATTGATAGTTGAAAATATGTAATTTTAGCTTCCAAGAAGAAATGGTTCTTGGATGTTACGAAAAATAGCGCTTTTACTTTCCTTTTTTTTGCTGACCAATTGTATCGTCAAGAAAAAAACGACCTACAGCAAATCTAAAACGGTGACCGTAGCACCAAAGGATACCGAGGAAAAATCTTCTGGAAGATCCAAAAAGCGAAAACGGGTCAACAAGAAAGCCGACAGGGTGGTCCGATCCGCTTTGGCGTATTCCGGGGTGCGCTACAAATACGGTGGCTCCACAAAACGGGGCATGGATTGTTCCGGTTTGATACATACCTCCTTTACCGAAAACGAGATTCCATTTCCCCGTATTTCGCACCAAATGGCCCATGAGGGCAAACGCATCTCTTTGAACGAGGTACAGAAAGGCGACTTGCTTTTTTTTAAGACCACCAAAAAAGGCAAGCGCATAAACCACGTTGGCTTGGTTGTCGCCGTTGATCGGCGGGAGATTCGCTTTATCCATTCCACAACCTCTAGGGGTGTCATTGTTTCTTCACTACGTGAAGGCTACTGGAACAGTGCTTTTGTTAAGGCCACAAGGGTGTTGTGATGCGGACGTTCCATTTTGTTTCGGTCAAACTTACCCTCTGTCTCGTTTTGGGCATTCTTCTTGGCTATTTTCTGGACACGAAACCGCTTTCCATTGCTGTTTTCTTGGCCCTCGCATTGCTTCTTCTGGGCTGGTCAAAGGCCAAACAACAACGGAATGGCTTTCCCTTATTTGGAATAGTGGCAGCCCTAACCACCATCTTGTTGGGCATCTTAGCCGTTTCCCTTTCCAATCCAAAAAATTGGCCGCAGCACTATTCCAGTCATGATATACAAACCGAGGCTGTCTGGACGGTTAAAATTATCGAAATACAAAAGTCCACCCCTTTCTCCAACCGTTATGTTGGTACGGTTTTGGCCGTAGATACTGCGACAGCTTCTGGAAAGCTCCTGCTCAATTTTCCTTTGGATTCTTTACATACCGGCTTAAAGGTAGACGATGAGCTTATTTTCCATGGAAAACCTACGGCGGTCAAATCCCCGTTGAATCCCCACCAGTTTGACTATCAGGACTATCTAAAAAAACAAGGGGTCTACCATCAAGTTTGGTTACAGCCAAAAACCATTGTAGTCCTGAAAAACCCGAGAAGAACCCCATGGGGAAGCGTTTCAAATTTTAGGGAAACCCTGATAGCAAAATTGAAGCACCATGACTTTGGCACAGCGGAACTCGGAGTCATCCAAGCCTTACTTCTTGGACAACGCAACGATATTTCAGAAGACACCTACAACGATTACAAAAATGCTGGGGCCGTGCATATTTTGGCCGTATCGGGGCTGCATGTAGGCATCTTGCTCTTGATCTTGCAATTCTTGCTGCAGCCCTTGGAACTGTTGCCCAAAGGAAAACAAATCAAATCTTTTGTAGTAATCTTGTGCCTATGGCTGTTTGCCCTTGTCGCCGGTTTATCCCCTTCAATCGTTCGGGCCGTGACCATGTTTTCTTTCTTGGCCTATGCCATGAACCTGAACCGTCCAACAAACACTTTTAACATCATTGCCCTATCCATGTTCTTTATGCTCTTGGTGCGTCCCATGTTTTTGTTTGAAGTGGGGTTTCAAATGAGCTATGCTGCGGTCATTGCCATTGTTTGGGTCTATCCAAAATTGCAACGGTTTTGGTATCCTAAAAATTGGTTGATGCGAAAGGTTTGGCAATTGCTTTCGGTGAGTATAGCGGCCCAATTGGGGGTATTGTCCCTTAGTTTGTTCTATTTTCACCAGTTTCCCGCCCTATTCTTTGTTTCAAACCTATTGATTGTCCCTTTTCTGGGATTGATCCTAGGCACGGGCCTACTGGTATTGACCCTTGCTTATTTTGGGGTATTGCCCCAATTTTTAGTAACTGCCTACGATTTTTTGATAAGCCAGATGAACATGACAATTGGGTGGGTGGCCCAACAAGAAAACTTTCTCTTTAGGGATATTCCTTTTGATTCCGTTCAACTGGTGCTGGGTTACCTTCTTGTTTTTGGGTTGGTTTTCACCTTGTCAAAACCGAAATTTAAAAACCTTGCCCTACTGTTAGTCTCCATCATTGGTTTTACTGGCTACGGAGTCTACAACCAGTGGCAGCTCAACAATAAAGAGCAATTGGTTTTGGCCCACCAGACCCGAAACTCCATCCTGCTTCATCAAAAAGGAGATAAACTCAATGTACTGACCCATAATGTTGAACCTACCCAACGAATTGTAACCGACTACAAGATTGCCGAACGGATACGCCATGTACGAACAGATAGTCTTAGAAACAGTTATCTATTTGGTGATAAATCGATTTTTATTATGGATAGCCTTGGTATTTATCCTACTCAAAACCAAGTTGATTATCTGATTTTGACCCAATCCCCAAAAATAAATTTAGAACGTTTATTGGATTCCATTCAACCAAAAACCATTTTGGCCGATGGCAGCAACTACAAAAGTTATGTGGAACGCTGGAAGAAAACTGCATTAAAAAGAAAACTCCCCTTTCACTATACGAATGAAAAGGGAGCTTATGCATTTGATGTTATTTCGAAGGAGTAAAACGACTAAAAACTATCCTGCTGAATTTATTTCAGAATCTTAACATGATTATCTCATTACTTTTTGAGAACCTGAAACGAGTTCAGGTTAACGTGTACATTAAACTAGGATTTCGACTGCTCTCAACCTGATCGTTCTAAATAACAGAAACCCTTAATGTATTTTCCCCATCAATCGCTTAATCAAAGGCGAGGCAAGCAGCACTATTACGCCAGCGCCCAGTGCATATTTGGCAATGAGCAAAAATCCATCGGTATATACCGTCAATGTATCAAAACCACCAATATTGGCATCTGTACTTTCAATGGCCAATTGCTTGCCTATAAACCCAACCACTTGAAAAGCGAAGGCTGAGGACAAAAACCATACCCCCATGATAAAGGCAATGATTCGTTTTGGAGCCAAATCTGTCATTTTTGAAAGCCCTACGGGCGACATGAACAATTCACCCACTGAAATCAAGAAATACATCAAAAGCAAATAGCTAAAGGGCACTAATCCATTTTCATTGGCACTACCACCACTCATAGCCAAAATGTAAAAACTGATTCCTGCAAACACAAGCCCTAAACCAAATTTATAGGGTGTTCTTGGGTTCTTCTTTTTCTTGGTCAACCAAGTCCACATCAAAGAAATTGGAATTGCCAAAATGATAATCCACATAGAATTGAGGGAATTGGTCTGCGCAGCGGACATAATGCCCGTTAAATCCACATTACGTGAAGCAAAAAGTGTGATCACGCTACCTGAAAGTTCATGAAAGCCCCAAAAAATGGTCATAAAAAAGGTGAACAGTACCGCCGCAAAAAGTTTTTTTCGTTCGTCCAAGGTAGCGGAAATCATGATATAGGCCAGATACCCTATCACAACAATACCGATTATATAAAATAATATATTGACTATGTTTGAGCCTTCAAAAAAGCTTCCTTCACCTCCCAAAGATTCATAAGACGATAAAAGGTATGCAATTACTGGCGCAGAAAATACTGCCAAAACCGGCACTAAAATCCCCTGCTTTATTCCTAAAACAGGTTTGTTGATATTGCCATTTTCAGGAGGCAGCCCTTTATCTCCAAAAACTCCTTTTTTGATTCCGCTCCAAAAGAAAATCAAGCCTGTCAACATTCCTACTCCAGCCAAGCCAAAACCATAATGCCACCCATATTTTGCGGCCAACCAACCACAAAGCAAAGGCGCTACCCATCCGCCAATGTTGATGCCCATGTAGAAAATGGTGAACCCAGAATCCTTTTTGGGGTCACCTTCTTTATACAATGTCCCCACAAAAGTGGAAATGTTGGGTTTAAAGAATCCGTTACCAACTATGATAAATGACAATGCCAGAAAGAAGGCTACATTATTTTCTATGGCTAACACAAAATGGCCGATTGCCATTAAAATACCCCCTAAAAAAATGGAGTTTCGCATTCCCATTATCGAGTCGGAAATACGTCCCCCAATAACCGTTGAAGCATAAACCAGAGATCCATAGGATGCATAAACCGCAGCCGTTGCATAATCCCTTTCCACCAATTTTTCAAAAATCACATTCACCATGTAAAGCGTGAGCAGGGCACGCATACCATAGAAACTAAAACGTTCCCACAGTTCGGCAAAAAAGAGGTAGAACAACCCTTGGGGGTGGCCTAAAATTTGTTTTTCATTGGCTGGTTTTACTACTTCAGACATAGATTTTAAAGTTTGTTTTTATAATTATCCTGTGGGTTTACTGTTTATCCCTTTATTTTAAGAATGGGTTCTTCCTTTTTGGAGCGGTCCCGCAATTTATCATAGACAAAATTGGTCATCTTTTGATAAAGGTGCTTTCTTGTGTTTCCCCCATAAATACCATGGTTACGGTCTGGGTAGATGGCCCATTCAAATTGTTTATCGGCCTGGATCAATGCTTCGGCCATACGCATGGTGTTCTGTAGGTGCACATTGTCGTCACCAGAACCGTGCACCAAAAGGTAATCGCCCTTTAAAAGCTCAGGATAATTGAATGGCGACTCATTGTCGTACCCTTCGGGATTCTCCTGTGGGGTACGCATAAATCGTTCGGTATAAATGGTGTCATAGAATCGCCAGCTTGTCACAGGGGCCACCGCAATGGCCATTTCAAAGGTTTCATTGCCCTTTAATATGGCGTTGGTGCTCATATGCCCTCCGAAGCTCCATCCCCAGATACCCGTGCGGTCTTCATCAATATAGGCCAGTTCGCTCAATTTCTTGGCAGCGGCTATTTGGTCCTCGGTTTCGTATTTAACCAAATTCAAATAGGTTGCCTTTTTAAAATCACGCCCTTTAAAGCCAGTACCTCGGCCATCTACACAGGCGACTACAACGCCTTCTGAGGCCAACATCTGGTGCCAATAGTCATTGCTGCCGATCCAACGGTTGGCCACCTGCTGCGAACCGGGACCACTATATTGGAACATTAACAAAGGGTATTTTTTATTGGGATCAAAATCCTTTGGTTTGATCATGTACATGTTCAGGTCATTCCCATTGATGTTGATGGTAGAGAATTCCTTTTCTACCATTTCATAGCCCTTCAACTTCTCCAAAAGTGACGTATTGTCCTTAATATCGGCCACTTTTTTTCCGGTCGAGGCATTGTGCAGGGTAAATTCATAAGGTGTTGTAGCGCTGGAATAGGTATTGATATAATAGGTGAAATCGGTGCTAAAATCCGCTCCGTTTGTCCCTTCCTTGGTGCTCAATCGCTTTTTGTTCTTTCCTGAACTTGAAATACTGTACACATCCCTGTTGATGGAACCATTCTCTACGGATTGATAGTATAGCCTGTCCTTGTCTTGGTCATAACCATAATAATTGGTCACTTCCCATGGACCCTTGGTAATTTGGTTCTTTAACTTGCCATCCTTTTTGTACAGATAGATATGGTTATAGCCATCCCTTTCGCTTGTCCAAATAAAACTGTCGTTTTCCAAAAAGGTAAGATTATCATGAATATCTACATAGGCTGCGTCCTTTTCCTCCAGAAGAACAGAAACCGAATTATCCTTGGCATTGACCTGATAGAGCGTCAAATGGTTCTGGTGGCGGTTCATAGTCTGTACGCTCAGGTAATTGGGATTGTTCATCCATTTGATCCGTGGAATGTAATATGCCCCATCCAAATCAATCGTTGAAATTTCCCCTGAAGCCACATCCAACATGTGCAGACTCACCTTAGCATTCTCTTCGCCCGCTTTGGGGTATTTAAACTCATATTGGTAAGGATATAATTCCTGCCCGTACACATCCATGGAAAATTGCGGCACATTGGTCTCATCAAACCGTAAAAAGGCAATCTTGGTACCATCGCTGTTCCACTCAAACGCCTGTACAAAAGCAAATTCCTCTTCATACACCCAATCGGTGATTCCATTGATGATGCTACCATAGACCCCATCCGTGGTCAATTGTGTGGCCTTTTTTGTGGCAATATCAAAAAGATATAGGTTGTTGTCATAGGCGTAGGCCACTTTAGAACCATCGGGAGACAGTTCGGGCTCCTGAATCTTGTGTTCAGAAATCTGTACCACTTCCTTTGAAGCTACATCATACACATAGTAAATGCCCAAACGGGAATGTCTAAAAATAGGTTCTAGCTGTGTGGCCAAAATAATCTGCGATTCGTCATGGCTAAACTCATAAGAGCTGAAATTGGGCACAACACCCCCTGAGGTCACAAGCGTTTCCACTTTTTTCTGGGTCTTGTAATCGTATTTATCTATGGTACTGGAACGGGTATTTCTATCAAAATCAAGTACGGTGTATTCCGTTCCGTTGTTCATGGATCGGAGCGAACCCATGTATTCCGTTCTAAAAGCACCCCCCCAGATATCATCCAAGGTAATCTTCTTTTGTTGTGCTGTTAAAAAATGTAATGATGCTGTCGAGAGAATGAGTAGAAAAGTAAGTTTTCTCATTTATGGTCGAATTGATTAAAAACTTTCAAGTTTACTAATTATTTATCGATTTAGTAAACTTTAGGCCATAATTCCCCAACAAAGATCAGACCAAAGTAGGGAAACTTTTATCTTTGGAATTTAACATGAAGGCATGCGAAATCCAATAGAGGGGTTTTCAAAACTTACCAAGGAGGAAAAGATAGATTGGATTGCAATCCATTGCTCCAACGATGCAGAAGCAACAAAAAAATTGCTCCACACCTACTGGAACACCGATCCATCTGTCCAGAAAACACATGATGAGTTCATAGAGAACACCATATCCAATTATTACCTGCCCTTTGCCGTGGCGCCCAATTTTTTGATCAACGGAAAATTATTGACCATCCCCATGGCGATTGAGGAAAGTTCCGTTGTGGCTGCAGCGAGCAAGGCAGCAAAGTTTTGGCTTACACGGGGAGGTTTCAAGACCGAGGTCTTGGGCACGGAAAAAGTGGGACAAGTCCATTTTATGTTTGAAGGGTCTTCAACCGATTTGGAACGCTTCTTCACAACCATTAAGCCCAAATTCTTTGAAGACACGGAAACCCTTACCCAAAGCATGCGAAAACGTGGGGGTGGCATTGTGGATATATCCCTACGGGACATGACCCAAAAGTTGCCCCATTACCACCAGCTCCACTGTAGTTTTGAAACTTTGGATGCCATGGGGGCCAATTTTATCAATTCTTGTCTGGAACAATTTGCCCAGACCTTGGAGCGTGAAGCAGAAATACACGGTCTATCCATTGAGGTTATCATGAGCATTCTGAGCAATTATGTGCCCCACTGTTTGGCAAAGGCCCAAGTAAGCTGCCCAATCTCCGAAGAAAAAAGCGAAAAAACGGTTTCCAAGAAATTTGCAGAGCGTATGGTGCAGGCTGTTGCCATCGCGAAAGCCGAGCCTTACCGTGCCGTGACCCACAACAAGGGCATTATGAACGGTATAGATGCCGTGGTCTTGGCCACCGGCAATGACTTTAGGGCCATTGAGGCCGGGGTGCATGCCTTTGCGGCCAAAGATGGCCATTATTCGAGCTTGACCCATGCCTCCATAGAAGGGAACACCTTTACATTTTGGATTGAAGTCCCTTTGGCCTTGGGCACGGTCGGCGGATTAACAACACTACACCCAATGGTGAAATTAGGATTGGAAATCCTGCAGCATCCTTCTGCTAAGGATTTGATGCAGATCATTGCCGTCGGCGGATTGGCACAGAACTTTGCCGCTCTTCGATCGTTGGTCACCACGGGAATACAAAAGGGCCACATGAAAATGCATTTGCTCAACCTGCTCAATCAACTTGGGGCAACCGAAACGGAGAAGCAACAGCTTGTCCGCTTTTTCAAAGACCATACCGTGAGCAATGCCGCAGTAAAAGAGGCTTTTGACAAACTGAGAAACTAGAAACCCGTTTTGTATATTTACACAGAGCGTTTTAAATTATCCGATAACGGAAAAACAAACATAATAAGTCCCCACAAAAAGGTTGAAAAACCTTGCATTGGACATACCCGTATCACAGGCTTCGATGTATTGGGTTGATATAATTGTATGGACAACTTCTACAGCAACGGAAAACTCCTTTTAACTGGTGAATATGCCATTCTGGATGGCGCTTTGGGCTTGGCCTTGCCCACTAAATTTGGACAGCGTTTGGAAGTCTCCAAAGGCAATGATGGGCTTTTGGCATGGAAAAGTTACACTCATGACCATACCATTTGGCTCGATGTCGAATATAGCCTACCCAACCTGGAGGTGAATGCCACCAACAATCTTGAACTTGCCCTTTCCCTCTACAATATCCTTGCAGAGACCAAAAAATTGAACCCAGATTTTCTTGGGGACAAGGAGGGCTTTTTTGTGGAAACCCATCTTTCCTTTCCCAATAATTGGGGTTTGGGCTCTTCTTCCACCCTGATCAACAATATTGCCCAATGGGCCAAAGTAGACCCATACCTCCTTTTAAAGCATACGTTTGGCGGTAGCGGTTATGATATTGCCTGTGCACAACACAACAATCCTATTCTCTATCATTTGGAACAAGAAAACCCCATGGTTGAGGCCGTAACCTTTGCCCCGCCGTTTAAAGATTCCCTCTATTTTGTCCATTTGAACCGAAAACAAAATAGTCGCGAAGCCATTAGGAACTACAGGAAGAGGTGGTTTGATAAAAAAGATTTACTGCCAAAGATCAATGCCATCACCAAAAAAATGGCCAAAACCCAAAAACCGATCGTTTTTGAACAGCTTATTCACGCCCATGAACTATTGCTTTCAAATGTACTGGGAATTGCCCCTGCAAAGGAACAGTTTCCCGATTACTTTGGAAGCATTAAAAGTCTTGGGGCTTGGGGTGGTGATTTTATCCTGGCCACTGGAAATGAAAAAACCCCTGACTATTTTAAGGCCAGGGGTTTTGATACGGTCCTCCCTTATCGGGAGATGATTCTTTAATAAAATGTAGCTCTATTATCCTCTATGGCTGCGGCCTCCTTTAAGGCACTGAATACCTTAGAGTTCACGGCATTTCTGTTTTGCGTACTCAAATTGTTGGCGAAAGTGGCAAAATTAGGCAATGTAATGGCATCGTTGCGCTTGGCTACTTTTACCATAAACACTCCTGTCTCTCCCGTAATCAGTCCGGAGGTATCCCCTTCATTCATGGACAGGGCCGTACCCACCACCAAGGGTTCACGACCCGCTCCCGGAATGGTCGGTGAATTTGCTGATATTGCGGTTGCAGTAGATTGGGTAACGTTGTTATCACTCGCAAAAGCTTCCATGGCCTTCCCTTTATTGGCGGCTATAATCTGTTCGGCCTTTCTTTCTTTTCTTAAAATTGGCAAAACAGTTGCCGAGGCATCTTCAGCAGCCATGACGCCCTTCTTGTACTTTTTGGTCAACTGCACCACGGCATAACCATTGGACAGATCAAAACGGCGAATATCCCCAACTTTGGTGCCCTCATTAAATGTCCATTGGACAATGCTTCTCTGTTGGCCCAGACCCGGAAGGTTCTCATCCAAGGCTTTTAACTTGTTCACTGGCCTTACGGAATAACTTCCTTCTTCAGCAATTTTGGAATAGTCTTCTGGTTCTGCCTCGGACGTGGCCATTTCAAATTTGGTGGTCTCTGTAAATATGGAATTGATGGTCGCCTCGGAAGGCTCAACATTTCTAGATAAGGTAGCCACCCTGAACACATCTTCTTTATCGTCCACCTTTATGATGTGGAAACCAAATTGAGTTTCAACCAAACCAACAGTACCCTCGTCGTTACCGAAACAAAAATCGTTAAAAGCCTCTGCCATCAGCCCTTCTTGAAAATACCCCAAATCTCCTCCTCGGGGCGCAGATGGTCCATCTGAATTTTCCCTGGCCAAAGCGGCAAAATCAGCATCGGCTTTCTTGGCCTCAATTAATATTTTCCCTGCTTCTGCCTTGGCTTCTTCTTTTGTTCTTTTAATATCCGCATTGGCTCGTTCGGCACCTTCATAAGCAAACAGGATATGACTGGCCTTAACCGACCCTTCAGGCTTTTTTGCAACCATCTTGGTCACCTTAAAGGCATCTCCATCACGATAAGGGCCATACAAACCCCCAACTTCCAATGCCAGAATGGAATCTGCGGCCACGATTGGCAAATCCTTTTTAGCCTTGTAAATGGTGTCGTATTTGGTATCAGAATTACGGTCCAAAAACGCAGCATAATCCGTAGTTCCTTTAAACCCGGCTATGGTATCGTTACGGTCAGCGACCTCGTTGTATTCAATGCTGTCATCCATTAATTTAGAAATGGCCGCCTTAATGGTGTTCTCATCGTCCAAAGACGCTTTTTCCTCAAAAAACACAAAACGGATATCCCTTGCAGGTTCTTGTTCATAGTCCTCTTCATGTTCTTTGATATAATCGGCAATCTCATCCTTTGAGATCTGGATGGTACTGTCTGCTATGGAGGTAAAGGGAACCCTTACATACTCCAAATCCACCTTGTCTCCCTGCAATTCGTAATCAAACTGGCCCTCGGCCAAGGTTGACCCAACCCCTGCCTTGATCAAGTTAAAATACATTTGCTCCTTGGCGGCCTGCATGATGTTCTTTTCATCTTGCAACCATGCATCGTAACGAAGGGGATCGTTCACTCTCCAATCGGCCACGGCATTTTTAAATATCTCGGCATTAAAAAACCCATTGTCATCTTGAAAATCCGGTATCTGTGCATAGCCCGAAGTACTCACAAAATCAACAATCTGGTCACTCTCCACATCAATGCCCAATTTTTCAAATTGCTGGTTTAGGATGATACGTCGCACTTCTTGGTCATACACCATATTCATGACCTGTGTAGAAGAAAAATTGGGGCCGTACTGCCTAGAAACCTGTTCCATTTTTCGTTGAAAGTCTTCTCTTGGAATGCTCTCATCATTCACTTCTGCAATGGTGGAACCAACTTTTGCGCCTCCTAAGTCATTGCTGTTGAAAACTCCTGAAATCACAAAAGCGAACAGTGCCAAACCTATAATCAAGATCAATACTGTGGTACGCTTTCTAATATTGCCTAAAATTGCCATCGTATCCTTTAATTTTGGTGGGCGAAAATACCATTTTCTTTTCAAAAAAGAAAGAGCGGCATGCTCCTAAAATTCTTGGGGTAAGCAGATTATTGGGGCTATCCTATTCCTCATCCAAGATATGGATACTGACCATATCTATTTTGTTGTTTGAAACCTCCAAGATCTCAAAAAGAAAGTGGTCTATTTTAATCTCGGTACCCTGCTCCGGTATTTCTTCGGTCACCCGCATGATCAAGCCGCCCAAGGTCTCATATTCATCCCCCTCGGGCAGTTCCAATTTATAGGTCTCATTAATGTAATCCACCTCTACACGGGCAGAAAACTTGAATGTTTTTTCGTTCAACTGTTCCTCGTGGAGATCCGTGGTATCATGCTCGTCTTCAATCTCGCCAAAAAGTTCCTCAACAATATCCTCAACGGTCATAATGCCCGAGGTGCCGCCATATTCATCCAAAACAACGGCCATGCTCTTTCTTTTCTTTGTAAGAACATCCAGGATCTCGTTAATGAGCATGGTCTCTGGCACAAGCTCCACGGGGCGCAGAATACTTTTTATGGTCCTTGGTTTTTTAAACAGTTCATAGGAATGCACATAACCAATGATATCGTCTATGGTTTCCTTGTAGACCAATATTTTGGAGTAGCCCGTATCGGTAAAGAGTTTGGTCAGGTTTTTGGGGGTGTCGTGCAGGTCTACGGCCATAATCTCTGTACGGGGCACCATGACCTCCCTTGCCTTTACCTCGGCAAATTCCAACGCATTTTGAAACAGTTGGATCTCTGAATCGATCTCATCCTCTTCCTCTACGGCCTCCATCTGTTCGGTAATGTAATCCCCCAGCTCTATTTTGCTAAAAGCCAACTGTATTTCATCACCGTTGGTCTTAAAAAAAGTCTTTAGGATAAAGTCTGACACCTTGATCACAAACCAAGAGATTGGCCAGAACAACAGATAGAACACATAGGCAGGAAACGCCAAGACCTTGACCAAGGTATTGGAATATATCTGGAAAAGCACCTTGGGCAAGAACTCCGCGGTCAACAGAATCAGCACTGTTGAGATTACGGTTTGCGACAACAAGCTGAAATCTACCAGCAGCAGATTCACCACATTGGAAGTTGAGGGCAAGAGTTCCTGGAACCAAGCCATAAGCCGATCTCCCATGAAAAACCCGTAAACAACCAAGGCTATGTTGTTGCCAATGAGCATTGTGGCAATAAACTTGGAGGGTTTTTTGGTAATCCACCCCAACACCTTGGCCAGGAACCCTTCCTGTTTTTTTTCAATTTCTATATGGATACGGTTTGCCGAAACAAAGGCAATCTCCATCCCCGAAAAAAAAGCCGATAAGAGCAGTGAAAATATGATGATGGGCAAGGAGCCCTCAACCACGTCCATTACTTTTGGTTTTCGTTACGTTTGCGCTCTTCAAACTTACGCACATAATGCCTTCTAAAGAAGAAGTTAAAACCCGTGGCAAGGGCAAGAAAAATAAAAATATAGGCTCGGGTCCGATCGGTCTGCCAAAAGTTAAAGACCATGTATACCGAAAGGATGGATACAATCAAATTAATGTAAATCGTGTACTTTAAAAACTTGTTCATCTTACTTATCTTCTTCTCTTATTGTCATGAGCCCATTGGTCCTGTGGGCATTTAAATATGTAAAATCGTTATTGAAATCCATACCCTTGCCATCCATTATGGTTCCTTCCTCTGGATTGGTGTAGGTAAATTCCGCTTCGGTAAATATCCATTTATTGGAACGGTCCCAATACAATTGGGGCGTTTCCAATTTTTTACCGTCATGGCTGGTGACCACCACATTACCCTGTAAATCTATTAAATCAGTCTCTGAGTAGATAATGCCATAGTCTGCGGTAACCGTACTTTTTCTGGCTTGCTTGTCAAAAAAATCGACCTCGACACCCTTGGGAAAGAGCTGATATCCAAAATTTAGATTGTCGTAGTTCTCATTGCGCGGACTCGTTAAAATAAACACCCGCTTTGTGTTGGAAGAATCCTGGGTGGAAATCTGCCTGTCAATTTCAGAATACGTTACAGTAAAATTGGTGGCCACTCCTTGGGGATAGATTCGGGCAATAGCCTCTTCCCCCACTCTTTGGTACCTATCCTTACATCCCAAAAAAAGGATTGCCACGGCAAAAACCGTGGCAATGACATATAGTGTTCTCGTGAATTGTTCCTTCATTAGAGGTTGGGCACTTTTACGCTACCACCTATCCAACAATTGAACGATATGGTCTTTCCGGCCATATCTGCATTGAATATCATGGTCTTGTCAGGAGCTTTGGCCCTGTAACTGGCCGCAGATTTTCTAGCCCTTGCGCTTATGGACGGATCCACCTTTGCCGCCCTATCGGCCATGGCGGCAGCCCTCCAATATACCGCACGTTTATCAAACGGTGTATCACCACAAGCATTGGCACTGGAAGCATATAAATTGGCAATCAGCAAATAAGCCTTACCGTTGGATGCATTGGCATCAATAGCTTTCTGCGCATAGTTTCTAGCCTGTGATTTACTGCCCCTTCTCACGATAGTGGCAATTTTGTACAGGATATTTGATTTTCTGTCTGAATCCGCTTCCAATTCCACCGCTTTGTTAAAATCGGCAATGGCCCCATTTCTATCATTATTTTTAGACTTAAGGGTCCCTAAGTATACATAAACATCGGCCGAAGGATCCAAAGCGGCCTGTACCTCTACCATTTTAGCAAACAAGGGAGAATCTGTACATTCTTTGGAGAACATTCTACCTACAGCGCTCTTCACCCATTTTAAATCGTCTTTTTTGGCATCAAAATTCTTTTCGTACAGTGGAATCAAGTTTTCACAATCTGCCAATTGTCCCAACTTGGCATCTATACTGCCCGAAACCTTACCCAAAGCCGCTGAGTTCTTGGTGGCAGCATTTAAATATTTTCCCTCTTTTGAGGTGATGGTTCCGTCTTCCTTCTTTGGCAATAATTTTTTAATGGTATCTGTATATCCCTTGTTAATAACTTCCATCTGGGCCGTGACCGCATCATAGGCATCAAAAACCACTTGCAAGTCCTTTGAGCCACTGTTGTGCAGATTCACCAAACTTGAGAAGTACAAGTATAATGCCTTAGGATTTTTAAAAGCCGTTGGGTCGGCCTTGAATTCGCCGTCGATCATCTCAAAAATCTGTTGGTCGGAAGCCATTTTGTACTGATCCTTCAGGATGGCTTTATCACTGATGATCTCAGCCTTGGAGTATTTTGCCTCAAAATATTTATTGGAATCATCATAAAGCGTAAACAAATCTTGGATATACCCATCTTTGTCGGCTCCAGAGGAGTTCTTTACTTTATGTTTTAAGATACGCTCACCGTACGAATAAATGGCGCGGTTTAAATCCGGGCAACTTTCATACACTTTTTTCCATGGCTCATAAGCTGCATCATAGTTCTTTACTTTGGCATGCTCGGCAAATATGGAAAGATTGGTCATACACTCAGGATTCTGGGCTTGGGCCATACTTAAACCTGTGGACCCCACCAGTGCTACCATCATCATTAAGTAGTATATCTTCTTCATTTTTTTAAATTTTTCAAGCGGTTAATGTACAAATTTTTATCGATTAATCTATTTGTCTTTTTCTGAACCATTTGGCGTTCAACGACAAGCCTATATTGACTTTAAAATAATTTTCCTCAATTAAACTGGCGTCTGTGGTGCCTCTTTTTCCCCATTCAAAACCGATGTTCAAATTAGAAAAACGATCCACCCCAATGCCACTCATTGGCAAACCTACTCCAAAAGTTATGCCAAAATTATTGATCTCTTCCCCGTTTACCACAAGTCCGGTTTGGTCGTAACGAAAGCCGGCCCTGTAGGTGATGCGCTCAAATATATTGGAAAAAGAGGTGTAATCCGGGACAAAAAAACCTCCCAAGGACAAGTATTTGCTATCGTTATAGCTCACATTCCCAATCCTTAAAAATTGATTTTGAAAGGTGCTTGTTTCCTGCATGCCATACTCAGCCCCCAGAAACCATTTTTTGTCCGCCCCCAAACCGGCACCCAATGTAAAGGTGGTGGGAATCTTAATCTCGGTGTTTTTAAGGGCTATGGCCCCCAAATCAACATCAAAAACCTCAATATCCCGCCCCGTACTGGTAGAGAAAGAACCGATGCTCTGCTCGTTTTCTGACACCAAATTAATCTGCGTATTGGCCCCAAAGTGGGAAAACAAGGTTAATTTATCGTTCAATTTTGGGGTATAGTTGACCGCGTAGTTAAAATCAAAACCATTGATTTTGGACCTGCGATCGTCTATGGTACCAAATTGGACATTTCCCACACTCTGCACACGTCTATATTCCAAGGTGCCAAAATTATAATTGATCGTAGCCCCTAGACTTACATTCTCAACAGGTTTGTATCCCATGGAAAAGTACACCCTGTTCACCCCTCCATCTCCCGTATACAGGTTGGAGATCTGCTGCCCTTCATCCCCGGTTCGTTCCTGCAAGAGATTATAGCCCACCGAAGACAGGGGCATCAACCCAAACCCAACCCCCAGATCATTGCCCAAGGGAAGACCAATGGCTATGTAGTCCAGATTTGTAGATGACACATTCTGTTCTTCATCCAAATCCACTAGGCGATATTCCCTATGCGATATCCCAGCCGCATAGGTCGTTAAACGGAGACTTGAATATGCTGCCGGGTTTCTTAGGTTTACGTGTATGCTATCGGCATATAGCCTTAATCCTCCCATCATTTGGTTCTCAACGGTACCCATATCACGCAAATCGCCAATACCGAACAAAGAATAGGGAGAGATGGTCGCGTTTTGGGCATAAATACCAAAAGAAAATAGACTTAAAATTGCAATGGATAACCTTAACTTCTTGACCATTTATTGTTTATTGTACTCCAATAGGTAGTTTAATCCCTTAAGTAGGAATTTAGAATCCGCAAATATGGAATTTTTTAAACGTTTACCAAAAAAATGGGCCTCACCCCCTGTTAAAATCACTGTTAAATGTGGGAATCGATCGTTGTAAAGGTCAATTATTCCGTCCACCTCACCGACTACACCAAAGAAAACACCGCTGTGCATAGACCCATTGGTATCGTTCCCGATAAAATCTTCCACAACTTCTGGATCCAATAACGGCAATTTTGTTGTTTGTCCATGCATGGCCCTATACCGCATCTTTACCCCGGGCGAAATGCCCCCACCAAGATACTCCCCATGGTCATTCAAAAAATCATAGGTGATACACGTACCGGCATCTATGACCAACACATTGGTCTTGGGATATTGGTAATAGGCCGTAGTGGCCAACGCAATGCGATCCACGCCCAAGGTCTTTGGACTTGCATATCTGTTCTTGAAGGGAATTTTTGAATCCGGCCCCAATCTGTGCACCTTGCAAAACAGTGAAAGCACCTTGATTTCCTTATGGGTCAATTTCCCAACCGATGAGACAATGGCATTGTTGATCCTAGGATAAATTCCAAACAGTTCCTTTATCTTTCGTAAAAAAGATGCGGCATCCGTTATTTGGTCAATGACCATTCTGCCATTATCAAACACGGCCAGCTTAATGGACGTATTGCCAACATCTACCACTAAATTCATAGTACAAAGATGGGCAATTGCCAGATATTGCCCATTGATTTTTGCCTTTTTTGTTTGAATATCTATAAATTGAAATTATATTTGCACCCGCCTTCGCAAAACCTAGCTGTTTTGCTCAGTCGGGCAGGCCCGCAAAGCTTTAAAGCACAAAAAGGTGGGCTTTCAAAAAAAATGACATTCTGGTACCTTAGCTCAGTTGGTAGAGCAACGGACTGAAAATCCGTGTGTCCCTGGTTCGATTCCTGGAGGTACCACAAAACCCAGCGCATTGCTGGGTTTTTTGTTTATGGCGATTTTTCTTCATAAAAAATTGCTAAAAAATAAATTACGGTGGTGTATTTTGTCAATTTATTGTATCATTCCACCCTAAAACAACGTTCTTATTTAATTTTAAAATAATATGGCAGATGATTTGATGCAATTGGCAGCAGAGTTTGAAAGTAGAACACTAAGCCATATGTCCACCAGCGATCGTGTGGCAGCTTCGCGAGAAGCCAAACAACTGATTCTTTCCATAAATGAGATTTATAAAAAGACGCAGGATTCACAGCTGATGGATGTAATGAAACGATTGACCGAGAAAAAGCGCAAGATAGAAAAGCGTCTCAAAGGCAATCCTTTAGATTAAAAAAAGCCCCAGATCGGGGCTTTTTTTGGTTCTGTATGTTCCCCTTTTTCGCACTCTTGCAGATTGCCCCCAACATAAGTTCCCCTTCTTCCATTTCTGCACGTAAAAAAACAACAAAATATTCCGTTATAGTATCTTTGTTCTTGATTGAATCAAATGAGAATTCGCGTTACACTATGGCTTCTTGCCCTCTCGCCCCTTGCCTGTGTGCCACAGCAAAGTTTGGAGGGCATCTTGGCAAGCCTCAACAAAGATTCGGTACCCTATATCACGGTCAAAGAACTGCAAAGGGATTCTTCCCACATCCTTTTGGACACCAGAGATCACAAGGAATTTAAAGTAAGCCACATGAAGAATGCCCAATGGGTGGGCCATAAGAATTTTAACATCGATTCCTTCATCAAAAAGCATCCACAGAAAAACACCAAGATTGTCGTCTATTGCTCCATTGGGGTACGTTCAGAGGATGTTGGGGAAAAATTGCAGGCGGCCGGCTATAAAAACGTCAAAAACCTATATGGTGGTATTTTTGAATGGAAAAACCAAGGGGGCACCGTAGTGGACCTTAAGGGTAAGGAGACCGAAAAAATCCATGCCTATAGTAGGTTTTGGGCCAAATTCCTGACCAATGGAAAAAAAGTATTGTAAACTAAACTTGATTCCTTGAAAACCGACACAGAAAACCTACTGCTCATTTTTACCAGAAATCCAGAATTGGGTAAGTGCAAGACCAGATTGGCCCGTACCATAGGCAACAACACCGCTTTGGAAATCTATAAGTTTTTGTTGGCGCACACCGTAAACACAACCCAAGGCTTAAAATGTGCCAAGTATGTTTATTATTCCGAGGAAATATGGGACAACGATATATGGAACCCAAAAATCTTCTCCAAAAAATTGCAACTGGGCATTGATCTTGGGGAACGCATGAAACAGGCCTTTGCCTCTGGTTTTAAGGAGGGTTATCGCAACATTGTGATTATTGGAAGTGATCTCTACGATATTGAACCCGACGATATAGACAAGGCCTTTCAACTTTTAAAGAACAACGATTTCGTTATCGGGCCTGCCGAGGATGGCGGATATTACCTTCTGGGCATGACCCGGTTAAAAGAGCAACTTTTCCAAGACAAAGCTTGGGGAACGGGCAATGTATTAAGGGACAGCCTAAAAGATCTTGAAGGTGAACAAGTGGCCCAATTGGACACAAGAAATGATGTGGACACCTATGAAGACATTAAAAATAGAGACGTATTTCAACCTTTTCTAAAAAACAGAAAGAATGACTAAAAAACAGTTGGAAGAATCAGTAGCCTATTTGGAACACAAAGGGTTTGACAAGCCAGAAATAGGCATTGTATTGGGTAGTGGCCTGGGACAGATGATCCAAGAAATAGAAGACCGTATTGAGGCCCACTACAACCACATCCCCTATTTTCCCTTGGCCACCGTGGAGTTTCATTCGGGCAAACTTATATTTGGTACCATTGCCGGTAAAAAAGTGGTGGTGATGCAGGGGCGCTTCCATTTGTACGAAGGCTATGATTTTTTAGATGTAACCTACCCCATTCGGGTCATGCACCAATTGGGAATTAAAAATCTGTTCATTTCTAATGCGGCCGGGGCCATCAACCTTGACTTTAAGAAAGGTGACCTTATGCTCATAGAAGACCACATCAATTTACAGGGGGGTTCCCCGCTGGCCTTTAAAAATGTGTCCGAATTTGGTGATCGCTTTGTGGACATGAGCGAACCCTATGACCTAAAAATGCGCAAAAAGATTGAGAAAATTGCCCTAAAAGAAGGGATTGGCCTGCAAAAAGGGGTTTATGTGTCCGTGGTAGGCCCCCAATTGGAAACCAAGGCCGAATACCGAATGCTCAAAACCTTGGGCGCAGATGCCGTAGGCATGAGTACGGTCCCCGAAGTAATTGTTGCCAACCATTTACGACTACCCATTGTGGCCGTATCGGTCTTGACCGATGAATGCGACCCCAATAATTTACAACCCATTAACATACAGGAAATTATAGAAATAGCCGCTGCCACCGAACCAAAAATGATAACATTGTTTAAAGAATTAATCAAAGAATTATGAGTTATTTGAATGCCACACAGGATCTGTACAAAAAAGCGGCCGAAACCCCAGATGTTGGCCTTTGTTGCACCACCAATCCCATTTGGCAATTTCCGGGACTGTCCATTCCCAAAATCATGCAAGAGATGAACTACGGCTGTGGCAGTACCGTTTCTGCCCAGGATTTGGTGAACAACCCAAAAATCTTGTATGTTGGTGTTGGGGGCGGAATGGAATTGCTTCAATTTTCCTACTTCTCCAGACAACAGGGCGGCGTCACAGGTGTAGATTCCGTAGATGAGATGTTGGAGGCCTCGCAAGAGAATTTCAAAATTGCCGAAAAAGAAAATGACTGGTTCAAAAGCGATTATGTAAACCTTATAAAAGGCGATGCCCTTAACCTTCCCATAGCGGACGATAGTATTGATGTGGCCGCACAGAACTGCCTGTTCAACATCTTTAAGATGGACGATTTGAAAAAAGCCGTTGGTGAGATGTACCGGGTACTCAAACCCCATGGCCGTTTGGTGATGAGCGACCCCATCTGTGAGCAACCCATGAACGATGCGCTTAGAAACGATAATCGCCTGCGGGCCCTTTGCCTTTCTGGCAGTATCCCCCTAAACGATTACATAAAAGTTCTTACCGATGCCGGCTTTGGCACCATTGAAATTCGTGGTCGCCGCTCTTACCGGGTATTGTCGCCCAACCATTACCCCACCGATGAACTCATATACATCGAATCCATTGAAATTGCCGCCATCAAAGACCCCATGCCCGCCGACGGCCCTTGTATCTTTACCGGAAAAACGGCCATTTATTATGGTGATGAGGACTATTTTGACGATGGTTTGGGACATGTTCTTATGCAGAACCAGCCCTTGGCCGTGTGTGACAAGACTGCTGCGGCTCTGGCCAAAGTGAATGATGAAATCCACATTAGCGAAAGTACATGGCATTATAATGGCGGAGGCTGCTGCTAACCCACGGTCGTAAATGTTGAAGAAACGACAGCCCGAAATAAGCATTATAATCCCCACTTTAAATGAAGCGGCCTTTATTGGCAAGCTGTTGGACTACCTTTTCACCAATTCCCATGACCCATCAGGTATAGAGGTCTTGGTCATTGACGGAGGGAGCTCGGACGCTACCATTCAGTTGGCCAAAGAAAAGGGAGCCATGGTCTATACATCGGATAGGGGAAGGGCCAAGCAGATGAATTTGGGTGCCCAAAAGGCACAAGGTCTGCTGCTCTATTTTTTGCATGCGGACACTTATCCCCCAAAACACTTTGACCTGCACCTTAAAAAGGCCAGGCTTTCAAGGATTGAAGCTGGATGTTTTCGGATGAGGTTTGCCACAAAGAACCTCTTCCTCCGTTTTTTTGCATTTCTAACGCGCTTTAATCTTTTAATCTGCCGTGGGGGTGACCAGAGTCTTTTTGTGGATCCGGACCTGTTTAAAAAGAGTGGTGGGTTTGATGAAAACTATCAAATCTATGAGGATACGGAATTTATAGGACGGATTGTTACACTGGCCACGTTTAGGGTACTGCCAGAGTATGTTCTCACATCAGCCAGGAAATATCAAAAAATGGGATACCTCTATGTGCAGTTTCATTTTGCCATAATCCATTTAAAAAATTACTTGGGTGCCAGCCCTGGAGAAATGGCAGACTATTATCGGAAACATTTACTTTCCTAAAGCTTTGGTTGTAAAATCAAAAGCTGGGAACACTTCCCAAGAAATACCGGTTTAGAAGAAAATAGTGCAAAAAAATAAGGCTGCCTTCAAAAATTTTGCTCGGTTTTTAGTGTTCTCCAAGTCCAAACGCCCACCCCACTAGACATTTGAAATAAATTTCTTTGGGCAGCCCCTCTATTATTCTATTTCCAAATTAGCGTAATCGCTAAAAATGCCGTTGGTTATGATATTGGTCAACCAAACTTTATCGGGTTTAACCGAAATCCTACCTTCAATACTGGGATCTTTGGTATCCCCAATATCAACCAATGTTATGGGCGGCATCACGTTCTTGGCCAAAAACAAATTGTTCTTTTCCGTGAATACTTCGGTATACTCTTTAGGGTCATTCGTTACGCTGTACCGGTTTAAGGTTTGCTGAATGTTTTTGGCAAAACGCTCACCATCAGGGTTTTTATCATGATACACAGAAACTTTGTAATACTCACTGTTCCTTACCGATTCGTTCAGGTTAATGACCAATAAACGCTGGTACTTGCCTTGGTTCTTTAAATATTCACCATTGATGATGTCCACATAGTTGCGCATCTGTTCCAAATGGGCCATCGGAGCTTCGGTCTCACTGGTGTTTAGGTCTTCGCCCTTATAGGTGGCCAAGGCCGTTTCATCATTCTGCAATAAATATACCTTGGCCCCATGCACCATTAGTTCCTCGGCCATGGAAACCATGATTTCTTGCCGAAGCCTTTTCACCTCTTTTTTGGGCTCAGTTGAGGACGAGGCCAACATTAAATAAATCACGGCATTTTTAAGTCGTTCACTCTTTGCCGAAATGGTCTCGAGTTCTTGGTCAAAAAGCGAGGTTTCTGTTTCATTCTCCACATCCCATTGAACAGCCATGTGCTTATAGGAATCCAAACCGACCGGAATGTTATATTCCTTACCCAAGACCAAATCACTACCGTTCTCCAATTGGTCCTTGTTAAGCTCTAAAAATTTTCCGTAGTACTTTACAGGATCCAACCCTTGTTTTCTAAGGATCGAAAAAATACCATCGCCCTGTTCGGCTACCACTTTATAGCAGTCCTCCTGCGCTGAAATATTTAAGGCAACCCATAGTAAAGAAAGTATGGTTATCTTCAGTTTCATTCAGTTTGTTTTGCTTGGGAACTATAGCAAAGATAGTATCTAATCGATGAAATGCAAATTAAATCGATTAAATGTTTCGCTTTCATTTGTTTTGTCGTTAAAGAAATTACTCTCAAAACAAGCATACGTTATGTTAAATTAAGACTAAAGCACTATGCTTGTCCCAAGCAATTACAATTTAAATCAAGATACCATTTGAGGTCTTTCAATTATATCGTCTTTTAATCTCCAAATGGTAAAATTCCAAACAAATCTATTTGCCAATCCCAAGGATAAAATAAGTTGAACATTTTGGGCCTTTAGCTTCTTTTTGAACTTTAGCGTTGGTTTATTCAAATATGAGCTAATACTATAAAAGCTTTTATAGCCTTCCCCCTTTAAGTGCTCATATACCCTGTATCTCAAATATGGAGCAAGGCCTTTTCCCCTATGTGATTCAAACGTATACATCGAAGTCAAGTAAGCCTCGTCTTTTTTGATAACAAATCTTTTTTCACTAAACACCTCATCCTCAAATTGAGCAAACATATAAGCTGCAACTTCACCATCGTTTTTTAAGGCAAAACAAAAATTACCTCTTTCTAAACTACCTATGTGACCTGAATCATTATAATTGAGAATTTTTCCTTTAAGTAATTCCAAGTCTTCTTTGTAAAGCCTACAAAACTCATAATTATCAGCTTTACCCTTTATCTTTGGTGGTTCTAGCAAATACCCTTCTTTGACCCAATAATAAGGCAATACGTCTATCCCTATTCTTGCCAGTTGATTCCTAACCCCCATAGGGAACAACCCGTTTTTTAGGATGTTCCATAACCATTTAAGTTTATACCATCTATCAGTATTGTTCTTCTCCATTCCTTTTAGTTGGCTGTAAGTAAATCTATTCGTCCGAATTCTCCTTTACCGCTTGCCATTTTCATTTTTTCACGAAAATGTTCTGGTGTCATTATTTTTCTTTCTAGAGAATTGGCAATTTGATGCACTCTCTTGAGCAATGCTTCATTGGTTGCCAGCTTTTGGCTTTTCCTGTCAAACCATATATTATCCTCGATACCAACCCTTACCCCACCTCCTATGGCCATAGACAGTGAGTTCATTTCAAATTGGGCATCCCCTATTCCTGCCAAACTCCAATAGGATTCATCCGGTAGATCATTTAAACAGGTAGATACGTGGGAAAGCTTAGATTGCGCAGAACTTATATTTCCAAAAAGTAAGTTAAAATAATATGGGGGTTTTAAGAGTCCTTTTTTGATAAGATATTTAGCATAATTAATCATTCCTAAATCAAACACCTCTAACTCAGGTACAATTCCCTTATCTAACATCATTTTGGCCAAGGCAGAAACTGTTTCTGGGCTGTTAACACTTGCTGAATTAACAAAATTTAGGGAACTCAAGGTAAGACTTCCCATATCTGGTTTTAAATTTGCTTCAAGGTTTAAGGGGTCAGATCTTTTTTCTATTTCATTAAAATTTCTTCCACTGAGCGATACACATATTACCATATGTGGATAATACTTCCTTATACCCTCTATTATTCTAGCATAAACTTCTTTCTTGTATGTAGGTTCTTGACGCTCTTCACTTCTTGCATGCAAATGAACCATAGTAATGCCTAAATCCGCAGCCCTTAACACATCTTCAACAATTTCTGCTACTGAAACAGGAACATGTGGGGTAATTTTCTTGGTAGGAACCATCCCTGTTGGAGTAAAATTCAGTATGACATCTCTTGACATGACAAATAAATTGGGAGTAAAATCCTTATCAAAGCTATCAACCTCACAACCAGCATTTAAATAAATCTGTTAAGATTGGTTTTTATCCGATTAAGTGCTCTTTTTAACCGTTCAATTTTAATTATTCACTCTCCATATATTTTATAAAATCGTGACAATGCCTTCTCCGCTGGCTTGTTTTGGGGAGTGAACCTATTGTCCTTGGGTCCACCAACCTGATCGTGGTGCAAAAACCACTTCCATACAAAACCTCCTGCAAACCAATCCTCAATCCAGAGTTCCTCAAAGACAACTTCAAGGGCTTCTGCTTGCGCCTTTAGGTTGACCTTTCGATCATTTCTATCCACCAACCAAGGTTTTGCTCCTGTATAGTCCATACTGCGGTAGCCAAATTCCGTAAAGAGTATCCGTTTCCCATTCTCCTTGGAATGCTTGCGAAGCCCATCCTTCCATTTGCCCCATCCCTCTTTTAATTGGTTCTTGGTAGGCTGTTTTGCTTCGGAAAGAGGAAAATAACCATCCACCCCTATAAAATCCAACTCCTTCCAAAAAGGGGTTCTCGTATACTCATCCCAATTGGCTGCATAGGTTAATTTCCCACTATAGATGGCTCGTACTTTCGTGATCAATTCCTTCCAAAACATTGGTCTGTGTTTTACAAAGGCTTCCAACTCGGTTCCAATACAGTATATTTCCGCATGGGTCTCCTGGGCCAATGCTGCATAGGTGAGTATAAAATCTTCATAAGTACTTTCCAACCGAAGCCAATCGGCCTCGGTTGTCATGGCCAAATCCCCCGTAAACTCTCCCCGCCACACCCAAATTTGGGGCTTTAGCATGATTTTAATACCATTCCGTTGTAATATTTGTATGTATTGCTTCCCTCCCGCCCTGGTCTCTCCATACCACTGCCGTTCGGTATCAAAAACAATTTCAGGATGATCCAAACCCTGCACAAAGCCAAAAGGCATAACAGCCGCATAGTTGGCATTTATTTTTAAAATGGGGTCTATATGTTGTTGGGTCGCTTTATCCCTTGAACCCACAAAACTGACACCGTTGATCTTTTCTTTGGGCTGCCCTTCACAGGATAGCTGTACCAATATTAGGACTATGTAACCAATGTGCTTCATAGCGCCTAAGTTACTTTTTCCATGGCAACAAAAGGTAACATTGCCCAATTCTTTAGCAGCATTATAGCGGATATGATTTCCTTAATCCCGATTTCCCAGCAATGCCCTTTATGGAAAACCCCAACAAAAAAGCCTGCCTGAACGACAGGCAGGCATCATTATATTATATTTAACCTATGTCTTATTTAGGCTGAACAATTTGATTGTCAACCAACACTTGGAATGAATCTTCCATGGTCTCTTTTAACGGAAGGAAATCCATGCCCAATTCGTTCTTGATTTTGGAGTTATCGGCTTTCCACGGAACATTGATATTATTTCGAATGAACTTACGGGTGAGGTTTTTGTTCACCATGGGCCCAATGAGCATCAACAACCACTTAGGTGCGGCCGATTTGGGTAGGGGAAAATCCTTTCCGTATTTAGGGAGCAAGGTCTGTGCCATTTCAAAAAAATCGGTTTCATGGGCTGCGGTAATGTACCTGCCGTTAGCTTCGGGCGTAAAACCGGCCCTAAAATGGGCTTCGGCAACATCCCTAACATCTACAATGCCCGTTCCCAGTTTGGGGGCGCCACTTTTAAATGTCCCATCCCCCATTTGCTTTAAAATATTGAAACTTTCCGATGTGGTGGCATGCGGATTTAGTGGCGGCCCCATCACCAAACACATGTTGATGGTAACCAAATCCCATTGTGATTGTGACCCGGCAATTTCCCATGCCTTTTTCTCCGCCAACGTTTTGGAATAAGAATACGGTTGGTACTCCAAAGAGGCCGTGGTGTTCCAAACTTCTTCGGTCAATCGACCTCCAGGGGCATTCACCGTATCAATCGCATCGGTGTAAATGGCCGCGCAACTACTGGTATCTACCACCCGTTTTACCGAGGGTGTTTCCTTGGCCGTCAACATTACATTTTCGGTACCCTTCACCGCTGGATCGATCAATTCTTTCTGCGGATCTTTTACATCGGTTGTAAATGGCGAAGCGGTATGGTAGACCAGTTCACAACCCTGCATGGCCTCCTTGTAGGATCCGGGTTCTAACAAGTCTCCACTAAAAAAAACGAGCTTCCCCTTTGATCCTGAGGCGGCTTTCTTAAGGTGGACAATCTTTTTTTCGTTTTTGGAATCCCTTACCACGGCGTGGACGGTGAGCCCCTCATCCAATAATTTTTTTACCAACCAAGAGGCCACATAGCCATTGGCGCCTGAAACGAATACAGGTTTTGATTTGTCTATTGTTGTCATAGTGTATTTAGGATTGTTTGCATCGATTTACGCTATCATTCAAATTTAGGTCGTTTTAGGATAAAACACTGAGAAACAAAATTGACTGATGTAATTTCAACCATCTTGTTGGTTTTCTCAGCCAATATCATCCTATGCAACTGCCATTTCTGAGGGGTTCATACCAAATTCACTTTTAAATGAACGGCTAAAATGGGCCAGATTTTCAAAGCCCACTTCCAGATATACCTCGGATGGCTTCCTCTTATACCCCTCCATTAACTGTTTTGCCAAAGCCAAACGCTTTTTCTTGAGCCATTTGCTCGGGGAAGTCTGAAAAACCTCCCTAAAATCCCGATTAAAGGTTGAGAGGCTTCTTCCTGAACTCTTGGCAAAGGTTTCTAAGGGTAAATTGCACATAAAATTATGCTCCATAAAAAGGAGCAAATCGGCCTTTTTAGGTTCGGAAAACTCATTAAAAACATGAACCATATTGGGTTTGTCCTTTAAAATTCCCATTAACGCTTCCCTTGTTTTTAAGGTGACGAGGTCTTTGTCTATTTGTTCAACACCCGACAAATACACGCTTAGCGATTGCCTTAAGCCTTCCAAAATATAATTACTTTTATACTTGACCACCTGTTCCGTACAGGGTAAAATATTGTCGGGCAGTTCAAAATCCCTGATAATGTTCTTTATAAATTCATCATGAAGCACGAACAAGATGTCCTTAAAAGGTTTTTGGGCTTCGTTTCGTGTTTTTAATATTTTCCCATGGGTGTATTTTCTAATCAAGGCAAACTCTCCTTCATTGACGACATACGTGTTTTCTTCGGTTTCGATGGTATACGTTCCCTGTAGGACCATCACCAAATAATTTGAATGAAAATACATGTCGCGTTCTTTACAGAGTTCCGACTCAACCATTGCCGCAATATGTAAGTCCTTGCAATGGATGATTTTAACTTCTGCCGCTGGATGCTTCATTTCATGTGTTGCCTTTGATGCGCTAAAAGTAATGCTGTTTCGATCATGTTAGTTGTCTGTGACTGCCAAATTTATTGCCTATTTCATTCAAACAGTTCGTCCATTAAGCCGAAGAAAAAGCAATATCCCTTTATTTTTTTGACTTCTGGCATTTTGTTTTGCTTACCAACAACCATGTGTGGCCCAACCATACACTGTATTAAAAATATTGCCCTATGCCAAAGACAAAACCCCTTGTTGCATCCTTGGTAAGGCCATGGCCATAATCAATCCTGAATATGGCATTGAAGATGCGTTTATGGATCAATCGTATGCCCAGCCCGGAATATATTCTCAGGTTCTGGTCATCAGTAAAATCGCTGAAGTTGCCTCCCGGTGTACGCCAACTCCCCCCATCAACAAACACATTGCCCTGTAATACGAACCAATCTTTCTCTATTAGGGAATGTCTATATTCCGTATTCATAATAATGGCCGCTGTGCCCCGGTCTATGGTATTCCCCACCCCTCGTATATTGATATTGTTATCTACCGTAAAGGGCGCGAACGGGGTGTTAATGTTGCTGGAAAGCCCCAAACGCATCCTTGATGCCCAATTGCCTCTTTTTCCTATTCGTTTGAAGTAGGAAAAATCATTGAAGCCAATCCAAAAATCTGGAAGTTGATCACTGGTACTGGTTACATACTGTAGGTTCAGATTACTGCGAAATCCATCAAGATAGTGGTAATAATAAGAGAGGCCATCATAGTTATAGAGGAGTTTGACCAAAAACTTGTCCACCACCAACGCTTGCGGCACAGAAGGAGCGGTCTCCCCAAAAATATATTCATAATCCTCCGTAAAAAAATTCAAACCCAATTCCAGTCTATGCTTAAAATTCACCTCATACAAACCCAAGACCTCCACCGAACGGTTGTTATACCTATAATCTGCCGTGCCATTCTCTAAAAAAACAGGTTCTTGGGTTGTTAGGTCCTGATAGTTTAATGCCAAACCAAGTTTGTTTGAAAACAGATAGGGCGCACGCAAGTTTAGACCATATGAGCCAAAAACATCATATTGGTAAAAAGCCCCCAAAGTCATATTCTGCCCCAAAAAATTGAACTCTTGAAGTCCCACCCTAAAGGCAAACTCATCGTTACTGGACGTAAAAATATTGGCAAATGGTATTAAGGTAAAGTTTTCCTCTATGCCATAAACCACCGTACAAGTGTTCCCATCCCCAGTCTCCAAAACCTGAAAATAGGCATGTGAAACGGATGGCAATCGAATCAAACGTGCTATATCCTTCCCTATCACCGTAGAATCCAACTCCTGACCGGGCTTTAGCTCTGAAATTTTTTGGATGAGGGAGGTCTTTGTCCTTTTGTTCCCCTGGATCTTTATATGGGAAACAATACCTTGGCCATGGGCCAAAAAGATAGCGCTGAAGAAAAAAAGTATGGTATATTTTCCCATGGTTGGCGTTCAATTTCTCACTTAGTCCCCTTCCTTGTTACCCTATTACACCTTTGGCCCTTTAATTTGACCAAAAACATAAATTCCATGGGTGCCTCCTGCATTTGGGATGGATGTCTAAATTCTTTTCCCATCCTTTTTCAGAACAATCACACAAGAACATTGGGGCAAAGAAGAAGTCCCGATCGCTTCATCAATGTCGCAATCGGGACCAAAAATAGTTTATTTACCTGTCGGATTAAAATACCGCCCGCAAACCTATGTTGAATGTTTGGCCGAGTCCCGTATCCGAACCCCGTACAAAGTTGGTGTAGAGCCCTTCGATGTTCAATTCATTTGTCAATTGATATTTAACGCCCCCGCCCAAGGCCGTAAAATCCTGTGAGAAATCGTTCCCCAGATCCAATAGCTGTGAATGTTGTACCAGTCCTAGAATGGTAAACTTGGAACTTGGAAAATAACTCAAGAACAATCCTGGGGTCAAGCGCAAACTGTTGTTGGCAAAACTATCGGCCTTGTCCCCAAAATTAAATTCGGAGTTCAGTTCAGAGAACAACTGCCATTTTCCTTGGGCAAAGGAATAGTCATAAAAGAACTTATTCTGCCAAATAAAGCCATTTTGATCCAGAAACACCCCATTCTCCGTTTCGTTATCCACAAGGGGAATAAAAAAGGCACTTTGTACAGAAAAATTGTTGAGCTTTTTAAAAGGGGTGAATTTTATGGCCGGTGCCAAAGAGGTAAACCCAGAACGTGCAGATCCCTCCTCACCATCAAACGAAAGAAAATCGAACAGGCCACGGCCACCAACGGTATTGGACCTAAACTCCAACAACAAGCCTAAATTCACTCGCCTGTTTTGACCAACTCCGGTAAAAACATCCAGTGTAGATGTAAAAAACACATTTCTTGGGATATCGCCACTAAAAGTATCTTCTGTTTCGGTATAAATGTTGTTGAACCATTTAATATCCCATTGCCCTTTGCCAATCAACTTGGATGGGGTCAGGTTTTGGATGTTGCTACCTTGCTGCGCAGTATCATTTTGATCTTGACCCGTTACATTCAACACCGATAACAAAAGGGTCGCTATAAAAAATCGGTATGGGTTTTTGAAAAATTTCATGATTTTAATTTTTAAAAGATTGTTATTTATTTGGTTTCGTTCAACGACCAGTCATAAGGGTAGTAAGCCACCTTAGCCTTGGCATCCAACTTTTCTTTTCGGTATTGGTTTACAAAATCCACCTCAGATTTTCCATCTTGTGTAAAATCGGCTTTGTACCACTCAAAGATTTGGGAAAGCAGCACTTTCTTTCCTTTCATCTTGATGAAATTTGGGTTGTTCAGTGCCAATTCCGTTTGGGTCTGTAATTGGGATTCCAAGGTTGCTGGCAAATACGCCCCATTGATTATGGGAGGGCATCCCAACCCTGCACAGACCAGTACAAAATGAAAGCGGGCCTCTTTAGGAAAATTTCCACGTAACTGTTTGTTCTCAATGTCGTTTAGGGTAATCTGTTGCCCGCCGATGTCCCGTTTGGTCTTGTCAAAAAAACCATTGATGTCCAATGGGGACTTTACAGGATAATGGTCTATAATTCCCTTGATGACCAACAGGTTGTAGCCATTGACCCAAAATGCCTGATATTCTTTGGCATCGGCCTTGGAAACTGATAGGCCCTTGGCCAAATCCAAAATCCCGTCCAATTGGTCAAGGTTGGCCTTTACACCTTTATAATCAACCTTGCCATGGTGTACAAAGGCTTTGAAGAAGTTGTCCGATTTTGTAAAGAACTCCGTAAGTTCTTGCCCCGTCACCACCTGCAGGCAAAAAAATAAAATCAGGGTCTTAAGTATTGTATTTTTTTTCATATCAAACCAAGTTTAGCAGTTATAAAATTCTCTGCTTCTGTCGCGGCAACCCCAGCTACCCTACAACATTCCCGGTGTTTTATGAATTATTTAGGATTTAAAAAACACGTACGTCTTTGGCCGTTCAACCTTACAAAACCCCCTAAATTTATAACCTTTCTAAATTGATGCACCTATGTAAAGTTTCTACCTTTAGGAGCGACAACCCATTCATCTACCAGACAATTATGGAAAACATCATCATCATAGGAAATGGCATCGCGGGCGTTACTGCAGCAAGACATATTCGTAAGCTTTCCAACAAAAGAATCATCATAATCTCTGCCGAAACCGATTATTTCTTTTCAAGAACGGCACTCATGTACGTTTATATGGGACATATGAAATTTGAGCATACCCAACCCTATGAAAATTGGTTTTGGTCTAAAAATAAGATTGAGTTGATGCGGGGCTTCGTTTCCAAAATAGATACAGCGAACAAGCAGTTGATGGTTGATGGATCCCGAATCTTCCACTATGACAAATTGATCATTGCAACGGGATCTAAGCCCAATAAATTTGGCTGGCCCGGACAGGACTTACATGGCGTACAAGGTTTGTATTCCAAACAAGATCTGGATTTATTGGAAGTAAACGCCCCAAACAAAGAGGTCTGCGAAAGGGCCGTTATTGTTGGCGGTGGGTTGATCGGCATTGAAATGGCCGAAATGCTGCGCAGCAGGGATATCCCCGTCACCTTTTTGGTCCGTGAAGAGAGTTTTTGGAACGGCGTCCTACCAGATGGTGAATCTGAGATGATCAACGAACATATTCTGGAACACCATATTGATTTACGCTTGGGCACCAATTTGGTAGAAATCATCCCCGATGAACACGGAAGGGTAAAAGCCGTAACAACGGACAAGGGAGATACCATTGTATGTGCCATGGTAGGATTGACCGCAGGGGTTACACCCAATGTTGCTTTCTTGAAGGATTCCGGGATTGAACTGGGCCGTGGCGTTAAGGTCAACCGTTTTTTGGAAACCAACATAAAGGATGTCTACGCCATAGGCGATTGTGCCGAACAACATGAGGCCATTGGCAACCGCCGTCCCGTGGAAGCGGTCTGGTACACGGGCCGCATGATGGGTGAGACCGTGGCCCAGACCATTTGCGGAAACCGGACGGAATACAAACCGGGACATTGGTTCAACTCTGCCAAATTCCTGGATATTGAATACCAAACCTATGGTTGGGTCTTCAGTAAGAGGGGAAAAAAGGAATATGAGGAGCAATTCCACTGGAGGCATTCTTCGGAAAAAGTTTGCATCACCGTGGCCTTCCATAAGGAATCCAAACTGTTTTTGGGCATCAACACCTTTGGTATTCGGATACGGCACGAGATTTTTGATCGCTGGCTCACCGAAGAACGCAATGTGGATTATGTGATGGAACATTTGGCCGATGCCAATTTTGACCCTGAGTTTTATAGGCAGTACGAGCAAGAGATTGTGTCGCAATACAATTCCTCTTTTGGAAAATCCATCAAAACGAAAAAGAAAAGTCTTGCCCGAATCTTTGGATAGGGACACGAATTACAACAATTAACAAAAATCAAATTGTACTTGAATTTGAACTTTAAAAAATGAACTACGAACAACACAGCCGAAGCATGGCCCTTACCGGCCAACCCCCCGTTAGCTTGACCCGCAACCAGAAATTGGCCACCCTGCTGGGTATGTTCGGCCTCTCCGTTTTATTGTTGGCCTCCTTTAATGTTGCGTTTCCAAATAAAGCACTCTGGCTCACCATTTCGTTAGTATCCATTGGAGTGGGCACTGTATGGTTTTCTTGGGACACCTATCTGGACAAGGCCCCCGGCATCAAAAACGACGGGGTATGGTTCAAATCCATTTCCAGCAAGGGTTTTTGGGGCTGGGTGGCCGGCATTGCCCTAACAGGATTTTACATTATCCTCTATTTCTTTCCAGAGTATTTGGGTTTGGTGAACAAAGGGGAGAACAAGGGCATTATTGCACTTTTTGACCCGTTGAGCAGGGCTTTGAGCGGCAATCCCGCCAGCCAATGGTTTGTATATGGCACCCTATACACCGTCGCTATTTTAGCCTTTGGCATCAAATTCCTCTGGAAATACCGTCATAACCGGTATGAAAGGATCAGGACCTTTAGTGTGATGTTCTTTCAAACGGCTTTTGCCTTTATCATTCCAGAATTAATGGCCCGTTTAAATGGCAGTTCAATTTTAAATGGTGGCAGCCTCCCTTATTACGACCTAAAAAATATGTGGCCCTTGAATTATTACAATTTTGAAGGGTACCGCATCAAAGGCTTTTTAAGCTCTGGTGATATTGGCTTTGCCATGCTCATTTTTGGCATCGTGACCATCTTTGTCATCAGTCCCATCCTCACCTTCCGTTTTGGTAAGCGCTGGTATTGCTCTTGGGTCTGTGGCTGTGGTGGCTTGGCCGAAACCGTGGGCGACCCCTTTAGGCAATTGAGTGACAAATCCCTGACCGCATGGAAAGTGGAACGCTGGGTCATACACAGTGTGGTGGTCTTTGTCACCTTAATGACCACAGCTGTGATCTATTCTTATCTCGGTAATGACACCAGCAAATATTGGTTGACCAAAAGCACATTTTTGATTGGCATAGCCGTTCTGTTGACTGCTGTTCTCGCTTGGGTGCTATTGTTCAAAAGGGAACAGTTTAAAAAAGATGCCCTTTATGGGGCCATTGGATATTTTGTAATCATTTTGGCACTGATCGGCTTCCATTTCTACAGTGGCGAGGGTCAGGTATTTTTGTTTAAATCGGAAACCCTTCGCAAATCCTATTCCTTTATGATCGGCAGCATTTTTTCTGGTGTTATCGGTACAGGGTTTTATCCTATTCTTGGCAATAGGGTGTGGTGTCGTTTTGGTTGCCCCATGGCTGCAATCCTTGGTTTTCAGCAACGCCTGTTCTCCCGTTTTAGGATCACGACCAATGGCGGCCAGTGCATTTCCTGCGGCAATTGCTCCACCTATTGCGAGATGGGTATAGACGTTAGGGCCTATGCCCAAAAGGGGGAGAACATTGTTCGCTCCAGTTGTGTGGGTTGTGGTATCTGCTCAGCAGTTTGCCCACGGGGGGTCCTAAAGCTGGAAAATGGTCCGTTGGAGGGAAGAATTGATAGCAATCAGGTGCTATTGGGAAATGATGTGGATCTAATGAAACTGGTGAACCAAAAATAACATGCTACGCCTCGCATTCATCATACTTTTTCTGGCATCGGCCTCCACTACTAAAATGTACCATAGGGAATATCATGAAAATGGTCAGGTAAAGGCCCAAGGGTGGAAATATGGCGATTCCAAGGAAGAGTTCTGGAAATACTTTTATGCCAATGGCCAACTCAGGGAAAAAGGACATTACAAAATGAACCTTAGACATGGCTATTGGTACTTTTATGATAAGGATGGCAAGTTGGAGATGCAAGGCCACATGAACAATGGCAAAAAAGACAACTGGTGGCTTTTCTATGACGAGAATGAAAAAATCAACCACAAATGCCAATTAACGGATGGCATTAAGAACGGCTATTGCCTAAAATACGTGGATGAAGAATTAAAATCGGCCGAAAAGTACCGAAATGGAAAAAAGATAAAAGAATGGTTTAGCTTTGCCCACTTTAAAAGGGAAAACAACCTCTCTGATTTAAAATAAATGGTCGCCAACATAAAAGTTATCATCCCTGCTTTTAACGAAGCGGACTCCATTGCCAAGGTCATTGCAGAAATCCCTGAATCCGTTTCAGAAACCATTGTCGTCAACAACAACTCCACCGATAACACTCCAAAAAATGCCGAACAGGCAGGGGCCACGGTGGTCAATGAACCACGTCCCGGTTATGGGTATGCCTGTCTGGCCGGAATGGATTACATCGAAAAACAATCCAAACAACCCAATATCATCGTATTTCTTGATGGTGATTATTCCGATTATCCGGAAGAATTGGACAATATAGTCGCCCCAATTATTAACAATGAAGTGGATTTTGTGGTCGGTGCACGAAAAAAAGAGTTACGGGAACAAGGTTCCATGACGCCCCAACAAGTTTTTGGCAATTGGCTCGCCACCTTATTGATGCGCTTGTTTTTTGGGGCAAAATTTACGGATTTGGGCCCGTTTAGGGCAATAAAATACGAATCCCTTAAAAAATTGCAGATGCAGGACAAGACTTATGGCTGGACCGTGGAAATGCAATTGAAGGCAATTCGCAAAAAATTGACTTACAAAGAAGTACCTGTGCGCTATAAATGCCGAATAGGCGTGTCAAAAGTTTCAGGAACCGTAAAAGGCACTATATTTGCCGGTATAAAAATTTTGGGTTGGATTTTTAAATACAGTATAAAATGAGTTTAGGGTTGACTATCGCTTACATCATCATTGCAATTTACAGTATTGCACTTATGTTGATCTTCTTTTACAGCTTGGCCCAATTAAACCTGCTCATCAATTATCTGACCTACAAAAAACAGAACGAAGAAGCCCCAAAATTCAACCTTTTAGACCCAAAGGAAATTCCGCATGTAACCATCCAATTGCCCATTTACAATGAGGAGTATGTGATGGAACGTCTGCTGGATAATATCGCTAAAATTGAATACCCAAAAAGCAAATTGGAGATTCAGGTATTGGACGACTCCACCGATGACACCGTCATAGACACGGCAAAACGGGTGGAGGATCTCCAAAAAACCGGTTTGGACATACAGCATATCCGCAGGGAGGACAGAACAGGTTTTAAGGCAGGTGCGCTTAAAGAGGGCTTAGTTACTGCCAAAGGGGATTTTGTCGCCATTTTTGATGCCGATTTTATGCCGGAAAGCGATTGGTTAAAAAAGACCGTTTCTTATTTTAAAGACCCTGAAATTGGTGTGGTACAAACCCGCTGGGGGCATATTAACCGCGACTACTCTACCTTGACCAGAATACAGGCCTTTGCCTTGGATGCCCATTTTACCTTGGAACAGGTAGGGCGTAACTCAAAAGGACATTTCATCAACTTTAACGGAACAGCGGGCATTTGGAGAAAACAGTGCATCTTGGATGCCGGCAACTGGGAAGGCGATACCTTGACCGAGGATTTGGACTTGAGCTACCGCGCCCAGCTAAAGAATTGGAAATTCAAATATTTGGAAGATGTGGAAACCCCCGCAGAGCTTCCCGTGGTGATGAGCGCGGCGCGTTCGCAGCAGTTTCGTTGGAACAAGGGCGGGGCCGAAAACTTTAGAAAAACGGTTTGGAGTGTCATCATGGCCAAAAATTTGGACCTAAAGACCAAATTACATGGGGTTATGCACCTGTTGAACAGTTCCATGTTCCTATGCGTCTTTTTGGTTTCGGTATTGAGTATCCCCATGTTGTACATCAAAAATACCTATGGCCATTTGGCCTGGGTTTTTGAAATTACCAGTTTCTTCATCATCAGCACTATTATTTTGTTCTTCTGTTACTGGTTCACCTACCGCAGTATGCAGGGTGGCGGTTTTGATAAGTTTGTGGACTACATTAAATTGTTCTTTACTTTCTTTTCCGTGGCCTTGGGCTTGTCCTTGCACAACTCCATTGCCGTGCTGGAAGGGCATTTGGGCAAGCGAAGCGAGTTTGTGCGTACACCAAAATTCAACATCAATAATTTGACCGATTCTTGGAAGGGCAATAAATACCTGGCCAAAAAATTATCGCCCAATATGATTTTGGAATTTGGATTGATGCTATACTTCCTCTTTGGTATGTACAGTGCCGTACCGTTGAACGATTACGGATTGTTCCCTTTTCACCTGATGCTCTTCTTGGGCTTTGGCTTTGTGTTCTTTAAAAGTTTGGTGGCCAAGGCGTAAGCCTCCGCTTACCCATCCAAAACAAGGGGATCACACAATTTTAATAATTTCACATTTCTGGCATCAGAAACGACCTTGCCCCCAAAGCTTTATGCACACCACGGAATAAAATTCATTAAATTGCACCAATAGTATGATTAAAAGTGTAATTTATGGAGACTGTTCGCAAAACCATCACCTTTACCAAAAAACAAGACGACTGGATCAAACTGCAAATAGAACGGGGCGATTTTACCAACGACAGTGAGTACATCCGTGATTTGATCCGTAAAGACCAAGTCCAACGCCAAAAGCTACTGGAATTGGAACGCGCCATCCAAGAAGGTCTGGATAGTGGTCTGAGCGAAAAAACAGTTGAAGACATCTGGCGTGAAGCTGAAGAACGTTATCTCAGGAAAAATGGGTGAATTCCAGCTCAGCTCAAAAGCTAAGGAAGACTTAGGCAAAATTGCAGACTTCACCATTGAAAATTTTGGTATTCAACAAGCAAGAGTTTACAAAGATGAATTAATCGATTGTTTTAAATCACTCTGCATCAATCCAAATATTGGAAGGCATTACCCCATCAAAAACATTCATGGACTTAAAGTGTTCCCATTTAAAGCGCACTCCATTTTCTATATAGAAAGAGAAAACCATGTTCTTATCGTAAGAATTTTAGGTGCACGAATGGATTTTGACAGACATTTGTAAAATGCTGGGTAAACTCAAATCTTACGCCGCTCTCCACAAAATTCCCATCCTACTGGTTTTGGGCAGTATGTTTTGCTATACCGTTTTTGGCTACCATCTGCAACGGGAAGATTTTCCCAAGCTTTTGCTCCTTTTTGCCATCGTATTCATCCTTCACTTTAAACTTATCCAATTTGAAAAGTGGAACTTTAAGTTTCTGCTCCTTGCCGGTGTTCTTTTCCGATTGGTCTTCCTGTTGGCAACACCCAACCTTTCCCAAGATTTTTACCGCTTTGTTTGGGATGGGGAATTGATCATACATGGCATTAATCCATACCTATACACCCCCAATGAACTGATAGAAAACCCAGAATTCCACCTTCGCAATGCTACCCTATTGCACTCGGGGATGGGTGAACTGAGTGCCAAACACTATAGCAACTACCCCCCAATCAACCAATTCCTGTTTGCCCTAAGTTCTCTTTTGGGCATGGGCAGCATGCTGGGTTCCATCGTTTGGATGCGCATTCTTATCATTGCGGCAGACATGGGCATTCTCTACTACGGAAAAAAGGTGTTGCAAAACCTTAACCTAAGCCCCCATGTGGCGTTTTGGTATTTTTTGAACCCCCTGGTCATTATCGAACTTACCGGAAACCTCCATTTTGAAGGAACCATGCTCTTTTTCTTTGTCTGGGCCCTGTACCTTATCTCTGAAAAAAGAATACGGTGGGCCGCACCGGTCTATGCCGCATCCATCATGGTAAAACTCGTCCCCATGCTGTTCCTGCCATTGTTTCTCAAATATCTGGGCTTCAAAAAAAGTTTGGTGTTCTATACGCTGACGGGCATCTGCTGTCTGGCCTACATTCTCCCGTTCCATACCCCGGAATTGGTGGACAACTACTCCCAGACCATTGCGCTTTGGTTTTCCAATTTCGAATTTAATGCCAGTATCTACAATCTGGTAAAACGTATTGCGATTTCAAATTTCGATGCAAAGCCATGGGAACTCATCAAAACATACGGGACTTTTGTCAAAATCATGGCAGTGGTACTTATCCTTTTGTTGACCTTCCTCAGAAAGCATAAAAAATTAACGGCAATTTTTTCCTCAATGCTCATTGTCTTGACCGGCTATTATCTATTATCGTCAACGGTACACCCTTGGTACCTTATTTTCCTTTTGGGCCTAAGTCTATTTACCCGTTATCGTTTTTCCATATTATGGACAGGCTTCGTTATTTTGAGCTATTATGCCTACTCACAACCCGATTTTAAGGAAAACCTATGGCTTCTTTTTGTTGAATATTTTTTCGTGATTGTGTATTTAGGCTATGAAATCATGAAAAATTGCAACATTCTTACCAGAATTCGTAAAAAGTCATAACAAAATGTTGGTCGTTTAAGATTATTTGTACATTTACCCCGCAATGAACGAAACAAAGTACATAAAACTATCCATGAGCCCAACTGCTCCAGTACGCCCGTTCGCTCCACGCCGCCGCCCGTAAGGGTGCATATCTACTATTGGGATTAGGTGAGTCCAATCCCGCAAAATACACCAAGACTTTTTATCCAATTTTTCAGCTTAAAACCCTTCAGCAATGAAAATTGTTGTTGCCAACGAATCACATTTTAAATACGCCCAGATCATCAGCGATACCATTACGGACTCTGCCAAGGTACGGGGTACGGGTATTGCCAAGCGAACGCCGGAATATATCATCCAACGCTTAAAAAACGGCAATGCCGTCATTGCCTTGGACGGCCAAAATTTTGCCGGTTTCTGCTATATTGAGGTGTGGGGAAACAAAGATTTTGTCGCCAACTCTGGCCTGATCGTGCATCCTGATTATCGGGGCATGGGATTGGCCAAGAAAATAAAGCAACGAATATTTGAACTCTCCAAAGAAAAATTTCCCAAGGCAAAAATATTTGGGATCACCACAGGACTTGCGGTCATGAAAATGAACTATGCCTTGGGCTACAAACCCGTGACCTTCTCTGAACTGACCAAAGACCCCGACTTTTGGAAAGGTTGCCAAACCTGTAAAAACTTTGACATCCTTACACGGACCGAACAGAAAATGTGCCTTTGTACCGGAATGTTGTACGACCCCGCTGAAAAAAACAAACACCCAAAAGCTGAAAAAATCAACAAAAAAACCTTTCAGCGCCTAAAAAGAATTAAAGAACATCTATTTATAAAGAAGAAGGAAAAATGAAGAAACTAGTTTTAGCCTATAGCGGCGGCCTGGATACATCGTACTGCGCCAAGTACCTCTCCAAAGAAGAAGGTTTTGAAGTACATGCCGTGAGCGTGAATACCGGTGGATTTTCACCACAAGAGATACAAGAAATTGAAGAAAAGGCCTTGGCCTTGGGGGCAACCAGCTACACCTCGATCAATGCCGTGGATAATTTTTACCAAAAAGTGGTCAAGTACCTCATTTTTGGGAATGTGCTCCGCAACAACACCTATCCCCTATCGGTGAGTGCGGAACGGATTGTGCAGGCTGTTGAAATAGCAGAATATGCCAAAAAAGTAGGGGCCAACTACATTGCCCATGGCAGTACGGGGGCAGGTAACGACCAAGTGCGGTTCGATATGATTTTCCAAATCCTGGCTCCCGAAATTGAGATCATTACCCCGATCAGGGACAACAAATTGGCCCGGGAAGAGGAAATACACTATCTGCAAGAAAACGGCGTGGACTACTCTTGGGAAAAAGCCAAATACTCCATTAACAGGGGGCTTTGGGGCACTTCGGTAGGCGGGGACGAGACCTTGACCCCACACCTGCCATTGCCAGATTCCGCTTATCCCAGCCAATTGGAGCAAAAAGAACCCCAGCAGCTACAATTAACTTTTGACAAAGGGGAATTGGTCGCTTTAGATGGCGTTAAAGCCAGTCCAGTGGAAAATATTGAAAAACTGGAAGAAATTGCTTCCAAATATGCCATTGGTCGCGATGTGCATGTGGGCGATACCATCATCGGCATCAAAGGCCGTGTTGGTTTTGAGGCTGCTGCTCCGTTGATTATTATTAAAGCGCATCATTTGTTGGAAAAACATACCTTGAGCAAATGGCAGCAGTACCAAAAGGAGCAATTGGGCAATTTTTATGGCATGCTCCTTCATGAAGGAAATTATCTCGATGAGGTCATGAGAAATATTGAAGCTTTCCTTACCGATACCCAAAAAAATGTCTCAGGAGATGTGTTTGTAAGCCTATATCCGTTCCAGTATCGATTGGACGGTATTTCATCGCCCCATGATTTAATGAACGCTTCCTTTGGCAGCTATGGTGAAATGAACAAGGGTTGGACCGCTGACGATGCCAAGGGCTTTATCAAAATTCTCTCCAATCCGGGAAAGATTGCACACCATGTGAACAATGAATCAAATTAGGAATTGCCCCTGGACACTGAGCTTGTCGAAGTGTAAGGGGACAACAGACCAATGTAAATAATTGCGAAACGGCCCCTTTCAAAGGGGGGGAGTTAAATCTAGAATTTATGATCAAAGCAGGTATCATAGGAGGTTCAGGCTATACCGGGGGCGAATTGATTCGCTTGTTGCTGAACCACGAACAGGCAGAAATCGATTTTGTATACAGTACCACAAGGGCCGGAAAACCGATAAGTTCCGCCCATCCCGACTTGATCGGCATCACCGATCTAAACTTTACGGGAGAGGTCAACCCAGATGTAGACGTGGTCTTTCTCTGTTTGGGCCATGGAAATTCCACCACATTTTTAGAAGAACATCCGTTTTCGGAGGAAACCAAGGTCATTGATCTGAGCAACGACTTTAGGTTACTGGCCGATGCAACATTCCAAGAAAAAGAATTCGTGTACGGACTCCCAGAACTATACAAAACGAACATTACCAAGGCGAATGCCATAGCCAATCCCGGTTGTTTTGCCACGGCCATTCAATTGGCGCTATTGCCCTTGGCACAAGCCAATCTGTTGCAGGATGAAGTGCATGTGAACGCCGTGACCGGAAGTACGGGTGCAGGGGTAAAACCTTCGGCAACCACCCATTTTAGTTGGCGAAACAACAATGCGAGTTGGTACAAGCCCTTTACCCACCAACATTTGGGCGAAATTGGGGAAAGCCTGAATTCCTTTGGGAACGCAACGGGCAAACTGTATTTTCTTCCCCAACGGGGCGATTTTACCAGGGGAATCCTCGCCACGGCCTACACCAAATTTAAAGGGGATTTGCAAGAGGCCCAATCCCTTTTTCTGGAATTTTACAAGGATGCAACCTTTACCCAAGTGGTCGAGGAGCCCATCCACTTAAAACAAGTGGTCAATACGAACCAGTGCCATCTGCACTTGCTCAAGCATGATGATATTTTGTTGGTCACCTCAGCCATTGACAATTTATTGAAAGGAGCATCCGGGCAGGCAGTACAAAACATGAACCTTATGTTTGATTTTGATGAAACCGCGGGTTTAAATCTTAAAGCAGGCGTTTTTTAGAGTACAGCTTATTCCGAAGCAATCAACAAACAACGAGCAACCAGTAACAAAAAACCAAGCATCATGAAAATAGCGATTATCGGGGCAGGGAACTTGGGGCTATCCATTGCCAAAGGAATTTTGCACAGCAATGGGGCCACTACCATGTACCTGACCAAAAGGAACATCGGCCAGATCCAAGATTTTGAGAACTACGGCAATGTGACCGTGACCAGCGACAATGTTGAGGCGGTTAAAAATTCCGACATCTTAATTTTTGCCGTGCAACCCGGGCATTTTGAAGATATCTTGAATGACATCAAGGAACATCTAGGTGAAAAACATGTCGTGATCAGCACCATTACCGGTTTTTCCATCCGAAAAATGGAAGCCATCCTGGGAACGGACAACTACATCATCAGAAGCATGCCCAACACGGCCATCTCTGTGGGGAAATCCATGACCTGCCTCTGCAGCAACGAACTGGGCAAAAAACGTATCGATTTGGCCAAGGCCATCTTCAACCGTATGGGGCATTCCCTAGAGATTCCCGAAGAGCAAATGCAGGCAGCCACGGTCATCTGCGCCAGTGGCATCGCCTTTTGGATGCGCTTGATCCGTGCTACCACCCAAGGGGCCATACAACTGGGCTTTGATGCCAAAGAGGCCCAAGAATTGGCCATGCACACCTGTAACGGGGCGGCAGGACTCTTGATAGAATCCGGCAGCCACCCCGAAGAGGAGATAGACAAAGTGACCACCCCTAAAGGCTGTACCATAGAAGGATTGAACGAAATGGAACACCAAGGATTGAGTTCCTCCTTGATTCGTGGCATTGTGACCTCTTTTGAGAAAATTAACCGAATTAAAGAAAGACAGTTATAATGAAATTATTTGATGTGTACCCACTCTATGAGGTAACCCCAGTATCGGCTAAAGGGATTGAGGTCACCGATGACAAAGGCGATAAATACCTGGATTTCTATGGGGGCCATGCCGTAATTTCCATCGGGCATTCCCATCCACATTACGTAAAAAGGCTAAAAGGCCAGTTGGACAAAATGGGGTTCTATAGCAACTCCGTTCAAAATCCATTACAACAAGAATTAGCCACTAAATTGGGAAAGCTTTCCGGTGGTGAAGATTACAACCTTTTCTTGATAAATTCAGGTGCAGAGGCCAACGAAAATGCCTTAAAATTGGCTTCCTTCCACACAGGAAAATCCAAGGTACTGGCCTTTAAAAAGGCCTTTCATGGTAGGACATCGGCAGCCGTGGCCACGACCGATAATCCCAAGATCAATGCCCCGATCAACCAACAGCAAGCGGTCGATTTTTTGGAGTTCAATGATTTTGACGCATTGGCCAGTGCCCTTGAAACAGGGGAATACTGTGCCGTGATCTTGGAAGCCATCCAAGGGGTGGGCGGATTGGATGAACCCACCACGGAGTTCTACCAGTTCATCGACCAAAAATGCAAGGAACATGGGGCAATCCTCATCGCCGATGAAGTACAATCAGGATTTGGCCGGACTGGAAAGTTCTTTGGATTCCAACACCATGGAATCCAACCGGAAATCATCACCATCGCCAAGGGTATGGGCAACGGCTTTCCCGTGGGTGGGGTGTTGATCCACAAATCCATTAAAGCTTCCTATGGTCTCTTGGGCACCACCTTTGGCGGCAACCATTTGGCCTGTGCGGCCACCATGGCCGTTCTGGAGGTATTGGAGGCGGAAAAATTGGTTCAAAATGCTTCCGAACTCGGAACGTACTTTAAGGAAAAAGCCAAGGAAATTCCGCAAGTACAAAAAGTGAAAGGCCGTGGTTTGATGCTCGGATTGGAATTTGGGTTTGAAGTGGGCGACCTCCGCAAAAAACTGATTTACGACCAACATATGTTCACCGGCGGTTCGGCCAATAAAAACCTCTTGCGATTTTTACCGGCATTGAACATTACCAAAGAACATATCGATTTATTTTTTGAAGGATTAATTAAAGAATTGAAAAACCAAACATAGTTGTCATATCGGACGTGTTCACTGAGCCCCCTTCTGCCCTATGAACAGAAAGCAGAAGTGCAGTAAGCTATCTAGATTGCTCAATCGGGCCCCATCCTCATTCGAAAATGACAACATCCCAAAATTATGAAACACTATTTATCCACAAACGACATCGACTCCCTGCCCAAATGGGTAGCAGAAGCAATACAACTTAAAAAAGACCCAACACAACACAAAACCTTGGGCAAGAACAAAACCATCTGTCTGTTGTTTTTCAACAACAGCCTACGTACCCGCCTAAGTACCCAAAAAGCGGCCATGAACCTAGGGATGGAAGTCATGGTCATGAACTTTGGTTCCGAAGGTTGGCAACTGGAATTTGAAGACGGCACCGTTATGGATGGCGGCAAGGCCGAACATAGTAAAGAAGCCGCCGAGGTGGTCTCGCAATACTGCGATATCGTGGCCATCCGTGCCTTTGCCGGATTAAAGGACAGGAAAAAGGACGAAGCCGAGGAAGTACTCAAGGCCTTTACAAAATATGCCTCCGTTCCCGTGGTGAACATGGAAAGTTCGGTGGGCCACCCCTTGCAGGCCTTGGCCGATGCCATCACTTTGGAAGAACACAATACCGTTGAAAGACCCAAAGTGGTCTTGTCTTGGGCCCCGCACCCAAGGGCCTTGCCCCATGCGGTGGCCAACAGCTTTGTCAATATGATGAAATTGCAGGATGCCGAGTTTGTGATAACCCACCCCAAAGGCTATGAATTAAATCCAGAAATAACAAAAGGCTGTCAAATTGTATATGACCAAGAAAAAGCCTTGGAAAATGCGAACTTTGTCTATGTAAAAAATTGGAGCAGTTATTCCGAGTATGGAAAAGTGTTGAACCAAGACCCCAACTGGATGTTGACCCAAAAAAAACTGGGCAATGCCAAATTTATGCACTGCCTTCCCGTAAGAAGGAACGTGGTGGTGGAAGATGCGGTTTTGGATGGTGACCAAAGCTTGGTCATTGAACAGGCAAACAACAGAACCTTTGCTGCGCAATTGGTACTGAAAAAAATATTGGCTTCCTAACCCCGAAAAAGGGAAGAAATCTTAATAGAAATGGAAAAGAAGAATAACATGCCCGACAAAGAACACCTCCACTTGGGGGAGGCAGTGAGGGGTCTTTCCATAGTTAAAATAGGAGGTAACATCATTGAGGACAAAGCAGCGCTTTCAAAGTTCCTCCAACTCTTTTCGGAACTGGAAGGACATAAGATTTTGGTCCACGGTGGTGGTAAAAAAGCTACCCAACTCTTACCCAAATTGGGCATTGAACCCCAAATGGTCAACGGTCGGCGAATTACCGATGCGGCCACTTTGGATGTGGCGGTCATGGTCTATGGCGGTCTTGTCAACAAAAACATTGTGGCCCAATTACAAGCCAAGAATTGCAATGCTCTGGGCATGAGCGGTGCCGATGCCAACAGTATCCAAGCCCATAAACGGCCTGTAAAAGACATCGATTATGGCTTTGCCGGTGATGTGGACGGTGTAAATTCAGCAACGCTTTCAGAAATTATAAAGCTTGGACTTGTACCCGTATTCTGTGCCCTTACCCACGACCAAAACGGACAACTATTGAACACCAATGCCGATACCATCGCTTCCGAACTGGCCATTGGTTTGAGCGAACAATTTGAAACGACCCTTTACTACTGTTTTGAACTGGATGGTGTGCTTAGGGACATCAATGATAAAAGTTCGGTCATCAAGAACATTGATTCCAAAAGCTATGCTTCCTTGGTTTCCGACGGAGTAATTGCCAACGGCATGTTGCCCAAAATGCACAATTGTTTCCATGCGCTACAACATGGGGTCAATAAGGTAAAGATTGGCAACCTAAACCTATTTGAAAAAGAAAACGCAAACTACACAACACTTGTTTTATGACGGTTGATAGAGATACACTGGCCCAAGAGGCCCTGGCCTTATTGCAACAATTAATATCCATTCCCTCCTTTTCCGAGGAAGAGGATGAAACGGCCGAAGCGATTGATGCCTGGCTCAAAGAATTTGGGGTGGAGACCAAGCGGCAATACAACAACATTTATGCCTTCAACAAATATTATGATGAAAGCAAGCCCAACCTGTTGCTGAACTCCCACCACGATACGGTAAAGCCCAATTCTGCCTATACGAAAGACCCTTTTCATCCACATATTGAAGATGGAAAACTCTATGGTCTGGGCAGTAATGATGCCGGCGGTGCCCTCTGTTCGCTCTTGGCCACCTTTGTTCATTTTTACGAACGGGAAGACCTTAGCTACAACATCATCATGAGTGCCACGGCCGAGGAAGAGGACGCGGGCGACAAAAGTATTTCGGCCCTTTTGCCCATTCTCCCCGAGATTGATGTCGCCATTGTGGGCGAACCCACACAAATGCAATTGGCCATTGCCGAAAAAGGCTTGGTGGTTTTTAATGGTGTGGTGGACGGTACACCCTCGCATGCTGCGCACCCCAATGACGACAATTCCATTTACAATACCATTAAGGTGTTGGAATGGTTCAAGAATTATCAATTCGATAAAGTTTCCAATGTTTTGGGGCCCGTGAAAATGACGGTGACCCAAATCAATGCCGGTAGTCAGCACAATGTGGTTCCCGGCCATGTGGACCTGGTCATAGACACCCGGGTGAACGACTGCTACAGCAATGAGGAGATTAACGAAATCTTACAGAAGGAAGCTCCCTGTAAACTAACGCCACGATCCCTGAATTTAAGCAGTTCCCATATTGATATTGACCACCCCTTGGTGCAATCGGGTATCGCTTTGGGAAGGGAAACCTATGGTTCGCCTACGCTATCGGACCAAGCGGAACTGAGCTGTCAGTCCTTAAAATTAGGGCCAGGCCATAGTCCCCGTTCGCATTCGGCAGATGAATTTATCTATGTGGATGAAGTAATTGAGGGCGTTGGCCTGTATATTGATATTTTGGAAGGCTTCTTTGCCAGTTAATAGTTTTAAGTTGTTCGTTAGGAGATGTACAATTATAAAGAACTTATTGTTTGGCAAAAATCCATGAACTTGGTTGAATTGGTTTATAAATCAACTAGTTTATTTCCAAGTGAAGAAAAGTTTGGTCTAACTAGCCAAATACGAAGAAGTGCAGTATCGATTCCCAGCAATATAGCTGAAGGGGCCGGAAGAAGTTCTAAAAACGTATTTCGTAATTTCCTTGAAATATCAAACGGTTCGATTAATGAGCTTAAAACACAATTTGAAATTGCCAAAAGACTTAATTATATGACAAAAGAAGAATTAAAAACCATTCTAACTCTTTGTAATGAAGTCCAAAAAATGACCTTCGCACTAATAAAGAAGTATTCTGCTATCTAGGAGCTTTTAACTTCAAACTAAAAACTTATAAAAAAACCATGAAACTCTGGGACAAAGGCTTTAGCACCGATAAGAAAATAGACCATTTTACCGTAGGTAACGACCGGGAATTGGACCTGCATCTGGCAAAATATGATGTCATGGCCTCAAAAGCCCATGCCCAAATGCTGGCCAAGGTTGGATTGCTTTCTGAAGATGAAGGCAACCTATTGGTTACAGAATTGGATGAGATTGCCCAAAACATTGAAAAAGGGGAATTCACCATAGAAGATGATTTTGAGGACATGCACTCGAAAATCGAGTTTTTACTGACCAAAAAATTGGACGATGTGGGCAAAAAAATCCATACCGCACGATCCCGAAACGATCAGGTTTTGGTGGCCATGCAATTGTACCTAAAGGATGAACTGACGGAAATAAAGACCCAAGTCAAAGAACTGTTCGATTTGTTACTGCAACTGGCAGAGAAGCATCAAAAGGTGTTATTACCAGGTTATACCCATTTACAAATAGCCATGCCCTCTTCCTTTGGGCTTTGGTTTTCGGCCTATGCGGAAAGTTTGGTAGATGATTTATTCTTCGTACAAGCAGCCTACAAGACAGCGGATCAAAACCCTTTGGGCAGTGCAGCGGGCTATGGCAGTTCTTTCCCCATAGACAGAACCTTTACCACCCAAACCCTCGGGTTTGACACCTTAAAATACAATGTGATCGCCGCCCAAATGGGTCGTGGTAAGGTGGAAAAGGCCTCCGCTTTTGGCATCTCCAGCGTGGCGGGCACGCTCTCCAAATTGGCCATGGACATTACGCTCTACATGAGCCAGAATTTTGATTTTATTTCCTTCCCCGATGCGTTGACCACGGGAAGCAGCATTATGCCCCACAAAAAAAACCCCGATGTTTTTGAACTCATTCGGGCCAAATGCAATAAAATTCAGGCCGTGCCCAATCAACTCACCCTCATCACCAACAACCTGCCCAGCGGCTACCACCGTGACCTACAGTTGGTCAAGGAAGTGCTAGTTCCTGCTATTTCTGACATAAAGGCCTGTTTGGAACTGATGACCTTTAGCTTAAGGGAAATAAAGGTAAACGGAAACATTTTGGATGACCCCAAATACGATTACCTCTTTAGTGTGGACACCCTGAACGAACTGGTCAAAAGTGGGATGCCCTTTCGCGATGCCTATAAAAAAATGGGGCAGGACATCCAAGCCGGAACCTTTACCCCAAAACGAGACATTGACCACTCCCACGAGGGCAGTTTGGGCAATTTATGTTTGGAAGAGATTCGGGAAAAGATGGAAAAATTTTTCTAAAACCCCATAAAAGCTACAAGAAAGACATTGAAAATCTTTTGGCCGAACCAATGGATATAAAAGGACAGCCATAGACCCATGAAATCTGTGTGCCAAAAAATCAATCCTTTACCATTCGATTTTCCCATCAGAAAACCCTACAAATCAATTATCTTTAGCACAAGCGTACAATTTTCAACTGAAAATGCCCGTCAATTGAATATTTAAGAACCGTCCATATCATTTAAAAAATCGTATGAAAGCCAGAAAACTATTAATGATTCCCGGGCCCATAGAATTTGAGCCAGAGGTTATGCAATGCATGGCAACCCCTACCACAAGCCATGTTGCCCCGAATTTTATTGATGTTTTTGCCAATGCCCTGAAGCTGATGAAGGACCTCTGGCAAGCCCCAAACGGTCAAGCCTTTATTATTGCCGGTACCGGGACCCTTGCAATGGATATGGCCGCTGCCAATTTAACCGAAAAAGGCGACAAGGCCCTAGTTATATCCACCGGCTATTTTGGGGCACGCTTTGCCGAAATCTTAAAAAGATATGGTGCCGATGTTGATGTTCTTGAAGCTCCCATTGGTGATATTGTCTCTTTGGACACCATCGAACAAAAGCTAAAAGACAACAGCTACAAACTTCTCACATTTACCCATGTTGACACCGCTACGGCTGTACTGAACGATGCAAAAGGAATCGCCGATCTGGGCAATAAATATGATGTGTTGACCATACTTGATGGTGTTTGTTCGGTAGCCGCGGAAGAAATCAACCAAGAAGGTTGGGGCATAGATGTAGTGCTTACCGCTTCACAAAAGGCAATAGGCGTACCTCCTGGGCTTGCCCTTTTGGTGGCCTCGCAAAAAGCCATGAAAACATTTGAACAAAGAACAACTCCTGTTTCCAATTACTATGGCGACTGGGCAAATTGGCTGCCCATAATGAAAGCTTATGAAAACAGGCAACCCTCCTATTTTGGAACCCCGGCGGTAAATCTGGTGGTCGCTTTGGAAAAAAGCCTGGAAATCATACTAAAAGAAGGACTGAACGCCCGTTTCCAGCGTCATAAAAAAACAGGAAAAGCGGTACGTGCTGCATTACACTCCCTGGGCTTGGAATTGGTATCAAAAAGTGAAGAGGTATCGGCCAACACCTTAACAGCGGCCATTTGCCCAAAAGACATTGATCAGGCAAAGTTGCTTAAGGCAATAAATCAGGATGGGGTAATCTTGGCAGGCGGCCTGCTTAAAGGACTAGCATACAACTACTTTAGAATTGGCCATATGGGATCGGTGAACAGGAGCGATTTACTTGCCACCATTGGGGCCATAGAATGTGGTCTTCAAAAGAGCGGCCATCCCATGGAAATGGGCAGCGGCACAACCAAGGTGTTACAATCGCTTAGTTGAGAATGACCAACTCTTTTACCCTCCTATTTTATCATCCCCAAATTAATGACCTCCTGTTCCGTTAAAAAACGCCAATGGCCCCGGGGGAGGTCTTTTTTGGTGAGTCCGGCAAAGACCACGCGATCCAATTTGGAGACTTCATACCCCAAATGCTCAAAAATGCGGCGTACAATGCGGTTTTTACCGGAATGTATTTCTATGCCCACCTCTTTTTTGCTGGCCCCGGTCACATAATCCACCTCATCCACTTCTATTTTGCCATCTTCCAGTTCCAATCCTTCACGAATTTTTCGCAGATCGGCAATGGAGACGTTCTTGCTCAAGAACACATGGTAAATCTTGCGAATCCCATGCTTGGGGTGGGTCAATTTTTTGGCCAGATCGCCATCGTTGGTGAACATCAAGAGCCCCGTAGTGTCGCGATCCAAACGCCCAACGGGGTACAAACGGTTATTGGAGGCATTGCTCACCAGTTCCATCACCGTGCGGCGGCCTTTTTCATCCCGGGTGGTCGTGATAAAATTCTTGGGTTTGTTGAGCAGCACGTACTCCTTTTTTTCGGGGTTGAGCTTTCGCCCATCAAACCGAACATCATCCGTTTTTTTCACTTTATAGCCCATCTCGGTAACGGGCTTGCCGTTTACCGTTACGTTACCGGCCGCGATAAAGGTATCGGCTTCCCTTCGGGAACAAATGCCCGCATTGGCAATGTATTTGTTCAACCGAATCAAATCAGGGTCTCGCTTGGGCTGGGATGCTGTGCTGGTTTTGCCCGAAGGCTTTCTGGAGAAATTTTTTCTTTGGTGGCCGCCGCTTTTGCGGTCGCTTGGCCTACGATTGCGTTCGTTGTCTGATTTCCTCATCAGTCTAAAATTTTGGCAAAGGTAGGCAAACCCTGTTCAAAAGTCCCTTATAAAACCAAACAAAAAAACAACAATACCCTATATTTACGGTGATTAAACCAATATACCATGACTCAAAGAATCCTTTTACTCCTTTTTTTAAGCGTACAAACCCTTTCGTTGGCCCAGAAAAAAATATTGGACCATAGCGATTACGACCTATGGAATACCGTAAAAAATGAAGCCATAGCCCCAGATGGCTCCCATGTGCTCTACAGTCTGGAAAAAGGGGAAAAAGACCAATTCTTAAAGGTTCAGGATGCTAAGGGAAACTTTGTACTGGAGTATGACCGGGGTCAAAACGGACAATTCACCTATGACTCCCAGAAGGTGGTCTTTACCATAAAAGCATGGAAGGACAGCGTTAAGGCCATGAAAAAAAGAAAGGTAAAAAAGGGAAAACTGCCCAAGGATTCTTTGGGCATTTTCAACTTAAAGTCCAAAAGCTTGACCAAGATTGGAAATGTAAAGTCCTATAAAGTCCCCAAAAAATGGTCCGGATATCTAGCGTATCAGTTGGAGGAAATCAAGAAAGAGAAAAAAGAAGAAGAAAAAAAGGATTCCGTTACCGAGAATGAAAAGAAAAACGAAAAGAAAAAGGACAAACCCAAAAAGGTGGGCAAGGACAATGGGTATCATCTTGTCATAAGAAACCTAGAAACCGAAGAGCAGGACACGCTTAAGTTTGTGACCGACTATACATTTGCCAAAAAGGGAAAGTGGTTGGCCTATACCACCACAGGAATTCAAAAAGACAGTATTGTAGGAGTCTATGTCCGTAACCTGGAAACCCAGAAAACCACCGCGCTGCACCAAGCCAAAAAGGCCAAATACTTTCAATTGGCGTTCAGTGAATCTGGTAAAAATTTCAGCTTTATTGTCGACACCGATACTACCAAGGTTCAAGTGAGGCCCAACGAACTATACCTTTGGGAAGAAGGCCAAGCAACTGCCGAAAAATTGGTGGACAATGCCACCGCCCCCAACGGTCTGGTGGTTTCCAAATACGGCAAGGTGCACTTTTCCAAGGATGAATCCAGACTCTATTTTGGGTTGGCAAAACCCCCTATTGAAAAGGACACCTCCCTTTTGGATGAAGAAATCGTGAATGTAGAGGTATGGACCTATAACGAGCCCAAGCTTTACACCGTCCAAGAACTTCAACTAAAAAACGATTCCATACAATCCTTTGTGACCGCCATTCAATTGTCCAACAAAAAATTGACGCCCCTAGCGGACATCACCTATACGAACACGGTATTGGGCAATAAGGGTGATGCCAATATGGCCTTAACCAGCACCAACCTACCCTATGAGTTGGAAAGCCAATGGACGGCCAGACACTATTATGATTATAAGGTAATCAACACCAAGACCGGAGAGGCGCTGCACCAATTCAACAAAGTGCCCCAAATGCGCCTCAGTCCAAAAGCCACCTATGGTTATGGCTACAGCCGGGTAGACAGTACTTGGTTTACCTACAACCTTAGCTCTGGAAAGCGCTTTAACCTAACCAAAGGCGAACTTTTCTTTAATGAGGAAAATGATTATCCCAATTTCCCTTATGCCTATGGCATGGCGGGTTGGACAGAAGGAGACAAGCATCTATTAATCTATGACCGTTACGACATTTGGAAGGTTCACCCAGAAACAGGGAAAAAGGAAAAATTGACCAACGGTAGGCCCACAAAAACGGTATATCGTTTCCTAGATTTGGATGAAGAGGAGGAAGCCATTGATTTTAGCAAAGCTTTATTGCTGAGTGCCTTTAATGAGGTCTCCAAAGAGGATGGCTATGTGCAGTACCATCCCAAGAACCGTAAATTGACCCCGCTGCTTTCCGGTCCCCATCAATATTCGAGGCCCAAGAAAGCGGAATTGACCGATAAACTGATCTTCACCAAACAATCGTTCCAAGAATTTCCAGATTTACGACTTACCGACCTCAGCTTTAAGAATCCCATTAAACTAAGCAACGCCAATCCGCAACAAAAGGAGTACAACTGGGGTACCATTGAACTTGTGGAATGGTTCTCGTTGGACGGTAAAAAGCTTCAGGGAATGTTGGTAAAACCCGAAGATTTTGACCCAAACAAGAAATATCCCCTACTGGTCAACTTTTACGAAAAAAGTTCTGACGGAATCCACAGGCATAGACATCCCAAACCAGAGCGCTCCTCCCTTAATTATAGTTTTTATACAAGTCGGGGGTATGTCATCTTTAATCCGGATGTGGAATACCGGGTGGGGTATCCAGGAGAGAGTGCCTACAATTGCGTCATTCCCGGGGTTACGTCCCTCATTGAAAAAGGATTTATTGATAAGGACAATATTGGCGTTCAGGGCCACAGTTGGGGCGGATACCAAATTGCCTATTTGGTGACCAAGACCGATATTTTCAAGGCTGCCGAATCTGGGGCACCCGTACCCAATATGATCAGTGCCTATGGCGGAATCCGTTGGTGGACGGGCTTGAGCAGGCAGTTTCAATACGAACATACCCAAAGTAGGATTGGTGGCACGCCATGGGAGTATCCATCACGTTATATAGAAAACTCCCCCATTTTCAACATCGATAAAATAAACACCCCATTATTGGTCATGCACAATGATGCTGATGGCCATGTGCCATGGTACCAAGGAATAGAATTCTTTGTAAGCCTGCGGCGACTGGGAAAACCTTCGTGGTTCTTAAACTACAACGGAGAGCCCCATTGGCCCTTAAAAATGCAGAACCGAAAGGATTTTTCCATTCGGATGGCGCAATTTTTTGATTATTTCTTAAAGGGTGAGGGCAAACCGTCATGGATGGAACGCGGCCTACCCCCCATGGAAAAGGGCATCAGGAAAGGTTATGAGCTTTTGGAGGAAACCCCTAGGGACTAATCCTTAAACCCTACCGTGGATTGCCGCTCCCTGTTAACGATGAGCCTGGTCACATCAGGGCGGGAATAATGCCCAACGGGGTCAAAGTTCTGGCGTTGTTCGAGGACACGGTTAAAATCCAAGGTGTGGTAGATTAGCCCTTCCGAATTGACCACGGGCTCAACGAGCCATTCCCCGTCGGGTCCCGCGATGCAGGAACCTCCATCGGCCAAAATATTGGGGGCTTTTTCCAATATGGCTTCCAAATGGGGCGTATCTGCTGGAAAATCCTCTTTTCGCATCAAGGAGGATACAGAAATCACATAGCTTCTGCCCTCTCGTGCCATAAAGCGGGTAATGTCCTTGGTGTTGTGCAATCCGCCCGGCCATACCGCAACATGTAGGTTTTCTCCCAGACCGTAAAGAGCCGCGCGTGGCAAGGGCATCCAATTTTCCCAACAATTGAGCCCGCCAACGGTGAATTGCTTTAGGGGATGCACCTGTAATCCATGGCCATCACCAGATGCCCAGGTCAATCGTTCATCGTAGGTGGGCTGCAGTTTTCGGTGCACCGATTTGATTTTTCCCAAGGGGTTAATGTATACCAAGGAAGCATAAATGCTATGTCCGCCGCGGTCTTGGGCGCGTTCCATAAGCCCCAAATAAACAGCCATGGAACTCGCTTTGGCCAACTGGCAGATGGAATCCAAATCTCCTTTTTCAATCTCGACCGAATTTCGAATATAATGGGCATGTAGTTCTTTGTTCACTTGAGTGTCCCAAGCGGCACCATCGGTCAGTGCCAACCAAAAGGGGTAACCGGGTAATAAGGCTTCGCCAAAAACAATCAGTTCGGCCTTTTCTTTGGTGGCTTCTACCAAGCTAGCTTCAATCTTCCGGAGCGTTTTTTCCTTATCGAGCCAAATGGGTGCGATTTGGGCAAGGGCGACTTTGAGTTCGTTTTCCATTATAGAATTCGGTTTAACACCAAATCTACGTCAATTAAAAGAATACTGAAAACCCCAGCGATGATGATAAATTTTAGAATGTTGTGCAGCCAAACATAGTGCTTCTTCACATCAGACTTCCAGAGTACGGCCAAAAAGATAATGAGCAAGGCCCCCGCCGCCATAAAATACAGTTGCATATAACCTACATCAAACCAATAGATCAGCAAAAAAGTGGGAAGCAAGGTAAGCACGACCATAAGGGCAATCAACCACTTTGCCGGACCGTGTCCGTATAACACAGGAATGGTCCTGTAGCCTTGTGCCAGGTCTCCGGCCATATTTTCCAGATCTTTGACCACCTCCCGGGCCAAGATGACCAAAAAAAGATAGGTGGCATGTACAAAGATGACCGTTTCAAAATTCTTGTAGTACACAAAGACCGCAAAGAACGGGGTAATGGCCAATAGTGCCGACACAAGATTGCCCACAAAGGGCATACGCTTTACTTTATGGGAATACAACCAAATACCAAAAATATAGGCAGAGAAAAAAAGCACGGCCCTAAAGGAGATATAGCTGGCGGTTAAAACCGATAAAAAATTCAACAAAAAATAGGTGGTCAACTTAAAGCGTTGGCTCACCAAGCGATCCAACATACTCTTTGTGGGCTTGTTGATCAAATCTTTTTCTGCATCATAAAAATTATTAATGATATAGCCCGCGGCAATCACCAAGGCAGAGGCCGTTACGATCAAAAAAAGGTTAAGATCCAAAACAACCATCCGTAGGGGACGATCGGGAGCCAGAATATAGACCGAGGCCAAGTACTGGGCCAAGGTGATCATAAGAATGTTGTACCCCCTGACGACCGAAAAAAGGCTCAACAACTTAAAGAAGTAGAACCTTGTGCGTCTGCTGAGCATGATGGCTTAGAAGTTGTAGACCACCTCCAGTTTATGGTCTTTGAGTGATTGTCTAGCTTTGTCTATGTCTTGGGTAAAGCCCAAGATGTAGCCGCCACCGCCCGAACCGCATAATTTTAGATAGTAATCGTTGGTCTCGATTCCCTTTTGCCACAACTGGTGGAATTGGGCAGGAATCATGGGTTTAAAGTGATCCAACACCACATGCGACAACTGTTTTACATGGCCGAACAGTGATTTTATATCCCCGTTCAAAAAATGCTCCACACAGGCATCGGTATGTTTGACGAATTTCTCTTTGATGACTTTGCGAAAACCTTCCTGTTTCATCTTTTCCATAAAGATCTGCACCATGGGAGCCGTTTCGCCGGTCATACCGCTATCCAACAAAAAGACCGCCCCTTTGCCCTCTTTGTTTTGGGAAGGTATACTGGTCGATTCTATATTGTCTTTTGAATTGATGAGTATGGGAAGGCTCAAATAGCTGTTCAAGGGATCCAAACCGGAAGATTTACCGTGGAAAAACGATTCCATCTTTCCGAAAATGGCCTTTAACCTCAAAAGTTTTTCACGGGTCAAATTCTCTAGAACGGTGATTTTGTCGTAGGCGTATTTGTCGTATATGGCCGCAACCAAAGCACCACTGCTGCCAATGCCATATCCTTGTGGAATAGAGCTGTCAAAATACATTCCTTCTTCAATATCTGCCTGCAATGCCTGCAGATCAAACTGTACCAAGTCCTCACTTTGTATATCGCCCAGATAGCGGGAAAATGCTTTTAGGGCCCCATTGGACTCCTTTGCGATTCCTTCCAATTCCGATGAGGACTTCAACGCTCCCTTAAAAAAGTTGTAGGGAATGGAAAGCCCTTTGGAATCCTTGATAATTCCGTACTCCCCAAACAATAGGATTTTCGAATAAAAAAGTGGCCCTTTCATAGATTCTTTGGCACTTACCGTATTTCTGTTCAACATTTCTACCATAAAATTAAACAAAAAAGCTATCTTTCTTCAAGAATTAGCATTTATTTAATTTGTCTGGATATAACCAACGAGTTTTTTTGATTGAAATTACAAGCTAGGGATTTTTTTCGACCCCTGACCTATCCGATCGCAAATATAGTGCCCGTTTTCACAGTGTGCAACCAGTTCATCCTGAACAAACTGTATGGTCTGCTCTTTTTCAGCTTCCGGATAGAGCAAATGCACATTGGCCCCTGCATCCAGGGTAAAACAGGCATGTAGCCCCGTTTCTTCCCGAAATCTCCAGATTTTTTCAATAATGGCCAAGGTATCGGGCTTCATCAACAGAAAATAGGGCATACTGGCCATCATCATGGCATGCAGGGTCAAGGCCTCGCTCTCCACAATTTTGATGAAACCCTGCAGATTGCCTTCGGAAAGGATTGGTCGTAACGCCCCTAAATTTTCATGGGCCTGAGCAAACCTACGTTCCGCAAATGGGTGGCCCTCCATCAAACCATGGCCCACGGTACTGCTCACCACCTTTTGCCCCTTGTGCACCAAGAGAATGGTATCATGGTAATTCTTAAAAACCGAATGAACCTCAAAAGGGTATTTAACTCCGTACAAATCGGAGCTTTGGATTATATCCTTATGCCTTCCCCATTGGATCAGATCACCCTCAATGCTCCTGCAGGCACTGCCCGATCCCAAGCGGGCCAAAAATGAGGCCTTTTTGTTGAAATCTTTGGGTGTCATTGCTTTGTTTCCCATTCTTTCCATATCTACAAGGCATAGGGCCAAGGCCGCCATACCACTGGCAGAAGAAGCTATGCCACTGCTATGGGGAAAGGAATTTGAGGTATTTATGGTAAAATGATAGTCCCCCAAAAAAGGGACATAGGGTGCTATCCGCGTAAAAAAAGTGTTGATTTTTGGTTTAAAGTCTGGTTTCTCCCTTCCTTCAAAAAACAAGTCAAACGAAAAACCCTGAGCTGGTTTTTCCAACTTTTTAAAATTCATCGTCGTACGTGTTCTGCACGCATCCAAGGTAAAACTGATCGACGGATTTGCCGGAATCTGATTTTCTTTTTTGCCCCAATACTTGATCAAGGCAATATTGCTGGGGGCGCTCCAAGCTATCTTTCCCTCTTCTGGGAGTTCCAAGTGTTCGCTGGGAATAAAATCATTTACCATACTCAGTAGTATTTGGACAAAGATAAGATGACCTAGGTGATTAAAATAAATTGTTATTTTAGTGCGAATCACATTGGTGTATGAATCAAAGAATCATAAAAATCCTTATTGCCGTCAGTGTCTGCCTTGTAGTGGGGCTTATGGCCGGTTTTGCCACACAGACCTCGGTCCATGACTGGTATGTTCACTTAAACAAACCTGCCTTTACACCTCCAAACTGGCTTTTTGCCCCGGTCTGGTTTGTCTTGTATGTGCTTATGGGTGTGGCCGCAGGCATTGTTTGGGGCAAGGGTTTTCACCATATCTGGGTAAAAACGGCCCTCTACCATTTTGGATTTCAACTTCTGCTCAATGCCATGTGGAGCATCGTTTTCTTTGGATTGAAAAAGCCTTTTTGGGGCCTTATGGTCATTATTACCCTGGACATCTTGATCGTATTGACCATCCGCTGGTTTAAAGTGGTCAGCAAAAAAGCGGCTTGGCTACTGGTACCCTATCTGCTTTGGGTCTGTTTTGCCACCGCCCTTAATTACAAGGTTTGGGAATTAAATTAAGGGCAAGGGCAAACTCAATTTTTAAGTCCTCATCCTTAAATCAAACCATTTCATGTGAATACTAAAGAATTTCTTGAAGCCAACTATCCCCGAGGCAAGCCGTAGGGGTATACTTCGGCCTAACCCAGTACAGGTTACGCTGGCTTCATTTTGATTTAAAAGTCAAAAAACCGAAATTCAGTTATTTAGATTCCCGTTTTCCCTTCGTTGGCAATAATTATGACTAAATTTAACGTTATCAGAATAATAAACCAACAATAGAAAAACAATGAAAAACCTAATGAAATTTATCGGATTAGCATTTTTGACAATCACATTGGCTTTTACAACTGTTGACAAAAAGACAATTGTAATTGACGTAAGTCACGGTGGACACGATAACGGAGTGACAGTAAACGGATTTAACGAAAAAGAAATCTCGCTTAATATTGCTAATAAAATCAAGGAGTTGAATAAAAACTCTAATGTGGAAATTATCTTGACAAGAGATTCAGATAAATTCTTATCATTAAACGAACGAGCAGAAAAAATCAATAAATTAAAACCTGACTTTGTAATCTCGTTGCACGCGAACGCAACCGATGACAAAAAGGAAAGCGGAAAAGAAATATTTGTAAGTGATAAAAACAAACAGAAAGAAAAATCGGGAAGTTTAGCTCTCGAATTATTTTATAGCTTCAATGACAGAAATGTGGAAATTAAAAAGGCAGATTTTTACCTTCTTAAAAACGTGGAATATCCAATTGCCTTGCTTGAACTTGGATATTTGACAAATGAAAATGACAGAGAAGTATTGACAACCGAAAAAGGACAATCTGAACTTGCCGAATCAATATTGAACGTGATAAAATAACTATTGCCAACAATGTATAACCGCAATTACGGCGGTAGTTGGTCAAGAAGGCGATGAATTCCCACAAAAACACTCCCCCAGCCTGAAAAAATTCTAACTATAAAACCGTAACCGAGGGTTATACGAGACCGACAACGCCTGCCCGTTCCGTTCAGGCCAGTTCTGGGTCACACACGGGAATGACATTTCATCGGAAGCCCCACAGCAAGCTGTGAGGAATTCTTTTCGATTATAACAAGTTTATTCTTATTATCATATTTTGCCAAAAATGTGGGGAATCAATTTTGAACTTGAGCCTATACTTGTTTTTATAGTGCCAACCCAACCATTTTTTCCATTGTTTTTAGGTTTCGGGTCGTTGCGGTCACTTTTAGCTTTGCCTCTATCATGTTGTTTGACAATTTGGACTTACCGGCCCCCATCCTACAATTAAGGTAAACACATTGATCCGTTACAAAAAACGCTTCGTTGGGGTAATCCAAGGGGTCTAGATTTGCCATGGCGTGTTCATCGGGAATTTCATAGAGCAGGGTGAAGTACAGATTTTTCTCTTCGGCAGTTTCCAAAAACGGATTTCGGCTTACTATCTGTTCCAGTTCATCCACGGTCATCACCAAGACCGGCACCTCAAAGCCAAAATCTTTCACCATCAATTCCTGTACTTTTTGGGCCAGTTCATCATTGCCCAAGGATGTGTTCCCAATAACCAGATTGCCACTTTGGATATAGGTAACCACCGATTCAAAACCACCATCCTCAAGGCTTTTCCTTAAGGCTGCCATCTTTATTTTCCGTTGACCGCCAACATTGATTCCACGTAAAAAGACAATACTGTTTCCCATGACTTTTGAATTGGATGGTTAAACTACCACAATTAATTTTCTTATTTTAAGCCTTCCATACCAAAAGACATGAGTCAATACATTTTAGCCCTAGACCAAGGCACTACGAGTTCCAGGGCAGTTATCGTAGATAAAGAGGGAACTATCGTTTCAGTGGCCCAAAAGGAATTTACCCAGATTTTCCCAAAACCAGGATGGGTAGAACATGACGCCACTGAGATTTGGTCTACCCAAGCCGGTATGGCAGCGGAAGCGGTCACCAAAAAAGGGTTGCAAGGTTCACAGATTGCGGCCATTGGAATCACAAACCAACGGGAGACCGCCGTAGTTTGGGACAGAAGCACTGGTGAGCCCATATACAATGCCATTGTTTGGCAAGACAAGCGCACCGCTGCTTATTGTGACGAACTCAAGAAGAAGGGAAAAACTGAAATGATTCGGAAAAAAACAGGCTTGGTCATCGACTCCTATTTTTCGGCCACCAAAGTCAAGTGGCTATTGGACCATGTTGACGGAGCCAGGGAAAAAGCCAAAAAAGGGCAATTGGCCTGGGGGACCATTGATTCGTGGCTCATCTGGAAAATGACCCAGGGAAAACTGCACGTCACCGACGTGACCAATGCTTCGCGTTCGTTACTGTTCAATATCCATTCCTTGGAATGGGACGATGAACTTCTGGCCTTGTTCGATATCCCAAAAAACATGATGCCCGAAGTACGGCAGAGCAGCGAAGTTTACGGATATACAAGTCCCAATTTCTTTGCCAACAAAATTCCCATCGCAGGAATAGCCGGTGACCAACAAGCCGCACTTTTTGGCCAAATGTGCACTAAAAAGGGGATGGTAAAAAACACCTACGGCACTGGTTGCTTTATGCTCATGAACATTGGGGAAAAGCCTATTCCGTCCAAAAACAACCTATTGACAACCATTGCCTGGAAAATAAATGGAAAAACAACCTATGCCCTTGAAGGCAGTATTTTTATCGCGGGGGCGGTGGTACAATGGCTCCGGGACAGTCTAAAAGTCATTACCACCTCATCTGAGGTAGAAAAGCTGGCTGGTTCGGTCAAATCTTCAGAAGGCGTATATTTTGTCCCGGCATTTGCCGGATTGGGTGCCCCACATTGGAACCAACAAGCACAGGGAACCCTTTTTGGGCTTACCCGGGGCAGTACGGACGCCCATATGGCACGGGCAGCCTTGGAATCCATAGCCTATCAGACCATGGATGTGCTAAACGCCATGGAAGCCGATACCGGAATTCCCATTAAGGAACTTCGGGTAGATGGTGGGGCAACGGTAAACGACTTGCTCATGCAGTTTCAAGCGGATGTACTGAATACCAAAACCATACGGCCCAAAGTTATAGAGACTACAGTAATGGGTGCGGCATATTTAGCAGGATTGGCCGTTGGATTTTGGAAAAACTTGGAAGAAATTCAAGATATTTGGCAAACCAACACCAGGTTCGAACCCACGGGGGAACGCAAACCCATTGACCGTGGAATAGAAGGTTGGCACAAGGCCATCAAAACCTTGGAATACTGGACCAAAGTATAGGAAACAAAACTATCTAACAAGCAAACAACCATGACCCCTTTCGTTGCTGAAATCATAGGAACCTTTTTGTTAATTGTCTTGGGCTGTGGCGTAAATGCCAATGTATCCCTCAACAAAACCTACGGTAATGGAAGTGGGTGGATTGTGATTACCACAGGATGGGCCTTTGCCGTGTATATTGGTGTTGTGGTTGCCGGACCACATAGTGGCGCCCATATCAATCCTGCCGTTACAGTGGGTCTTGCCGCTGCAGGAGAGTTTCCCTGGAAGGATGTCCCCACATACATCATCGCCCAATTTATAGGTGCCCTCATTGGAGCATTCACCACTTGGGCTGTGCACAAAAAACACTTTGACATTACGGAAGATGGCGATACCAAACGAGGGGTTTTCTGCACAGCTCCAGCCATCAAGAACCCTCCCTTGAATGTCTTTAGCGAAGCTTTGGGAACCTTTGTGCTGGTTTTTACCATCCTTTATGTTACCGAGGCCTCCTTGTTAAGCGACCCTGAGACCCTCATTGGTCTGGGTTCCTTAGGGGCTTTGCCCGTAGCCCTATTGATTTGGAGTATTGGCCTTAGCCTTGGTGGACCCACTGCCTACGCCATTAATCCGGCCCGTGATTTGGGCCCAAGAATCATACATGCTTTGCTCCCCCTAAAGGATAAGGGTTCCAATGGTTGGGACTATGCTTGGATTCCGGTCGTGGGGCCCCTACTGGGAGGGGTGTTGGCTGCCTTACTGTTCTTGGCCCTGAACCAATTCTCTTGAAATGGCCTGCGCAGCCAGATAGGCTCCGGTCCAGGCATTTTGAAAGTTGAACCCCCCGGTGATGGCATCCACATTGGTTATTTCCCCGGCAAAATAAAGATGGGGCAACTTTTTGCTCTTAAACGTCTTACAGTCTATTTCTTTTAGATCTACCCCGCCCGCAGTGACAAACTCTTCCTTGAAGGTACTTTTTCCCGTAACGGCATATATGCCGCCCGTCAATTGCTGCGCCAGTTCCTGCAATTCACTTTTTGTACAGTCTGCCCAAGTGAGTCCAAGGGGAATTCTAGCGGATTTTACCATCGTTTGCCATAAACGGTTCGGCAATTGCAACACCTTTGTCCTAAATATGGTCTTTCTCGGTTCACGGTCTTTCATATCAATGAAATAGGACAACAAGGACTCCAATGAATATTCGGGAACCCAATTCACCCTGATCTTAAATTTATAGTCATAGGCATGTAACAATGGTGCACCCCAAGCCGAAAGTTTAAGGACCGCAGGGCCGCTCAACCCCCAATGGGTGATCAACACGGGGCCTTCCGCCACCATGTTAACATCAAAAGGGTTCTCCCTTAAAAAAGCTTTTAGGTCCCTGTCGAATTTACGTTTTGGCCTCAAGGTGATTTGGGCCATGGCCGAAATGCCTTGATTTCCCCTTAATCGGTCATCGTCTATGTTAAAAGTGAACAATGAGGGTATGGGCGTGATAATGTTGTGTCCAAATTCCTGAAGCTGATCCCAAATTTTGGTGTTGTTCCCTGTGGCCAAAAGCACTTTTTGGGCAAAGTAATGCTTATTCTGGGTGGTCACACGCCAACACTTTTCCTCTGCCAAGAATGTAAATTCCTTGATGCCACTATTACGGAGCACATGGATACCCAATCGTTTGGTTTCATTCAAAAAACAATCGATAATCGTTTGTGAGGAATCTGTTTTGGGAAATACCCTACCATCTTCCTCAACTTTAAGGTGTACCCCTCTTTTCTCAAAAAAAGTAAAAACATCACCAGGGGCATAATGGTGAAATGGCCCCAACAGTTCTTTCTCCCCCCTCGGATAGTTTTTGACCAACTCCTTGGGATTGAACTCTGCATGGGTAACATTGCAACGCCCACCGCCAGACACCTTGACCTTTGAAAGGACATTCTTTCCCCGTTCAAATATGGCTATTGAGGCATTGGGTACATTCTCAGCGATATGAATGGCCGAGAAAAAGCCTGCAGCCCCTCCCCCAATAATGATGACATCGTGCAGCATTACATGGCCCTTTCGGGATAGTTGATAAAGATACCATCTACCCCATAATCCCGCATTCTGGCAATATCCTCAGGTTCGTTTACGGTGTAGGTGTAGACTTTAAAGCCCGCTTCATGAATGGCCAACACATTTTCCGCACTAAGGGTTTTAAACCAAGGGTTCACCGCTATGGCATTCAATTCCTTGGCCACGGGTATGGCCTTGGTTGGATCTTCATCTTCGGTAAGCACGGCAATGGCTACGTCTGGGTTAATTCTTCGCATTTCACGAAGTTCATCCCAATTAAAGCTGGAAATCACAAAATTGTTCCACGACCAGCCCCGTTCACGCACATAATAATCCATGATGAAATTGACCCTGTCCGAGGTATTGGCCCCTTTTAACTCTATATTCAAGGCCACCTTGTTGTCCATGAGTTTTAAAACATCCTGCAGCATGGGAATTCTATGGTTTCCATCGAGCCGTACTTGTTTTAGCTCAACTATATTGTATTCTTCAATCAATCCTCCGGCATTGGCCAAACGCTCCAATCTATCGTCATGAAAGACCACTATTTCCCCACTCTTGATCTTGAACACATCAATCTCTATCATATCAACCTTCAAGTCCATCGCCTTTTGTATGGATGCCAAGGTATTCTCCGTTTCGTGTCCCATAGCCCCACGATGGCCTATGACCAAAAACTCTTTTTGCCCGGGATTACAGGAAATCAATAAAAGGAACATCATCAGAATTGCGTAGTATCTTCTCATTTTTATGGATTAAGCCGTGTAAAAATACAACTCCCATTTAAAAGTTTGTTTTCGTTTTTATTGAAAAAACAAGCTGTTTTTTGTTGTTTATTCAAAAAAATGTTACCAAAACAGCATACATACATGCTTTCTTTTGTATATTACAACATTGGCCCAATCAGCCTATTAGCCATAAGATGTTATAAAAAACCAACTGCTGTGGCAAGAGTGATTTTATTAGGGACATGACCGATTTTTTGAATGTTGTATTCTAATGGACAATGGCTTTACCAATGTTTTGGTTTATAAAGCCACAAACCAAAAAAACTAGATAACCAACTTAATTTCTGAAACGGGTTGACACGGAAAGGGTCAGCCCGTTTTTTATTGGTTCAATTTAAAGATAAAGGATTCCAAAGGTTGGATTCCGATCTTAATTTTTCCGACTCCCCCCACTACTTTCAAATTGGGGTTTTGGTCGCCATATAATTGTTCCCTAAGGCTGTGTTCTCCATTGTCCAACTTCCATTTTTCAACCAAATAAGGAGGCAACTTTAGCTCAATATCGTAGCTTTTTTCGGCATCAAAATTGGCTACAACGATCAGTTTCTCGTCATTGTCCCATCGAACAAAGGAATATATCCTATGGTCATAGGTTTCGGTATGTGCTTTGTTGTAGTAATGGATTTCTTGGTATTCCCCCATCAAAGCCGAACTGTTGATGGTAAAATTCAATAAGCGTTTATAAAAATCGCGAAGGTTTTTTTCCTCCTCCAACAATTGACCGCCATCAAACTTTTTACCGTTGACCCACCGCTGATGGGCCGGCACCCCGATATAGTCAAAAATGGACGTTCTGGAAGGACTTCCAAAACCTGCATCCTCAGAACCATCTTCCCCCACTTCCTGTCCAAAATATACCATGGTTGGCGAGCTACTTATGGTTGCCGAAACAACCATGGCCGGTTTTGCAATTTCAGCTTTCCCCACAAACTCAGGGCTTGCAATACGCTGTTCATCATGGTTTTCCAGAAAGTGCAACATATGGTGCTCTATATCTAGAAGCCCGGATTGTACAGTATGGATATGATCGGTCCACCCATACCCTTTCATGATGTGTTTTAAGCTATCGTAGAGTTCCACTTTATCATAGAGATAATCCATCTTGCCCTTGTGGATGTAATCGCGATAAAGCATTGGATTGTAGACTTCGGCCAACAAAAAGGCATCGGGATTTTTCATTTTGATGGAGGAGTTCATAAAGCTCCAGAACTCCACGGGAACCATCTCGGCCATATCAAAACGAAAACCATCTACCCCCAATTCCAACCAGTACAAGGCAATATCACGGAACTTGTACCATGAATCGGGCAACTCCTTATCCTTCCAAAATTCAAAATGCGCTTTATGGTCCATTTGGGCATACGGCTCTGGTAAGGTCTCAAATTCCTTTGTCCCGTCCGGTCTTACCCCATAATTGATTTTTACCGTTTCGTACCAATCGTTAAAATTGGGCTTTGGCAAACGGGAACCATTACCCGTCCATTTGGCCGGAACCTCAATAAATTTGGCATCTGTGTTTGGATTCCTTTCTCCCCCCAAGGGCAAATACCCTCCTTGCCATTCGGGCACCTCAAATTCCGAACCGGGGATATAATAGAAATTATTGTCACGGGCATATTCTACAGCGGTATTGTCATTGGCCCCAAAATCATGGATCCCTTCCGGGTTGGTTTTTCCCTCATAATTACGGGCCACATGATTCGGCACAATGTCAATGAGCACTTTCATGCCATGCTTATGGGTTCTGTTGATAAGGGCCTTGAATTCTTCCAACCGATGTGCGGGATCCACCGCCAAATCTGGGTTCACATTGTAATAATCCTTCACAGCATACGGTGATCCGGCACGACCTTTGACCACATCCGGGTCGTCGTTGGATATTCCAAATTCGGTATAATCATTGATTACGGCATGGTGGGGCACTCCCGTGTACCACATGTGGGTCACCCCCAAAGCTTTGAGTTCGGTAAGGGCCTTATCATCAAAATCAGCAAACTTACCAACCCCATTTTCCCCAATCGTTCCCCATGGTTTGTTCGTAGTGTTCACGTTGCCAAAAAGCCTAGTGAAGACCTGATAGACTACTTTCTTTCGTTCTTGCATTAACTTAAGATTCTTCTGGGTTTTTATCTGTTCCTTGGTTTGGTGCCCACATGAGAAAACCAGTAGCAACACAACAATGCAACCTATTGGTCTTAACATGGCCTAGTTCTTTATGGAAATGATGGTTGTAGATCTTGGTGCCAAAATCAGTTCTTTTTGAAGGATAACGTCTTTATTAGAAATGATGTCCCTAGCCGCCTTCCCCATAATATCCATCTCATTAAAGCGGCTCAGGCCCAAGCTTGTTGACTCTCCATTTTTATTGAGCACCAACATTAGTTTTTCATAATCATCGTACCTAAACAATACATAGACCCCTTTCTCTGGGGCAAAATGTTTGGTGGCCCCATAATGAATCGCCGGTGCCGATTTTCTATAATTCAACAAGGTTTTCAGATACGATTGCATCTCTTTTTGCGCATCGGTAAGGCCCTGCCCCGTAAAGGCATTGACCGAATCTCCTTCCCACCCCCCTGGAAAATCGGTCCTGATCAAACCGTGATCACCGGGTTTTTCCGTATTTTCCATCAAAATTTCAGTACCGTAATAGAGCTGTGGAATTCTTGGGGCCATCAAAACAAGGGCCATGGCCATTTTGGTAAGGGAAACGTCATGTTTAAGCTGTGTATGGATCCTATCCATATCGTGGTTATCCCCAAACAATAAAATGGACTTGGGGTTAACATAGTAAAAATCGTTCGCCAAGCCTTCGTACAGTTTTACCAAACCCTTGTCCCAACTTTCTGGTTCGTTCAAGGCATCCACAATGGCTTTTTGCAAGGGAAAATCCATGGTTGTGGGCAGGTTGGCATCGTAATTATCTGAATTTTTTGCCCCATCCTGCCAATAACCGACCAAAAGTGGGTTATAGCTCCATTCCTCCCCAACAATATTGAAATTTGGATATTCTTTCATGATGGCACCCGCCCATTTGGACATAAACTCCTTATTGGGATAGGGGTAGGTATCCTGTCTTATTCCACCCAGTTCCAATGTCTCTACCCACCAAATACTGTTTTGGATCAAATAGTTGGCCATGAAAGGATTCTTCTGGTTAAGGTCTGGCATGGCAGAAACAAACCATCCTGCTTCCATTAGGTTTTTATCGTGTACCGAGGCATAGGGGTCTTGATTGGCGGTTCTTCTGTGGTTGGTATTGGTCACAGCCCCGCCTGCTTCAAATTCTTTTTGAAAGTTGATCCAATCCTCAAAAGGGAGGTCTTTCATCCACCAATGTTCACGACCGCAGTGATTGGCCACCTGATCCATAATCAATTTGATTCCTTTTTCAGCTGCCTTTTCCGATAATTCCCTGTAAGCTTCCAACGAACCAAAGCGTGGGTCTACTTCATAAAAGTCGGTCATGGCATAGCCATGGTAGGATTGCTCCGGCATATCATTGATCAACAACGGACAGGGCCAAATGGCCGTAAATCCCATATGTGAAATATAGTCCAGATGATTGGTGATTCCCTCAATATCGCCCCCATGCCTTTTGTAATCATGGTTTCTGTTGAGTTCTGTTTCCAACAGGGAAGGATTAACATCATTTTCTGGGTTTCCGTTGGAAAAACGGTCCGGGGTAATCAAATAAATGGCATCAGAACTATCAAATCCTTTATAATCCTCTGGGTTCTTTTTCCGTTTTTTCAATTCATAGGCATACGAAAAAGAGTTGGCATTCTTCCCTTCAAATTGAAGGGACACCACACCTGGTTCTGCATTGGGCGAGATATGCAAATCCACAAAAAGATAATTGGGGTTATGGCCCAAAAAAAGCTTGGTCACTGTTACACCGGGATAAGAAATCTTTGGTTGGTATTGGGAAATCTCCTTTCCATACACCAAAAGCTGTAGGTTTTCATTTTTCATGCCCACCCACCAATTGGGCGGCTCCACCCTTTCTATTTGGGCATTGAGGGAAAAGGTCAACACTAAGCCCACCAAAAAACTCCAACACCTATACATATTTTTAGATTTTTACTTCTTTTCTAGGGGTAAGCACCACACGCTCTCCATTGACACGTATGGACATTTCTTCATTTCCTTCAAGCAAATAACTGGAACCTTCCTTATGGACCGTTATGGTGATAATCCTATTCCTAAAGTTAACTTTGAAGGAATAAGAGTCCCAATTTTTGGGAATCTGGGGGTAAAAATTCAATTTGTCATCCAGCACGCGCATGCCCCCAAAGCCCTCAACAATACTCATCCAAGTACCCGCCATTGAAGTTATGTGCAACCCTTCTTCCACCTCTTTGTTATAATCGTCCAAATCCAAGCGGGAAGTTCTCAGGTAGAATCTGTAGGCCTGCTCCATTCTGCCCAATTTAGCCGCCTGTATACTGTGGACACAGGGCGAAAGTGATGATTCGTGCACGGTGAAGGGTTCATAGAAATCGAAGTGCCGCTCCAGTTCTTCCTTGGCAAAGTGGTCTTCAAAAAGATAGAAGCCCTGTAGCACATCGGCCTGTTTTATGTAGGGCGAACGCAGGATCCTATCCCAGCTCCATTTTTGGTTGATGGGACGCTCCGCCTTATCCAATTTAGAGGCTGGGGTCATCTCTTTATCCAAAAAACCGTCCTGCTGCAAAAAGACCTCGTGCTTTTTGGAGTAAGGAAAGTACATCTTATCGGCCACATCCTTCCACATTTCCGTTTCCCTATCGGTCAATTTGGTCACCCCGACGATGCGTTGGTAATCTTCAGGATATCCGTCCTTTACATGGCCAATTTCCATAAGTGCATACTGAATGCACCATTTGGCCAAATAATTGGTGTACCAATTGTTGTTCACATTGTTCTCATATTCATTGGGTCCAGTAACCCCAAGAATCACGTATTTTTTTCTTTTTTCGGACCAATTGGCCCTTTGCCACCAAAAGCGGGCAATACCGATCAAAACCTCAAGACCCATTTCTGGAATATAACTGTAGTCTCCCGTAAAACGATAATAGTTGTAAATGGCAAAGGCAATGGCTCCGTTACGGTGTATTTCCTCAAAGGTGATTTCCCATTCGTTATGGCACTCCTCTCCGTTCATGGTCACCATGGGATAAAGTGCCGCTCCATTTACAAACCCTAACTTTTCTGCGTTCCCGATGGCCTTTTCCAGATGATCGTAACGATATTTCAAAAGGTTTCTGGCCACATTTTGGTTCTTGGTGGCCATATAAAATGGTAGGCAATAGGCTTCGGTATCCCAGTAGGTACTTCCCCCATATTTTTCGCCGGTAAATCCTTTGGGACCAATATTGAGCCGGGAATCGGTACCCAAATAGGTTTGGTTCAACTGAAAAATATTGAAACGGATGCCCTGTTGTGCCTTCACATCACCCGCTATGGCAATATCACTCATTTGCCAGATGTCTTCCCAAGCCTGTTCTTGGGCCGACAACAATCCCTCAAAACCCATTTCCGAAGCTTTGTCCAGAATGGTATGGGCCGTTTCGCACAATTTTGAGGCATCATGGTCCCTGTCCGTGACATAGCCCCCATATTTGACCAGGGAAGCTTTTTGGCCTTTGGAAAGTTTCTCCTGAAACTCCATGGAGACCAGGGTTTCCGCTTTTTCTGTATTTTGATAGGGTTTTTGGGCAGCATCCACAAAAAGTTCTGCCTGCATGAATGTGCACACCTTAAAATTGGTTTTCATGGTGTGCGATTCCACAAAAGCCCGATTGTCTTTGGACACCACCCTTGTGGTGTTCCAGAACTTATCTTCCCAATTGCTGTCTTGGTTCTTGATTCCACTATCCAGATACGGAACCCATGTAATCTCTGCATCGGAATTCAACAGTTCAATTTCGTACTTAATGGCCCCAAGCTCATCTAAATACAGGCTCAAAAAACGGGTCACGTGAACCAAAACCTCAATACCATTGGAAAGCGTGGCTTCAAAACTTCGTTGGTACCACCCTTCTTTCATGTTCAGTTCACGACGAAAGTTTTTTACTTCTCTACAAGTTGCCAAATCCAAAGCTTCTCCATTGACATAAACCTGAATGCCAATCCAGTTGGGTGCATTTAAAACCTTGGCAAAATATTCCGGATATCCATTTTTCCACCAGCCCACTCGGGTCTTATCCGGATAATAGACCCCGGCAATGTAACTTCCCTGAAAGGTTTCGCCAGAATACGCCTCTTCAAAATTTGCCCGTTGCCCCATAGCTCCATTTCCCAAACTGAAAAGGCTCTCTGAGGATTGCACTCGTTCTGGGTCAAAACCCAATTCAATGATTGACCAAGGGTCAGCCTTAATATAATCTTGATTCATATGCTATACGTAGGAGAACTTAGGTGAACAAACTTAATTAATTGTTGAATTTCTTTCAACCAAAGTGGGTTCAATAATTTTTGTTTTATAGTTGGTGTCTTCATCATTTTCTATTCTTTCAATCAACATTTTCACTGCCATCTCTCCCATTTTGTCGCCATGCTGGGCCACAGAGGTGATGCTTGGATTGGCGTAACGCGCCAATAGGCCATCCGTAAACCCGATAACCGATACATCTTCCGGTATCCTCAATCCTTTGTCCTGGAGTACCCTGAGCGAATAGACCCCAAAAATCTCGTTAGTGCTCAAAACGGCATCGGCTTTGACATTCAGTAAAAACTCTTCAACAACATTTTCGTCTATATCCATGTAGGGCAGTTTTAAAATAAAGCCATCGTCAACATTAATGTCATGGTCTTCCAATGCCTTAACATAACCTTTGTTCCGTTCCCTGCTTACACTGAAATAGTCATAAGTGGTCAATAGCACAATTCTTCGTCGCCCCTCATCTATCAGCTTTTTAGTGGCCATATAGGCCCCCAATTGGTCATCAATGACCACTTTATCACATTCGATCTCATTGGCCACCCTATCAAAAAGTACCATGGGTATCCCTTGCTCCGTAACCTCCCGCAAATGGTTGTAGTCCTCTCTTTCCTGTGTTCCGGCGGATAGGGACATGATAAATCCATCTATACTGCCATTGGCCAACATTTCCATATTGATCACCTCTTTGTCAAAAGATTCATCGGAAAGACATACGATGACGTTATACCCCTGCAAATTGGCATACTTTTCAATACCTCTGATTACCGTGGTAAAAAAATGGTGTACAATATCTGGAATGATGACACCAATGTTTTTCGTTCGCTTGTTCTTAAGGCTTATGGCAATGTTATTGGGCTTGTAATTGTACAATTTTGCAAACGCCTGAATCTTTTCCTTGGTATCACGACTAATTTCATCACTATTCTTTAAAGCCTTTGATACCGTTGAAATCGAAACATCCAATTCTTTGGCAATATGCTTTAACGTTATGATTCTTTTCTGCATTTGGTAATAACTTCTTAATCTAAGATAGAAGATATTTTATTCTTAACTCTATAAATCTACGTTTTGGAATAATTTAATCTTTTGTATGTAAGTTTTATCTTGTTAAAGTTTAATGAACAACTTTGGTGCTAAAAAATATTTTTTTTATCTTATTGACATTTTCACTAATTTTTTTTCACTGACATTGAAAAATGTGCAATTTTACAGGTAAATAGCTGATATTATCTTAAAATTTTAAAGTTATCAACACGAAACCGTTTTCGTATCCCCGCTAAGTTGACCATTTTTCGATTAACTCTTTTTTTACATTATGTTTAACTAAAAGATTTAAAATTAACTAAACTTAAAATCAATTATTTATGAAGATTTCGCTACTCAAAAGCCTGCTGCTTTTTGGGGCATTGATCGGTTTCAATGTAGTGCAGGCTCAGACAGTATCTGGTACGGTTTATGATACAGCTGGACCGTTGCCCGGGGCCAGTGTGATCGTAAAAGGGACCACAAACGGCACACAGACCGATTTTGATGGCAACTATACTTTGGACAATGTAGCGTCTGACGCCACATTGGTATTTAGCTATATCGGTTATGCAACTCAAGAAGTGGCTGTTAACGGACGTTCAACCATTGACATTACCTTACAGGAAGATGCCACCGCCCTTGATGAGGTGGTCATCATTGGTTATGGGCAAACGACCATCAAGGATGCCACTGGGGCAGTTACCGCGGTATCCTCGGAAGATTTTAACGGAGGGGTCATTGCATCGCCCGAACAATTGATCCAAGGTAAGACATCTGGGGTACAGATTACCCAGAGTAGTGGTGAACCTGGTGCTGGTATCGATGTTCGGATTAGAGGTACAAACTCTATCCGATCAAACAATAACCCGTTGTTTGTGGTTGATGGTGTTCCACTAGGCGGCAACACCAATACTGGGTCTCAAGATGTCACCGGGGGTGAAGGTGGCTCAAGTCCTTCCAGTAACCCACTGAGTTTCTTAAACCCATCAGACATTGAAAGTATAAGTGTCCTGAAGGATGCCTCTGCAACTGCTATTTATGGTACCAGAGGTGCAAATGGCGTTGTTATCGTTACAACTAAAACCGGTAAGGCAGGGGGCAAAGGTGTTTGGGAATTCAACACATCTCTAAGTATATCAACTCCGGCTAATGATTACGATCTCTTAGACAGAGATGAATATCTTGCGGCTTATGATGAGTTTGTTAATCCTACATTAGTAGAGCGAACACCTTTAAGCGCTTTGGATTTTGGGTCAAACACCAATTGGCAAGATGTTATCACAAGAACTTCTGCTTCCCAAAACCAAAATTTGTCATATTCTAAAAACTATGGCAGCGGAAACATCAGGGCTACCTTTGGTTATGGCAAACAATTTGGAGTTATAGAGAATTCGGATTTTGAACGTATAACGGGTAGGGTTAACTGGACACAAAGATTTCTTGATGACAAACTTACACTAAACCTACAAACATCGGTATCTCGTGTGAACGAAGAAAATGCGTTCATAACAGGTGGCGGTGGTTTTCGTGGCGACCTTTTGGGTTTTGCTTATGTAGCCAGTCCAACTACGCCAGATGACCCAAATTTTGTTTCACCCTTAAACGTACCCCATCCAAGTAATATTCTTGCTAATTATCAAAGTACAGGGAATACCAACAGAGCATTACTTAATGGATCCGTTTCTTATAAAATAACCCCTGAGTTAACAGCAAAGGTAAACTTAGGCTATGATACATCCGACGGAATCAGAAAAACTGCCATAAATGGTAATGTTACTGGCTTTACAACAGGGATATTGGACAACGGCCGGGGAGCAGTAAACGATACGGAAAACATCAATAAATTACTGGAGGCGACGCTTAGTTATAAAAAAGAGTTCGAAAACTCAGTGCTTGACGCAGTTGTAGGTTATTCTTTTCAAGATTTCAAAAATAGCGGAAGGAACATACGGGGCTTTGGTTTTTCAAGTACAAATTTGAATGCAATGGTTGATGATCTTGAAAACGGGGCAAATTTAATTGAAAGTACTATTGAAGGCTCATATCAGCAATATGGATATGGTGCTGGCCAAGATCAAGTATTTGTAAATCGACTTTTCACAGCTAATGGGCCAATTACTGATTTTGTTCCAACCCCGACCACCAATCTTGTTGGCATTTTTACAGACACTTTTGACAATACTTCAGAACTTCAATCTTTTTTTGGACGCGTAAACTATACCTATGCGGGCAAATATTTGTTCACTGCAACATTGAGGGCTGATGGTTCTTCTAATTTTGGCGATGAAAACCAATATGGTTATTTTCCTTCAGCTGCATTTGCATGGAAACTAGCTGAAGAAGATTTTATAGGTGATGCATTTTCAACACTTAAACTTCGTTTAGGCTATGGTATTGTTGGTAACCAAGAAGGTCTTGGGTATGGGAATTTTGTGCGTAGAGAGCGCTACGGGCTAGGAACCTTCAACAATGATGGTGTTTTTAACGGAGGTAACCCTACAGGCTTAGGGACTGTTGCGTTTGCCAATCCTGATTTAAAATGGGAAGAAACCACTACCTACAATGCAGGTTTGGATTTTGGATTTAACAATGATCGCCTTTCAGGTAGTATTGATGTTTACCGTAAAGAAACAACTGACTTGTTGTTAAATATTCCAGCTGCGCAACCCTCACCTCAGACTTTTTTCTTCCAAAATATTGATGCAGTCAATGTAAACCAAGGTGTGGAAGTTACAATGGCCTATGATATTTTTGACACGGAAGATTTTTTCTGGAATGCTTCTTTCAACGTGGCATACAATGAAAATGAACTACAGGATTTTGATGGCCAGATTGACGCGGGGACTATTTATGGTCAAGGTTTAACTGGCGCCTTTGCACAAAGATTGGCAGGTGGCAGACCTCTTTTCTCATTTTTCCTGAGAGATTTTGGAGGATATGATGAAAACGGCCAACCTGTCTCTATTGGTGGTATTGACAACCAATTTTTTGTAGGTGAAGATGCCATTCCAGACTGGAATGCAGGCTTATCCACAAACTTAAAATATAAGAATTTTGACCTGTCATTATATTTTTCTGGTCAGTTTAAGTTCTCAGTATACAACAATACACGAAATGCTTTCTTTACAGCTGGTTCATTAAGAGGCCAACGAAATGTAGACCAACAAACTTTAGATGATATTCGAATTGGAGAATCTGTATTTGCAGCCGCACCAGTATCTACCAGATTTTTAGAAAAAGGTGATTTTGTTCGCTTACAAAATGCGACCCTAGGCTATGATGTACCTCTTAGTGGTGCTGGAATTTTTGATAGTATGAGAATTTCACTTACAGGCCAAAATTTATTTTTGATAACTAATTATAGTGGTTTAGATCCCGAGGTAAGTGTTCAGTCTGCTCCAACTAATCCCGATGGCACACCAGGACAACTTAATTCATTGCCGACCGCTGGTATCGATTGGACCTCTTATCCTAGGCCAAGAACATATACGTTAGCTTTAAACTTTACATTTTAACTAAACTTTTTATAATGAGAAAGAAATTTTTAAAAAATTTAGCTCTGTTTTGCTCGTTAGTTGCAGGCTTACTGTTCTCTAGCTGTACAGATCTTGAAATTGAAGAAAGTGATTCTTTGATTTCCGAAGGAGGTGACACACAATTCAATGGTGTTGAAAATGTTGATAGTGCGATTGAAAATGTATACAACGGTTTTAATAGAATTGGTGACCAGGCCAATTATTATGCATTGCAAGAAGTCGGTGCGGACGCATTATTAGTACCTACCAGAGGTACTGACTGGGGAGACAATGGGATATGGAGAAACTTGCACCAACACACATGGAGCCCAACACACCTCTATATACTCAATGTTTGGAACAACTGGAACTCGTCTATATTTCTAGCTTCTGAAATAATTGACGAAAGAAGCAGTCCAAATGATGGTCAAAGAGCATTGGCAAGCTTTGCAAGGGCTTTTGCCATGTTTATTATATTGGACAATTTTGGTCAGGTCCCTTTTAGGGAGCCTGATGAAGGGCCTGATATAAACCCAAGAGTACTTACATCTTCCGAAGCTTTAGATTTTATACTTAACGACCTTGATGTAGCAATTGCAAACTTACCTTCCATTTCCGCCATGGATATTGACAATCTTAGCAGAGGCACCTTAGCTTCTGCTCAGTTTTTAAAAGCTAAAGTTCTTTTGAATGCTCATATCTATAGAGGAGAATCCCAAGCAAATTCAAATGATATGGCCGAAGTTATTTCTTTGGTTGACGATATCGCTGGACAAGGTTTTGAGCTACAAGCCGGATATTTTGACATTTTTAAGGAAGATGCTGATACTGAAACCATCTGGTGGTTGCCCACCGGTGTAGGTAACCGTATCTGGAATGGTATGCACTACAACCTAGTGGCACCTGACAATACTGGTGGTGGTTGGAACGGTTTTGCAGCACTTTCAGAATTCTACGATTCTTTTGAGGGTGAATCGGACAACAACTATGTTGGAGCTAATCAAGAAGAACGCCGCGGTTTTGTTCCTGACCCTAGTAATGCTGGTCCAGACAACTTAGGTATAGGCTATGGCTTTCTAATTGGACAACAATACAGTTCTGATGGCACCGAGTTAAAAACTCGACCAGGAGAACCTCTTGTTTTTACTCGTGATTTTCCAGACATACAGGGTAATGGTGAGGCATCAGGTATTAGGACCATTAAATATCATCCTGTCAATGGGAGTTTTACAGCACATGAAATTATTTTCAGGTATGCTGATGCCCATTTAATGAAGGCGGAAGCAATGTTCCGCATGGGTTCAGACCCTACGTCATTGGTAAATGAACTGCGCGTAATTAGACAGGCAAACCCATTGGGCACCGTAGGTGAAGCTGAGTTACTTGCAGAAAGAGGACGTGAGCTTTATAAAGAGGCATGGAGAAGAAATGACTTGATACGCTTTGGCCAGTTTGTCAAAGATTGGGAATTCAAAAATCCTGAATCAGTCGGTGATGAAAGTAAAAATAGATATCCTATTCCTGCAAGTGCATTACTTTCAAATCCGAACTTGGTACAGAACCCAGGGTATTGATCAAACAAGATTTCTTGATAAAAAAGGCTGCTTCAAAAGGGCGGCCTTTTTTAAGTTATTTTTTTTTAGATAACTACTCGCAAATAAGTACATTTATACATTTTAATGTATAACCATACCAACACATACCATGACGACCTCTTTTAGTTTTTGGGACTACGCCGTTTTTATTGTTTATGCTATCTTAATCCTTACCGTCGGGCTCTGGGTATCCAGGGACAAAAAAGGACATGAAAAAAATGCCGAGGACTATTTTCTTGCCAGTAAATCCTTACCCTGGTGGGCCATTGGCGCCTCATTGATTGCAGCTAACATCTCTGCGGAACAATTTATAGGAATGTCCGGTTCTGGTTTTGCTGTTGGATTGGCCATTGCCTCATATGAATGGATGGCCGCTTTGACCTTGATTATCGTGGGTAAGTTTTTCCTGCCCATTTTTATTGAAAAGGGCCTGTATACCATTCCTGAATTTGTAGAGAAAAGATATTCCACCAACTTAAAGACCATTTTAGCTGTTTTCTGGATAGCCCTTTATGTTTTTGTCAACTTGGCCTCCGTCCTTTATTTGGGAGCATTGGCCATGGAGACCATTATGGGCATCCCTATGGTTTATGCCGTAATCGGCTTAGCCCTTTTTGCCGCTGCCTATTCTTTATACGGAGGACTTTCGGCAGTAGCATGGACCGACGTTATCCAAGTTGTCTTCTTGGTTCTCGGTGGATTGGTTACCACGTATTTGGCCTTAAACTCTGTTTCGGGTGGTGAAGGTATTATGAAAGGCATGAAGATTGTCTATGATACCGTTCCAGAAAAATTTGCCATGATTTTGGACAAGTCGAACCCCGAGTACAAAAACCTTCCCGGTCTTGCTGTATTAATAGGTGGCCTGTGGGTAGCCAATATTTACTATTGGGGATTTAACCAATACATCATTCAACGAACCTTGGCAGCAAAATCTTTACGGGAGTCCCAAAAAGGCATTCTATTGGCTGCTGGACTTAAATTGGTTATTCCACTTATTGTGGTCATCCCCGGTATTGCAGCTTACGTTATGGTAAACGACCCACAAATTTTGGCTGGTCTTGGTGAAATAGGCACGAAAAATCTACCATCATTGGAGCAGGCCGATAAGGCATATCCTTGGTTGTTGCAATTTTTGCCCGTAGGCTTAAAAGGATTGGCCTTTGCTGCATTGGCCGCTGCTATAGTTTCCTCATTGGCTTCCATGCTGAACTCTACGTCCACCATTTTTACCATGGACATCTATAAGCAGTATATCAATAAGAATGCAAACGACAAGCTAACAGTCAGCATAGGCAGAATATCTGCTGCCATTGCCCTGATCATTGCGTGTATTATGGCGCCATTATTGGGTGGCATAGACCAAGCATTCCAGTTCATCCAAGAATATACAGGCGTGGTTAGCCCAGGTATTCTGTCCGTGTTCTTATTGGGGCTCTTCTGGAAAAAGACAACGAACAAAGCCGCTATTATCGGTGTATTATGCTCCATTCCCATAGCCATGTACTTCAAAATTGCCCCAAATGGTTGGGCAACCCATGCGCTTTTTGTAGATGTACCGTTTATGGACCAAATGGGCTATACCTTTTTGTTGACCATACTTATCATGGTATTGGTAAGCCTTAGCCTTAACAAGGGCAAAGATGATGGCAAGGGAATTCCGCTCACTAAAGAGCTCTTTAAAACAAGCCCTACTTTCAATATTGGCGCTTTTGCGGTGATGTTGATCTTGGCTGTATTATATGCTTTATTCTGGAGTTAAAATACTCTGTATGTTTTGAACATATATAGATTTTGTTGGCTATATTAACCCTCTGATTTCCAACAAAAATCTCGGGGGTTAGAATCCTATTGAATATGGGAAAACATTTCCTATACATACTAATTGTATTCGCTTTATTTACCGCTTGCAAAAAAAGGAACGATTCTTTGTTTGCCAGTATCCCGTATTCTCATTCAAAAATAGATTTCAACAACCAGTTACAACCAAATGTAGATTTAAACATCCTGACCTATTTGTATTATTACAATGGTGCCGGTATTGCTGCCGCCGATTTTAACAATGATGGCTTTACCGATCTTTTTTTTACGGGTAATCAAGTCCCCGACGAACTGTATTTGAACAAGGGCAACTTTACATTTGAAAAAATAGCTTCACAGGCTGGCATAGACCCAAACAAAAGTTGGTCCACCGGGGTTGCCCATGTAGACATAAACAACGACGGGTTACTGGATATCTACGTTTGCAAGGTTGCTGGACATGGTAATTTAGAGGGCAGGAATCTCCTATATATAAACCAAGGAATTACCGAAAAAGGAATCCCCACATTCAAGGAGGAGGCTAAAAAATATGGATTGGACTTTTCTGGGCTCAGTACCCATGCTGCCTTTTTTGACTATGACCTAGATGGTGATTTGGACATGTATTTACTGAACCATTCTGTACATCCAAACCGCAATTATGGCCGGGGGGACTCGAGGAAAAGATATGACCCAATTGCCGGTGACATTTTATTTCAAAACCAAGATGGGTTTTTTATGGATGTCTGTGAAACTGCCGGAATCTTTCAAGGCAGTATCGGTTATGGCCTAGGGCTGAGCATTGGTGATGTGAACAATGATGGCTATCCAGATATCTATGTAGGCAATGATTTTTTTGAGAATGACTACCTCTACATCAACCAAAAAGACGGGACCTTTACGGAGGTTATTTCCCAAAACAGCACCCAATTGGGCCACACCACCCATTACTCCATGGGAAACACCATGGCAGACCTAAACAATGATGGATTAATGGACATTATTTCATTGGATATGTTACCTGAAGATTTGAAGACCTATAAAACTTCTGGATTGGAATATCCCTACCCTATTTATCGTCAATACCTGAAGCAAGGATACAACCCCCAATACATGCAAAACACTTTGCATCTAAATTTAGACGGAGAACGATTTGCGGAAATAGGAAACTTAAGTGGGATAGATGCTACAGAATGGTCATGGGGAACTCTAGCCGCTGATCTGGACAATGACGGTTATAAAGACCTATTCATAACAAACGGTATCATGGGGGCCACAAATGATATGGATTATATGAACTTCATTGCCAATGAAAATATACAAAAACGGCTCGATGCCGGCATGAAGGACAAAGACCTTCCATTAATTGATGAGATTCCAATCAAAAAAGTTCCCAATTACTTTTTTAAGAACAATGCTGACATAACATTTAAAGACGTAACCTCAGCATGGTTCAAAAAAGAGCCTTCTTTTAGCAATGGCAGTGTTTATGCAGATTTGGACAATGACGGGGATTTGGATTTGGTCATCAACAATGTCAATGAAAAGGCCAGCATCCTGGAAAATAGGTCTCCCGAGGGGAACCATCTTACCGTTGGATTCAAGGGGCCGCAGAAGAACACCTCCGGCATTGGGGCCAAAGTCACCCTTTTTGCTTCCAACCAACAGTTTCAGGAAAATTACAATACAAAAGGCTACCTATCCACCGTTGCACCCAAATTACATTTTGGACTGGCTAAAGATTCCATCATCGATTCCTTAAAAATCCAGTGGGCCGATGGAAAAACCCAAACTTTACAAAAGGTAATTGCAAACACAACCGTCATATTTGAATATGGGAATGCAACCTCTCAAAAGAGTAAAGCGTCTGCTCATGCCAAAAGTTATGTGGTAAACGACACCCTACTTCCATTTATCCATAAAGAAAATGCTTCCCTAGATTTTGACCGCGAACCCTTGATTCCTTTTGCAAATTCCAACCAAGGGCCTTGCATATCGGTTGCCGACTTTGACAGGGATGGTTTGGACGATTTGTTCATAGGAGGGGCCAAAAACCAGTCAAGTGTCCTGTATCGGCAACTCCAAAACGGGGATTTTGAACAGCACCAGCCCCAATTACTTAAAGAATTTGCCCTTTCAGAAGACACAGCCAGTTTGTTCTTTGATGCCAATGGGGATGGGTGGCAAGATTTGGTCATAGCAAGCGGGGGCAATGAATTTGTCTCAGGCAAGAACATTCGACCCAGATTATATATCAACAAAAACGGAAGCTTTTATTTCTATGATGCCTTTCCAAAAAATATCGCGGCCAATATTTCATCCATGGCCTCCGCCGATATAGACCATGATGGGGATGCAGACCTTGTATTGGCCTCTGACCAAGCTCCCAATGAATTTGGCAAAACCCCAAAACAATATGTACTTGCAAATGATGGGTTGGGCAATTTTACAGATGTCACTACAACCTTGGCCCCAGATTTTGAAAACTTGGGCAATGTAAAGGATGTTTGCCTAACCGATATTAACTCCGATGGCCTCATAGACATGGTTGCGGTGGGTCATTGGATGCCCGTAACCCTATTCTTGAATAATGGCAAGCAATTGACCCAGCAACAAGACAATGGTCTGGAAAACACTCATGGGTGGTGGAATAACATTGCCGTGGGCGATATGGACAAGGATGGAGATTTAGATTTATTCTGTGGCAACTGGGGGTTAAATTCAAAATTCCAGGCCACTGAAGAAAAGCCGATAACCCTTTATCGTAACGATTTTGATGGCAATGGTACTATTGAACCCCTGATTACCTATTTCCACAAAGAGACCGAAACTCCCTTTGCCTCTAAGGATGAACTTGTTAAACAAATGCCCTTTTTAAACAAGGAGTTTCTTTCATATACCAAGTTTGCCGAAGCTTCGTTGAACGAACTTTTTGGTAGAAAAAAACTGGAAAGCTCCCAAAAGAAACAGGTTTTTGAGCTTCAGAGCTGTTCCTTTGAGAACAATGGTAACACAACATTTAAGAAAAAGACGTTACCGTTAATTGCCCAAGCTTCCCAAATAAACGACATTGTCCTTTTAAACACTTCCGAAGTGGTTTTGGTAGGCAATAACCATCACATTAGCACCCAATTGGGAAGGTTGGATGCATCCCATGGATTACTTTTACAATACAATCAGGACACAGGGTTTTCAAACACCTTGGAACACTTAGATATAGACGGTCAGGCAAATTCCATAAAGGAAATTACAATCCATGGAGAAAAAGCCTTTGTAGTGGGTCTGAATAATGACCGTCCCATTTTTTTGATGAAAAACAATTAACCTATGAGAAAACGATTGTTCTTTATACCCATTTTTGCTTTGTTGCCAGTTTCTTGCCATAATGAGAAACAACCCATCGATGACAAGAACTCCACAACCCTTTTTTCTTTAGTACCTTCTGAAGAAACAGGGGTAGACTTTGTCAATGCCGTGGAGAACCAAAAAAACTTCAATATTTTCAAATACCGTAATTTTTATAATGGCGGTGGGGTTGCCCTGGGCGACATCAACAACGATGGCCTCATCGATATTTATTTGACCGGCAATATGGTGGCCAATAAACTATACCTGAACAAGGGCAATTTAACCTTTGAGGACATTACCGAAAATGCTGGCGTAGCGGGCAACAAACCTTGGTCAACCGGAGTTGTAATGGCCGATCTAAATGCGGACGGCCTTTTGGATATTTATGTGAGCAATGCTGGCAACATGGAAGGCAACAACCATGACAATGACCTATACATAAACAACGGCGACCTTACCTTTACGGAAAGGGCGGCTGAATTCAATCTTGCCAAAACTGGCTTTACCACCCATGCCTCTTTTTTTGACTACGACAAGGATGGTGACCTGGATGCGTATATTTTAAACAACAGCAATATTCCCGTGAGCAGTTTGGGCTATGCAGAACAACGCCATGTTCGTGCACAGGACTGGGAAAAGGTTCCCCATATTTTTAGGGGGGTTGGTGATATGTTGCTTAGAAATGATGGGGGCAAATTTGTTGATGTAAGTGAGGAAGCTGGTATTTATGGAAGCCTAATCGGGTTTGGCCTTGGTGTGCTTGTTACCGATTTTAACAATGACCGCTATCCGGACATCTATGTCTCCAATGATTTTTATGAGCGTGATTATCTATACATCAACAATCAGGACGGTACTTTTTCGGAGGAAATCAAAAAATGGACCTCTCACCTGAGCCTTTCGGCCATGGGTATTGACATAGCGGACATTAACAATGACGGCCACAATGACATCTTTATAACGGATATGTTGCCAGAACCCGAGCAACGGGTAAAATCCGTTATGGAGTTTGAAGGCTATAACGTATACCAATTAAAGCAACAGAAAGATTTTTACCAACAATACATCCAGAACACCTTGCAACTGAACAATGGCAACGGTTCCTTCTCTGAAGTGGCCTATTATAGTGGCGTGGATGCCACCGATTGGAGCTGGGCCGGTTTGATCTTTGATATGGACAATGATGGCCTAAAGGACATTTTTGTGACCAACGGCATTAACCATGACCTTACCGATCTGGATTTTGTGGATTTCTTTGCCAATGAGATCATCCAGAAAATGGCGTTAACAGGAAAAAAGGAATCCATAGATTCCATCATAGCCAAAATGCCCATTAAACCGCAGCCCAACTATGCCTATAAAAACAAGGGAGACATCACTTTTGCAAATGCCAACAAGGAATGGGGCTTTGAGTTGCCCACACGCTCCAATGGGGCCGCCTATGGGGACTTGGACAACGACGGGGATCTAGATCTGGTAATCAACAATGTAAATACAGAAGCCTTTGTATACAAGAACAACAGCAACGAATTGACCGAGAACAACCATATCCAATTACAGTTTGTGGGCGAAGGCAAGAATCCTTTTGCCATAGGGGCACTGGCCCAATTTTATTTCAATGGGAATATTATAAATCAAGAGTTGGTTCCTTCCAGGGGCTTTCAATCTTCCATGGATTATGTCATGACCATAGGCTTGGGAAAAGAAGAATCCTTGGACTCCATACGGGTGGTTTGGCCCAATGATAACACCCAATTGTTGACCAATGTAAAGGGCAACCAAAAACTGGTCTTGAAACAGTCCGATGCCTCCCAAAAATATATCCTTCCAAAAGAATTGCCCAAGAAGACCCTGCTAAAGGAATTGGACAATTCCAGCTTTACATCCCACAAGGAAAACAACTACAATGATTTTGATTACGAAGGATTGATTTACAAAAAATTATCCCAAGAAGGTCCGGCCATGGCCATTGGTGATATTGATGGAGACGGCAACGAAGATATTTTTATAGGTGCCGCAAAGAATGGGGAACGGCGTATATACAAGCACACAGGAAAGGGGAAATTCCAGAACGGATCCAAATTTGGACCTCAACGAAAATATGCCGATGATACCGCAGCCGCCTTTTTGGATGTCGATGGTGATGGCGACCTTGATCTCATGATCGGTACCGGAGGCAATGAAGTGAATCATAACAAACAATACAGAACTTTGCTTTTTATAAACGACGGCAAAGGCAACTTTAGCCCTTCTGAACAGTCTATTCCCAGTTCGTTCAACAATATTTCGGCCATTGTACCGCATGATTTTGATGGCGATGGCGATGTGGATATATTCGTAGGCTCCCGAAGTGTTGTAGGTGTTTATGGTCTAGATCCCGGGCATTTGCTCTTGGAAAATAGGGATGGAACCTTTGTAGATGTCACGGAACGCAGGGGTTACCATTTACGTGATGCGGGTATGGTCACCAATGCCCTTTGGGCAGACATGGATGGAGACCAGAAAAAGGATTTGGTCACCGTTTCGGAATGGGGCACACCAAACATCTACAAAAACAATGGTAGGCGCATAACCAAAATGGACACTTCTCTGGACAGTCTCTTTGGATGGTGGAACACCGTTGAAGCGGTTGATTTGGACAGTGATGGCGATCTAGATCTTGTTTTGGGCAACCAAGGTGAAAATGTACACTACCGGGCTACTAAAGACCGGCCCATGAAAATGTGGATCAATGACTTTGACTACAATGGTACCATTGAACAAGTCATCACACAATTTGACAATGGGAACGATTATCCCATTCACCAGAAAAAAGAGTTGACCAACCAATTGGTATCCTTAAAAAAACAGAACTTGAAGGCATCTGATTATGCTTCAAGAACCATACAAGAATTGTTTTCCAAAGAGATCATCGATAATTCCATTGTAAAATATGGCAACACCACACAGTCGGTTATCGCCATTAACAATGGCAACGGCCAATTTGATATTAAGGCACTTCCTTACCAAGTACAGCTTTCCTGTGTTTGTGATATCAGCTGTACAGATATAAACAACGATGGCCATCTGGATTTGGTCATGGCAGGAAACAATTTTGAGTTTAAACCCCAGTTTTCCAGACTGGACGCCAACTTTGGCAATGTACTCCTTGGGAATGGCAATTTAGAATTTATTTGGCAGCATTATAACACCAGTGGCTTCTTCATCAGGGACGAGGTTAAGTTCTTGAAACAACTTAAGGACAAAGATGGCAAACGCTATCTTGTCGTAGCCATCAATGACAACAAACCTAGGATTTATGCAATCGACGAATAGGTTCATACTACCCTTAATGGCCCTGTTCCTAGCAGTGGGGTGCCAAAAAGGTGGGAGTCTTTTTAAGAATCCATCCCACACCAGAACGGGAATCGACTTTGAGAACAACATCACCGAGACTGATGAACTCAACATTCTGGATTACCTGTACTTCTACAATGGAGGTGGTGTTGCGGTGGGGGACATTAACAATGATGGCCTACCAGATATATTCTTTTCCGGGAATCAAGTGAAAAATCGGCTTTATCTAAACAAAGGGGAATTGCGCTTTGAGGACATCTCAGAAAAAGCGGGAATCTTAGGTAAAAGCAGTTGGAATTCCGGTGCTGTTATGGGAGACGTTAATGGCGATGGCCTTTTGGACATTTATGTGTGTGCCGTGGTGGGCATTAAAGGGTTTGAGGGCCATAACGAACTTTACATCAATAATGGCGACACTACTTTTAGTGAACGTTCTGCGGCATACGGACTAGACCATGATTCCTACAGCTCATCCGCAGCCTTCTTTGACTATGACCTAGATGGCGATCTGGACCTCTATCTACTAAACCATGCTGTCCATACCTCAGAATCATTTGGCAAGGCCAATTTGAGATATGAACGAAATTATGAGACAGGGGATAAGTTATTGCGAAATGACAATGGCAGCTTTAAGGATGTAAGTGAGGAAGCGGGAATTTACGGGGGCATAAACGGTTACGGTTTGGGTCTGGCCATTGCTGATTTTAATACCGATGGATATCCAGACATCTACATAGGCAACGATTTTCATGAAGATGATTACTACTATCTGAACAATGGCGATGGCACCTTTACCGAAAGCCTAAAGCAATTCTTTGGCCATACTACCCGGTTCTCCATGGGCAATGATGTGGCGGACATTAACCATGACGGCACGCCCGATCTAATATCCTTGGATATGCTGCCCGAGGACGAGGTCCCCCTAAAATCATCTGAAGGTGATGATAACATACAGACCCAAAAACTACGGGTACAACGGTATGGGTACCACTACCAGTTTACCAGAAACATGCTGTTTGTGAACCAACCTGATGGCAATTTTTTGGAAACGGCCCTAACCAGTGGTGTCGCAGCCACAGATTGGAGTTGGAGCGCCCTTTTTGGCGATTATGACCAAGATGGAAAACAAGATCTCTTTGTTTCCAACGGAATCCCCAAACGACCCAACAACCTGGATTTTATCAATTTTGTCTCAAGTGACCAGATAAAAAACAAAATCAATAACACCAAATTGGTAGACCAAAAGGCCTTGGATATGATGCCTTCGGGCAGTACCCAAAACTATGTGTTCAAAGGAGGGGACAACCTTCACTTTAAAGACATGTCCCAAAAATGGATTGCCAATGACACCACCATTTCTGGGGCATCGGCCTTTGGGGATTTTGACAATGACGGGGATTTGGATCTTGTGATCAACAACCTTAACCAAAGAGCCTCCCTTTACATCAACCAAACAAACGATAAGGCAAATTATCTAAAACTTAAGTTCAACTATACCAAAAACAACCGTTTTGGCATTGGTACCAAGGTTTATGCCTTCTCCCAAGGCAAGCTCCAGTATAAAGAATTGTTTGTTTCCAAGGGTTTTCAAGCCTCTTCCGAACCCATCATCCATTTTGGATTTGGAAATATTCAAAAGTTGGACTCCCTTAAGATCATATGGCCCAACAAAACCTATCAAGTGTTGAAAGGTGTTTCCGTAAACCAAACATTGACGCTTTCTCATGAAGGAACAAAACCATACGACTACCACCAAAAACCAAAAATTGCGCCCCTGTTCAAAAAAATAAAAGACAACTTGGGTATAGACTTCACCCATATAGAAGACAATTATGTGGACTTTAACCGTGAAAAACTGATTCCCTATAAAATATCTGACCGAGGCCCTGCCCTAGCCATTGGCGACTTGAATGGGGATGGGAAAGAAGACCTCTACTTTGGGGGATCAAAATTTGTCCCCTCAAAAATATTCCTCCAACAGGATAGCAGCTTTGTGGAACAAAGCTATCCAGAACTCCAAAAGGATTCCATTAAGGAAGAAGTGGACGCCATCATTGCCGATTTTACTACTGACCATAAAAATGATGTGATCATCGGTATTGGGGGTGGGGATTTTTACGGTAAGGCAAAAACATTGTTGGATAATTATTATGCGCAAACCGACACAACCTTTAATCCGATGGCCTTTCCGGAAAACTACAACAACACTTCGGTCATCAAACCTTATGATTATGACGACGATGGTGATCTGGATGTATTTATGGGCAATGGTTCCATTACGGGAAGATTTGGTGAAAAACCCAACTCGTTTTTGCTGCGAAACGAGAACGGGATATTTTCAATTGTTCATGATGCCCTTTTCAAGGAAATGGGCATGGTCACCGATGCCATTTGGGACGATTTTGATAAGGACGGCATCAAAGACCTCATCGTTGTCGGGGAATGGATGTCTCCCAGATTTTTTAGAAACAACCATGGCCAATTGGAAGAGATAGACCATAACATTGCGAACGGACTATGGCAAACCATTGCCCCATTTGATATTGACGGGGATGGTGATACCGATTATCTCTTGGGCAATTGGGGGACCAATTCAAAATTCAAGGCATCCCAAGAAGCTCCATTACAAATGTACCATGCCGATTTTGATGAAAATGGAAATACCGAGACCATTGTAGCCTATAAAAAAGAGGGTAAATACTATCCCGTTCCTGGATTGGATGATCTGGCTTCACAACTTGTCTTTCTTCGAAAAAAATTCAACACCTACAAATCATTTGCCGGAAAATCAATCCGCGAGATATTTGATCAGGCACAACTTAAAAAAGCCAAGATCCACCAAGTACATGAATTGCGTTCCGGATACCTGAAAAACAATGGGGGCACCTACTCCTTTGTTCCATTCCAGAATGAACTTCAAGTCTCCCCCATTATGGCTTTTGCCATTCATGATTTTACGGGCAATGGCAAACCTGATGCCTTGGCGGGAGGAAATTATTTTGGCGTAAAACCCTATCATGGCCGGTTTGATTCTTTTCCTGGAGCATTGTTAATTAATGAAAATACGATAGTTTTGGGAGGACAGGTAGGGTTGGATTTTACACAAAAATCTATTCGGCACCTGAATGTATTGGAAATCAACTCAAAAGAATATTTAATAGCCACCTTTAACAATGATAAGGCACAAATCTATCAGCTAACTAAATAGATAACCATGAAGAAAAGTATATGTTTTTTACCCGTTTTTGTTTTACTGATCATAGGCTGTCAGGAAAAATCGGCCCCTATTGTCATTAGTCCAGAAGATTACCATTCCTCTATAGACAAGGTAACCGAAATAATGATCCACGATATCTTCTCCCCTCCCGTGGCGAGTAGAATTTATGCCTATCCCAACATAGCTGCCTATGAAATCATGGCTATGGGCAATGAAGGTTATACTTCGCTAGCTGGTCAGGTAACCGACCTAACCCCCATTCCAACGGCAGACAAAGACGCAAAAATCAATTATCCCCTAGCGGCCTTGATAGCTCATATGGATATGAACAAGAGGCTTATCTTCTCCGAAGACCGAATAGAAAGCTATCGCGATAGTCTTTATACCCTCTGGGAAAATACCAATAAGGAAGAGTTTATGGCCTCAAAAACGTACGGTTTGGAAGTGGCCGAGCATATTGCCGCTTGGATGGACAAGGACAATTATAAACAGACCCGGACCATGCCAAAGTTTACTGTGGACACGGACGACCCATCCCGTTGGCAACCCACGCCACCAGCCTATATGGATGGCATTGAGCCCCACTGGAACAAAATTCGCCCCTTTGTCATCGATTCGGCCAATCAATTTGTACCATCACCTCCACCCCCGTTTTCCATGGAGGAAGGCTCTGCATTCTACAATGAAGTAAAAGAGGTCTATAACATCAGTAACGAGATTACGGAAAAGGGAGATAAATCCGAAGAGATTGAAATAGCACAATTTTGGGATTGCAACCCCTATGTGTCAGTTACAAGGGGACACTTAATGTTTGCCACCAAAAAAATCACCCCTGGGGCGCATTGGATCGGCATTACAAAAATAGCCGCAAGAAAAGCCGATGCTGATTTTGCCAAGACCGTTTTTGCCTATACCAAAACCTCCATCGCCATAGCCGATGCCTTTATAAGTTGTTGGGATGAGAAATACCGGAGCAATTTGATCAGGCCCGAAACTTTGATCAACCAATATTTTGATGACAGTTGGGAACCTGTTCTACAGACACCCCCGTTTCCTGAATATACCAGTGGACACAGTGTGGTGTCAGGTGCCGCTGCAACAGCTTTGACAAGTATATACGGGGACAATTTTGCATTTGATGATGATACCGAGGTCCCCTATGGCCTGCCCGTACGTTCATTTGAATCGTTCAACAAAGCGGCTGATGAAGCGGCAATCAGCAGAATGTATGGTGGCATACACTACAGGGCCGCTGTTGAAATTGGTGTGGGGCAAGGTCGAAGCCTTGGTCAATTTTTGATTGACAACCTCAAAATGAAAGAATAGGGTAAAACGTTTCTTTTCATGATAAAAAAAGCTGCGTCAGTTTTACTCTTTTTGGTTCTGGGAGCTGTAACCTGGTATTTTTTCATCAAGCCATCAGATTATATAATTCGCTTTAAGGCGAATACATTTCCTGGAGCCATTAACCAGACCATAAAAGCCTACCATAATTTACAGGAAACATCGGGCGAAGTGGTTCAAAAAGACCTATACCACCTAGAGAACCGATTTATATTTGGTGATTCTACACACCAATATACGTGGAAGATAGAACCCTTGACGGACTCTACTTCAAAAATAAGGGTAGGCATCAAAGATGCCGACCACAGTTTGATGAATAAGATTAAAATCCCGTTTACAGAAACAGCCATTAAGAAACGTTCCATCAAGAATCTTTTGGAGTTCAAGGAGGTACTCAAGGAGCACATTAACAATTTTAAGGTCACAATCATTGGCGAGGACAAAATACAACCCACCTATTGTGCCTATATTCCCGTTAAGGGAAAGGTAGGATCCAAGGCCAAGGGCATGATGCAGCACTACAGCTACCTAAGTAGCGTCCTGCTCAAAAATAAAGTGGAACTCAACGGCCTCCCTTTTGTAGAGGTTACCCATTGGAACATGGATAACGATAGCATACACTACAATTTTTGCTATCCTATTATCCGTTCCGAGAAATTACCGACGGCAAGGGACATCCACTACAAGAAAATCTTTGGCAAAAAAGCTCTAAAAGCCATCTATAATGGCAATTATATTACTTCTGACCGAGCTTGGTTTGCCTTGCTCCATTATGCTGATAAACATAATATTGCTGTGGAACCCAAACCCATCGAATTCTTCTTCAACAACCCAAATATGGGAGGGAATGAATTAACTTGGCATGCAGATGTCTACCTTCCAATCAAATCAGATGAAACATTGTAAATCCCTTATCCTGCTTTCTGTTTTTTCCTGTATGTGCCTGAGCTGCCAAAAAAAAGTTGGGCCCGGTATCATGACCGTACTCACGCCCATGCCCAAAAAGATAACGGAAAGCTCCGGGTTGGCGAGTTACGATACCAAGCATGTCTGGACCATAGAGGATAGTGGCAATAAGGATGAAATCTATAAAATTGACTTTAAGGGAAAAATCGTAAAGGAGCTAAAGGTCAAAAACGGCAAAAACATCGACTGGGAAGACTTGACCACCGACTCAAAAGGAAATTTATACATCGGTGATTTTGGAAACAACAAGAACAAAAGAAAAGACCTGGTCATCTATAAGTTACCCCATCCAGATAAGGAAAAAGGCGAAAAAATAGAGGCGGAGAAAATAGTGTTCCACTATCCAGAGCAAGATAAATTTCCACCAAAAAAATCCAAACGCTATTTTGATGCCGAAGCCTTTTTTCACTGGGAGGGCTTTTTATACGTGGTGACCAGAAACCGTTCCACGCCCTTTGATGGCAAAGCCTTTATCTATAAAATCCCCGACGTCCCCGGAAAATATAAAGCTAAAAAAGTGGGAGAGGTCATTCTTTGCACATCTCCCCAATCGCGATGTGAGGTCACCTCGGCCACTATCTCAAAGAATGGCAATCAAATTGTATTGCTGACCTATACCTCCCTATGGGTGTTTGAAAACTTTACCCTTGATGATTTTTCGGATGGAAAAATGACCAAAATTTTCTTGGAGACCCCAACACAACAAGAGTCCGTTGCCTTTTTGAACGAAGATACCGTCTTGATCTCTGACGAGAAAAATTTTAAAAATGGTGGCAACCTTTACAAACTCAACCTTGCTCAATTTCTAGAACCCGAAGCCAAGCCCAAAAGAGAACCGTAGCCCATCGCTACTGTCAAATACGCCCAAATTTGCAGACATAATCCCTGCGGCGTTCAAGAAAAGTCCCCCACCATAGGAATTATGCCAAGTATTGGAGTCCTCATCCGGCATCCATACCCGACCATAATCAAAACCTGCAAAAATACCTGGGATGAATGGCAAAAATCCGGCATTCACCTTTCTTAGACTAAGACGTACATCACTATTCTGGAAAAAGGAGGTTTTTCCATTAAAACGTTGAAAACGGAATCCCCTTAAACCGTTATTTGCGCCAAGGTTGGCTGCTTGGTAAAACTCAAAATCATCCCCAAAGTTAATATGCCCCTTCAGTTTTGTCGCAAAAACCAATCGTCCATCAGAACTCAAACGATAATCAATGGACAATGCCGGGATAAGGTAGCCAAAAGCTCGCTCGGTATCGGAAATATTGGCCGTATAACCTGCCTTTAAGGAAAAGGCCATCCCCATGGTGGGAAAAGCTGAACTGTCTGAATTTTCATAAGAATATGTGCCATGTATGCCCAGAAAATCTTGCTGGTTGTCCAAACCTTGATTGGTATAAAAATCTTCTATGAAACGACCCTCGGTTTCCTCAACCTCATAATTCTCATAAGAAAGGCCAAGCTTCACCTTGGAATCCAAGAATCCCCGCCAGACCAAAGCTGGTGAGAAACGCATGGTTCTGATCTTGATCCGGTTGAAATCAAAATCAAGGTCATCATCAAAATTCTCGGTATCGTTACCCAAACCAAAGAAGTTTTGGGCAAAGTTGGGGCTGGTAAACTTGGCTGAAAGTTCCAAATTTGCCTTTCCAAAAACATTGGCAAACTCTCCGGTATATCCTAGATCAAAACCACTGGTGGCAAAGTAGAACGCTCCACTAAAATTATGTTGGGCCGTAAAAGGATTTTGCCTGAACCCATTAAAGGTATAGGTGTTGGCGAACCCTATTTTAAAACCATCGTCCGGGTTGGAACCGATCGTAGGCAAAATTTGATTGTTGCTTGCCTTAACCTTCATAAATTGATAGGTGTTGGTATCATAATCATTCAACCGGTGCACCCTGCCGGAATAGGTTTCATCATAGGTGTTCTTCTTGGTCTTAAAATCATAGGTGTGCACCCCTTTGCTTCCAGACGCAATTTTATAAACATCGTTGTTCTGACCACCTACCAACCTTAGTTTGATGTCTCCCACATTTTGGATTACCTCAAACACATCATCATCATCAAGACCATAGATCCAGATTTCCTTGGTGGTGGAGGCATCAAATCTTTTGTCAAAAAACAAATCCTTGGGCTTTCCATCCTTTATCCGAAAAGCCTTGACATCAACCATACCGTTAGAGAGGGACGTAATCTTAAAGTAATCATCCTTATCGGTACCCGTAACAATACTGTATTTGCTTATAATCTTAAAGTACTCCCTTGCCGTATGCCACAAATTCTTTTTCCGGGCCAAAAGTACCTTCTTTATGTGCTGAACGGTTTCATCCCGAACCTCTTCCGGAAATTCCTCAAAAGCGGCATCGATGACACTTTCATCTATATTTTTTTGAATGAACCTAGCCTCTTCTTCCCATTGATCCCTTGTGGTCCCGGACAACAAAGCCATATCCAAGGCAAAGGTCTTGGGTGAGGAGGTAAACCCTTTTACACTTTTAATTTCTTCATGAAACCCCTCAAACAATTTTAGACTGGGCACCGTCTTGGTCGCAAACCCCAATAAAGCCCCATCGCCCATTATGGAATAGGGCTGGTCCCGATCCCGTGGTATGGGCCTAAATAGCTTCTTGCCTTCATCTGTTTTAAACTGGGCCCAACGCCATTGATCGTTATGGCGGTCCCAATCGCCAATCATAATATCAAATAAGCGTGCCCTTACGTAGGCCCTGGCATCTAGTTGGTAATCTTCGTCCTTTCGCAGTTTTTCCATCAAATCATCCGTGCTCTCAATCTTTTTGGCGTGGCCAAACCCATCAATATCATGGCCTTCAGAAGTGTGTTCCTCAATCATGTACAATTCATCACCAAAATCATCCACAAAACCCTTCAATGCTTTTTGTTTGGGTACATAAAACAGTTTGGGATTGGTATGGTAAATCCCCACCGCATCTGAAAGTTTTGCAATGGTAAAGGGTGCATACGGATGAGATCCCGTGTAAAAGTATTCCAAGATGTCCTCTACCGGGGTATCCTTAAACTTTCCGATGATGAACTGATCTTGGAATGCCATGGCCTGCAGGTATTGTTCGGCGCTTTTTTTTAGGGCACGCATCACAAATTGCCGACCATCTTTGTGCTTTAAACGCAGAGAACGCGATTGGTGCCCCCCTCCTTTTCTCACGGGGACAAGTCCACCATATAGCGTATCCAAATCTACCGTTTTGGCCTTGATTTTTGTAGCGTAATATTTACTGTACCGTTCACCCCATACGGTTTTATAAAATTTGGATTTATCCACTTCTTCTGGCTCGTAAACAGAAGCTTGGACAAATTCCGGGAACTCATTTTGGCCCGTAAACCCTTCAGGTTTTTGCATAGCTCCCAATACTTGGGTACTGTAGGCCAAGATCTCCATTCCATCTTCAACCGTATAAAAATCAACTACCGTGGAACCGTTTTCATACACCTTGAGTTGGGCATATCCGTTTTTTCCTGTAGAAAAAAGACTGCCGTTCAACAAGCGTGTGGCATCATTCTTGGCACCAGCCCCACTAATGATCTGTGGGGTATTCTCCTCAACAATGTATTGGAGGTTATGCTCATGCCCAGAAACAAAAACAACCCTTTCTGAATATTGGGCCAAGGTCACAATACGGTCTTTTAGTTCCCTATAGTATTTGTTTTGCTGATCTGCATTGGACACCCCAGTGGTACGTCTGAGTACATTTGCCACAGATCCTAAAATGGGCAGGGGTATCTTTGCACTTGTTGGGAAAAGCTGCTGCCCCAGCGAATACTGCCCGCCATGCGAACCATAGGTGAACATGGGGTGGTGCAGTGCCAGAATAGTGGTCTTGTCCCTATTTTTTTTGATTTCACCCTCTATCTCCTCCATGAGTTTTCCCCTATCCTTTATATCGCAATCATCGTTCATGGTTGGGTGTTTGTCCCAATTGGTCACATACCATTGCGTGTCTATGATGAGCAGCACGATATCATCTGACACTTCAACTTTTTCCATGGGACATCCATTCTCTGGAAGAAAAACATTTTTCTTGTCCAAACCCTTCTCCACATAATTTTCCTGTCGCTTTAGCCCCTTTAAACCATTGCTATACCAATCGTGGTTACCCGGTATAAACAAGGGCTTGCCCTTAAAACCATCCAAGGCCATCAATTGGGCATCCAACTGATTTTTGGCATCGGCATATCCTTTTTCATCCTTTTTTGGAAGTCCTGCAGGGTAAATATTATCCCCCAAAAAGATGGCCGTACTCTTTTTGCCGGCTTGATCCAATCTTTTTTTGAATGCCTTTAAGGTTGCATTCATTTCGCCCTGGGGGGAGAGTCCAGCATCACCGATCAAGTAAACGGTATGAGCCACTTTTTGATCCACCTCTTTTGATCTGCCATCAAAAGAAGTAGCATACTTTGTTTTATAGGTTGCGCAGCCCGTTAACAAGACCAAGGCCACTACTAAAAAATGTATTCTTTTCATAACGAATTTGTTCATTCCAAAATTTTGTAATTTGGAAACTTCAAGATACAATTATGTCGGAAATCGTTCAAAAAACTGAAGAATTTGTTACTGAGCTGTTGACCAGTGAGTTGGATGCCAGATTTTTATACCACAACCTAAGACATACCGAACGTGTGGTCAAAAGTATTACAGAACTGTTGGACAACCACCCACTTTCTGCCAATGAAAAGGAACAATTATTACTTGCCGCTTGGTTCCATGATACCGGTTTCACCAAAGCCATCAAAACCCATGAAAGGTCCAGTTGTGACATTGCCCAAGAGTTTTTGACCAAAGAAAACTACCCTTCGGAAGGCATTGAAAAAGTACAAAAACTGATTCTGGCTACGGAAATGGATCATGAACCCACCAATCTTGGGGAAGAGATCATAAGGGACGCGGACACCTCGCACTTTGCAAAAAAGAGCTATTGGGAAACCACCGATTTTTTGAAAGAGGAACTGGAACTCTTGGATATTGCCTCCTATTCGCAAAAGGAATGGCGGGACATTAACATTAAAATGTTTAGGACCCAACATGAATTCTATACCGAATACGCCAAGGAAAACTGGGAATCTGGCAAGGAAAAGAACTTAAAGCGCCTAATCAAGGAAAAAAAGGCCGAAAAGGAAATCGCCAAAAAGGAAGCCTTAAAGGCCAAATATAAAAGTGAAAGCCCGGACAGGGGCATTCAGACGCTGTTCAGGGTCACACTAAAGAACCATTTGACCTTGAGCGACATTGCCGACACAAAGGCCAATATCCTGCTATCGGTCAATGCCATTATTATTTCGGTGGCACTGTCCAACTTGATCCCGAAATTGGACAACCCGTCCAACACCTATTTGATCTACCCCACGGTCATCTTTATCACCTTCAGTGTCATCTCAATGGTCCTGGCCGTTTTAGCTACAAGGCCCAATGTAACCAGCGGCACCTTTACCAAAGAGGATGTTGATAAAAAAAAGGTAAACCTTTTGTTCTTTGGCAATTTTCACAAAATGGCGTTGAATGAATACGAATGGGCCATACAGGAACTGGTAAAAGACAAGGAATATATCTATTCCTCACTGACCAAAGACCTCTACTTTTTGGGATTGGTCTTAAACCGCAAGTATAAAATCCTTAGAATTACCTATACCATTTTCATGTTGGGCATTGTTATCTCGGTAATTGCATTTGCCATTGCCTTTAGGTATTTTGGACCAGATAGGATAGGGACAGGGCTTTAAACCTTTAATGCCTCCATTAAATCATCATAGGTATAGGTCTTTTCAGATTGTTCATCGGTACGGTAGAGGATTTCTGCCCTAATGGCCTTTAATCCTGTTACCCCTTGGAGCCCTTCCAGTTCTACCACCTCTATACTATTGGTGAAATATCCTTTGGATTTTAAGAATTTGATATACCTCAAATACTCCCGTTCGTCCTTCTTCTGCGAATACACAATGCTCAGTTTTCCCTTTTGGGTCAAACGCTCATTGGTCCCCTTTATATAGGATTTATCAATTCGCTTCTTAATGATCTCATAGCGTGCATTGTAGGTGCCATCAACGTCAAACCGCTTTTCATCCATCCTGAAGCGAATGGCCAATGGTGTGCTGTATACCAATAACAACGAGGCCACATCCAAGGGTACGGGCAATTGTGGTTTTATCACATAATGCCTGTTCTCCATCTCTACCATGGTCTGCAGTTGCCATAATCTAAGGTTGTTAAGGTACAATGGCTCAAATTTTTTCCCGTTGGCTATCTCTGCCCCAATGTACATATTATGCTCAACCCCATCGGTCTTATAACGTTCAAAATAATGCGGAAACATTTCTTGGGCCTCTTCCTGCCTCTTATCCAATAAGATGGCCAACTCCCTATTTATTTCCATAACGCTCTCATCATAGTTTCGCCTATGGTCATAATAGGATTCTGTACTTTCATCTATTTGACCCTCATAGGTTTTGATCCTATTGGCCAAACTCTTGCCTTCCCGTTTCAAATGATGTAAAACAGGGTTGATCTCTTCCTGTACAAAATCAAAGATGCCCTGTTCACTATCGGAAAAGAGGGTGTCCTTAATTTCTTCCATATGATTGTCCACCCTAAAGGTGAGCTCTTCATAAATGGGAAGTTTTAACCTTTTATGGGCCTCGGTCAAAATACCCTTGATCTCTGAGAGTTGAATCATCAAATCCCGCTGAATTGAAAGGTTGCGCTCCTTGGAAGATTCTTTAATATCAATCTGGCCATACAACGGATATATATCCTTAAAGACCACTTCCTCAAAGGAGGGCTGTTCCCCAAAGACCTCATCCTTTAAAAATTTGATCGCCTGTTCCTGGAATTTCCAATAAACCGATGGATGTATCGTGGTGCATTCTTTCTGAATGATGGCATCAATGAGGTTCTCCTCTTCCTTCATTCCACGCACCACGGCAGAGACGATAAAGGGCATAACATCCGCCAACTTTACGGCATTGATGCTGTTAAGCTGATTGGGAATGGTAGAGACCACTTCCAACACCCCCAACAACACTCCATCGAGGGCAATCGGGGCCAAAATAGCACTTCGTATACCTTGTTCATATAAATTTTTATAGGGCTGTCCACCCCCAGACCTTTCATAAAAACGCTCTACATCCCCAATGGCATAATATTCGCTTTCCTTGAGCAATTTGCCATAACTATATGTACACAGGATGTCATTGCATGAAGCAGATTCGCTGTCTCTAAGGACAAAACTCTTCAGGTTTTTGGCAATGACTTTTAGAAATTGATTTGCCTTGGCATCATACCCTGCAAAACCGACCTCAATGTCCTTTAGATTGAAAAGTGACCTAAAGGTGTCCTGAAATGCTTCAAAATAATCTTCTTCCCTGGCCTTATCTGTATTGATCAATGAAGATTTAATCTCAGAGATGGAATATTCTGCCGTAACATCGAACATGTTCAACACCACAAAACCTTTTGACTTAAAACTGTTGGGAGGTATTTTTTCCTTCCAACGTTCTATATCATCCAAATTGTCCAACAACTCACTCACATCATTTGGAGCGAGTTTTTTAGGCTCCGTTATGGGTTCGATATCCATAAAATCTGCATTGTACAAAATCCGGTAATGCCGCATTATTCCTTTACTGTCCGGAATGTTGTAAAACAATGGCCTTCTATAATCCAGTGGATATCCGTAGTAAAAGTTTAGAATTACCGTAGCGTACATAAAATAGTACATCTCATCGGGCAGGTTGTCAATCTCCAGTTCAAAACCTTCACCGGCGTCCTGGAGTATTTTTTGAAAGCGTTCCGATGAGTTGAACACAAAATCACCAAAGGGTATCGAAGCCGTCTTTATCTCATTTTTGGTCAGAACCGGGGAAAAGGTATCCGTAAGGATAATCTTGATCACATCCTTGTGCTTTTCCAAAATGGAAAGATCATCAAAACCCTCTCTAAGAATGGGATAGGGTTTTTGGGCCTCCAAAACATATTTTGCCCTTTCAACAAGAATTTGGTCCCCACTGTCCAACTGTTCCTCATACTGGCGCAGTAACTTGTCAAAGCTTACCAGATGAACTAATGGTGACTCTCCAGTGTAAATTTTACTCATACCCAATTGGTCTAAATGTAGAAGACAAAATTACAAAAAGATCAGGTTGGTTATTGTTAATGTGATGTTTAGGCATTTGTCACTATTTTAGGAGCTGTCTAAACCACAACTGATGTCATCACGTAACCGATTGGATCGAGCCTACAAAAATGCCAAACCCATTGCGTTTGATGACACTTCGAGATTTATCTTCTTTAGTGATTGCCATCGCGGCGACAACAGTTTTGCCGATGATTTTGCCAATAATCGAAACATTTATTTCCATGCATTGAACCATTATTACCGCGAAGGGTTCCAATACTGTGAACTGGGCGATGGCGATGAACTTTGGGAAAACAGGCACTTTGAGTCCCTTTTTGAGGCCCATAAAAATGTGTACCAGTTGTTGAGGCAATTTCATTTGGAAAACCGACTCCACATGGTCTGGGGCAACCATGACATGGTCTATCGCCACGCCAACCATGTGGCCAAGCACCTAAGCCATTATTTTGAACCTATTGATGGTCAGGATAAAAAACTCTTTGAAGGGCTTACCTACCACGAGGCCCTTGTGCTGAAGCACTCCGAAACCGGACAGGAAATCTTCTGTACCCACGGGCACCAAGCAGATTGGTGGAATTATGTTTGCTGGCGCATTGGGCGATTCTTGGTGAGGGTACTCTGGAAACCCCTTCAAGTAGTGGGTATAGCAGACCCAACCAGTCCAGCAAAAAACTACAAAGAGCTCATTCGCATAGAAAAACGCCTAAAACGATGGATCCTACAGAACAAGTTGTTGCCAACCGTTGTTGGGCATACCCATAGGCCACGCTTTCCAGAACCCGGACAAATCCCGCTCTTTAACGATGGTAGCTGTGTACACCCACGCAGCATTACGGGGATCGAAATTGAAAAAGGTGGGATTACCCTGATCAAATGGCATATAGATACCAAGCCCGATGGCACCCTGCAAATTGTGCGGGTGGTTTTAGAGGGTCCCGAAAAACTTGTTGATTACATTGACCAATAGTGGAAGAACTTCAGCCCATTATCGATCAAATTCCCATAAGGCATAATCTAATCTCCAGCCTAATGTTTCTGGGTATTGCACAGATGTTTTTTTTGAGCTTGGTCATCTTTATCCGCTCAAACCGGAACTCGGCCATACGGCTTTTTGGTTGGTCCCTGCTCATTCAGGCCCTAGTCTGTACCGATACCTATCTGTGCTATACCGGCTATATGAAATACATCCTCCACTGGAACGATTCCACCGAAGTTTTTGTACTGTTGATTGCCCCCAGTATCTACTTTTTTACCTATTCGCTGTTGGAACGAAAACCCATCATCCTAAAGAAACATTGGGTGCATTTTCTACTTCCTACGCTCTATTTGTTCTCTCAGATCAGCTATTTTACAAGTCCTTTACCTGTAAAGCTGAATGCCTATTTGGACGCTTACCACGATACCCTTGGCATGGTACCCGTTCCGGATGGGGTTACCTATGAATATCAAATCATCAAAGACAGGTTTAGATGGTTGATCTTGTTCAATTTTGCCTTGTACCTAGTATTATGTGCCATTCTTATCTTCAAAAAAAGGGGACAAAGAAAATTGCCAACATATAAGGTGATCATTGACAAGTATGCCTTTACCCAAAGCACCATTATCCTCTTAATGCTGTTGTTGCTTATAACATTGGGCATTTATCTAAGGCACGAGGATGATGGTGGCGACCATTATATCGTAATCTTTGTGGGGAGCATTGCCTTTATCAGTTCGTTTTTTGTGCTTTCCGAATCCCGTTTCTTTGAAAACTCATGGGTGGCCGACAAATACGAGACCTTGACCTCCAACACTATAGCGTTTGAATCGATTAAATCCTTTATCGAAGAAGAAGAATACGTTCTCTTGCCCCATGCCTCTTTAAAAGATCTGGCCCATCGGTTGGGCTCCAACGCCAATACCATCTCAAAGGTCATCAACTCCAAAACGGGGGTCAACTTCAATGATTTTATCAACCAAAAAAGAATTGAAAAGGCCAAGGCCAAGCTCATTGATCCCAATTTTGGGCATTTGACCGTAGAAGCCATCGGTGAATCGGTGGGATTTAAATCAAAATCTGCCTTTTATAATGCCTTTAAAAAACATGTGGGCCTCTCACCAACCCAATATATAAGACAAAACACCCCGTAATCTTGCTTCAATTTCTCCACAATTACCATTCTGGACGTTTTGAAGGCCTAAAAATGGAAACTTTTTAAGGACAACCTTCATCTTTGTCCTAAACAAAATCATCATGGAAAAAACGATACGAAGACACGATTTGGATTGGTTGCGGGTATTGGTATTCGGCCTTTTGATCTTGTATCATGTGGGCATGTTCTTTGTGCCCTGGGGCTGGCACATTAAAAACAATACCATCTATGATTGGCTCATTTGGCCTATGCTGTTCCTTAACCAATGGCGGTTGCCCATTCTATTCGTCATTTCGGGTATGGGTACCTACTACGCCCTTTCAAAAAGAAATCTTGGACAGTTCAGTTGGGAACGCTTTAAACGCTTGGGCATCCCCTTGATATTCGGGATGCTACTCATTGTACCGCCACAAATCTACCTAGAACGATTGGTCAATGGCCAGTTTTCGGGTTCTTATCTGGAATATTACCAGACCATGGCCCTACGCAACGGCTCTTACCCCAATGGAGACCTTAGCTGGCACCATCTTTGGTTTTTGCCCTATTTATTGATTTTTTCCCTGCTTTTGGGCCCTGTTTTCATCCGGCTCAAGAGAAAACCTTCTGCCTTGGTCGGGTGGACCAAACGACAGCTACAAAAACCCTTTGGGTTCTATTGGTTTATTATTCCGTTGTTCTTCGTAGAGAGTTTTGTGGAGCCTTTTTTTCCCACCACCCATGCCTTGGTGGGCGACTGGTTTACCCTTTCCTTTTACATTATCTTATTCTTCTACGGGTTTTTATTGATTTCCACTGGGGAAGTCTTTTGGTCAAGTCTGGGCAAGATCAGGAAAAAAGCACTGGCCATAGGGATCATAACATTCACCCTTTTGGTTTGCCGATGGCTGTTTGTGGAAAAGGATGAACTGCCCCACCACCTCATGGAAGCCTTCCTTAAGATCACCAACCTATGGTCTTGGATATTGGCACTGTTTGGTTATGCCGCCAAATACCTGAACACCCCCAGCAAACATTTGGCCTATGCCAACAGGGCGGTATATCCCTTTTATATTTTACACCAGACCATTACCATCATCATTGGGTATTTTGTAATGGCCCTGGACTGGAATTTCTTTGCCAAAGCCGGCATTATGTGCATCGGCACTTTTGGGCTGAGCTGGCTGATCTATGACCTCATCATCCTTAGGATTCCTTTGTTACACCCGCTTTTTGGATTGAAAAAGCCCGCTAAAAGCGGGCCTTACAAAAGTCATCACACTTTAAAATTCCTAAAAGTAATAGGAAAGTCCAAAAAACAAATCTGAAGGGTTGAGATTTAGACTGAATCTATTTGAATCACTTTCACTATCATCGTTCTTGGAATTGGTCATGGTATATCCCAAGGAACCTAGATTGGTTTCCAACGCAAATCTCTTGGACAGAAAGAACGTGAGCCCAGGTCGTATTCCAAAAAAGAATGCGTCCCTTTCAACATCCGTCAAATTGGAGATTCCTCCTGAAGTATGTTCGATTTCTGACCTACTATATCCTACCTCACCCTGTAGGCTTAGGGCCAAGTTTTGGCTTAACCCAAAATACTTCCTTACATACGGAAAAATCCCATACGTATTTGTTTTAAGCTCCGACTCACTTACCGAACCACCACTAACATAAGTGGATTCTTCATCCCTGTTCTCATATGCTATCCCCAACCCCACAACTAAATTATTTCCTACGGCATATCCGGCAGATGGCCTAAGTAAGAAGGAGCTATAATCACTGGTTCTTGAAGTATCAGAGCTTTCCATGTCATCGTTCCTTAATCCAAAAGCAACGCTTCCGGTTAAATTCCAAGTTCCTTTTTCAATGGTGAACTTGTCGTCTGTTTGTCCCTGGGTGGTAAAAACACCTGCGGAAAAAAGTGCGAATGCAAATAAAATTTTTTTCATTGTTATTATGTGTTTTTTGGTTTAAAGTCATTGGATCACAATTAGTATACCATAACTTTTGCCCACTAGCGCTTTGTGATTATTTTAACCCCATTCCATGACCAACATCGAATTTAACAGCACTTTACAACATTGGTGGCAAGGTATTTGTTAACTTTATTTTAGTTATACGACTATCCTGCTATGAAAAGAATTGTTCCACTTGTTTTTCTTCTCCTAGGCTTTTTGGGGTTTTCCCAAGGGGATATCCCTACGACCAAACCTTTAAAGATTGGGGAAAAGAACAACCTTGATGTGAAAACAAGTGACCAGGGTGGAACAGTACTTCGGATGCCCACCATGTTTGACCAAGACCGATTTAAGGAAGATAATTCGCCAAAAATCCAAATGTTGCCCGATCGGAAACTCGTACAAGCGGGTACTGGCATGAAAATAGACCCCAAGGTCATAGAAAAGGAAAAGAACGGTGCCGATAAATTTTATGGTGACCAATACTTGGGAGACTTTAAGACAGCTGCCAAATTTATTGGTGTGGTTGCCCGTGACCATGAATATGTGGACGGGGACCGTGTAAAAATCTTGGTCAATGGCAAAGTGGTGGAATACAACCTATTGCTTTCTGGGTCGTTCAAAGGTGTCAATGTTGATTTGGTCGAGGGCTTTAACCGCATCGATTTTGTGGCCTTGAACCAAGGCTCGTCTGGGCCAAACACCGCCCAAATATTGGTTGCCGACGCCCACGGCAAAATCATACACAACAACCGATGGAATCTCTCTACCGGCTCCACAGCCAGTTTAGTGGTGGTCAAGGAAGCTGATGACACTTCCGTTGAGTCTGGGAATTGACCCGCGCCCACTTCTCCCTTAGGTGTTCATTCCTCTCCCGGATGATAGGTCTTTTGAGCCCTTTCCAAGACATCCTCTTTATAAAAAGCGACGTTTTTCCATTCCTGATTGGCGTATCGTTCCATCTGGTCATTAAAATGGGGGGAATCGGGGTCACCGCTCTGCCCCCCCGCCAAAATGGATTTTGCCGTTACCTTATCCCCAAATTCCACCACGGCCACAAAGCTGTTGCCCCGGGTACCATAGATTTTTTTGGTATTGTTGTGATAACGGGCCCCATAGGCGGCCAAGGCACCCCAACGCCCACTGGCAAAACCAATGGGAATACTGGGCTTGGTATCATCAAAAGGCTGGCGGATATCCCCATTCAAGCGTTGGTATCGGTTGACCTCGCCCCAAGGCACGTGCCATGTCCCAAAATCAGACTCCAACATATTGATGGTTTCTTCAAAAAACTCCATTTTCTTTTCATCCGGAAAATCGCTCCCCCAGTACTCAAGCAATTCAACTCCCCTTAAACCACTGGGGCGATTGGCTTTTTTATAGACCAATGTGCCATAATAATGCGCCAAGGTCATGGCCACCGATGCTTTGGAAGTTCGATAATCCCAATTTCTTAAAACCTCAATGGGTGCTCCAATATGTTTTCTCCTATCAACTTTTTCATAGGCCTGTATCAATCCAGGAACCAAAGCCTCAAATGCCGGCAAATAGGAATCATGGGCCAAAGCAATTAAACTATCCAAAGTATACCCGCTTCGGTCTTGCAACAACCCAATGGCGTGTATCCCGCGAAAGTTTTCCTGATCGCGCGACATATATTTGGGATAATCGCCCCGGTTTGGGCTATATTCCAAGGCAGCCGTAAAGGGCGTGGAATTACAGTTTTGTAACCACCCATTTTCTGGGTTCAACAGTTTGATGCATTCATCCACTGTGTGCAATCCTTGCCAATCGGTTCTGGGATTACTGCCATCCACAGGGTAGGTGTAATCAAAAATCGTATCACGCTTTGGAATAAAATTACCATGGAAATAGGCAATGTTGCCTCCGGCATCGGCATAGACCGTGTTGTTGGAAGAGTTTGTGCGGACATCCATCATCTCACGAAACCCCTTGTAATCCTCTTGCTTTGTACGGATATAGGATTGCTCCAAGGCCTTGACCGGTTCCCACATCATGGCCGAGGCGGTCCACTGACCGTTTTCCAGATGGGTTATGGGCCCGTGATGGGTTCGGTACAGCGGATAGATCTTTTCCTTTAAGATATTGCCTTCCTTATATTTTAAGGTGACTTCCATAGAATCCACCGGGCGCAGTTCCTCCCCATACTGGTACAGCATCTTGCCATCTACCTTGATGATTTCCTCCATAAACTCATCCATCACATCGGTATAGGTGCTGGTGTGCATCCAGCCTGTTCTTTCATTAAAGCCTTGATAGACAAAAAACTGCCCCCAGGTCACCGCGCCATAGGCATTCAACCCCTCTTCGGAAACCACGTGCACCTCGCCCCGAAAATAAAAAGAGGTATGCGGATTGATCAACAGCATGGCATTGCCCGATTGGGTCAATTTCCCTGAAATGGCCACACCGTTGGAACCTTGCGGTTCGCTCATTTCCTCCATCCGTTGAACCGGGTATTCCTCCAGTTCCGGAATTTCCATACCGCTTTCATAAAAAGCCTTGATCTTTTTGGTGGAAATACGTTCAATATCGCCCCCAATGCTGCCCTCACTAAAGTACATGGGCATCCAAGGCTCAAAACGGGTCAATAATTTCGGCTTCACTTCAGGATGGGTGTGCAGGTAGTAATTGATGCCATCGGCAAAAGCATTGCATAGTTCCCGTAACCAATCCGGGGCGCTTTCATATTTGGCCACGGCCTCTTCTTGGGTCATAAATAGATTTGCCCTTAGGTCACTGTACAGTGCCTCTTCCCCTTCTACCTCGGCCAAACGGCCAATGGCCCAGATATAGTTTTGCTCCACCCGGTTAAAATCGTCCTCGCATTGGGCATATAACAATCCAAAAACGGCATCGGCATCGGTTTTGCCATAAATGTGCGGCACCCCAAAATCATCACGGATAATGGTCACCTCTTCGGCTTGGGCATGCCATTTTTCAATTTCGGACAATGCCCCTTTTTGTTGACAGGAAAACAGAACGATTGCTATTAGGGCAATCACTACACTCGGTTGGCGCAACTTCATGGGAAGGAATTTTTGTTCACCTTCAAATATAAAAAAGAAAAACCGCCAAGACATGTACATGCCTTGGCGGTCGTTTGGTTGATTTAGTATAGGTAATCAGTTAATCTAAAGTTTGACTCCGAAACCAAAGCCAAATATCCATGGGTTGATGTCCACATCGGCATCAACTGTAGCGCCCAATGCCGTAGTGGCATTTACGGTAGCTGTAGTGTTTAAGAACAATTTTTTTACATCAAGGTTCAAGAACCACTTATCACTTATCATAAAGTCAAAACCTCCCTGTAGCGCAAAGCCTACCGATGCATCATACTCAACATCATCGGCCACGGGGCCTTCATCAACACCATAGAATAAGGTAAGGTTGGGGCCTGCCCCCAAATAGGGTACAAAATCTCCCCCGGTAAAGTGGTACTGGGCGGTCAATGTGGGAGGCAATAACCATACATGCCCCAAATCAATGTCACCCGCTGCAGTTCCAACGGCTTCAACATCATGCTTGGCAGTTCCCAAAATCAACTCTGCGGACCAATTTTCATTAAAAAAATAGGTGATGTCAAACTCGGGAACAAAAGCAGTGGAAATGGTTGCATCACCACCAATAGCCTCAATCTCGGCACTCTCATCCGGTGTAATAATGATACCTCTTAAGCGAAATTGCCAAGGGCTTGAAGAATCAGAACTGTCTTGTGAAATAGCTTGGTTAAAAAATCCTAATGTCATAGCAATTAGGACCATTGCAGATTTTTTCATAATTCATTTATTTAGTTTAGGCAAACCTAGGGGCATTGCATCCCAACTTCTATGATATAAATCATTGTTCGGTTTACTGCCAAAAGATATATTACGTGCTTGTATATTTCTCACCTTATTTTTTTTCTTGCGGTTTTTAGGGGTTTTTATGTCTCTTTGCGCAGTCTAAAACTGTAAAATCTTCGTTTTCGCTGACATAAATCATAAAATGACGGCATGCTTTATAGTAGTTTCATCCCCTGAAATCTCTTGGTAGATAACAATCATCATGGAACAAAAGCTGTTACATACCAACACCTTCGTTCATTCAGGGGTCATTTCCAAAATAAATGGGGACTCCCTTATTGTCTCTTTGGATGAAGATGTACACTGCGAATCTTGCAGGGCCAAGAGTATCTGTGGCATTTCCGATTCCGCTTCAAAACAAGTAGAGGTAAGCAAGCCCGAAGGTTCCTTTCGCCTGAACGAAACGGTAGCGGTACTCTTAAAAAAGGGATTGGGTTTTAAAGCAGTGGTCTGGGCCTATATCCTGCCCTTCGCCATCATGGTATTGACCTTGGTCACCACCTCCTTCTTTGTAGCAGAATGGATGGCCGGTCTTTTATCACTGGTGGTCCTTGTCCCCTATTTTACGCTACTCCATATATTACGGGACACCTTTAAAAAAACGTTTAAAATTTCCATTCTAAGAACTTAAGCAAACAAATGAACCCATCCATAATATATAGCATCCTTTTATTGACCGCCTTGGGAATTACGGCAGCATTGGTGCTGTACGTAGTCTCCAAAAGGTTCTATGTGTATGAAAATCCCCTAATTGCCGAGGTAGAAGACCTGTTGCCTGCCGCCAATTGTGCCGGATGTGGCTTTCCAGGCTGTAAATCGTTCGCTGAACAGTTGGTTGCATCCGAAGACATTTCAGAGTTGTTCTGCCCCGTTGGGGGGAACGATGTCATGAAACTGGTTTCGGAAACACTGGGTAAGGAAGTAGTGGAAAAAGACCCTACGGTAGCCGTGGTACGCTGTCAAGGCGGTTGCGATGTACGTCCAAAAACGACTGAGTTCCAAGGGCCAAAATCATGTGCCATTACCCATTTGATCTATAGCGGTGAAACCGATTGCCAATACGGCTGTCTAGGCGACGGCGATTGTGTGTCAGTCTGTCAATTTGATGCCATGTATATGGATGACAACGGGTTGCCCGTGGTCATTACCGACAAGTGTACCTCTTGCGGGGCCTGTGTAGATGCCTGCCCAAGGAACATCATTGAAATGCGCCCCAAAAAGAAGCGCGACCTTAAAATTTTTGTAGGCTGTTTAAACGAAGATAAAGGGGGCCATGCCAGAAAAGCCTGTTCGGTGGCCTGTATCGGTTGTTCCAAATGTTTTGATATCTGTCCAAAGGATGCCATTGTCATGGAAAACAATCTGGCCTACATAGACCCTGAATATTGTACCTTATGTAGAAAGTGCGTTCCCGTTTGTCCAACCGACTCCATCATAGAGACGAATTTCCCGCCAAGGAAGGAGAAAAAGGAAGCGCCCAAAGTAGTGAAAGCGGTTGAAAAGGTAAAACCAGAAGCCAATGCTTAAGACATTTCCAAAAGGGGGGGTACATCCTCCAGAAAATAAACTGACCTCATCTAAAAACATCAAAAGATTACCGATACCCAAAGTGGTCTATGTCCCCATTTCACAGCATATAGGCATTCCCGCAGAAATTGTGGTCGCCCAAAAGGATAAAGTTGAAATTGGACAGGTCATCGCCAAATCGGGTGGTTTTGTCTCCTCCAACATCCACTCCCCCGTAGCTGGGACCGTCACCAAATTGGATATGATCATCGATACCAGCGGTTACAAAAAACAATGTATCGTAATCCGTACCGATGCCAAGAACGAAGCCAATTTTGAAGAAATAGAATATCCCCTAAAAAAAGAAATCGGGTTAGCGCCCCAGGAAATCATTCAACGCATCTCAGATTTCGGCATCGTAGGCTTGGGGGGAGCCACCTTTCCATCGCATGTCAAGCTCAATGTAAAACCCGAACAGAAAATAGATCACCTCATCATCAACGGGGTGGAATGTGAACCCTACTTGACCGCAGACCATAGGTTAATGCTGGAAAAGGCCGATGAGATTATCGTCGGCATCAAAATCCTGATGCACGCCCTACACATAGAAAAGGCCATCATAGGCATTGAAAACAACAAAAGGGACGCCATTGACGTCTTTAAGCAGATCACTGTCCATGAGTCCGGGATACAGGTAGCCGCCTTAAAGGTGAAATACCCTCAGGGTGGTGAAAAACAATTGGTCAAGGCCTTGTTAAAACGGGAGGTCCCCAAAAACGGATTGCCGTTGGATGTGGGTGTGGTGGTCAACAACGTAGGCACCATCTATGCCGTGTACCAAGCCGTGCAGCACAACAAACCACTGACCGAGCGCGTGGTCACGGTAACGGGCAAGAAAATGGAGAACGCTTCCAACTTTTGGGTAAAGATAGGAACCCCCATCACCGATCTGATCAATGAAGTGGGGGGACTGCCCGAAGGTACCCGTAAAATTGTGAACGGTGGCCCCATGATGGGTAAAGCCATTAAAAACACCAATGTACCCGTAACCAAGGGAACATCTGGTATTTTGGTCATCTCAGAGGATGAAGCAGCCAGGGGCGAACCCAAAAACTGTATCCGCTGCGGGGAATGTGTAAGCGTATGCCCCATGGGGCTGGAACCCCATCTACTGATGAACCTTGCCGAAAAAGGACTTTATGAAAGGGCCGGAAAAGAAGATATCCTAACCTGTATAGAATGTGGTTCGTGCAGCTATGTCTGCCCATCGCACCGCCCCCTTCTAGATTATATACGATTCGGCAAAAATACTGTTAAACTGTTGGAATAGAAGAAGAAACAACATGAGCGACCAACCAATAATTGTATCTGCCTCTCCGCATGTACATTCAGACAGAACCTCTAAAAAATTAATGTATGATGTTGTCATTGCACTGATTCCGGCTTTCTTGGTTTCTTTATATGTTTTCGGGATCAGTGCTTTGATCACCACGGCCACGGCCATCATCTCCTGTTTGCTGTTTGAATACCTCATTCAGAAATACCTTTTAAAAACGGAAACGACCATTGCCGATGGCTCTGCATTGATCACCGGCATCCTATTGGCCTTTAACCTACCCGCCATCCTACCCATATGGATGGTCATTGTGGGCAGTCTGGTCGCCATTGGCATCGCCAAACTCTCTTTTGGCGGACTAGGCTTCAACATTTTCAATCCCGCCCTAGTGGGAAGGGTGTTCCTGTTAATCTCCTTCACCAAACAAATGACCTTATGGCCCACTGCGGTTGAAAACAACACCAAGATAGCCGATGCCGTATCCGGGGCAACCCCGCTGGGCATCATCAAGGAAGGATTGCAATTTGGGGGAAACATGACCGAACTGGGGGCAAAACTACCTTCCAATATGGATATGCTCTTGGGCATAACTGGCGGGTCTCTGGGCGAAATGTCTGCCCTGGCCCTAATCCTTGGTGGACTATATTTAATCATTAGAAAGGTCATCACTTGGCATATTCCCGTGACCCTTTTGGCCACCATCGCCATCATGACGGGGATTTTCTGGTGGATAGCCCCAGAACAATATGCCAACCCATTGATCCACATACTCTCTGGTGGTGCCATTCTGGGAGCTTTTTATATGGCGACCGATCTGGTCACCAGTCCCGTCACCAAAAGGGGAATGGTCATCTTTGCCGTGGGCATTGGGATCATCACCGTGGTCATCCGGTTGTTTGGGTCCTACCCCGAAGGAATTTCCTTTGCCATATTGATCATGAACGCCTTTGTACCCCTCATCAACACCTACTTTAAACCTCGCAGGTTCGGTTCAAAAATCAAAGCCAAAATCGTCTAGCTATGAAGAAGAAAGAATCCTCCCTGATCAATATGGTCGTCGCACTTTTGCTGATCACCTTGGCGGCCGGACTATCGTTGGGCTATATCAACGACCTTACCTTAGAGCCCAAGGCCAAGGCGCGGTTGGCCAAAAAGGTGAACGCCCTAAAAATGGTCTTGCCAGAATTTGATAACGAACCGGTAACTGATGTGGTGCTCCTGAAACCCAAGGTAGGTCTTGACAGTCTGGAGCTTTACCCCGCTTTTAAGGGGGATGCATTTGTGGGCGCCGCGGTCACCGGATATTCCGAACGGGGCTATAGCGGATTGGTCAAGATCATGGTAGGTTTTACGCCCGAAGGGGAAATTAAAAATATTGTGGTGCTCGAACAGAAGGAAACCCCGGGTCTGGGCACCAAAATAAAAGGAGAGAAATTCTTAAGCCAGTTTCGGGACAAGAATCCTTCGCAGTTTGACCTAAAGGTTAAAAAAGATGGGGGCCAAGTGGACGCCTTGGCAGGGGCCACCATAAGTTCCCGGGCTTTTGGAGAAGCCGCACAACAAGCCTATGACGCGTTTATGAAGTATCGTGAAAAACTGGCCAAAACCGAATGATATGGCTGAAACAGCAAACCAAAAAGAAAATTTTTTAAAGGGAATCATCAAGGAAAACCCCGTGTTTGTGATGCTATTGGGCATGTGTCCCACCTTGGGGGTAACCTCATCGGCCTTTAACGGCCTGGGTATGGGCGTGGCCACCCTTTTTGTGCTCTTAATGTCGAACATTGTGGTGTCGCTCATCAAATCGCAGGTGCCGAGCAAAGTACGTATTCCCGCTTTTATTGTCATCATTGCTTCGTTCGTGACCATTGTGGAAATGGTGTTGGAAGCCTTTATTCCCTTCCTCTACGAACAATTGGGCATCTTTATCCCATTGATCGTGGTCAACTGTTTAATTTTGGGGCGTGCCGAGGCCTTTGCCTCCAAAAACAACCTGTTCGATTCCATTTTGGATGCTCTGGGCATGGGCTTGGGTTTTGTGATTGCCCTGACCGCCTTGGGCGCCACCCGGGAAATTCTGGGCAACGGCAGTATATTTGATGTCCGCTTCCTGTCTGAGGATGCCAATACCCTAATCCTGTTCATCCTGCCCCCGGGGGCCTTTATCGCCCTTGCCTATCTGACCTATATTTTTAACCGATTGACCCAAAAAACCGCTTAGCATGGATTACCTCATCATACTAATCGCCGCTGTCTTTGTCAACAATATTGTACTGGCCCAGTTCTTGGGCATTTGCCCCTTTTTGGGAGTATCCAACAAGGTCTCGACTTCTGTGGGCATGACCGGGGCGGTCCTCTTTGTGATGACCATCGCCACCACGGTCACCTATCTGCTGCACGAATACATCTTGGTCCCTTCCGGACTCATCTATTTGCGCACCATTACCTTTATCTTGGTCATTGCCGCCTTAGTACAAATGGTTGAGATTATCTTAAAAAAGGTAAGTCCGCCTTTATACCAAGCCCTGGGAGTGTTCCTGCCCCTGATCACCACCAACTGCGCTGTATTGGGTGTGGCCATCCTTGCCTTGGGGCTGGATAACGGCAGCCTACTCAAAGCGGTATTTTTTGCCTTTTCCCACTCAATGGGCTTTGGTCTGGCCTTGGTTGTCTTTGCCAGCCTACGGGAATATCTGGAGTTGGCCGACCTGCCCAAGGGTATGCAGGGCGTTCCCATCAACCTTTTGGTTGCCGGCTTGTTGAGCCTGGCCTTTCTGGGCTTTGCCGGGTTGGTATAGTGACAATTACAAAAAGATTTTTTACTACCCGTGGTGCATTTTGAAACGGATTTTTTTGAAAAATGCGTCATGCTGAACCCGTTTCAGCATCCCACTATGGATTTTTGTACTAAGATTTATGGAATGTGACCCTGAAACAAGTTCAGGGTGACGAAAATCGTTGTTATTTTAACATTATATGGACGCTAAATATCTTTTTAAGGTAAAAATAGCAAAATGCACCACGGGTTTTTTACTGATTATTCCGTATACGATTTCATAGATCTCCCCTATAAAAAACCATCGGTTTTTAGTAGCATCAGAATTATTGAAACACCTATGATATCCATCAGTATTAGGGTGGGCCGCGCCCTTTACATTTGCCCCTTCTTTTTACAAAAACATACCTATGAAAACAATTGTTGCCTTGTTAGGCCTAGTAATCATGGCCCCATCCCTTTGGGCACAGCACCACGAAGACAACCATCCTACCCCAACCCATGGGGAATCCTATTTTAGGGTTTCGGCGGCCTTGGGACACACCTATCTACCAGAGCATACGGTAGATGGCAAAAAAAGTTTGGCCCTACCCACCTTTGGGCTTGATGTGGAATACTGGTTTAACACCGATTTTGGCATTGGCCTGCACAATGACCTGGAACTCTTGAATTTTGAAGTGGAAGACGAGGAAGGGGTCCAGATTGAAAGGGAATTCCCTGTGCTACTCACCTTGGACGCCCTCTGGAAACCTGTAGGCGGACTTGTCCTCTTTGCCGGACCGGGCATCGAATTTGAACCTTCGGAAAATTATTTTGTGCTCCGCATAGGTGCCGAGTACGAAATTCATTTTGCCCAACATTGGGATGTGGCCCCCATGGCCTTTTACGATGCCCGAAATGGGGCCTATAACACCTTGTCCATTGGACTGGGCATTGGCTACAGCTTTAGTGGGCACTAAGTCTACTCAGTATTTACAAGGCATCGGAATCAAGATCGCTACGCTGCAAGAACCAAGAGACTGGACTTTTCTGGTCTTGGCCCATAAACCCATGATTCTTTTACCGCTACACCAGATGCAGCGCATTGGGGAATTCTTTTCGATTAAAGTGACTATTGACAGTGCCATACCCACAATAGGAAGGGAGTCTAAAAAGCTACTTTTTAGACTCCCTTTACAATTATTCTAAACCAAACCTTAACTCACCTCATAGGTTTCCCCTGAGAAGAAGAGGTCATCGGTTTTGGTGAATTCTGAATTGGCCTTGACCTGCTGGGTCACTTCCTCTTCGCGCTCCTCAAAGGTGACATCGGGAACGGCACGGATAATGCCCGTGACCACAGGTTCTTGCATCCGCACCAACATTTGGTGCAACGTAGGGTCTTGCTCATAGGCATCATGAACCAAAATATCGGCTTCGGTCACACCGTCTTCCCCTAGGGTAGCGACTTTAAGCTTGAGTCCATCCAATACCAATCCTTTGTCCTTTTCCTTGCCAAACAACATGGGTTGGCCATGTTCCACATACAACAAGCGGTCATCGCGCACCCCTTTATCCGTAAACGAGGAAAAACAGCCATCGTTAAAGATGACACAATTCTGCAAGACCTCGATTAAGGCGGTGCCCTTAAACTTTTCGGCCGTGATAAAGATATCGGTCATTTCTTTGGGCGCATTACCAGCAATCCGGGCAAAGAAACGCGCTTGGGAGCCTATGGCCAGTTCCCCAGCCAAAAATGGGGGTTGGGTATTGCCATAGGGCGATGATTTGGTCTTTTGCCCAAGGGTGGACGTGGGTGAAAATTGTCCTTTGGTCAGTCCGTAAATCTTGTTGTTGAACAGGACAATGTTCATATCGATGTTACGCCGCAGGGCATGGATAAAATGGTTGCCCCCAATGGCCATACTATCGCCATCACCGGTGATGACCCAAACACTCAGGTCAGGATTCGCCATTTTTACCCCAGAGGCAATGGCAGGCGCGCGCCCATGAATGCCGTGCATTCCGTAGGTATCCATATAATACGGGAAACGGGAAGAACAGCCAATACCAGAGATAAACACCACATCCTCTTTTTTGACACCCATCTGAGGCAATGCCTTTTGCATGGAGCGTAAGACCACATAGTCATCACAACCGGGACACCAACGTACCTCTTGGTCGCTGGCAAAATCCTTGAACGTATATTTTTTTTCCACTGTTGTTTCCATACCTAGGCCATTAATCGTTTAAATTCTTGAATCAATTCGTCATTTCCAAAGGGAAGTCCCTGTATTTTGTTGTATTGTAAAAACTCGATTCCGTTAAAATGCATTCGCAATATCTTGGCAAACTGGCCGTCGTTCAATTCACAGACCACTATTTTCTTAAACCGTTCCAACACCGCTTTGGTATTCTTGGGCAGTGGATTGATATAATTGAAATGGGCAAAACCAATATTGGTATGGCCCTCATCGCACAATTGCCGTACCGCTGTGTGCAAAGAACCATAGGTTCCGCCCCAGCCCACGACCAACACATCGCCTTCTTGGGCAAATTCTGATTTCAACTCTGGAATAAAATCCTGCACCCTCCTGACCTTCTCGGCCCTGATCTTGGTCATGACCTCGTGGTTCTCGGGCACATAGGAAACATTGCCCGTTACGCTGTCCTTTTCCAATCCGCCAACACGATGTTCCATGCCTGGCGTACCCGGAACGGCCCAAGTACGCGCCAAGGTTGCTTCATCCCTATTGTACGGATGCCAATCTTCTTGGGCTTCCTTTACAATATGGTTCTTTATCTCGGGCATTTCGTCCACCGTTTGTATTCTCCAAGGCGCGGAACCATTGGCAATATAGCCATCGGTCATCAAGATAACGGGGGTCATGTGCTCCACGGTCAGTTTGGCGGCCATATAGGCATAGTCAAAACAATTGGCCGGCGTACTGGCCGCGATGACAATCAAGGGACTTTCCCCGTTTCTGCCGTACATGGCCTGTAAGAGATCGGACTGTTCCGTCTTGGTGGGCAATCCTGTTGAGGGTCCTCCCCGTTGTACATCTACAATGACCAAGGGCAGTTCTACCATCATGGCCAAGCCCAAAGCTTCTCCCTTAAGGGCCAAGCCCGGCCCAGAAGTGGTGGTTATGGCCAAATCACCGGCAAAAGCGGCCCCAATGGCCGAGGTAACCCCCGCAATCTCATCTTCGGCCTGTAATGACTTTACCCCAAAATGCTTGTGCTTTACCAGTTCGTGCAAAATATCTGAGGCCGGGGTAATGGGATACGTGCCCAGGAACAACTCCAAACCAGACTTTTCTGCAGCGGCCAAAAAGCCCCACGCGGTAGCGTTATTCCCCATAATGATACGATACTTGCCCTGGGTCATCTTGGCCGGGGCAATGGCATAAGAATTGGGAATAAGCTCCAAGGTCTCGGCAAAATAATAGCCAGCGTTCAACACTTTGGTATTTGCCTCAATGAGATGCGGCTTCGATTTAAACTTCTGATTGAAAAATTCAATGGTATGTTCCGTAGATCGGTGGTACATCCAGTATACCATCCCCAGCGCAAACATATTTTTGCTCCGGGTAATGGTCTTGTTGTCCAACCCTTCCACGTCTTTGAGTGCACCTTTGGTCAAGCTGGACATCTCTACCTCTATAACACTGTAATTTTCAAGGCTGCCATCTTCAAGGGGGTTGGTTTCATACTGTGCCTTTTCCAAATTCTTTTTGGTAAAGGAATCCGTATCCACAATAATGGTATGCCCAGGTTTTACCGCATAAAGATTGGTCTTTAATCCGGCGGGGTTCATCGCCACCAACAAATCCACATTATCGCCCGGTGTGTTGATCTCAATACTTCCAATATGCACTTGAAATCCTGACACCCCATACAAGCTGCCCTGCGGGGCCCTTATCTCTGACGGATAATTGGGGAATGTGGCCACATCATTGCCAAACATGGCAGAAGTATCGGAAAATTGCGACCCGGTCAATTGCATCCCGTCTCCGGAATCCCCTACAAAACGTACTACGACTGCCGCCAAAGGGGTTGGGCTGCCCTCTTTGGCCATAGGTTCTTCAACCATATTCATACCTTTTAAATTTTTGATTATAACTTACTCAATATACAATAAGTCACCTTAAGATTTTCAAATATAGAACCAGTATAAACTACGGATTATGATTTTTGTCATTAAAAAAGCGCCTTTGCCCTAGCTAATTTTAGCTTCAAATATAAAACTAAGGTCCTATGGCTATTATTATTACCGATGAGTGCATCAACTGTGATGCCTGTATTTCAGAATGTCCCAACAATGCTATTTATGAGCCCGGTCAAGAGTGGACCTATGCCGAAGAAACTTCGTTGTCTGGGTCGGTTACTTTGCCATCTACCGGAGCCGAAGTTGATGCTGATGAGGAAAACGAAGCTATTTCTGATGAATTCTACTTCATCGTTCCCGATAAATGCACCGAATGTAAAGGCTTCCACGACGAGCCACAATGTGCCTCTGTTTGTCCGGTGGATTGTTGTGTAGATGATGAAAATCATGTAGAAGGCGAAGACCAGCTTTTGACCAAGAAAGCTTGGTTGCATGGCGAATAACTAGTGTTCCCCCAACAACCTTGAACCCCAAACACTCGTTCTGGGGTGGGTAATCCATGCCTCTCCATCACCTATAGTTCTCAAAACTAGGTTGTTAGCTGACAAATGTCATGTTATAGGTGAACTGTCTTAAGTATTTTTAGGCTCATGTAATTGAAACCCTCAGTGTTGGGGAATATGGTGCTCATTGGCAAGTTGTTCCACTCACTTAACTATTAATCATATCTTAAATTAAGCCGTTTAAAAATGAAAAAAGAATTCCCAAAACTCATCTGCGATGCCAATGAAGCCGTAGCCCGAGTTGCACACAAAACGAATGAAGTTTGTGCCATATACCCCATTACACCAGCTTCTCCCATGGGAGAACATGTAGACGTGTTCAGTGCATATGGACAAGAAAATGTTTGGGGCAATGTGCCAAGGATTATAGAAATGCAGAGCGAGGGTGGTGCCGCAGGTGCCGTTCACGGATCTTTACAGGGCGGCGCCCTTACCACGACCTTTACGGCCTCTCAAGGGTTGTTGCTGATGATTCCGAACATGTACAAAATTGCCGGAGAGTTGCTGCCCTCTGTAATTCATATTGCAGCAAGAACCGTGGCCACGCATGCGCTTTCCATTTTTGGGGATCATTCAGACGTTATGGCGGCAAGGCAAACTGGTTTTTCCATGTTGTTTGGCGGCTCGGTGCAAGAAGCACAAGATTTTGCCCTAATTGCCCAAGTGGCCACATTAAAATCCAGGGTTCCTTTCCTTAATATTTTTGACGGATTTAGAACTTCCCATGAAATTTCCAAAATAGATGGCATTCCTGATGACATCATTAAAACAATGATGCCAGAAGAGGAAATAATGGCGCATAAGAAAAGGGCACTGGATCCTGACAATCCCGTAGTCAGGGGCACCTCCCAAAACCCGGATGTCTTCTTCCAGGCCAGAGAAGCTTCCAACCCTTACTATGATAAAGTTGCTGGAATAGTGGATGATACCATGAAGGAGTTTTATGAGCATACCGGCAGAAGGTATAGCTTGTTCTACTACGTAGGTCATCCAGAAGCGGAAAAAGTTATTGTTGTCATGGGTTCTGGTCAAGGCCCAGTGATGGAAGCCGTTGACACCATGGTCAAAAACGGTGAAAAAGTAGGTGCCATCATCGTTCGTTTGTTCAGGCCATTCTCAATCAACCACTTTGTAAATGCCCTGCCGGAAACCGTTAAAAAAGTAGCTGTACTAGATCGCACAAAAGAACCGGGCAGTTTGGGCGAACCCCTTTATCAAGACGTGGTGACCGCCTTTATGGAAAGTGATAGGGAAATGCCCAAGATCATAGGGGGGCGTTACGGACTTTCCTCTAAAGAATTTGACCCCGCAATGGTAAAGGCTGTTTATGATGAAATGGACAAAGAAGAGCCCATCAACCATTTTACCGTTGGCATCTATGATGATGTTTCCCATAGAAGTTTGGAAATTGGCGACCGATTAAAAACCGTTAAAAACACCTTTAACTGTATGTTTTATGGTCTTGGGTCCGACGGTACGGTAGGGGCCAATAAAAACTCCATCAAAATTATTGGCGAAACTACAGATAACTATGTCCAAGGGTATTTTGTTTATGACTCCAAGAAAGCTGGGGCACAGACCATTTCGCACTTGCGTTTTGGACCAGACCCCATATATTCCTCCTACCTTATCCATAAAGCAAACTTTATTGCTTGCCACCAATTCAATTTTATTCATAAGTATGACATTCTAAAGAACATTAAAAAAGGAGGGACCTTCTTATTGAACGCTCCTTTTGGCAAAGATGAAATCTGGGATGTGCTTCCTAAAAAAATGCAGGAAGAAATTGTTGAAAACGAACTTGATTTCTATGTAATTGATGCGTCAAAAGTGGCATTGGAGGCTAAACTGGGCAAACGTACCAACACCGTATTGCAAACTTGTTTCTTTGCCATTTCCGGGGTACTTCCAAAAGATGAGGCCATTGAGAAAATTAAAGAAGCCATTGTTAAATCATATTCCAAAAAAGGTGATGCCGTTGTTCAAATGAACTTTAATGCGGTGGACAAATCTTTGGAGAATCTTCAAAAAGTAGCGTATCCGCAGAAGATTACAAGTAATGAAGAACTAAAACCTATAATGACAGGGGAAGCCGAACAATTCGTAAAAGAAGTGCTTGGTAAAATATTGGCAGGCAAAGGCGATGAGCTTCCCGTGAGTGCATTCCCTGTAGACGGTACTTTCCCTACGGGAACCACCCAATTTGAAAAACGTGGCATTGCCGGTAAAGTCCCTGTTTGGGATGGAGAGGATATCTGTACCCAGTGCAACAAATGTGTGGTTATCTGTCCTCATGCGGCCATCAGGTCTAAAGTGGTTTCCAATGCAGAAATGGAGGCAGCTCCAGCTACATTAAAATCCGTTCCTGCAAAAGGACGACCCTTTGACAAAGAAACAGAGTCTTACATACTGCAGGTATCTGCACAGGATTGTACCGGCTGTGACCTTTGTGTAGCCGTTTGTCCGGCCGTAAGCAAAGAAGACCCCGATTTTAAGGCCATAAACATGCACAGTAAACTAGACGTTGAAAAAGCAGAGGATGCCAATTGGGATTACTTTATCAAACTTCCAGATTACGACCGCGCAGCACTTAACATCACCAATGTTAAAGGCTCTCAATTCTTAGAACCCTTATTTGAGTTCTCCGGAGCTTGTTCTGGCTGTGGAGAGACCCCCTACATTAAGTTATTGACCCAATTGTACGGGGATAGCATCATGATTGCCAATGCCACAGGTTGTTCTTCCATTTATGGGGGCAACTTACCTACAACACCTTACAAAACCAATGAATTTGGCAGAGGCCCTGCTTGGGCCAATTCGCTTTTTGAAGACAATGCTGAGTTCGGTTTGGGTATGAAATTGGCCTTGTCCAAAAAGCAGGAATTGGCTGCTAATATGCTAAAGGGATTGGAAACTGAAGTAGGCACTGAACTGGTTGATACCATCCTGAATAATCCAGAAACAACAGAGACAGAAAAAGCAGAAAACTTTGCCAACCTAGACAAGCTTACGGCCAAGTTGGAATCAATAGACATGCCTGAAGCAAAAAAGCTACTTCAACTAACCGATTATTTACGTAAAAAATCGGTTTGGATCGTTGGTGGTGATGGTTGGGCCTATGATATTGGATACGGTGGCGTTGACCATGTATTGGCCTCTGGCGAAAACATCAATATTATGGTGTTGGATACCGAGATTTATTCCAATACAGGTGGCCAAACCTCCAAAGCAACACCACTGGGCGCAAGTGCCAAATTCTCTGTTTCCGGCAAACGTACCGGTAAGAAAAGTTTAGCGTTGCAAGCAGTATCTTACGGAAACGTATACGTTGCACAAATAGCTATTGGCGCTAAAGATCTACAGACATTGAAAGCAATAGAAGAAGCCGAAGCCTATGATGGTCCTTCGTTGATCATCGCTTACTCACATTGTGGTGACCATGGTTATGACCTTAAAGATGGTGCATTACAGCAAGAAAAAGCGGTTGAAACAGGTTACTGGCCATTGTTCAGGTTTGACCCTTCTAAACCAAAAGGCAAGAAATTTAGATTGGATTCCAAAGCTCCTAGCAGACCACTGAGCGATTTTATGTATAACGAAACACGTTTTACAAGAGTTGTCAAAGAAAATGCCGAACTGGGTAAACGCTTACTTGATGAAGCCCAGGAAGAAGTGGAAAACAGATGGGAGCGATTGGAACTCTTTAGAAATATGTAATCGTAAAGAGCTATAACGGTCATAGATATAGTAGGTTGAACTTAAAACGTTACCAAAATGATAGATAAGGCCCATAAATTATTTGACGATGCCATTCAAAAACTTAGGGATGCCAATGAAGAATTGTGCAGGCCAGAGGAAGATGTTGTCACTTCATTGGTCTGCAGTAACGCCCAAGCAGCTATAGAGAGCTATTTAAAGGGATTTCTAGAACTCAATGGAATCACTACTACCCATGGAGAGGAAACCATTGATTCCCTTTATGAACAATGTAAGGCCATAAACGGCCACTTTGAAGAGGTACACCTATCCGGTTTTCAGTGTAACGAACACAAAGATGAATCCAGGTTTAGGAATACCACCTCGCGCTATAGCCGATGTTTTGACATTGCGGATAGTTTGGATACCTTTCTTAGAAGGGAAAAGATAATCGTTTAAACCAACTGCCCAAACTATATTACACTGACCAAAGATGGCGGCCCCAAGGGGTCGCCATTTTTTATGTGCTTTAATAGACTATTATGGTTCTTTGAACAGAAAAGAGGCAACCACCAAATACGCTTTGATCAACACTCCGGGGCAATTTCAACATTAAGACCTTCCAGTTCTTTGGTAATATGTATTTGACAGCCTAAACGGCTATTGTTCCTCACATAAAAAGCTTCAGAGAGCATCGCTTCCTCCTCATCGGTCATGTTGGGCAAATCATGTCCAGAATTCACATAGCACTGGCACGAGGCACACATGACCATCCCCCCACAAACCCCTATCGTTCCCTCTGGGGCCAATTCGTAAGAACGAATGACCTCCATTAGGTTCATGTTCATATCAATGGGAGCATCTATTTGATGTAGGGCACCCTCACGATCTTTGATATTGATTTTTACATCTGACATACCTGAAATTTTTTAGGGGCAAAAAAAGGAATTATCTTTTAATAATCCTACTAATTTAATAGACTATTAGGTATACGGCTCAATTTATGGCCTTAATGGTAACTTTGGGGGCCTCTTTCTTACTGCCATCAAAGCCTTGAATGCCACCAACCGTGGTATATTTCATCACATATTTTTTATTGGGATGGATTCTTTGATAGGCGCTTTGGCACATTAAGGTCGCCTCATGAAATCCACAGAGGATCAATTTCAACTTACCTGGATAGGTGTTTACATCGCCAATGGCATATATACCCGGAACATTGGTTTGGTAATCCAGGGCATTGTCCACCTTAATGGCATTTTTTTCTATCTCCAGTCCCCAGTCTGCAATGGGCCCCAATTTTGGGGATAAGCCAAACAACGGGATAAAATGGTCTACCCCTACTTCCTCGGATTCACCGGTTGCTGTATTCTGGATCACAACGGCCTTCAATTGACCATCCCCTTTTAAGTCGGTCACTTCGGCTGGGGTAATCAAATTTATTTTTCCCGAATTCTTCAATTCCTGTACCTTATCAACCGAATCCAAAGCGCCCCTAAACTCGTTTCTACGGTGCACCAAGGTCAACTCAGAGGCTATTTCAGCCAAAAAAATGGCCCAATCCAATGCAGAATCACCTCCGCCCGCCAAAAGCACTTTTTTATTGCGATAGACTTCGGGATCCTTGATCATATAGGCTACGCCCCTGTCTTCGTATTTGGACAGGTTGGGTAATAATGGTTTTCGAGGCTCAAAACTCCCCAGCCCCCCTGCAATGGCCACAACGGGGGCTTGGTGTTTGGTTCCCTTGTCCGTTGTCACCACAAAGGTGTCATCTTCCTGCCTTTCTATGGTCTCTGCACGCTCCCCCAAGGTAAATCCGGGCTGAAAGGGCTTTATCTGTTCCAAAAGATTATCGACCAATGTCCCTGCCAAGACCTCTGGAAAACCGGGAATATCATAGATGGGCTTCTTGGGATAGATTTCTGCACATTGCCCCCCGGGTTGTGGCAAAGCATCGATCAGATGACATTTTAATTGCAACAATCCTGCTTCAAAAACGGTAAAAAGGCCCGTAGGACCTGCACCAATAATAAGAATATCGGTCTTGATCATGTACTGTTTATTTGATAAGAATCTGAGAAAATTTAGTGAACAGAAACAGAATTCCCCATGTTCACCCTATGTTGACGACTTCCTTTATTTGGGGCACGTATTTTTTAATGGTCATCTCCACCCCGCTTTTTAAGGTCATCTGGTTAACACTGCATCCGATGCAATTGCCCTCCAAACGTACTTTTACCGAGGCGTCGTCATCTATGGAAATCAAAGAAATATCGCCGCCATCACTCTGCAAAAACGGACGGATTTCTTCCAATGCTTTTTCTACGTTCTGTCTTACTTCTTCTGATGTCATGCGCTTACTTTTTAACGGCAGCACAACCTGCCATGGTTGTAATCTTTATTGCTTCTGTGGGTGGCAGGTCATGGTTTCTTCGCACCAACTCCTGAACCACGTTTTGGGTCAATGCCTCAAAGGCCTTTTCCAAAGGTGTTCCCTCTTGCATGGCTGCCGGTCTACCGACATCGCCTGCCTCTCTTATACTTTGGACCAATGGTATTTCTCCCAAAAAGGGAACCTCTAAATCTTGGGCCAAGTTCTTGGCACCATCCTTACCAAAGATATGGTATTTGTTGTTGGGCAATTCTTCCGGCGTAAAATAGGCCATGTTTTCCACAATGCCCAACACGGGTACACTAATGGCCTCTTGTTGGAACATGGCCACACCCTTACGGGCATCGGCCAAGGCTATCTCTTGTGGGGTGCTCACCACCACCGCACCGGTGACCGGTAGCGATTGCATGATACTCAAATGGATGTCACCTGTGCCGGGAGGAAGGTCTAACAATAAAAAATCCAATTCGTCCCAATAGGCATCAAAGATCATTTGGTTCAAGGCCTTGCTGGCCATGGGGCCCCTCCAAATCACCGCTTGGTTGGGCTCGGTAAAGAAGCCTATGGACAATAACTTTACCCCGTAATTTTCAACGGGTTTCATCTTTGATTTTCCGTCTATGTTCACGGCCAAGGGTTTTTCCATGGCCACATCGAACATAATGGGCATGGAAGGGCCATAAATATCGGTATCGAGCAGGCCTACCTTAAACCCCATTTTTGCCAAAGAAACCGCCAAATTGGCGGTGATGGTAGATTTTCCAACACCTCCCTTGCCAGAGGCAACCGCTATTATGTTTTGGATTCCCGGTATTGGTTTTCCCTTAATCTGATTGGCCTGGGGTTTGGCCGGGGCATCCACTTTAAGGTTTACCTTTATCTTGGCCTTTTCGTAGACCGCAGAATGGATGACCTTTAGAATTTCCACCTCGGTCTTCTTTCTGGCCTGTAAACTTGGGTTCGTTATGGTTACGTCCACCTCAACCTCATCGCCAAAAACCTGCACATTGGTAACTGCTCCACTTTCGACCATATTTTGTCCCTCACCGGGTACAGAAATCGTCTCAAGCGCCTTTAAAACCTCCTTTTTATCTATTTTCATGGAATGCCTTTGATAAACAATCGTTTATATCAATTCTAAATTACAAAGATAACTGTTGGCGGGCAGATTATTAAACAAACCGAATTGAAAATAAAGATGGTAAGATTGAAAGGGATTATCCAATGGTTTATTATTCTTGAGACAGGGGAACATTAATGATGATTCTTAAAGCGAATCCCTAAAAGGCAGCTCCGTTACGGGATCCCAAAAATGCTTCTGAAAATCCACGATTTGATTATCGACCACTTTAACCCCTTCGTTTTCCAATAATTGCTGCATTAAATTGGTGCCATCAAAATGGTGTTTTCCGGTTAACACCCCAACACGGTTCACCACCCTGTGTGCAGGAACATCCTTTGCCAAGGAATTGTTCATGGCCCAACCCACCATTCTGGCACTACGGGCAGCACCCAAATACTTGGCAATGGCCCCATAGGACGTGACCCTGCCATAAGGAATTTCCTTGGCGACCTCATAGACCCTGTCAAAAAAATTTTGTTCGTCCTTCATTTATTTGTCTTCAATTATTATTGAAGAAGTAATGCTCCCAAGGTTTTCAATTAACATTCCAAATTCGTGGAAATAGTCCCCTGAACGGTGAATATACATACCATAATCTTCAATAAAAATTTCAATTTCATATTCCCCGCCGACTTTATGGTATTTCCTTTCATCAACTTTTAAATAGTTTAAGGAACTTAGAAAAGTCATCTTTTCCTTTTCTTCCGATTTAAATATTATTCTCTGAGCCAACCCCATTTTAATTATAGAAAATCCGGATTAGGGTTATCATCAACAATAGCAACATCAATGCGCTTATGATGTAGTTGGAATTCTTTGAAAAACGATTGGTCTTCGTCTCCAACTTGTTAAAATAGAAGACATAAAGGTACAGCACCGAAAACGTGCCCAAAGCCGCGGCCGTAACAAAAGTAATGGTGTCCTGGGCCTCAAACTTGATCCAACCAGCCTCGTTCCACATGGCATTGAGGCTGCTGTAATAGGGTATGGTCAAAAAATTAAGGGCGGCCAAAAGCGCCCCCCGAAAAAAAGTGTTCGATTTGCTAAAATCATCCGTCTTTATGGTCTTTTGTTTTTTCTGCTTTGCCGACATAAAAAAGTACACGGCAAAAAAGGCAAACACCAACAGGGCGGCCTTTAACAACCAATCGATCACTTCTGGGTTGTTGTACAAAAACTTTGAAATATAGACAGAGATATAGGCCTGCACCATGATCATGGTGGATACCCCCATACTGAACACGATACCGTTCAGCTTCCCCTTTTCCACGCTTGCCTTGGCGGCATTCATATTGAGCAGTCCCGGAGGCACGGTTGCCATGAATGCTGCCGAAAAAGTGGCAAAAAATAATATTAACAAATGTTCCATTAGTAGCTTGGTCGGAATTGGATGTAGGTTATCGGTTTTCCAACCTCAAGATACTGATTTTCGTAAAATGTCTGAATTTTCAACACCTCTTCCGGGCTTCCTTCATTCTTGTACACATCGTGGTTCGCATAAAGCACCTCGCAGCCAAGACCATGCAACAGTCCAAGGGTATAGCCATGCATGAATTCGCTATCGGTCTTTAAATGGACGATTCCTTCTGGTTTCAAAATCTGGGTATACTTATCCAAAAAGAGTTGGTTGGTCAACCTGTGTTTGGTCCGCTTGTACTTGATCTGTGGATCTGGAAAGGTGATCCAAATTTCAGAGACCTCATTTTCCCCAAAAAGTAAATCTATCAATTCTATCTGGGTCCTTAGAAAGGCCACATTTACCAGTTTTTCTTCTAGGGCCGTTTTGGCACCGCGCCAAAACCGGGCCCCCTTGATATCGATACCTATATAATTTTTGTCGGGATTTCTGTTGGCCAAGCCAACGGTATATTCCCCTTTGCCACAACCCAGTTCCAAAACAATGGGCTTGTCATTGTTGAACCAAGCGTTCCATCTTCCCTTATACTCAAACCCTTCCAAAATAGCATCCCGATGAGGCTCAATGACATTGGCAAAGGTTTTGTTCTCGGCAAATCGTCTTAATTTATTTTTGCTTCCCAATCAATCTAAAATTAAAATCGTACAAAGCTACTAATTCAAAACACAAGGTTTTGTTTCTTTGTACCCATGCAAAAGCCAAAACGAATTTTAGTGGCCCCGCTCAACTGGGGATTGGGGCATGCCACCCGGTGCATTCCCATCATCAATGCCTTACTGGAAAATGGATTTGAAGTTCTGATAGCTTCCGATGGGGTAGCACTTTCATTGTTGCAAAAAGAATTTCCAGAGTTGCCCTCGTTCGCGCTGTCTTCCTACCAGATAAAATATGCTGAAAAGGGGAAAAACTTTAAGCTGAAGATGATCTGGGACTCCCCAAAGGTGCTCAAGGCCATGACCAAGGAGAAAAAACAGATAAAGCAATTGGTGAAAGAGCACGATATTGATGGCATTATTTCTGATAATCGCTTGGGCGTCCATTACAAAAAAATTCCCTGTGTCTTTATCACCCATCAACTGAATGTCCTTTCTGGCAACACCACCTGGTTCAGTTCCAAGATGCACCAAGAAATCATTAAAAAATTCAAGGAATGTTGGGTGCCCGATGTTGAGGGCAAACCTAATTTGACAGGAAAACTGGGCCATTTAAAAAGATCCAGTTTACGCATCAAATACCTTGGCCCCCTGAGCAGGTTTGAAAAAACCGATGCCCCCGAAGTTTATGACCTTATGGTCTTGTTATCCGGCCCCGAGCCCCAACGCACCTTTTTGGAAGAAAAGTTGTTGGATGAATTAAAAGGATATGAAGGACCGGTCCTGTTTGTAAAGGGAAAAATTGAAGGCGAGCAATCCATTGAGGAACTCAACTACGACAAAGCCAAGATCAGCGTATACAACTTTATGCAATCGCAACAGTTGCAAGAGGCCATCAATACCAGCAAAATGGTCTTGTGCCGATCGGGATATACCACCGTAATGGATTTGGCCAAGTTGGAAAAGAAAGCATTTTTTATTCCCACACCAGGGCAATACGAGCAAGAGTACCTGGCCGAACGTTTGGACAAAAACGGTGTGGTGCCCTTTTCTGTACAGGAAGCGTTTACACTTGAAGATTTAAAGAGGGTTGATGATTACCAAGGTTTGACCAACTTTGAAAGCCCTATAGACTATGCTTCGTTATTTGCGGTCTTTTCCAAGGTAAATGAAAACTCGGACCCCACATCAACCTCACTTTCCACATAGATTCTTTCGTCATGTGCCTCAATAATATGCTTTACGATTGACAGTCCCAGGCCACTACCGCCCTCTTTTCTGCTCCCACTTTGGTCCACGCGATAGAAACGCTCAAACAATCTGGACAAGTGCTGTTTGGGAATCCCTTCACCGTTATCGGTCACCCGTACAATGACCTTGTTCCTAATCAGATTCTCAACGCTCACTTCCGTCGTACCGTTCCTATGGCCGTATTTAATGGAATTGACCAATAGGTTGGTGAGCACCTGTTGGATCTTTTCACTATCGCCAATCACATAAATGGGTGCTGCATATTCCATATCAAAGGTGAGCGAAATCTCTTTTTTGGCCGCTTTCATCTCCAATAGGTCAAACACATTCTGAATAAGCTCTATAATGTCAAACTCCTGTCTTTCAATATTTAGGTCCCCCGCCTCCAACTTATTGATCATATCCAGGTCCTTGACAATATAGATCAGCCGCTCTACCCCCTTACTGGCGCGTTGTAGGTATTTTTCGCGCACCTTTTTATCGTTCATGGCCCCATCGAGCAGGGTTAGGATATATCCTTGCACGGTGAAGAGGGGCGTTTTTAGCTCATGGGAAACATTGCCGAGAAAGTCCTTTCTATATTCCTCACGGATCTTTAAGGTATCAATCTCAATCTTTTTGTCCTGGGCAAACTTTCCAATTTCCTCGGTCAGGGTCTTCATGTCCGTGGTAATCGGCTTTGAGGAAAAAGTGGAAGACTCCAAGAGGGAGACATCATCATAAATCTTCTTGACCCTTCTATAAATAAAGCGCTCCACCCTGGATTGGATAATGATGAACGAGGTAAAAAAAACCAAAGGGGAAAACAGGGCCACCAGCTCCCAATCAAACTTATCTTCTAGAAATTGGTACCCTATGAGGGTTACCGTAAAGATCAAGAACACAAACAAAGAGGAACGGAGGGCAAAACGATATGATTTCTTAATAACAGTGGCCATTACAGTACAAACTTGTACCCAACCCCTTTTACCGTTTTAAAATGGTTGTCCCCTATTTTTTCGCGTAATTTTCTGATGTGGACATCTATGGTACGACCACCGACCACGACCTCATTGCCCCACACCTTATCCAAGATCACCTCTCGTTTAAAGACCTTGCTGGGTTTGGAGGTCAATAGGGCCAAGAGTTCAAACTCTTTTCTGGGAAGGACTATTTCCTTACCGTCGTTGACGATTTTATACTCTTCCCGATTGATGATGATATTGCCTACCTTAACAATATCCTCCACTTCTGTTTTTTCCTCTTTTATCCTACGCAACAGGGCCTTTACCTTGCTCACCAACACTTTTGGCTTTATGGGCTTGGTAATGTAATCGTCTGCTCCCGCCTCAAAACCAGCAACCTGGGAATAATCCTCCCCCCTTGCCGTTAAAAAGGTGATGATGCTGTTTTCCAACCCTGGGGTACTGCGCATGATCTCACAGGCCTCAATACCATCCATTTCGGGCATCATCACATCCAAGATGATTAAATGGGGTTGTTTCTTCTTAGCCTTTGCTACTCCATCCACGCCATTTTTGGCGGTAATTACTTCATAACCTTCTGCCGTAAGGTTATAACTCACTATTTCAAGAATATCTGGCTCATCATCAACTAGTAATATCTTGATGTCTTTATTTTTCATGGTGGGTATCATTTGATAACGTTCAAATGTAAATATATTAGAAATACGGCTACGATACTTAACGTTGATTTAATCTAATAACACTATGGTAACATATTTGAAAAAAATACTTAACACGGCCGTAACATGACTTTTACAGCCTGTAGCGTTCTTTGCTCCCAAATACTTACCTGAAAATGAAATTGAAATCACTGATTTTCGCCTTGTTCATCGTTGTATGGGCAAATGCGCAAGAAACCACTGGGAGCATCGTTGGTAAACTAACTGACAAAGAATTAAATAACGATCCCCTGGCCTTTGCCAATGTGCTCATAAAGGGCACTACGACTGGAACTACTTCTGATTTTGACGGACTTTATGAGATTGCTGGCCTGGAACCCGGTACCTATACCGTTGTATTCAGCTATTTGGGTTACGAAACCGTTGAAATACCCAATGTTGTGGTAGAAGCGGGAAAGGTGACCAATGTTGATGTACCCATGAGTGCTGGTGGAGGACTTTCGCTTGACGAAGTGGTAGTTACCACAGTGGCTAGAAAAGATTCTGAGACCGCACTTTTATTGGACCAGAAAAAAGCCGTTACCCTTGAAACATCTATAGGGGCACAAGAATTAGCCAGAAAAGGTGTTGGCGATGCGGCAACGGCAGTGACCAAGGTTACTGGAATTTCAAAAGAAGAAGGCACAGGAAATGTATATGTTCGTGGTCTTGGAGATAGATACAATGTTACAACCTTAAACGGTCTTCCCCTACCTTCAAACAGTACTTCAAAGAAAAACATTGACTTAGGGCTTTTTAATACCAGTATAATTGAGTCAATCGGTATTGACAAAACATACAGTGCCACAAACTATGGTGACTTTGGAGGTGCAAACATTAACATCAAATCAAAAAATTACACTGGTTCAGGCTTTTTTGAAATTGGAGTATCTTCTGGTGGCAACACAGAAGCTTTAAGTGTTGATGAGTTCTATCTTAATGAAGGTCCAAACAAAAGCGGTTTTTATAACGAAGATATTCCTGCCAATCCTTTTAACAACACTTTCCCAACAAGTTGGGATCGAGAGGCCACAGGCACTCCGATTAACTTAGGCTTTTCTTTAAAGGGTGGCAACTCCTATGATATAGGAGAAAATTCAAAACTTAATTTCTTTGCCGTTGGTTCCTTTAGTGGCAACTATTCCCGCAGAGAAGGGATAAATGCTGGTGCTCCCAATATTGGCACCGCGCTTCCCAATTCAGAATTTGATTATTTCAAAGACAGCTATACAACAGCAACCACCTTGATGGGCAATATTGGATTACGCTTGGGACAAAGCACCTCATTGAAGCTAAACACACTTTATCTTAATAATTCTGAACAAAAACACGAGGAATTTGATGGTATTCTCGATAGGGAAGATGATGCCCCAGAAGGTGGTGGCTACATCCAAAGGGCTACTTTTGAGAGAACATCTCTATTGATCAATCAATTACTGGGAAATCATGACCTAAGTGAAAAGGTTGAAATAAATTGGGGACTTGCATTAAACAATGTTAAGAACCTAGTGCCTGACAGGAGACAAAACATTGTATTGCCCGTTAACAACAATGACCCTGATGGCCCCAAATCGTTTCGATTGGTTTCAGCTGCATCTGCAAACCACAGGTATTTTCAAGAATTGAATGAAGATGAAATTGTAGCTAATTTTTCCACTACATTCAAGTTCAACAAGAATGAAGATGACGATTACAATGGTAAACTAACAGTAGGCTACAATGGTAGGTTTAAAAATGTTGATTTTGCAGCCACGCAGTTCAATTATCAAATTTTGGACATCAACAACCAACCTGAAATTGACATCTACAATATAGACTCTTACTTTGAACAAAATGGCCTTGATTCTGGCCTATGGCAAATTAGAACGTTTAGGGGGAGCCAGTCTTTTGAAGGTGCCCTATTGCCCCAAACCTATGATGGCGAACAACAGATCAATGCTGGATTTATAACCTTAGAACATAAGTTTTCTCCTAAGTTCACATTATTTGCCGGAGCTCGGGGAGAGCAAATAAACCAAACAATCAATTGGGACGTAACCATTGTTCCACAGACAGGAACAGTAGATTTGGACCTATTTCAATTCTTGCCGTCTCTTGCATTAAAGTATGAACTTAATGACAAGCAAAACCTAAGGTTTGCTGCAAGTAAAACCTATACACTTCCTCAATTTAAAGAAAGGGCCCCTTTCCTATTTCAAGAAGAAATCAACCAAGATACATTTGGTAATCCTAATTTAGAAAATTCGACCAATTATAATTTTGACCTTAGATGGGAACTTTTCCCAACTTCAAGTGAATTATTGTCATTGGGTGCTTTCTACAAGTATATAGAAAATCCTATCAATACCTATTTGGTGGTGTCTGCAGCAAACAACTTAAGCTATGCAAATACTGGGGACAAAGCCACTGCCATTGGAGCCGAGCTTGAACTTAGATTCAATATTCTTGAAAACGAAAGAGAAACCGAAGATGCCATTTTAAAAGAAAAAATTGCTATTGGCGGAAATATCTCCTACCTAAATACAAATCAAGATTTAGATGCCGAAAAAGTATTGGAAGAAACAGGTCGTGCAGCGGCTTTCACAAACACAGAAGCCTCTTTGCAAGGAGCTTCAGATATCCTTATAAATGCTGATGTCAGCTATTCAAAAGAGTTTTCCAATGAAAGCGATTTTAGGGCAACCCTTGCAGCTAACTATTTCTCTGATAGGATTTATGCTTTGGGAAGCACTGGTAGGGGGCACTTGGTGGATAGAGGATTTGTAACCCTAGACCTTATTACATCTGCTCAGTTGGGAAAACACCTAAACTTGGGATTAAACCTAAAAAACATCTTAAATCCCTTGGTGGAACGTGTAAATGAAAACGCAGAAGGAAGTTTGGATACCGACAACCCTGCCATTTCAGGATTTCTTGAAGATGGCCCGGTAACGGCCCTATCCTATAAAAAGGGGATGGATTTTAGCCTATCCCTATCCTATAAATTTTAAGTTCAATTAAACTTAGTATATACATTAAAACCCTAATTATTATTAAATCTAGAAAAATGAAAAAATCTATTTTCTCTTTACTGCTATCTTTTGCTATGGTTGCCGCATTTGTGGTTTCTTGTAGTGATGATGATGGTGATCCAACTCCTGTGCCAACATGCTCAGATGGTGAACAAAATGGAGACGAAACAGGCGTTGACTGTGGTGGTTCTTGTGACCCTTGTGTTACAACCATAGAATTGACCGGTGACGTAACAGAAGACACAACACTTGAGGCTTCTGGCGACTATTTGCTTACAGGTGGTTATGTTGTTAAGGCTGGTGCCTCTTTGACCATCCCTGCTGGTACAACCATAAAGGCTTCTGGTGGTACTGCCGCCTTTATTGGTGTTGAAAGAGGTGCTCAAATCTTTATTAATGGTACCGCTTCCAGTCCTGTTGTAATGACCTCCAATGCAACAACTCCTGCTCAAGGTGATTGGGGTGGTTTGGTCATTGCTGGTAATGCCCCCACCAATAAAGGTGTTGATATCACTACTGAAGTTGGTGATTTGACCTATGGTGGAACTGCCGCTGACGACAATTCTGGTTCAATTAAATATTTGCGTGTAGAGTACACTGGTGCCACATTCTCAAATGACAAGGAGTTTAACGGTGTTTCCCTTTTCGGTGTGGGCTCTGAAACTACCTTTGAATATGTTCAATCCTATATGGGTGGTGATGATGGTATCGAATTTTTTGGAGGTACCGTTGATGGCGAATATCTTGTATCTATAGGTAGTGGTGATGATTCCATTGACTTTGCCGATGGTTGGCAAGGTAACGGTAGCAACTGGTATATCGCCGAAGGTGCTAAAGCTGGTATCGAAGGTTCAAATAATGGCGACAATGGTGATGCCGAACCTGTAACTACCACTACACTTTCCAACATTACCGTTGTAGGACCTGTATCTGAAGGTGCCCTATTCTTCAAAGAAGGCGGTGGTAACTTTACCATTGACAACTTCTTTGTAAGCGGTTGTGATTTAGGTGTGAATGTAAAGGATAGTGATACTGAAGCCAACACTAGAATTGACAATGACAACTTGGCAATCACCAACATCCAGTTTGCCGACACCCCAACTGGTTTTGCCGCCACCAATTATGCTGGTACCAATACAGATTTTTATACTGAAGGTGTTGCCACCGGTGCAGGTAATGGTGCTGCATCTCCTGACTGGGCTTCTGGTTGGACAACTGGTTTGCCTAATAGTAATGCCACCCAACAAAACTTAGCTGGTGAAGTTACCGGTGCTGTTGAATTGGATGCTTCTATTGAATATTTATTGACAAGCGGATTTGTTGTAAAGGCTGGTGGTTCGTTGACCATCCCTGCTGGTACAACCATCAAGGCCTCTGGTGGTACTGCTTCTTTCATAGGTGTTGAAAGAGGTGCTCAAATCTTCATCAATGGTACTGCTTCCAGTCCAGTTGTAATGACTTCAAACGCTGACACTCCTGCACAAGGTGATTGGGGTGGTTTGGTCATCGCTGGTGATGCTCCAACAAACAAAGGCGCAAACATTACCACTGAAGTTGGTGATTTGACCTATGGTGGTTCCAATGCAGCAGACAACTCAGGTTCCATCACTTATCTACGTGTTGAGTATACTGGTGCTACTTTCTCTAATGACAAGGAGTTTAACGGTGTTTCCCTTTTCGGTGTAGGTTCTGAAACTACATTTGAATTTGTACAATCCTATATGGGTGGTGATGATGGTATCGAATTTTTTGGAGGTACCGTTGATGGTGAATATCTTGTATCTATAGGCAGTGGTGATGATTCCATTGACTTTGCCGACGGATGGCAAGGTAACGGTAGCAACTGGTATATTGCCAATGGTGCCAAAGCTGGTATTGAAGGTTCCAACAATGGTGACAATGGTAATGCCACTCCCGTAACCACCACTACACTTTCCAACATCACTGTTGTAGGACCTGTTTCTGAAGGTGCTCTATTCTTCAAAGAAGGTGGTGGTAATTTCACCATTGACAACTTCTTTGTAAGTGGTTGTGATTTAGGTGTGAATGTAAAGGATACTGATACTGAGGCCAACACTAGAATTGACAATGACAACTTGGCAATCACCAACATTCAGTTTGCTGATACCCCAACTGGTTTTGCCGCTACCAATTATGCCGGCACCAATACAGATTTTTACACTGAAGGTGTTGCCACTGGTGCAGGTAAAGGTGCTGCAGCTCCAACTTGGGCTGATGGATGGACTGTAGGTCTACCAGATACTCAAGCCACCCAACAAAACTTAGCTGGTGAAGTTACTGGCGCTGTTGAATTGGATGCTTCTATTGAATATTTATTGACAAGTGGATTTGTTGTAAAGGCCGGTGGCTCATTGACCATCCCTGCCGGTACAACCATTAAGGCCTCTGGTGGTACTGCTTCTTTCATAGGTGTTGAAAGAGGTGCTCAAATCTTCATCAATGGTGAAGCCAATAGCCCTGTAATTATGACATCTAATTCCGACACTCCTGCTCAAGGTGATTGGGGTGGTTTGGTCATCGCTGGTGATGCTCCAACCAACAAAGGTTCAAACATCACCACTGAGGTTGGTGATTTGACCTATGGTGGTTCCAATGCTACAGATAACTCAGGTTCCATTAGATACCTAAGAGTTGAGTATACTGGTGCTACTTTCTCCAATGATAAGGAGTTTAACGGTGTTTCCCTTTTCGGTGTAGGTTCTGAAACTACGTTTGAGTATGTGCAATCCTACATGGGTGGTGATGACGGTATCGAATTCTTCGGAGGTACAGTTAGCGGTGATTACCTTATTTCAATTGGAAGCGGTGATGATTCCATTGACTTTGCCGATGGATGGCAAGGTAACGGTAGCAACTGGTACATAGCCGGTGGTGCCAAAGCTGGAATTGAAGGTTCCAACAACGGTGACAATGGTGATGCCACCCCTGTAACTACCACTACACTTACCAACATTACTGTTGTAGGCCCTGTTACTGAAGGTGCATTATTCTTCAAAGAAGGCGGAGGTAACTTTACCATTAGTAATTTCTATACTAGTGGAATAGATTTGGGTATTAAGGTAACAAGTACGGACACCCCTGCCATTACCCGTATAGACAATGATAACTTGGCTATAACCAATATTCAGTTTGATGCTCCAGCTACTGGCTTTACAGCTACAGATTATGCTGGCACCAATACTGATTTCTATACAGAAGGCACGACTACTGGTGCTGGCAATGGTGCTGCCCAACCTGATTGGGCCACTGGTTGGTCTACCGGTTTCTAAGATATTGAATATCTGTTTAAACCAAAACCCCGCTAACGCGGGGTTTTTTTATGCATTTCATCGATCTTTTGATAATTTAATTGCACCTCTAAACCACACCACTTTTGTTAATTGCTATATTTGTGGCACAGCCTTTGCAACCTATCTTGTATGAAGAATCTCTACTTTGTATTGCTCTTTCTGGTTTGCTCGTTTGGATTCTCCCAAGAAATCCAGACCAAAACCGATATAGAAGGGTTGCGTCTTTATCCCAATCCCGTTACCACTAACAAAATATACATCAGTACCGCCAAGAACGCGGCCAAGCATATTATCATTTTTGATGTTTTGGGCACCAAGGTCATGGAAACCACAATCCTGGGCAAGGAATTGAATCTTTCCAACTTGGACAAAGGAGTGTATATCTTGCGGGTCATCGAAAAAGACAAGATGGCCACCAGAAAACTTATTATTAAGTAATAACTTACTTTTTTCTGCGTTTACATAGTATTTTACCGATAAAATTATCCTTTTATCGGTCACACCTACTATATTTTTCCCTTCACAACATTTAGTGGGTCAAGACCTTGGCCTATTGTAATTTTACAGTGTTATCCCAAACAGGCATCCATGAAAATAATCTACATTATCCTACTTATGATGTTCTCTTTACATGCAACTGGACAAGAATTGGTAAGTGTTAACGATACCAAGACCATAGAGAATAAGGGATTTAAATTGTATCCCAACCCATCTTATGGTGATGAAATCTACATTACTACCAATAGTAATGGTGAAAAGTATATCAAAATCTTTGATGTCTTTGGTGAAATCGTTCTTAAAGAACGCATCATGAACAACACCCTGAACATTTCAAGATTGGTCCCCGGAATTTATGTGCTACAGCTAACCCAAAACAACAAGACCATGACAAGAAAGTTGGTGGTCAAATAACAATATTCCAATTAACCCATTCCCATAAGAGCCTTGGTCAAATGTGCCAAGGCTTTTTTATTTTTAATTTTGCCCCATGATGTCCAAGGGTGTCCCCAATACCATTTTTAAGATTAAAACCGAAGCGGATTTTGAAAAATTGGCCCTCAACACCTTTGCTTTCCAATATACGAACAACCCAGTCTATCAAAACTTTTGCAAACACTTAGGTAGAAACCCAAAAAGGGTGAAGACCCTGGTGGACATTCCGTTCCTGCCCATTGAGTTTTTTAAGACGAAAAAAATAATTACCGGAGCAGCCATACCCAAGATGGTGTTCACGAGCAGTGGCACTACCGGGCAACAGACCAGCCAACACCTTGTACATGATATAAGTATCTACGAGCAAAGCTTTACCATGGGCTTTGAACGCTTTTACGGCAGACCAACAGAATATTGCATACTTGCCCTCCTACCCGCTTATTTGGAGCGCAAAGGCTCTTCCTTGATCTATATGGTGGACTGGCTGATGAAATCATCCAACCATCCAGATAATGGTTTTTTTCTTTATGATTTTGAGTCCTTAAAAGACAAATTGATGAGTCTAGAGCAAAGACAGCAAAAGACCATACTGATCGGCGTCTCCTTTGCCCTAATGGATTTTGTGGAACAGTATCCTCTAAAACTCAAGAACACCATCGTGATGGAAACCGGGGGCATGAAGGGGAGAAAGAAAGAAATTACCCGTGAAGAACTCCATCGAATGCTGGGGAAAGGTTTTGGCATACACAGCATCCATTCGGAATATGGAATGACCGAGTTACTCTCCCAGGCCTATTCGCAAGGCCATGGTGTATTTAAAACACCTCCATGGATGCAAATTCTAACCAGAGACACCGAAGACCCCTTATCTTTTCAAGAACATGGCAAAACAGGCGGTATCAACGTTATTGATTTGGCCAATCTGTATTCCTGCAGTTTTATTGCCACACAAGACTTGGGGCGAACCTATAAGAATGGCACTTTTGAAGTATTGGGCAGGTTTGACCATTCTGATGTAAGAGGCTGTAATCTGATGGTTTTGTAAACGAATACGCTATTATAACTTTGTGCGTTAATATATTGAAATCATTACTGACCATTATGCTGCTTAAGAATACTTTACTCCTCACCTTCTCATTATTTTTTATTTTAGGTCATGCCCAAAAAGTTGAAAAAGAAATACCGTCTTCATGGGTAATTCCTTCTCAAATTATTTCCACAGAAGAAACTCAAAAAGATGGTGCGTACAACTATCTCCTATTGGATTTTCAAGACAACCTTATTCTTGAGGAAGAATACGTACATTATGCCATAGAGTTATTGAATAGTGAAGGAATTCAAGAATTTTCGGATATAACTATTTCATTTGATCCAACATTTCAAAAACTTACCTTTCATTGTGTCAACATCTATAGAAATGGACAAAAAATTGACAAACTAACTAAAACTAAAATCAACACTTTTCAAAGGGAGACCAACTTAGAAAGAAATCTATACGATGGCTCTTTGACTGCCATATTAAACCTTCCTGATATCCGTGTTGGCGATGTTATCGAGTATTCTTATACAAGAAAAGGTTTTAACCCAATCAACAAAGGCAATTACTCTAGTGTTTATTATCAGCAATATACCTCTGCTGTCGAAAAAATCAACCACAGAATAATTACAGATTCTTCTAAGCCCATTCAAGTTAAGCCACTTAATGGCGCCCAAGAACCAACTATTAAAAAAACAGCGGGAATAGTAGAATATACTTGGAATATTAGCGGAACTGATTATTATAAGTATGACACCAATTCTCCTTATTGGATGGATTTTAAAAAAAGGGTTTCCATTTCTACATTTACTAACTGGGAAAACTTGAACAACCTTCTTGTACCGTTGTATGAATTCGATAAAAATTTAAAATTTCCATCTGATATAGATAAGAATATAGATGACGAAGAACAACGTATTTTACAATTGATACGATTTGTACAAGACGATATTAGATATTTAGGGTTTGAGGGTGGTATTGGGGCATACAAACCCCATAATCCCAAAAAAGTCTTGGCTCAGCGCTATGGTGATTGTAAGGACAAATCATTGCTTTTAGCCAATCTATTACAAAATGAGGGCGTTAATGCTTACCCCTTATTGGTCAACACTGAAATGAAAGGGGAATTTGCAGAACTCTTACCTGGCCTTAACCTATTTGACCATTGTATCGTTCATTTTGAATTTAGAGGCCAAGATTATCATATTGACCCAACTGTTAAAAACCAAGGGGGAGACTTGAAAAATATCTCCTTGCCAAAATACGATAAGGGATTATTAATAAAACCCGGGACAACCACTATAATAAATCTTCGAAAGCAAAAAAAACTTCCAAAAATCAAAATTGAAGAAACCATAAACAATGATTCCATTGGAGGGAATGCGATATTTTTAATCAAGTCTACCTATACAGGATCCCGAGCGGACTATATGAGGGATTACTTCAAATCGAACACCCTTGATAATATTAAAAATGAATTTATAAACTATTATAGCTCCATTTATCCTTCAATAGAAGCAACACAGGATGTAAGGTATATAGACAACCAAAGAAATGGTATAAACGAAGTGGTTGTTGAAGAATATTACAACGTAAACCTATTTTGGGCAAAAGATGAGGAAACCGGAATATATTCATGTTCAAGTGAACCTTTGGTTCTTGAATCAATGATTGAATATACCAGTTCACCTAGCCGAAAATCCCCTTACTATTTGGGTTCTCCCTTTAGCTATGAACAGAATACTAATATTAGACTGCCTGAATATTGGGATATAGACGAAACCAATTTTACCCAGGAAAGTGAGAGTTTTAACTATAAAAGCCAGGTGAAGACTATTGGCAAAACCATATCAATAAACCATAAATATGAATTAAAAAAAGAATTCATCGAACCAAAAAAAGTAGCATCTTTTATCAGTAAACATGAAAAAATAAACAACCAAATATCTTATGAACTAACACACCCGGGAAATGTTTTAGATGCCTCAAATAAAACCAATTGGATGAGTTATCTACTTTCTATATTGTTTGTTGTATTGGGCACCATCATTGCTGCAAAGGTTTATGAAAAATACAATCCAAAAGTAGAGTCGGTCGATGAAATTAAATCCATAGGGGGTTGGCTAATATTACCAGCAATTGGATTGGTTCTAACTCCATTTGTCCTAATTTTTCAAATTGCGGTCAATGGGTATTTTGAAAGCGGACTTTGGTCTTCTTTTAAAATTTTAGGGTACGACAATTGGTGGGCATTAAATCTACTGATGGGAGCCGAGTTTGCAATTAATGTTTTCTTATTGGTCTTTTCCATACTCTTAATCATTCTTTTCTTCCAAAAAAGAACAAGCCTCCCTAAGTTGATTGTTGTTTTTTATATAATATCAGCCCTTACTCCCATTTATGATTATGTGATGTATTCAGAATTATTCCCAAAAGAATTATTGGCTGACTTTGATGACACAGAAAGTTTTGGAGATATTTTTAAGAGCATAATACGGGCCGCAATTTGGATTCCATATTTTATGATATCTGACCGGGTTAAAAAAACCTTTGTAAACCAAAACGATCTCTCTAGAAAAAAGAAAATGATTCTAACCGATTGATAGTATAAAATAATTCTTCTTACCACGCTGCAACAACACAAACGTACCATTGATCAAATCTTTTTCTGTAATGGTATAGTCCTCTTTTACCTTTTCCTTATTGACAGCGATTGAATTCTGCTTTAATTCACGTCTTGCTTCTCCGTTGGATTTCAAAAAACCTGTCTTGGCAGATAACGCAGCGATCATATCCATACCTTCTGCTATTTCAGATTTGGAAATTTCGGCTTGTGGCACGCCCTCAAAGACATCTAAAAAAGTCTTCTCGTCCAACTTTTTCAAATCGTCCGAAGTTGATTTTCCAAACAAGATATTACTGGCAGCCAACGCATTTTCATAATCTTCCCGGGAATGGACCATCACCGTCACCTCTTCGGCCAATCGTTTCTGCAATTGTCGCAAATGGGGTTCGGCCTTGTGCTTTTCTATCAGACCATCAATTTCTTCCTTGGAGAGGAACGTGAATATCTTGATGTATTTTTCCGCATCGGCATCTGAGGTGTTCAACCAATATTGATAAAAACGATAGGGCGAGGTCCTGTTGGCATCCAGCCAAATATTGCCCCCTTCGGTCTTCCCAAACTTGGTGCCATCGGCCTTGGTGATCAAGGGGCAGGTCAAGGCATAGCCTTTTCCCCCACCTATCCTACGGATCAATTCCGTGCCCGTGGTAATGTTGCCCCACTGATCGCTGCCCCCCATTTGAAGGGTGCAATGGTGTTCCCTATATAAATGCAAAAAGTCATAACCCTGTACCAATTGATAGGTGAACTCGGTAAACGACATGCCCTCTTTGGCATCTGCCGAAAGCCTTTTTTTGACCGAATCCTTGGCCATCATATAATTTACCGTAATGTGCTTGCCCACATCACGTATAAAATCCAAAAAGGAAAAATCCTTCATCCAGTCATAATTGTTGACCAAAATGGCGGCATTGGATTCGTCACTGTCAAAATCCAAAAATCTGGATAGCTGTTCTTTGATCGCCCCTTCATTATGCCTGAGCGTGGCTTCGTCCAATAGGTTACGCTCGGCCGATTTTCCCGAAGGATCGCCGATCATACCTGTGGCACCGCCCACCAAAGCAAACGGTTTGTGACCGGCCAACTGAAAATGGCGCAACAACATCACCCCGACCAAATGACCAATGTGCAAGGAATCTGCCGTAGGGTCTATCCCCACATAGGCTGCCTGCATTCCGTTCATAAGATGTTCCTCCGTGCCGGGCATAACATCGTGCAACATGCCCCGCCACTTCACTTCTTCTACAAAATTGGTCAACATTGATGCTTTATTTTAAGTTGGACTGCAAATATAGAATCTTGCGCTGTCTTAGATTGAATTTAATTTCAAATCGATACATTTGATTATGATTTTAGTCACCGGAGGAACGGGTCTTGTAGGCTCCCACCTGCTCTGTAAGCTTGCAGGGGAAGATACCCCGATCAGGGCCATTTACCGCAAAGAAAGAAAGCTTGAAAGGGTCAAGAAAATTTTTGGCTATTATACCGATGACCCGGAAACCCTGTTCAACAGCATAGAATGGGTGTTGTGTTCTCTGGACGACATTGTACAACTAGAGGCTGTTTTTAAGGGCATTACCCATGTGTACCACTGCGCGGCATTCATCTCCTTTGACCCAACCCATTTAAAAAAATTACTGAAAACCAACCAAGAAGGGACCGCCAATATTGTGAACCTATGCCTTTCACACAACATCAAAAAGCTTTGCTATGTGAGTTCAATCGCTACCATAGGTTCTCCCACCAAAGAAAAAATGGCCACGGAAGAGACTGAATTCATTGCGGCAGATGCCAATGTGTATGCCTTGTCCAAACATATGGCCGAACTGGAAGTCTGGAGAGCTTCCCAGGAAGGATTGGATGTGGTCATCGTTAATCCCGGGGTCATTTTGGGACCTGGCCATTGGTATAGGGGCAGTGGCACCTTTTTTAGTCGATTGGCAAAAAAACAAAAGTTCCATTTTCCCGGTGTAACTGGCTTTGTTTCCGTGAAAGATGTTACCAAGGCAATGATCAATGCAATGCGGTCCAGCATCAAAAACCAGCGTTTTATCGTCATCAGTGAAAACCTGTCCTTTCAAGAGATACAGTCCAAGATTGCTTCCCATTTTGGTATACCCCCTGCCAAAAAGAGCCTTAAGAAATGGATGTTGGAACTTTTCTGGAGATTGGACTGGCTCAGGTGCAAACTAACGGGATCCCGAAGGGTTTTATCCAAGGACATGGCCAAAACCTTGTTGGAGCGGACGTATTACAGTAACGAAAAGATAAAAACGGCATTAGGCCTGGAATTTGAACCTATGGACGAGACTATTCCTTTTTGTTGCTCCCTTTATCTGAAAGAGCGGGCTTAACCAAGTTTTTTAGTTTTTTTAAACTATCTGTCCTTTTTTCCTTGGCTTTTTTAATGCTATCGGCGCGTTTTTCCCGAGCTTCGTCATACCCTTTCTGATTGGCATCCAGCCTTGTCTCCACCGCCTCATACATCAATTGATAGTCCAAGGGTATTGATGCATAGTAGAGGTCACTGTTCGCCAATTGAAGGCTATCTATGCCATACTTTTCAAAAACATAGGACATCGCATCAATATGGTGTGTTTTTAAAAGTGTGGGATTGGTGGAATTTACGCTATTGATTACGGCCAAATCATAAAAAATATGGACCATCGTATCCTTGGGGATCAGGTCCTTTGGCTTTTCTATGACCGCTTCGGCACAGGCCATGGCCAACAAGAAAGGAAAAAGCTGCAAAAACCGTTTCATCATTTATCTATCGAATGTTAATCTACGTCCCTTTTTTATTCCGGAGACCACTCCGTTCTCATAGGCCAAATGGCCATTGACAAAAGTTCTCTTAATCTGGTTGTCAAAAGTAAGGCCCTCAAAGGGAGACCATCCACATTTATACAAAATATTAGCTTTTTTAACTTGCCATTCAGCATTCATTTGGACCTCGACCAAATCGGCAAAGTAGCCCTCCCTAATATAACCGCGTTTCTCAATATCAAATAAAATGGCGGGGTTATGGCACATTTTCTCCACTACTTTTTCTATTCCCAAAACACCTTCGGAAACTTTTTGCAGCATCGCGGGCAGGGCGTGTTGTACCAATGGCCCTCCAGAGGGAGCCGATGTGTAGGCATTGTTTTTCTCCTCAAAGGTATGTGGTGCGTGATCCGTGGCAATCACATCGATCCTGTCGTCCAACAAGGCTTCCCAAAGCTGTTCCCTGTCTTGGGTGGTTTTTACGGCAGGGTTCCATTTGATCAAGGTTCCCTTTTCTTCATAATCTTCATCGGAAAACCAGAGATGGTGAATACATGCCTCTGCCGTAATCTTCTTTTGGGCCAAGGGAACATCATTACTGAACAATGCCATTTCCTTTCCCGTGGAAAGATGAAAGACATGTAGTCTGGCCCCTGTTTTTTGGGCAAGGGCAATGGCCCTTGATGAGGAGAGATAACAGGCCTCCTCGCTACGGATCAAAGGATGGCAACCAGCTGGAATGGTATCGCCGTACCGCTCTTTATATTGGGCTAAATTTTTACGAATTGTGCCTTCATCTTCGCAATGGGCGGAAATAACCATATTGGTGGAGCGGAAAATTTTTTCCAGGACTTCCTCATCATCCACCAACATATTACCCGTAGAGGAGCCCAAAAACAATTTAATGCCCGAGCAACTCTTGGGATCCACCCTTTTTAATTCTTCCAAATTATCATTGGTGCCCCCAAACAAAAAGGAATAATTGGCCGAGGATGTTGTTGCGGCTATGGAAAATTTTTCCTCCAACCTTGCTATGGATATGGTCTGCGGATTGGTGTTTGGCTGCTCCATAAATGAGGTTATGCCCCCAGCCACAGCAGCCTTGCTCTCGGTCTCAATGTTTCCTTTGTGGGTCAACCCAGGTTCACGAAAATGTACTTGGTCGTCTATGACACCGGGCAAGAGGTAATTCCCGTTAAAATCAATCACCTGGGCCATTGGGTGTGATAAACTGTTGCCTATTTGGGCTATGATATCTCCCTCAATGAGGATATCTTTTTCCAATGTCTCCTTCCCACTGACCAAGTTGGTGTTCTTGAGCAAAAACCTTTCCATTAACCAAAACTCTTTTTATTGAAAATACTTCTGAACTTCATGGCAATGACCCCAAAAATGGCCTCCCTGACAATGCTGGAATTCATCTTTGACTGACCATTGATGCGATCGGTAAAAATAATGGGCACTTCTTTGATCGTAAACTTTTTTTTGTGTGCCCTGAATTTCATTTCAATCTGGAAGGCATAGCCTATAAAACGAACGGAATCCAGATTGATTGCCTCCAACACTGCTCGCTTATAACAGATGAAGCCTGCGGTTGGATCCTTGACGCGCATACCCGTGATCAAACGTACATACCACGAAGCTCCATAGGACAGCAATATCCTGTCCAAAGGCCAGTTGACCACATTCACCCCATTTATGTAACGCGACCCAATGGCTACATCGGCCCCGTTAAGGCATGCCCTGTACAACCGCAGCAGATCACTGGGGTTGTGCGAAAAATCGGCATCTATTTCAAAAACATGATCGTAATTCCTTTCCAATGCCCACTTAAAGCCATGGATGTAGGCCGTGCCCAGACCCGACTTTTCTTTCCTGACCTCCAAAAAAAGTCGGCCCTTAAATTCTGTCTGTAGGTTCCTAACATTGTTCGCAGTACCATCTGGCGAATTGTCATCAACGATCAAAATGTGAAAATCACGCTTTAGATCAAGAATGGTACGGACTATCGCCTCAATATTTTCTATTTCATTGTAAGTGGGAATGATTACAAGACCGTCTGACACGCAAATGAATTTTAGGATGGTAAAAATACACACTTTTAATGGATGATGCTTTTAGCGTAAGCATCATCTTGACTTTTGTAAATTTGCCCACAAAATCTGTCTGATGCTTTTAAAATTCCCGAAGCAGTTTCTTTTATTATTGGGCATTCTCTTTAGCTTAAACATATTACAGAGCATTTTTACCGAGCTTATCTACGATGAATCCTACTACTGGTATTACGCCCAAAATTTGGCTTGGGGCTATTTTGACCATCCGCCCATGGTTGCCTTGATGATCAAAATTGGTCTGTTTTTTTCCAAGGGAGAACTTGGGGTCAGGCTCATAAGTTGTTGTTTGGGCATGGGAACCCTGGTATTGCTATGGTCTACCATAGACCATAGGGAGAAGAAAGAAAACGTTCTTTTGTTTTTTCTTTTGGTGTTTGCGATGCCGCTTATGAACGCTTATGGTTTTTTTACCTTACCCGACACCCCATTACTCTTTTTCACTGCCCTTTTCCTCTATCTCTACAAAGATTTTTTACAACAGGAATCGGTATGGAAGTCCCTTTTCTTGGGATTGACCATGGCCGCCATGATGTACAGCAAGTACCATGCTGCCCTTATCATCATTTTTGTATTGTTGTCCAATCTTGCACTGCTCAAGAACAAATTGGCATGGTTGGCCGTGGCTGTAGCCTTGGCCTGTTATGTGCCCCACCTGTACTGGCTTTATGAAAACGACTTTGTAAGCTTGGACTTTCATATTTTTGAACGCCCCAATCAAGCTTATACGTTTGATGGAAATACCTTGGGATATCTGCTAAATCTCATCGTCATCTTTGGTTTGGCGTTCCCTTGGGTGTATTGGGCCCTGTTCAAGGCAAAAGGCAAGACCCCTTTCAAAAAAGCGCTTTTGTTTTTGACCCTTGGCTTTATCGCATTTTTCTTTTTGTCCAGCTTTAACAGACGTAGCCAGGCCCAATGGACGATTACCATCTGCATCCCCATGATAATCATCACCTATGAATTTCTCATGGATAGGGATACCGCCAGAAAATGGTTCTTTAGAATTGGGGCAACCAGTGTCGTTCTTCTTCTCTATGCTAGACTTTGGCTCATTTATGAACCTCTTTTTCCCATGCTTTATGAAACCCATGGTAACAAAGCTTGGGCAGAACGCATAGAAAAAGAAGTGGGCAATACGCCTGTCGTTATCGAAAACAGTTATAGGATGGCATCCATGTATCGCTTCTATTCGGGCAACACTTCCTATACCCTGAACAATATGTTCTATAGATACAACCAATATTCCATTGACGACTCTGAACAAGCGGTGCAACACAAAAAGGTGGCCTACCTTTCCAAATATTACCCCGCCAAAGACTTTATCATAAAACACAAGGATAGTTCGGTTTTTAATGGCACCTATTTTCATGATTTTACATCCTACAGAAAATTGAGGTGTTTTCTGGACGGGGATAAAATTGATTTCAACACAAAAAACCTTACGCTAAAAGTCTTTAATCCCTATGGGGAGGATATCCCGACCCAAAAACTTAGTTTCTTCATCGGATACATGGACGCCTACAAGAAAATGAAACAGACCAACACATTGCGTATCCGCGACAATCACTTGCCGGAATACCTCTCTGCAAAGGATACCACGACCATCAATGTTAGTATCCCCGATCCTAAATTTGATGCGTTCCCATATGCACGCTTCGGTATTTTGGAGAACGGCATTTTTCCTGGATTGAACAGTAAACCTTATACGATTGATGCATCCGATTGATAGAAATATGGTATCCCTGGATACATTCACCCTGCTGCTCTGTGTGGGGCTACTGGTCGTTGCCCTTGCCAAATACCATTATCCATCCAGATTCTACACCTTTTTGGAACTGCCCTTTAACAATAAGTATATCTCTGTTTTCAGCAAAAAGGGAAAATTGCTCAATTGGTTCCATCTTTTATTTTCCGTATTTCAATTGATCCATATTTCGCTCTTCCTGTATCTGAGCTTCAAAACATTTGCCGTATCAGGTCCATTTGAGCTTTTATCCAGCATCATGGTATTTGGACTGTTCCTGTTGGTTTTTCTGGCCTCAAAAGGACTGGTCCAAATGGCTGTTGGCTATGTGTTTGACATTAACGGGATTGTTTCGGACATTATCTTCAACAAACAGTCCTATTACAACCATAGCAGTTTTGTCATCATGACCGCCAACATTTTTTTGATGTACATTCTACCCGACTCAAAAACTGTCATTTATGTAGCCATTGCCCTGTTTTTATTGATCAACTTTATAGGGTTTGTTAATGTGGTAAGAATACATCAAAACGTCTTTGCAGGAAAAATTGTATATTTTATTTTGTACCTTTGCACTCTCGAAATCGCGCCCTTAGTGATTATTGGAAACTATCTAAAAGGTTGACATATATGAAAGTAAAGACCATTTTGGTTTCACAACCAGAACCGAAGATGGAAAACTCCCCATATTCACGGCTTATAGAAAAAGAAAAAGTTAAAGTCGATTTTAGACCCTTCATCCATGTAGAGGGGGTCGAGGCGAAGCACGTTCGCGAACAAAAAATTGACCTCAACAATTTTACGGCCATCATACTTACCAGCAGAAACTCTGTGGACCATTTTTTTCGGCTGGCCGAAGAAATGCGCTTTAAGGTTCCTGACTCCATGAAGTACTTCTGCCAATCTGAAGCCGTGGCCTACTACCTTCAAAAGTATGTGGTCTATCGTAAACGTAAGATCTATGTGGGCAAACGCTTGTTCAGCGATCTGCTTCCCATGTTTAAGAAGTACAAGGACGAAAAATTCCTGTTGCCTTCATCTGATGTATTGAAGCCTGATGTTCCCAAAATTCTTGACGATATGAATTTGGAATGGAAAAGGGGCGTATTCTACCGCACCGTGATCAGTGATCTTTCTGACCTTAGAAATGTGTATTATGACGTTTTGGTCTTTTTTAGTCCGTCCGGAATTGAATCATTGCTTCATAATTTCCCTGATTTTAAACAAAATGAGACCAGGATAGCCGTTTTTGGCAACAGTACCGTTAAAGCAGCCACAGATGCCGGACTTCGGATAGACATTCAGGCGCCAACCCCTGAAAATCCATCCATGACCATGGCCTTGCAGAAATATATCTCTGACGCCAACAAATAACCGTAAAGACATAAGGTAAATAAAAAACCCTCGGCAAAACCGAGGGTTTCTTTTTAAAACGCATAGCGTTGTGGCCCGCCACGCCGAATCTCTTCATTGGCGTAGCTTTCAAACTTTTTAAAGTTTTCCCGAAACGCATTGGAGAGTTTAAAGGCCGTCTTGTAATATGCCTCATCATCGTTCCATGTGGCCCGGGGGCTTAATACCTTCGTTGGCACGCCAGGGCATTCCCTAGGCTGGGCAACCCCAAACACCGAATGAATATGATAGGTATCGTAGCTGTAGAGTCCTAACTTACCACTAAGGGCCGCACTGATCATGGCCCGGGTATACGCCAGTTCCATGCGCTTGCCCACACCATATGGGCCACCTGTCCATCCTGTATTGATGAGCCATACATCCACTCCAGATTCAATCATTTTCTTGCTCAGCATTTCGGCATATACCGTAGGGTGCAACGGCATAAAAGGCGCGCCAAAACAGGCCGAAAATGAAGGTTGTGGCTCTACCACACCTGCTTCGGTCCCCGCCACTTTGGCCGTATAGCCAGAAATAAAATGGTAGGCCGCCTGTGCCGGAGTCAATTTTGAAATAGGGGGCAAAACACCAAAGGCATCCGCAGTCAAAAAGAAAATGTTCTTTACATTTTTTCCTATGGAGGGCTCTTGGATGTTCGCTATGTGATGAATTGGGTAACTCACCCTGGTGTTTTGGGTTATGGAGGCATCTTCAAACGCTATGTTCCCCTGACCATCCATAATCACATTCTCCAAAATGGCCCCTTTCTTTATGGCCCCATAAATCTCAGGCTCCTTTTCTGCGGAAAGATTGATGACCTTGGCATAACAGCCGCCCTCAAAATTAAAAACAGTATTTTCTGCTGTCCAGCCATGTTCGTCGTCTCCAATCAGTTTTCTATCCGGGTCAGTTGACAAGGTGGTTTTTCCCGTACCCGACAATCCAAAAAAGAGGGCCGTATCACCATCTTCGCCCAAATTGGCAGAACAGTGCATGGGCAGCACATTCTTAAAGGTGGGAAGGATAAAGTTCAGCGCCGAAAAGATTCCTTTTTTTATTTCGCCGGTATAGCCCGTACCACCGACCAAAGCAATTTTTCTGGTGAAATTTAAAATGGCAAAATTATGTTGTCGGGTGCCATCCACAACGGCATCTGCCATAAAACCGGGGGCATTGACCACCGTCCATTCGGGTTCAAAATTTTCCAACTCTTTATCGGTCGGCCTTAGGAACATGTTATGGACAAACATATTGGACCATGGATATTCGTTAAGGACCCTTATGTTCATTTGATAGGCTGCATCGGCACAGGCATAGGCGTCCCTGACAAAAATTTCCTTTTCATTCAGGTAACCGATAACCTTATCGTATAATTTATCAAAGGCTTCGGGGGCAAAGGGAATATTTATGTCGCCCCACCAGATTTTATCTTCGGTAATGGTGTCCTTGACAATAAACCGGTCAAGTGGTGAACGCCCGGTAAACTCACCCGTGCCAACGGCAAGGGCGCCAAGGGACGACTCTTTTCCCATCCCACGTTCTATGGTGGCATCATGTAGTTCGTTGGATGAAAGTTGGTAGTGGATGTTGTTGTGATTGATTCCGTAATTTTTGAGCGAAATCGATTTCGCTCCCGAGGCAGAATTCGCCATAGCGTTTTAGTTTAGTTTTTTAGTTGCTGCAAAACTAAAAAAATAAGAGGATGTGTTCTTAACTCTTGGTCAATACTTTAAAGAACAGATATCCCCAACCGGAAATCAACAAGGCGCCCCCAATGGGCGTCACAAAGCCAATCTTTTTAAAATCAAAGTTTGTAAGGTTATTGGTGGCCAATAGGTAAATTGAAAAGGAAAAGAAGACCACACCTAGGGCTATAAGAAAAAAAACAACCTTTTTTGTTCCTTCATCCACTGTATTTATACAGACCAACACAATCAAGAACAAGGCGTGGTATAGCTGATATCTTACCCCTACTTCAAATGTGTTCAATGCCTCTGGGGTCAACACTTTCTTTAATCCGTGGGCACCAAAAGCGCCCAAAATTACCGCCAAGGTACCCATGGCCAAACCTGTCAACAAGATTGTTTTATTCATAACAATTTATGGTTGTGTTTTATAAAAATATAACAATACATTATTTTCGTATTCCCTTTTGACAAATGTAACGCAATCGTATGGGCAGAAAAATTTTAGTGCTAGGAGCGGGAAAATCTACAGCTTATTTGTTGGATTATTTTCTGCAAAAATCGACCCAAGAGAACATAGAACTCATCATAGGAGACCTACATCCAGAAAATATCCCCCAATCCATACGGGACCATGACCGCTGTACCACCGTTGCCCTCAACATCAAAGATGATGCTTCCCGAAAAAAAATGGTTTCAGAAGCAACCATCGTCGTATCCATGCTACCCGCTTTTTTGCACATCATGGTGGCCAAGGATTGCTTGGAATACGGTAAAAATTTAGTGACCGCTTCCTACATCAGTGAAGAACTAAGGGCCATGGATGCCGAAGTAAAAAAGAAAGGCCTGGTCTTTATGAACGAGATTGGATTGGATCCAGGCATCGACCATATGAGCGCTATGGAAGTCATAGACCGAATCCGTGAAAAAGGGGGCAAAATGCTCTTGTTCGAGTCGTTCACCGGTGGTTTGGTGGCTCCCGAAAACGACGATAACCTCTGGCACTATAAATTCACCTGGAACCCTAGAAATGTGGTCATTGCCGGGCAAGGGGGTGCAGCAAAATTTCTTCAGGAAGGAACTTACAAGTACATCCCCTACCATAAACTCTTTAGAAGGACCGAATTTTTGGATATTGAAGGCTACGGAAGGTTTGAGGCCTACCCCAACCGCGATTCACTTTGGTATCGGGAGGCCTATGGGTTGCAAGAGGTGCTCACTCTCTATAGGGGCACCATGAGAAGGGTTGGTTTTTCCAAGGCCTGGAACAAGTTCATCCAATTGGGCATGACCGATGATAGTTACCGAATTGAAAATTCCAAAGGGATGACGTATCGTGAATTTGTCAATTTATTTCTTCCCTATTCCCCCACAGATTCCGTAGAGTTAAAATTGCGGCATTATTTAAAGATTGACCAAGATGATATTACCTGGGAAAAATTGGAAGAGCTGGACCTGTTCAGTGCCACCAAGACCATTCCCATTGAAAATGCCACCCCGGCACAAGCCTTACAATCCATTTTAGAGAATAGCTGGCAACTGCAAGATGATGAAAAAGACATGATCGTCATGTACCATAAGTTTGGTTACGAACTCCAAGGAAAAAAGAAACAATTGGACGCCAATATGGTGGTCCTGGGCGAAAACCGAACCCATACCGCCATGTCCAAAACCGTAGGATTGCCCGTGGCCATTACCACACTCCAGATTTTGAATGGCACCATTACCACCCCCGGGGTACAAATTCCCATAAACAAAGAAGTGTATCAACCCATTTTAAAGGAATTGAAGCAATTTGGCATCGTATTCAACGAATACCAAGTCCCCTATTTGGGGTATAACCCAGATTCCACTGCCATTTAGAGAATAAAACCCATTTGCCTAATTTTGTTTGGAATTTTAAGGCAATTATGAAATCTCACAACAAATTCCTACAATTAGACGGCATAGACAAAAAAATTTTAAGGCATTTGATGATCGATGCCAGAAAACCCATTTTAGAGATTGCGCGGGACATTGGCATTTCCGGAGCCGCTATTCATCAACGTTTACGGAAATTGGAAGCTTCCGGACTCATAGCAGGTTCTAAATTTGTAGTCAACCCAAAGGTTCTGGGTTATGCCACCATGGCCTATATTGGTATTTTTTTGGACAGGGCCATGAGCAACCCCAAAGCCGTTAAGGAATTGGAAAAAATACCCGAGGTCTTGGAATGCCATTATACCACCGGCAACTGGTCCATACTCATTAAAGTGCTCTGCAAAGACAACGACCATTTAATGCAGGTACTCAACAAGGGCATTCAACGTATTGAAGGGGTCTCCCGCACGGAAACCTTTATCTCTTTAAACCAACAAATTGATCGTCAGATTAAAATTTAACTTGAATGAGTCTAAATAAATTTTATCTTTGTATCCATGATTTTGTTGGAGCGTTCTAAATTCTATTCCATTCACCAATCGAACCAAGACCGGTGCTATTATGTCAATTTAGGTCAAAAGGTGCTTCGGCTATCCTTTTGCCAATTACTTGCCATGCGCCAAAAAGTGAATGCCCTAGAATTGGACACCCTCTTTGATGCTGACCTCAACAAACATGGCTTTGAGATCTTGACCCTTTGCAACAACCAACATTTGTTCATTTTGAACATTTATGAGATTTTGGATTTAAAATCATTGATGCAGAACACTTTTGCTGCCATGGGGCTCTCCGCCAGAATTATCCCCGTATCTGCCTAGTTTATCCCTTCATTTTTATTTTTAACCAGTCTAAAACCATTTTTAAATTAACAACGCACTCTTTTGTTGTCTATGGATTTTGTATTTTTGATAGATATAACTTATAAAAGCTATGAAAGATATTGCTAGACAACAGATGAGCATACAGGTAGAATCTATGGATCTACTCAACGGACAGATAAAAATGGAGGCCCACGCCTCGGCTTCATACTTGGCCATGGCCTCTTGGTGCGAACAAAATGGTTTTTTTACCAGTGCCAAATTCTTTTTTAAGCAATCTGAAGAGGAACGGGAGCACATGATGAAGATCTTCCACTTTTTGATCGATACGGGCGGGAGCCCCATCTCACCAGAAGTAGCTGGGATCAACCATGAGTTTGCCTCCATTAAAGAGGTCTTTGAATCTGCCTTGGAACACGAAGTAAGGGTGAGCCAGTCCATTAACAACATTGTCGCTAAATCTAGGGCTTCCATGGACATTACCACGGAACGTTTCTTGGATTGGTTTGTCATGGAACAGGTTGAGGAAGAGAACACCATCCGCGACATTTTGGATATGATCGAGCTTACCGGAATGGAAGGTGTTGGCAAACAAATTATTGACAACACCATTGAAAAATGGATCGAAGAATAGATAACCCATCTTTGTAAACAAAAAAGGGAGGCTTTTGCCTCCCTTTTTTTATGTTATATCGGTCATGAGTTAATCTCTTCCAGCAAAAACCTGTAATCCCCAATAAATCAAAGTTGCCAATGAACCTATTGCTGCCACCAAATATGTTCTAGCTGCCCACTTTAAAGCATCTTCAGAACCTTTATACTCTGCTTGTGTGACCATATTTTTCTGCCTTAACCAAACAAGGGCCCTTTTACTGGCATCATACTCCACAGGCAAGGTGATAAAACTGAACAATGTAGCCGCAGCCATCATTACCAAACCAGCCACTGCAATCCAATAACCCATTCCTACTCCTGCAGCCGCACCAAGTGCCAAGCCCCCAAACACAACCCATGTGGACATCCCAGAGGTAACACTGACCACAGGAACCAACTTTGACCGCATGGTCAACCATTCATAGGCCTGGGCATGTTGTACCGCATGGCCACATTCATGGGCGGCTACCGCGGCAGCGGCCGCATTACGTTGGCTGTAAACCGCCTCACTTAAATTTACGGTCTTATTTTTTGGGTTATAGTGGTCGGTCAACATCCCTGGAGTGGAAATCACCTTGACATCGCGGATCCCATGGTCATCCAACATCTTTTGGGCTATCTCCGCCCCACTCATGCCATTTTGAAGATGTACTTTGGAATAGTGCTTAAACTTGCTCTTTAACTGGGCGCTTACCAACCAACTTACCAAGGCTATAGCTCCAATCAATATATAATATCCCATCATGACTTTATCTTTTTTAATTTTTATTAAATATATCAACTTAAACGCAAAAACCCCGCCATTTTAAGACGGGGTTGGGATACTGACAAAATGTATGTCTTTATACTAGAACGGGTTCATCCCAATTAAAGGCTTCAATAATCTCTTTATAGACCACTTTCCCTTCCACTATGTTCAATCCTTTTTCCAAGGAACGGTCTTTTCTACATGCGGCCTGCCATCCGTTGTTGGCCAAACTTACCACATAGGGTAGGGTTACATTGGTGAGTGCAATGGTAGAGGTATAGGGTACCGCGCCGGGCATATTGGCCACACAATAATGCACCACATCGTCAATAATGTACACCGGATCTTCATGGGTTGTAGCCTTGGTCGTTTCTATACAACCGCCTTGATCCACGGCCACATCAACGATTACCGTACCGGGATGCATGTCCTTTAACATATCCTTTGTGATCAGATTAGGGGCCTTGGCACCTTTCAACAATACCGCGCCAATAATCAAATCATGGGTCTTTATATGTTTACGAATCCTAAATTCATTGGAAAAATCGGTCACCACATGGTTGGGCATAACGTCGTTCACATAGCGCAAGCGTTTCATGTTGATGTCCATAATCGTCACATGGGCTCCCAATCCTGCTGCCATTTTTGCAGCCTGTATCCCCACGGTACCGGCCCCAAGAACTAAAACCTTGCCAGGGGGTACTCCGGGAACGCCACCCAACAAGACCCCTTTGCCCTTAACGGGTTTCTCCAAGTATTTGGCCCCTTGTTGTATGGCCATCCGTCCGGCCACCTCAGACATGGGGGTTAACAAGGGCAACGAACCGTCTTCATCCTCAACCGTTTCATAAGCTACACAAATGGCCTTGCTCTCTATCATGGCCTTGGTCAAGGGTTCACTCGAGGCAAAATGAAAATAGGTGAACACAATTTGCCCCTCTTTGATCAAGGTATATTCTTTTTCAATAGGCTCTTTGACCTTTACAATCATCTCGCTCTTGGCATAGACCTCTTCAATGGTATCCAAAATTTGGGCCCCTACCTCTTGGTAATCCGAATCAAAAAAACCACTACCCATCCCTGCATCTTTCTGCACGTATACGGTATGTTTGTTCTTTACCAGTTCGAAAACCCCAGATGGCGTCATACCCACCCGGCTTTCGTTGTTCTTAATTTCCTTTGGAACACCTACAATCATGTTGTTTAGCTTTTGATTACGTTTCAAATCTGTCCCAAAAATAGAATTATTTGAAATATACTCGATAAAATGTAGGGGTATTATCGATTAAAAGTACATTTTTATTGATTTTACCCTAAATATTGATAGGATAAATTCAATATTAATTGTTTTTATTTTTCATAACCCCTCTTTTTTTAGGGGTGATATTTTGAATAACTGCAGCTTCTTGTGGTTTTGTTGAAAAAAATGGGGGTTTTTGAAGAAAAAACAAAAAAAGCCCCCACTAACAATGTAGAGGAGGCTTATTCATAGTACGATTATACTCTTAGCCTACAATATTGACAATTCTCCCGGGCACGACAATCACCTTTTTAGGGATGCGACCATCCAAGTACTTTGCGGTCTGTTCGTTGGCCATGACTGCTTTCTCTATGTCCTCCTTGCCCATATCCAACGGAAGCTCCAACGTAAAGCGCATCTTGCCATTAAAGGAAATAGGGTATTCCTTGGTACGCTCCACCAAATAGTTCTCCTCAAATTTTGGAAATGGCGCATGGGCAATAGATGATTCTTTATGCCCCATTTTTTCCCAAAGCTCCTCGGCAATATGGGGCGCATAGGGCGATACCAAGATGGCCAAAGGTTCCAAAATGGCCCTGCTGGTACATCTTTGGGCCGTAAGCTCGTTCACACAGATCATAAAGGTAGAGACCGAAGTATTAAAACTAAAGTTCTCAATATCTTCTTCAACCTTCTTGATGGTCTTGTGTAGGGTTTTTAGGTTATCAGGGGTCGGTTCTGCTTCGGTAACACTTCGACTACGCTCAGTGTCCGAATCTAAGAACGGCGCATACAATTTCCACATTTTTTTTAGGAAACCATGCACCCCGGTAATCCCTGCCGTGTTCCATGGTTTGGACTGCTCCAAGGGCCCCAAGAACATTTCATATAATCGCAACGAGTCTGCCCCGTATTCCTCACAGATATGGTCCGGATTCACCACATTATATTTGGATTTGGACATTTTTTCGATTTCTCGATGGACAATATATTTACCTTTTTCTAAAATAAAGTAAGCATCTTCGTATTCAGGCCTCCACTTTTTAAATTCATCAATATCCAATTCATTGGACGAATTCACCAATGACACATCCGCATGTATATAATTATCACCAAAAGAAAGTTGCGACACATTAACTAAGTCTCTATCAATACTATCAATAAACTCCCTAAGTGCAGGTATTTTATGTCTATTGTATAATTCTTCCAAAGAAATACTCTCCCTGAAGTAGTCCTGATATAATTCTGTTGAACAAACAATTAAAGGAAATCTATGACCTAGGTCTTTCAAATACTCGATATTATCCCTATGTCTTGACGTTTGGGTCCAAATTAATGTAAGCCTAAAAACAAAAGCACTCGTACCCGTAATCATTCCCTGATTGATCAGTTTTTTGGCAAACTCCTGTTTAGGGGCCACCCCACGATCAAACAAAAACTTTTGCCAAAAACGGGAATACAACAAGTGTCCGGTAGCATGCTCGCTACCGCCAATGTAGAGGTCCACATCTTGCCAATAGTTGATGGCATCATCTGCATAGATAGCCTCGCCATTATGGGGGTCCATATACCGATTAAAGTATTGCGAACTTCCGGCCCAACCGGGCATGGTGTTGAGCTCTAGAGGAAAATAACGTTGATGTGATTCCGAATCAAGTTCGGAATGACGCTCACCATCTCCGTCATGCTGAACTTGTTTCAGCATCTCATTGGAAACAACCTTGTTTTCTTTAGTGTCCCAAGTCCAATGGGTAGCATTGCCCAAAGGCGGTTCGCCTGTTTCTGTGGGCAAATATTTTTCCACCTCTGGTAATTCAAGTGGTAAATGTTTGAAATCTATCATTTGGGGCATACCATCCACATAATATACAGGGAATGGTTCCCCCCAGTAGCGTTGGCGGCTAAAGACCGCATCGCGGAGCCTATAATTTACCTTTCCCTTGCCATGGCCAATTTTCTCCAGCGCTTCAATTATTTTTTGGGTGGCTTCCTTATAGTTCAACCCATTTAAAAAATCGGAATTGGCAATCACGGTAGTCGCCTTATCGGCAAAGGCCTCTTGCGAAATATCGGCCCCTTCAAAAATATTGGGGATATCGATACCAAAATGCTTGGCAAAATCATAATCCCGCTGATCGCCACAGGGTACGGCCATCACAGCCCCCGTGCCATAGCTTGCCAAAACGTAGTCGCCAATCCAAATGGGAATGGGCGCTTTGGTAAAGGGATGCTCAGCATAGGCCCCGGTGAACACACCGGAAATGGTCTTTACATCGGCCATTCGATCACGCTCAGAACGTTTGGCTGTGGCCTCCACATATGCATCCACCGCGGTTTTTTGCTCTGGAGTGGTAATCTTGGCCACCAATTCGTGCTCGGGCGCCAAGGTCATGAACGACACGCCAAAAATGGTATCGGGACGGGTGGTGAAGACCTCTATTTTATGGGACACTGAGGTTCTCAAAGTGTCACTATTATCGGATGTCTCGGAAACCCCAACGTCCTTGTTTTTGACAACATCAAAAGAGACAGAAGCCCCTTCAGAACGTCCAATCCAATTGGTCTGGGAATCTTTTAAGGGTTGCGGCCAGTCGATAGCGCCCAAACCATCCAACAAACGTTGTGCATAGGCGGTGATACGCATCATCCATTGGGTCATCTTTTTACGAATCACCGGATGTCCACCCCGTTCGGAAACACCGTTCACAATTTCATCATTGGCCAAGACCGTACCCAAGGCCGGACACCAGTTGACCTCTGCATCGGCCAAATAGGTCAGCCGATATTTCAGCAAAATTCCTTGTTGTTCCTTTGACGTGAAATTTTCCCAATCGGCAGCCGAAAAGACAGGGGTATCATCGTCACAGGCCGCTTGTATATTTTCGTTTCCGTCTTTTCTAAAGGCTTCGACCAAAGTTTCAATAGCTTCGGCCTTGTCTGTATCCTTGTTGTACCATGAATTGAACAATTGGATAAAGACCCACTGCGTCCATTTGTAATAATCAGGATTGGAGGTGCGTACCTCCCGGCTCCAATCGAACGAAAATCCAATTTGATCCAATTGCTCACGGTAACGCTTAATGTTGGCCGCCGTGGTAATCGCGGGGTGCTGCCCTGTTTGAATGGCATACTGCTCCGCTGGCAATCCAAACGAATCGTACCCCATGGGATGCAACACATTAAACCCCTTGTGCCTTTTGTAACGTGCATAAATATCCCCGGCAATATACCCCAAAGGGTGGCCTACGTGCAGCCCAGCCCCAGAAGGGTAAGGAAACATGGAGAGCACATAGTACTTGGGTCTATCTGATTTGTTTTCGGCCTTAAATGTCTGCTCTTTGGCCCAATAGTCTTGCCATTTGGCTTCAATTTCCTTGAAATTGTAATTCATTTTCTATCTTTCTCCTTTGGTTCGGCTAAATTAAGTCTAATCAGGAGAGCAGAAAAAAAATTTACCTTTGTATTCGGCCCAAAACCGAAGTTACAAATCCATAACAACCGTGTTTGCCCCCAGAGCCCTGACCATCTTCGCCCTTTTCCTTGGAAGCTTTTGTTTTCATGAAGCCCACGGCCAATTCGGTTTTTGCGGGGGAAATACCGGCGACCCCATTTTTCAGGAAACTTTTGGCTCTGGCACAACCAATGGCCCAGCATTGCCCGCAGGCACCACAAGCTACAGCTATGTTCCTTCCTCCCCGGAAGATGGAAGCTATACCATATCCAGCACCACCAATTATCATGGCTGGCACAATACCACGGACCATACCCCGGGCGACACCAACGGCAAAGCCTTTATTGTGAATGCAAGTTTTACCCCGGGCGAGTTCTTTAGACAAACCGTATCGGGTCTGTGCGAAAACACTTCCTATGAATTTTCGTCCTGGCTGCTCAACCTGCTGCCCCCTTCCGGTTGCGGGGGCAATGGTATTCCCATTAATGTGAAGTTTGAGATATGGGACCTAACCGACGCGCAATTGCTTGCTTCTGGGAACACGGGGCCCATCTTTGGGACAAACTCCCCCCAATGGGACCAATATGGCCTAGTTTTTCAAACCTTGCCCGGACAGACCTCCGTCATCCTAAAAATGATCAACAACGGGGCCGGGGGCTGTGGCAACGATCTGGCCATAGACGATATTACCTTTAGGTCCTGTGGCGACAACATAAGCCTGACCAGTGAAGAGGCGACCAACGTGAATCAAGTTTCACTTTGTGAGGACGAGACCCCAATTACCGTGACATTGAGTGCCGAAGCCGACTTTAGCGTCTACAGCACCCATGCCTATCAATGGCAAGAAAGCACTGACAGCCAAAACTGGGCCGATATTCCCGGGGAAACCAATGAACGTTATACTTCTCCGCCCTTGAACGATTCCATGTTCTACCGTGTTAAGCTGGCCGAAGACAACATAAACCTTTCCAACCCAAAATGCAATACGGTTTCCGATGTTTTTGAAGTGGTGGTCGTGGACAAACCCGATAAGCCCTTGAGCAATGGCAATGTTGAATTTTGCTCTTATGACACCGGTGGGGTATCGGTCACCACTCCCGATGGGATTCATGTAGACTGGTATGACGCTCCCACCAATGGAACCCTTTTGGCCTCTGACACCCCTTATTTTGAAACCACTACTAGCGGCACCTACTATGCGGAAGCAGTATCTAATAGTGCCGGCTGCCCTTCTACCCAAAGGACCGAAGTGACCATCACCTATTTTGACCCTCCAGAGGTGACCGATGAAACCCTAATCCTATGCGAGGGAAAATCTATAATACTCAATGCCAATGTTGCAGGTGCTTCTTATGTATGGAGTACTGGGGAGACTTCTTCATTCATCATTGTGGACGAACCGGGCACCTATACCGTGATCATCACCAACCCTCAAGGATGCTCTTCAACAAAAACCATGATGGTTTCCCAAATTGACCGCCCCATTATAGCCAAAGTCTTGTTGGACCACCGTGATTTTACCATTGTCACAGCCAACTCTGGGGAATTTGAGTATTCCATAGATAGCTTTACCTATCAAGACAGCCCTGTCTTTAGCAATATGAGAGGAGGCATCTATGTTGTCTATGTACGGGAAAAAAATGGGTGTGGCATAGATACGTTCCTGTTCAACTTTTTGGTAATCCCCCGTTTTTTCACCCCAAATGGTGACCTGAAAAATGATGTTTTTAGGGTGGAAGGAAGCGTTTTTTTGAATGTTTTTGAAATCAGCATTTTCGACCGTACCTCAAAACTCCTGATGCAGTCCACCGATAGGTCATTCTCCTGGGATGGCCAATTTAATGGGAATTCATTGCCCGCTTCCGACTATTGGTACGTGATCAGGGCAAACGACAAACTATACAAGGGCCACTTTGCCTTAAAGAGATAACCCTTAGAAGAACCCGTTCAGGAAATTAGTCTCCAACGGAACATTCCACATTCCGTGTATTCTTTCTATTTTTACACATCTAAACTTCCCCATGGCGCAGTATATAGAACGGTTACAAAAACGAAGGTTGATTTCCTCCTACTTTTCAGTAGTCCTGAGTATAGCCCTTGTTCTTTTTTTATTGGGGGTTTTAGGGCTGTTGGTGCTGAACACCAAAAAATTGGCCGATCACTTTAAGGAGCAGATTACGCTTTCCGTTTTTTTAAAGGATACGGCAAAGCCCATTGAAATTGACCAATTACAAAAAAGTTTGGCCCTGGCAGAGCACACCAAATCGGCCACCTTCATCTCAAAGGAGGACGCCGCGGAACAGTATAGTGAAGATATTGGTGAAAATTTTCAGGAATTTCTGGGGTACAACCCTTTAAAGAACTCCATAGACGTGCATCTGAAGGCTGCTTTTGTCTCCGCGGAACAAGTGGCAGAAATTGCAAAAGACCTGGACGCCAAAAGCTATGTGGAAGAGGTAAGTTATGACAAACCCCTGATTTCACTGTTGAACGACAATGTTAGAAAAATAAGCCTTTGGATATTGATTGCCAGCGCAGCCTTTACCGTGATGGCGGTATTGCTCATTAACAGTTCCATACGGCTTTCCATTTACTCCAAACGGTTTATAATCAAAACCATGCAGATGGTAGGGGCCACCAAAAAATTTATTAGAAAACCCTTTATTCTAAAGAATATACGATTGGGAATGCTGGGGGCCTTTTTGGCCTTGATCGCTTTGGCGGTAGTCCTGTATTACATTGACAAAAACTATCCAGAACTAAAACTGTTTGAAGACCTGATCGTATTATCATCCCTTTTCGCCGGGGTTTTTCTTTTGGGTGTTTTAATTTCCTATATCAGTACATTTTTTGCGACACAGCGTTTTTTAAACCTTCGTACCAACGACCTGTACTATTGAATACTGATATTTATATAAAAACCAAACAATTAGAATGGCAAACTTGCGTTAACAATTGAAACCATGGGTAAGAAAAATAACACAAAACAAGAGCGGAAAGCAGAATTCATTTTTCAAAAAAAGAACTATGTTTTTCTCTTCATAGGTCTGTCGCTTATAGCCTTAGGCTTTATTTTGATGAGTGGGGGCGGAAGTGATGACCCCGACGTATTCAATCCAGACATATACAACTTTAGACGTATACGGTTGGCTCCCACCTTGATCCTGATCGGTCTGGGCATTCAGATCTATGCCATTTTGTTAAATCCCAACAAAAAGAAAAATTAATTGGACGTACTAGATGCTATTATCCTTGGTATTATACAGGGATTGACCGAATTTTTGCCCGTTTCCTCCAGTGGACACTTAGAATTGGGCAAGGCCATTTTGGGCGATAATTCCATACCTGAAGAAAGTTTATTATTTACCGTGGTGCTCCATTTTGCCACGGCATTGAGTACCTTGGTGGTGTTTAGAAAAGATGTTTGGGAAATCATCAAGGGGCTTTTCAAGTTTAAATGGAACGAAGAGGCCCAATTTTCCCTTAAAATTATCATTTCAATGATCCCAGCAGCTTTGGTGGGTTTTTTTCTGGAAGATTTTATGGAGGTTTTCTTTAATGGGGCCATCATCATTGTGGGTATCATGCTCATTATCACCGCTTTCTTATTGTATTTGGCAGATATGGCCAAAACCACCGACAAAGGGGTTTCATACCGAGGGGCCCTAGTGATTGGCATGGCCCAAATGGTAGCCATGTTACCTGGAATCTCCCGTAGTGGGGCCACCATATCCACCGCAGTCCTTTTGGGAGTGGACAAGACCAAATCGGCCCGCTTTTCATTCCTCATGGTCGTGCCCCTGATCTTGGGCAAGGTTGCCAAGGATATTTTTAGTGGGGAAATTGATTTTGAAAGTTCCCAGATGACCGCAATGGGCGCAGGATTTATAGCCGCCTTTATTGCCGGATTGGCAGCCTGTACCTGGATGATCAAATTGGTACGCCAGAGTAAATTGACCTATTTTGCCATTTACTGTCTCATTGTAGGTCTTATTGCCATTGCCTGGAGTATTTGGGGGTAGCCTTTTCCCTATGAAGGATATAAGTCTATATATTTGGAAAAATCTGAATTAGTCGTATCATGTTTTTAGGAATGATTGGACCTTGGCAGTTAATACTATTGGTTCTTCTATTAATCTTTGTGGCTGGATTTATTTACCTCTTTATTCTTTTGGTAAAGTATCTTCAAAAAAAGAACAAAGAGCATTAAATGAACAAGCTTTCACAAGAAAATTTTTTAGCAGGTCAAATTTTATTGATCGACAAACCCTTGGAATGGACCTCGTTCCAGGCCGTGAATGCCCTTAAATGGGCCATTAGAAAAAAGTTTGACCTCAATAAAAAGTTTAAGATCGGCCATGCCGGAACGTTGGACCCCTTGGCCACGGGACTTTTGCTTATCTGTACGGGAAAGGCCACCAAGAAAATCCCAGAACTGCAAGGGCAACCCAAAGAATATACTGGCACAATAACATTGGGTACCACCACACCCTCCTATGATTTGGAAACGGAAGTGGACGCCCATTTTCCCATAGCACATATCACCCCCGAACTCCTAAAAAAGACCACGGCTCATTTTTTGGGCGAGATTGAACAGGTCCCCCCCATATTTTCTGCCATAAAAAAGGACGGCCAACGGGCTTATGAACTGGCACGGAAAGGTGAGGAAGTGGCACTAAAATCGAGAAAAATCACCATTGCCGAATTTGAAATCACACGAATAAAAATGCCCGAAATCGATTTTCGAGTAGTTTGTAGCAAAGGCACCTACATTCGTTCCCTAGCGCATGATTTTGGCAAGGCCCTTGGGTCGGGGGCCCATTTAAGTGCCCTGCGAAGAACCAAAATAGGCGATTTCAACGTAGATAATGCCCAATCGCCCTTTGATTTTAAAGAGGAATTAAATCAAGTACAGCTTGGATAGCCAAAACCTATAACACAAAATATTTATACCAAAAAAAGGTTATACTATCACCATGAACCTCAACCGAAAACAGTTGTCCTTTCTGATTACCATCTTTACCATGGCCAATGTGGTATTGTTGGCCTACAACATTCATCTGACCAATAAGGTAGAAGATGAATATGTGATCGAAATGGCTATGATGGATGAGGAAGAACTGGAAGAGTTGCTACAGCAGGAAAAAGAACTACAAGATATAGCCGCCAACACAGATCCCATTAAAAGCCATATGGCCCTTAACGAGACTGCCAAGCCCACCTATGGTTCTCCCGAACCCTTAAAAACCCTTGAAGAACTCATGGAAGAACGGGCCATTGATGCAAATGACCAAGGCTTTTCGGAACAGGATGGAAACTATGTTGCCAGCCTCAAAGAATTGGCCAAAAGACGACAGGAACGCAAAGAGCAGTTGGGGGATCGAGAAGCAGAAAAAAAAGAATTCACCAACTATTTAAAGGACAAACGAACCTCTATCTCCTATTCACTGGTAGAACGCAATGCCTACGATTTGCCCCCTCCCATCTACACCTGTGAAAAAGGAGGCAAAGTTGTGGTAAACATCAAAGTGGATGCCGATGGGTATGTATTTGAGGCTTCGTTCAATGAAAATAGCTCAACCACAACGGACTATTGTTTGGTGGAAAATGCCATTGCCTATGCCAAGAAGGCTATTTTCAATACTTCATCCAAAAACGCACAAATAGGGACAATCACCTATTTATTCCAGAGCAAGTAAGTCAAGAAGCTCCATTAGAATATCCTGCCCTTTATCCTTGTTGTAAAAACCTTGTAACTCTTCTTTGAACTCTGGAGTCACACGGCCATGCGCTGCTTTGCAATCCTCTACCATCTGGGTCGCTTTGGCCGTACGTGGCCCCCATTCTCCCAAAACTCTTTTTGAGGATGCCTCCAAGGCTATCAACTTTGGAATGGATCGAGTTCCATTGGTCAAGAATTGGTCCATCAAGGCTGGATGCTCATCCCTAAAAACAATCTTAAGCTCCAAATTGGGAGCCAATGCTGCCACCTTGTTCATCACAGGTATAATGGAAGCGGCATCACCGCACCAACTCTCGGTCAAGACCAACCATGTGAGCTTTGTATCCAAGCCCTTCAATTTCTGTTGAAACTCCTCTGAAATTTTCAAGGTTTTGTCCCACCGCTTCATGCGGCGGTCATTCAACTGGGTAAAATTGGCCAAGGCCTCGGTTTTCTCAGGCCCTGAATTTGAATTCTCATTTGCCAAGCTATTGACCAGTTTTCGATAGTCTTCATAGCTAATCCCCGCTTTAAGCCCATCTTCCAGTACTTCTGACGCTCTTTCTATAGGGTTGATCTCCATCGTATCCATATCTCCAAAATTTGTTCAAAACTAGAGTCGAAGAAATTCACAAATACTGACATTCGTCATTGAAAACAAAAGAAGTTGTTCCAAAGGACAAAAAATCAAACGATTAGAAACGCAAGATTCCTTCTTTTTTGTTCTCCTTTTAAAACAACTCCTTCTGTATCCCCTACCAACTTAATCTTCCCATTCGAAGAGTACAAATTGGTTCAATTGCGGTCCAAAGGCACTAAAGTTGTTATCGGCCACCAACACCAAGGATTTGTTGCCATTCCAGAAATCTGGGCCAAAAACAATCCCTTCAATATTATCCACAACACCATCGGTCAACTGATCCCGGATATCCTCAAAATCAAATAACAAGGTTTTTGATGCAGCAATATAGGTAGCGTCGGCCAATGATGCCATCCCACTGACATCCGTGGCCTCGGAAGCATCTACATCGTATATCTTCACATTGTTTCCGCCATCATCATAGCCTGTGGAAAAAGAACGCTCCAACACCAAAAATTTATCGGTTTCGTATTCCAACAACTCCACAACCCCGTTGAGTTCAAAAGAGGTTCCATTGGCCGCAGGACGAACCACTGGATCCAACTCGTAGGCGATCTCCTTACCAAAGGCACCCGTATTCTTATCGATGTAAACAAAACGAACGGGAGATTCCGTGTCCTGTAGGGTTGGGGCAGGACCATCCTGGATCAACGGTAGTTCCATGTTCACCCAAAAACCTTGGCTATCAACACTCAGTGAAACTCCTTCAAATACCCCATTATGCCTAGGCCCTTTACTACCATCTGTAGCAACCTTGTACCTCTCTGCCAAGATGGTCTCGTTTATGAAGCTACCCTCTAGCGTTGCCCTTCTCACAAATGGATCCACCCCATTGTTCACGTTTCCTTCGCTGGTCCAGACCACGTTGCCACCAAAGACGCGAAGTGCCTCCGGATCTACGGTTCCCGCAGCAAAAGATTCCCCGCCCTTGTCTTTCAGTTCCACTACGGAGGTCAGCTCAACCGATTTAAAACCGTCCCGGTCATAATCCATGGCAGCCGTATAGAACCTTGGCGTTGCAGGATCGTCACTGATCATATACCAAGTTCCGTCTACATGATCGATTCCCGAAATTCCCCCAAAGATGGTTCCCCCATATTCCTGACCATCGGGTATGACGTATTCATCTATAAAAATCAATTCCTTGGCTTGGTGGTCACCCCCAACAAAGTCTTCCAACCTATCACAAGAGACCATCACAAGAAAAGTTGCCGGCAGTGCTATCCTAAGTATACTTTTTTTCATTACATACGGTGTTTTACGTTCACTTAAAGGTTTGTTTTTAAGTCATTTCCCACCTTAAAAAAATGTAACGAATTCTTTAACGGGCAGTTATTTCTGTTCAGAAATATTAGCTGATCGTTAAAGGCTTTCCCAACCAGTGGCAACCCCTAAAACCGTTGGGCCTTGAACACCTAAGCTTGTTCTGGGCCTACTTTTGTTGTAATGCGCCCAAGTCAATACTGTTGGCCGCATTGGATTTTGCTTCTTTCTACTAGGAAAACATGCGCTTTTTTATCATTCCTCCCCGTGTGTCATTAATACTGCTCATGACCACAAAGGCCTTTGGGTCTATCTTTTCCAACTCTACGGTAAGTTTTCTAATTTCCAATCGGGTTATTACGGTGTAGATAACGTCTTGGTCCTTGGTCACGCCATGTCTGCCATATCCTGTGGACGCCTTATAAATGGTAAGTCCACGACCAAGCTTTTTAGTAATCATCTGTCGGATTTCCTCACTAAAGGGTGAAATGATGGTAACGCCAGTATATTCCTCAATTCCATCCACTATAAAATCGAGTGTCTTAGAAGCCGCCAAATAGGTAAGCATAGAGTACAGTGCGGCCTCTATGGACAATAAATAGGCCGCAGCCAAAAAGATGAAGACGTTTATCAGGATAATGATATCGCCAATCTTGACCCCAAGCTTTTTGCTCAAATAAATGGCAAGTATCTCCGTGCCATCCAGGACACTTCCTCCCCTTATGGACATTCCTATTCCGGCGCCAAGAAAAAAACCGCCAAACACAGAAACCAACAGCTTGTCCTGCGTCACCTCTGGAAAATCTACAAAGGCCAACACCATGGCCAACCCCAAAATTGCCAATAACGCCTTTAATGCAAACTGCCTGCCAATGGTTTTGTAGGCCATGAACAAAAACGGAATGTTCACCACAACGATCAGCACGGCCAAGGGAACCGATGTGACTTCGGAGACCAATAGGGAAATTCCCGTTGCTCCTCCATCGATAAATCTATTGGGCAGTAGAAAACTTTCCAATCCAAAGGCAGCGGCCACTATCCCAAAGAAGATAAAGAATATATCCTTAACCAGGGTATTGACCCTAATACTAGGCTTTCCTTTTTTTAGTCTTCTACGCTCTTGTAAAATTCCTTTTGTCTTCATTGCTAAAGAATTTCCGGATTAATGGCCAAGCTCCTGAACAACTTGGCCTTTGCCGTGAAGAACTTGTTCTCCAACTCGTTCTGTTTTAATTGGGCATCAATCAATTTGCTCTCTCGCGAGTTGATCAAAAACAGGGAACTCTCTCCAAAGCTGAACTTTCGCTCTTCAGCGGTCAACATGGCCCTGTAATTCACCACTGTTTCATCTATGATCCGGTTTTGCTCTTGAAAAGAATCCAACTCACGGTATACGGCCAACACTTTGTTCTTGATCTCTACCGAGGCATTGTCCCGTTCAAACTGTGCATCCTGTAGCTTGAACTTTGCCAATTTTAAATCGCCCCGTTCCTTTCTCAAGAACAATGGAAATTTAACGTTGAGCCCTGCCTTGTAGTTATCCGCCACCAATGAATTGAGCTGGTCATACTGTTCGGTCAGGAAATTGTATTCCACATCGATCTTGGGCAGTAATTTATTTGCCTTTAACCGTTTATCCACAACCAACCCCTTGATCTTATACTTAAGGGAACGCAATTTTGGATGGCTTTCAAGGGTAAAGCTGTCCAAAGGTTTTCCCAAGATTTCCAAAGACGTATCGATCTCGTTTTCTGGGTCAAGTTCTGGTGTCACATAGGGTTGCAATTCTACAGGAAGATCCTGGATCCATAGATAATTTGATAGCTGGAGGGATTTTTTTTGAAGGGCCAACCTGGCCTGTTCCAAGCCCAATTCCCGGTTTTGGACGGCTATCTTTGCCTCAACGGTATCGATCATGGCCACATCCCCGGCCAAGGCCCTTTTTCTTACCCCTTGGAAACGAGTTTCTGCATTGGTCAAAAATCCTTCATAAATCTTGGTCTCGTTAAAGGCCTTCAACCAGTCAAAATAACTTTTTGAGGCTTCGAACAATACTTGGTTGACCAACAGATCTTGATCGGCCTTTGACTGCTCCCTAAAGAATTTGGCCTTCCTCAAGGTCGCCATCCGTTCGTTGGTCCAAAAACCTTGGCCAAGAGCCATGGACACCCCCGCACTGTAGAGCCCATCTTGGGGCAAGGTCTCATCTGGATTGATGTAGGTCCCCTCCCGTTGCTGATAGTTAGCTTTCAGTTCAATCCCCAAATAGGTGGGAATCTTAAAGGTGGTGTTGAGCCTATCCCAATATTCGGTCCCCTTGAATTCCTTTCTATCATAATCCACTTCAATTTTAGGATCAAATCCACCGCGGGCCTTCATCAAATTTGCCTGTCCGATAGAGATGGTCAACCGGGCCTGTTTGGCTATGGGATGGTATTTTTTTACATAGCCCAGATATTCTTTAAAGCCCAAAACCTTAGGATCTTGCTGGGCAGATACCATTCCACAGAAAAACAGCAGTGTAACCAGCTTGGTCATCTTCATCATTTCTTTTTGATTTGGGAAAGGATTTCTTTCTTTTTTGTTTCTGGTTGATAGTAATTGGGCGGAAAACCGCTCAACTGGCGCCAAATTTCAAACCAAATGGGCACATCGTCCAAAAGTGCTATGGTATTGGCCCCGGAACCCGCCCGTAACTCTATGGGCCATGGTTGGTCCTTTGGATCAGGTGCCAACAATACCCTATATTTTCCATTTTCACTGATAAAGGTCTCAATAGCCACGACCTCGCCTCCATAGGTGCCATAAGACACATTGGGCCACCCGCTAAAGACAATCGCTGGCCAACCATCAAATTGTATCCTCACCTTTTCGCCCAAATGGATCAAGGGCAGGTCTATGGGCGCCACAAAGGTTTCCACGGCCATATCAAACTCCTTGGGCATAATACCAACCAAGGCATCCCCTTCTTTAAAGGTCTCTCCCAATCCCCCCTGCAAAGCCTTGTTGATAAAGCCGCTCTGGGGCGCCTTTATGTAATACATATCATTACGAATGGAATAGTTGGTCATCTGGTTCTCCAGTTTGGTTACTTGGGCCTCGGAATCAAACTGATTGGATCGGGCGGTGAACATATCGCTCCGTGCCTTGGAAATCTTATCGGTATACTCTGCTTGGATCCTTCCTATTTCCACCTCGGCATTGATCACATCGTTCTTACTGGCCAAAAGTTTATTCTCCTGAGAGATCAATTTGGCCTGGGTCTCCTGTAGTTTTACCCTTTTGCCCTCAACATCGGTCACTGCCTTTAAACCCTCGGACTGCAATTGCACAGTACGGTCATACTGGCGTTGAGCTATGGTAATATTGGTCTTGGCGGCCTCCAGATCTATGCTATCGCTCTCCACCTTTAGCTTGGATTGCAACAACTTGTTCTTGGTCTGCTCCAGTTTTAAGCCCCGCTCATTGGCCAGCGCATTGATCTGGGTCTGTAATGCCTTTACCTTTTCCTGATAAGAAGTTACAGCCATCTCTTTGGCCCTCTTTTGCTGCCCTGTCCTTTGCACGAGCTGTGGATCAAAATACTCGTTTTTAATCTCTGATATATGAAGGATGGTATCCCCTTTCTCCACAAATTGCCCCTCGCGCACATACCACTTTTCAATACGACCGGGAATGGGGGATTGAATGGTCTGTGGCCTCTGGTCCGGTGTTAAAGTGGTTAAATACCCCTTGCCGGAAACCGTTTGGGTCCAAGGAAGAAAAAGAACAATCAACGTTAGGAGCGAAAAGGCCAACAAAAATTGATTGAACTTCTTATAATGTCTTTTATGAAAGACTTTTTGGCCTGCCTTGTACTGGGACAAGTCCACTACCTTATTCAACTTTATGGGTGAAATGTTAAGCATTTTTTCCTTTTTTATCGTTTACCAATCTTCCGTCCCTCATGGTCAATATGCGGCCACAATGTTGGATCCATTTTGTGTTCTCACTCACCACGACCAGAGCCCAGTCATTTTCTACATTGGTCAAAAATTGCATGATCTCTTCGGCCTCCTCTTTATAAAACTGATCTAAGGGATCTTTTAGAATCAACAGTTTGGGCTTGGTGACAATGTTCCGGGCCAATACAATCTTCTTGGCCACAATAAAAGGAATCTGTTTTCCTTCTGGGTATAAAATGGTATGTATCCCCTTGGGCTGTTCCTTGACCCATTCGGTCAGTTTTACCTTATCCAACGCCCAATACACCTGCTCTTGGGTTATGGTCTTATTGCCAAAGGTGATATTGTTGAGCAGCGTACCTTCAAACGGGGAATCATCGCTTAAGGACTGCCCAATATGGGAACGGTAATAGTTAAGGTTGATTCCCTGTAACGACACATTGTTCACATAAATGTTGCCCGAATCCGGCTCTATAATACCGGCAATAAGCCGCAACAGACTGGACCTCCCCGAGCCTGCAGCTCCCTGAAGCAATATTCTGCTCTTGGGCTGAATGGTAAAGGAAACATCTTCTATAATGGTCTTGCCCCTTTCTGGAACGTTGTAGGACACCTTGCTCAACTCCACGGAAAAACCATCCTCCTCCTTAAACGGCTTTTCGCCATCCTGAGGTTCCAATTCCTTATCCACCACTTGGCCCAATTTCTCCAACGAGGTCAGAATATCATAAAAGTTCTCCAATCCCAGAATCAACTTTTCCACAGATCCAATCACCAAAAGAATGATGATCTCTGCCGCAACAAACTGTCCAATGTTCATTTCTTGGTTAAGGACCAACAGTCCACCAATCAACAAAAGTCCGGCCGTGACCAAGACCTTAAAACCGATCATCTGTACAAATTGCAGGACCAAGATCCTAAAATGGCTTTCCCGGGCATCCAAATAATCAGCCACAAGCGTATCGTTCTTGTCAACAGCATGCGTTGTTTTGCCCGAGAGCTTAAAACTAATGATGGATCGCGCAATCTCTTGGAGCCAATGGGCCACCTTGTACTTGTTCTTGGACTCATCCAAACTGGTATCCAGACCCCGCTGTGCCGTGTACCTAAACACCACATAGATCAACAGAATGAGCAACAGGCCATACAGGATAAAAAATGGATGGTAAAAGGACAACAGCAATAAGCCAAAGACAATCTGCAATAAGGCCGCTGGAAAATCGATCAAAATTTTGGAAAGCCCTTTTTGCACGGTAAGGGTATCAAAAAAACGGTTGGCCAGTTCTGGTGGATAATAATTACGTAACTGGCTCATTTTTATCTTGGGAAAACGAAAGGCAAACTCAAAGGAAGACCTTGTAAAGATCTTCTGCTGCACATTTTCTATGATACGGATCTGCATTAATTGGAGCAATCCCACAAAGGCCACTCCCAAGGTCACCAAAATGACCAGAATTACCCAGGATGTAGAGACCTGGGCCCCCTGGATAAGGTTGATGATGGCCTGTATACCCAATGGTAGCGATAAATTTACCAAACCGGCAAAAATGGCATAATAAAAAACTTGTAGAATATCCTTTTTATCCAATGACAACAATCCTACAAATCGTTGCCAGGCAGTCAATATATTTTTATTCATTTTATGTTAGGGCTTTAAAAACTAAATCAGCGATAAAATCACTCGGTGTTTTATCTGCATCACAATTGGTCAAGGTGGGAAAATGCTCCCTTAAGAAATACTGATGGAGACAACCCTCCAAAATGGTGCTTCCCAAGCTAGAGGGGTATTCATAGTCTGGCGCAAATTCCTTGATCATGAGTTCCAAACGGTTGACCATCCTTTTATAGATCACAAAGTAGCCTTCCTTGTTCTCCTCATCCACCTCTTTGGTCAAAAACGATTTAGAGGACTCATTGACCACAATCCTGGACAACACCACCTCATTGATATGGGAAAAGTTGGAATCCTCTTCTATGGACTTGGTCACCACCGTTATGGCTTTGGCCAAGCGTTCCTTGGGGTCTTTAATACTATTGGTGGTAAACACCAACTGATACTCGATCCAGCCCCAATACCAGGAGGTAAGGTAAATTAACAACTTGTGCTTGTTCTCAAAATACCGGTAGATAGAACTCTCGTTGGAACCAATTTTATCGCCCAGCTTTTTAAAGGTAAAAGACTCAAAACCTATTTCATCAATCATTAAGATGCTCTGTTCAATAATCCGTTTGCCTAAATTTGACGATTCTGGATCCTTGAGGTATATCTTTTCATTGATGCCAATCTTAAGGGATTGAAATAATCGCTCCATAATTTTAAAATTAATCACCGCTAATATAATAGTATTACTACTATTTTTTGATAGTTTAACTTTTTTTAACGAAGGTTAAGCTATTAAATCCTTGGGAATCACCCGTTTTTGATTGCAACCATTTTTAAAGTATACCATACTCCTTAATGTGTATCTTGTACAAAATTTTAGGTCTATGCTACAGCGTTGCGGTTGGTGTGAAGGCGACGAACTATACGAAGCCTATCATGACAAGGAGTGGGGGGTTCCGGTAAAGGACGATCCAACCTTGTTCGAGTTCTTGGTTTTGGAGACCTTCCAAGCTGGGTTGAGTTGGATTACCATCCTTAGAAAACGGGAAAACTTTAGAAAGGCCTTTGACCAGTTTGATTACAGAAAAATAGCAGGCTATGACCAGGCCAAGATTGATTCCCTGTTGCAGGATCCTGGTATTGTCCGCAATAAACTCAAGGTAAACGCCACCGTAACCAACGCCCAAGCCTTTATGAGGGTACAAGAAGAATTGGGAAGCTTTGGCGATTACATTTGGGGCTTTGTAGATGGAAAGCCCATAAAAAATGCCCATAAGCACTATACAGATGCCCCGGCCAAAACAGTACTGTCAGACACCATAAGCAAGGATTTAAAAAAACGTGGCTTCAAGTTTGTGGGCAGTACGATTGTTTACGCTTTTATGCAGGCTACGGGCATGGTCAACGACCATGAGGTTGGCTGTTTTCGTTATGACGAAGTCTGACCTTTGAGCAACTGCATAAACCTTTGCCTACCTATCTCTTCTGCCCCCATGCTTGCCAGATGTTCGGTATAGACTTGACAATCGATCAAACTATACTTTTTTAGTTCCAGTTCTTGGGTAAGTTTTATAAAAGCGTACTTTGAAGCATTTGAAACCAAACTGAACATACTCTCGCCACAAAAAACATGCCCGAGGTCAATGCCATATAATCCTCCCACCAATTCACCATCCTTCCAAACCTCATACGATTTGGCAAAGCCCATCTGGTGCAATTTGGTATAGGCCTCGATCATTTTCTTGGTGATCCAGGTTCCATCTTGGTCTTTGCGGGGTATCCTTGCGCAGTGTTCCACCACTTTTTTAAAAACGGTATTTTGGGTAAGTTCAAATTCATTTTGCCGCAACACCTTGGCCATTGACTTGGATATCTTCAATTTCTTTGGAAAAAGGACCATTCTGGGATCTGGGCACCACCATAAAATTAAGGCGTCTTCATTAAACCACGGAAAGATCCCATTTCTGTAGGCCAACAACAGACGTTCCGGCAACAGATCTCCACCTACTGCGAGCAAGCCTTCGCTATTGGCATATTCAACCGGAGGAAATTGCAGACGATCGTTAAGCAAAAACAAAGGGTGTTGTTTTCCCTTCCCTTCCATAACATTTATTTTTACTTAAAGATATGAAATGCTCCCAGAACCAACATCCCAACAAAAAGATGCTATGCTAGTTCTGGGAACCTTGTGGATGAAGGCAACTACCTTATTATCATCTTTTTTACTATGTGGGGGAGTCCAAAAAAACTAGAACGGCAGATCGTCTTGATCTTCCTCATTAAGGTCATCTGCCGGTTCAAAGGCATCCAATGGCGGTACCGGTGGGATATTTGGATTTTCTTGCGAAGCGGTCTCCATATTCTCTATACGCCACCCTTGGATGGAATTAAAGTATTTGGTCTCGCCCTGGGGATTGACCCACTCCCTGCCACGAAGGTTGATGCTTATCTTCACCATTTGGCCAACTTGATAACTGTTCAAGAGGTCGGTCTTGTCCTGTACAAACTCCACCAGAATATGTTGGGGATACTGCTCTTCTGTGGTCAGTACTACCTCACGCTTTCTAAACCCGTTATTGCCATAGGTCTTGGTCTCATCAATCATTTTGATTCTGCCCTGTATTTCCATCGTGCTAATTTTATTCGCTTCAAATGTAATCAAATTGATGCCCAAAGCTCAACAAACAGTCATTCTGTTTTCAACAGAGTTATTGCAAATAAGCTATCTTTAGTTGCGCTAATTTTTAACCATGGATTTTAATCCGAAAAGGAAAACGACCAAGATTGTACTCCTTGTTTCAGCCTTTGTGGTTGTTGCCCTAATTCTCTGGAACACCAATGCCTTTTTTGAAAAATTTAAGGAAGAGGAACGAAGAAAAGTTGAGATTTGGGCCAGCGCACAGTCAGAACTGCAACAATCTGCCTTGGATGAGGAATTGGGCAACCTTCCGCTCATTGTCATGGCCAACAATACCTCTACCCCCATGGTCTTGGTGAACCAGGAAGGCTCTGTAAAACCCCACAACATCCCAGAAGAAATTGCCAGCGATTCCATGAGGATAAAACAGCTCATCAAAAAATTTGCCGACGAAAACGCCCCCATAGAAATTGTACAGGATGGTGAATTATTATCCACCCTGTACTATGGCAATTCTGAAGTCCTGAACAAATTAAAATACTACCCCATTGCCCTATTGCTCATCATTTTTTTGTTTGGAACGGTCATCTATTATTTTTTCAAATCGAACAAAGTTTCTGAGCAGAACAAGCTTTGGGCCGGTATGGCCAAAGAAACCGCCCACCAGATCGGCACCCCCCTCACCTCACTTTTGGGCTGGAATGAACTACTGAAGCTCGAAGACATCAATCCGGAGATCACCAAGGAAATGGAAAAAGATGTTTTTCGCCTACAAACCATTACGGAGCGCTTTTCAAAAATTGGGTCCATCCCCGAGCTAGAGGTACACGATATTGTTGAGGAAACCCAGAAAGCCTTTGAATACCTTAAAAGAAGAAGCTCTAGGCTCATCCATTTTAATTTGAACACCGAGTCCGAAGAGATACCCGTGCTTCTGAACCCCCCACTATATAACTGGAGCATTGAGAATTTGGTGAAAAATGGCATTGATGCCATGAGGGGCAAGGGCAATATCTCCATAGACATTGAAAAGAAGGGAAACCATGTGCATGTTCTCATATCGGATACCGGACATGGCATTGCCAAGGGGGATTTTCAGACCATTTTCAATCCCGGGGTCACCACCAAACAACGGGGCTGGGGTTTGGGGCTATCGTTGGTAAAAAGAATAATTGAAAAGTACCATAACGGAAAAATTCGCGTACTTTCGTCCGGCAAGGAAGGAACCATTATGCAAATCTCCCTAAAAATTTTCAGGTAGTGCCCCAAGAAAAGCAGTACATTATTAAGGAAGCTGATATCACCAACAATTGTACTGTGTGCTACAATCAAGAGTTGAGGCTAACCTTTTATCAAAAGCATACCTTCAATGCATTCTACCATAAAACCACGGATGAGATCACGTACAAAATACAATGCAAAAAGTGTGGCTCTGTAATCTATCCCGTAGATTGGACCCCAGATATTGAACGCGTTTTCAACTATTACAGCAAGCTGGTACGACCAGACCGAAAATCGGTTCGTTTCACAACGCTATTTTACGCCCTGTTATTTCTTTTTTTGGTGCTTGTGGTGGGGATAACCTACCTCTATCTTGAAGGAATCATCTGATGGCCTCCCTGATTTTTGAGGCCAAGGCTTCAAATTCTTCGGCCTGCATCGTCACCTTGCTCTGAAAAGTGGCATCTTTCATACTTGTCAATGGAATTAGGTGCACATGTACATGTGGCACTTCCAATCCAATGATCGATAGGCCCACACGCTCACACGGAACCACTTTTCTGATGCCCAGAGCCACATCCCGTGAAAAATCCATCAACCCTTGGTAGGTTTCCCGATCCAAATCAAAGATTTTATCTACTTCCTTTTTTGGCACACATAGGGTATGCCCCTTTGCATTAGGGCTAATATCCAAAAAGGCAAAAAAATCTGCGTTCTCGGCTATTTTATAACACGGTATTTCTCCGTTGATGATCTTAGTAAAGATACTGGGCATGGCTATCTATTTATAGAATAAAAAATCCCGTTCCAAAGAACGGGATTAAAGATATTAAAAAACCGTATTTCCTAATCGCGGGTAATTTCCAAAATCTCAAAATTAATGGTTCCGTTGGGTACTTGAACCACGGCAATATCACCCACGGATTTTCCCAAAAGTCCCTTGCCAATGGGGGAAGTCACGGAAATCTTGCCCGTTTTCAAATTGGCCTCGCTTTCCGCCACAAGGGTATACTTCATCTCCATGCCATTGGCTTGGTTTTTGATCTTTACGGTAGACAGGACCAAAACCTTGGAAGTGTCCAACTGAGATTCATCGATTATTCTGGCATTGGCCACAACTTCCTCCATCTTTGCTATCTTCATTTCCAACAATCCCTGGGCTTCTTTGGCCGCATCGTATTCCGCATTTTCAGAGAGATCCCCTTTGTCCCTGGCCTCAGCTATGGCCTGTGAAGCCTTGGGCCTTTCCACGTCACGCAAATGGTCAAGCTCCTTTTTTAACTTTTTTAACCCTTCTGCCGTATAGTATGATACCTTGCTCATGATTCTAAATTTAGACAAAAACACACCAAAGAAAACCGAAATACAGTCTTCTTGGTGTACTCATTATTTATAAAGGAAAATCCCCAACTTTGACCCAAAAATGGGTTGTAGCGAGGATTTGGTGCAAAGATACATAAATTTTGTACAACCACTTTGGCCATACTATTATTATGTATTGATTTTCATATGTTTATAGTTTATACAGGATATGGATTCGGCATATTAAAAACAGTAACCATAGTATAACAATCAATGATCCATTGTCCGATGAAGTTTGGCTGGATATATTCTTATCCTCTTGGAACAACAATTCTATCATCCTTTTCCTTTTTCTTTCTTATAAAGACAATCGCCTTTAACGCTTTTTCACGAAATAGCTGGCCTATCAAAACCAACAATGGGAGGGGATCCCTCATGTGAAAGTAGAGGGGTGAATAGGTATCCTTCATTTTTCCACCCCTCCTTTTGAAAATAGACTTAAAATAGGTGGGGGTAGCCACAAACCGAATTCTTCTGAAGGGTGGGTTCTTTTCTTCCAATCTTTCCCCTTGGGCAAGCAGACAATGTAAATAAGGGAAATTGATGCCTGACAAATAAGAGCCGAAGATTGTTCCCCAATATCTGGGGTTTATTTCAATAATCATAAAATCATCATCTTTTGCATTGTATCTCATGTCCACATTCAAAACACCCGAATAGTCCAATTTCCGAATCACTTCTTTCGAAATCCCATATATCCTTTCATCATCTACAAACTCTATGTTTCTGCTATAAACAAATCCACTCCTCTTTTTACTGATATCCCTTTGTATGGTATAGGCCAGTATTTCTCCCTTACTTGCTAAAGCATTAAAATTGCAATCCCATCCTTGTATATACTCCTGTACCAAATATTTTCTTTTTTGGCTTTGTGCCTCAGCCACCAAAGAATTATAATTTTCGATTTTTTTTATTCCTTTTCCAGCAAATCCCCCAAGCGCAGGTTTGATCAAAACGGGAAAACTAAAATCCCTTTCTTTAATCCTACTGCCCAAAGGTTTTGTTTTAGGTATTAAAATTTGATGCTCGGACAAAAAATCAGCAAAATTTTGTTTGTCAACAATAATTTCCAACGTCTCATCCCTTGGGTAAGATGGAATAATAAATTTTTCCTTAAGTTCGGTTTCATAAGTATTGATGAACTTTATACATTCTTCAGACATGGCCAGCAAAATATATTTTTCGTCTTTATGTCTGTCCGCAAAAGCTTTAAGAAAATTCAATCTGTCAGGTTCCCCTTCATTTTGTTGGCAGATAAATGAATGACAATACCTTGAAAATCTAATCCGACTTTTAATTGTGGATACTAATGTAATATGAACATCTGGTTTTGTCCCCAAAACCCTAATTACACTATATGCCAATGGATTTTCTCCATCTATAATTAACACCTTCATTTAAAATCAATTTGCTAAACCTCTTAAAAACATAACTATGTAAGCATATCATTTATTGCTTATTGGCTTCGTTCTCTTTGGAATGTACAACTCTATTAGAGAAGTTACTTTAACAACCTATCCATTACCCAACTGGTATGGAGTCCTGTCTTTCCTGTAGATGGATGAACAGCTTCTCCGAAAAGATGTTTTTGCATGTTCCCAACATGGAACTGGTGTAGGTGTTTGGGATGTGCAATTACCAAGGATTCTTTTTTTTGGTCGGTAATCAATTCAATTGGTTCTTCATGAAGGACAGAGAAATGGATTTCCCCTTTTGCCCCCAAGATCTCTACCTTATCAAGTGGCCTGTAGCTTCCAAAGTTCCAACTACCGGAACCGGTGACCCCACACTCATGAATCCAACTGCCACTAATGGAATCCATGGCCGAATACAGGTCCAATTGATTGGTGGCAATACCCTTGGCCTCGCTAATTGGCCCCAACAAATAGGTGAACAAATCCAGTCCATGGCTTGCCAAGTCATCAAAATATCCGGCTGGGGCAATTTTAGCGTCGGTTCGCCAATTATACTCCTTGCTCAAATCCAACGGACTTGCTGTTCGAGTTTTTACCCAGTTTATGTGCCTTACTTCTCCTATCATTTTATGGTCAAGCCATTCTTTTATCTTATTGAATCTAGGCAAAGACCTACGATAATAGGCAATAAACAATGGAACATTCTTTTCCTCAAAGGCATTATAAATATCTAGACTATCTGCATAAGATGGCGCCATGGGCTTTTCTATACAACAAGGCTTGCCTGCAGCCGCCACTTGTAGCCCGTAAAATTTATGGGAATCGGGTGGTGTAGCAATATAAACCGCATCTATTCCCGGATCTTCTATAAGCTCGGCCGCATTGGTGGTCCATTTTGGCACCTTATGCCTAGTGGCGTAGTCCTCGGCTTTTTTTCCGTCCCTCCGCATGACCATGGCCAATTCAAAATTCGCTGTACTTTGATAGGGCGGGCCACTTTTTACCTCGGTAACATTACCACAGCCAATAATGCCCCATCGTATGGTTTTTTTATCAAAAAAAGGGGTAGGTCTCATTTCCGTTAGATTATACCCAAAAATAAAGAACCCCTTTTTGGGATAGCCAAAAAGGGGTTCTTTTTATGTTTAAAATCAGTTTTAAAAAAATAAGCTGGCCCCCACTAAAAAGTTGATCCCTGCCTGCGGATAATAGCCTGCCCCTTCAATGGTCGTGGTCTGACCAGGCACACTCCAAGTATCGTCATAGGTATAGAAATACCCATTGGAAACAATGTCCTCATCTAAAATGTTATTGACCAACCCAGAGAACACAATACGCTTAACAAAAGTGTTTAACTCCCAACTATACCGAATACTCAAGTCGGTCTGCCAATAGCTATCCAAAACAGAGCCTTCTGAATCAATATTTCCCATGTATTGCTTCCCGACAAACTTGGAGAACAGGGAGAGTTGTAAATTTTCATCTGGTTTAAAGGAAATGATGTTTCCTGCAATGAGCCTAGGAGAATAGGCAATTTTGGTATTGCCAAGGTTCCGCACTACTCCGTCCCTTGAAAAAACAAAATCTCTGTTTCTATTATCGCTGAGGGCCACATTGGGCTGCCATACCCATTTGCCCAATTCCACCCGGGCATCTACCTCTAGTCCCAACCTATGGCTATCACCCACATTGGCCCTAATGGGTGCCCCCACATCATTCAACTCTCCAGTCAGCACCAATTGGTCTTGGTAGGCCATGTAATATAGATTCGTGTTTAACTGTACATTGGATGAGACATAGCGCCATCCCAACTCAAAATCATCCAACTTTTCGGGAACTGGATTGCCGTTTTCATAATCGGTTCGGTTAGGTTCGCGATTGGCCCTGGCATAGGAAAAATAGAAGTTGTTGTTCCTGTTCGCATCATAGGTAACCCCTGCCTTTGGATTAAAGAAATTGAAGGTGTCGTCCACCAATCCTGTTTCTACTCCATTGGCTTCATAGCCCACCGTTCTGTATTGTAGGTCTCCAAAAAGACTCCAGTGCCCATCCAGTTTATAAATGGCCTTGGCATAACCATTAAAGTCGGTTTTGGTGGATTCATCCTCATAGTACCGATCCCTATACGCACTATTGCTGGCAAATCTTGCCCAAATGACCTCACCAAAATGATCGCCTTCGTATCTGTTATAGCCCCCGCCCAAAATCAGTTTCAAGTTTTTACCCTCATGGACTGCGGAAAAGACCGTTCCATAGAAATCGTTGTCCAACCAACGTCTTCTGATCAAATCGGTTGTGTTGACGGTCACACCATCAACCAGTAATGGTTCAAAACCGTAAGTGGCAAAATCATCATCTTCGCGGAACTGCTCAAAAAACCCCCTCCCCCGAGTATAATGCAATGCTAGGTTGGTGCTCCAAGTATTGGAAAGTTTTTCGTTCCAATGTAGCTGAAAATGATCCTGTTTGTAATCGTCCACCTCATTTTCATAAAATTGGGTATTCCCATTTTCATCGGTGTACATTCCCGCTGGGTTGAACGTACGGTTCGTTATCAATGTTTCTGCATCAATTCCAAACCAACTTTGGTAGGTAATCTCATGGCCCCCAAACAACAAGGCCTTAACGAGTGTGTTGTCGTCCTTATAGGTTCCCTGTAGAAAATAGGAATCCAATGCAGAACTGGCCCTATCTATATACCCGTCTGATGTAATCCTTGATAAACGGCCAGATAATTCAAACCGTTCATTTATCAACCCCGTACTGAACTTGACATTGCTCCTAAAAGTATCAAAGCTCCCAACGGAAGAAGAAATCTGGGCGTAAGCGTCCTCGGAAAAGGCATCGGTAAGCATGTTAAGGCTTGCCCCAAATGCTCCTGCCCCATTGGTTGAGGTACCCACACCCCGTTGCAGCTGTAAATTTTCTGTGGACGAAGCAAAATCGGGCATGTTTACCCAAAACGTGCCCATGGATTCCGCATCATTGTAGGGAATACCGTTTATGGTCACATTGACCCTGGTGGCATCACTACCCCGAACCCGAATACCGGTATAGCCCACACCGGCACCCGCATCTGAGGTGGTTACCACTGCGGGAAGAAAGTTCATGAGAATGGGAATGTCCTGCCCCAAGTTCCGTGGTGCAATTTGCTCCTTGTCCAAGTTTGAAAAGGTAACCGGCGACTCTTTGGTCACCCGGACCGCAGAAACCAAAACCTCATCAAGTTTTACTTCTGGTGTTCGAACGGTATCTTGTTGTTGATTTTGTGCATTGAGCGAAAATGCCAAGCCGCACAAGGCCCCGATGGTGAATAAATTAGTTTTCATCCGTAAATAAAATTCACGAATAAAAGGGGTTATTATTCTTAGTTAAACATGATTTTTGGTTCCCGAAGGAAACCTTGAATTTCCATGAGCGCAGTAAGCGCAGTCCCTTAGCAGCATTACCCGCTCAGGTTCAATGGGTATAATCTCAGCCCCGTTGAAGAAGCACCCCTTTGAGATAAGGGGCAAATGTATACCAAAAAAGTTGAAATAAAAAAGCAGCTTCTTGCTTCCTTTTTCTATTTTTTGAAATGGCCTTGGGGGAAAATGACCTCAGTATCCTAGCCTTACTTTTTTTTCTTCTTCCTGTCCTTCCATAAAATGGGAACCACCAAAACCAAGGCCCATATAAAAGAACTGAACGCAACGACCATGAGAATAATCAAAATAGTATCGTTCATTATATTCCCCTTTTACTTTTTATAATGTTCCTACTATAAAGGTTGGGCCGCAAAGAAAATTCCATACGGCCCGAACCTACCAAATCAACCAACCAAAATTCAATCAATGCTGTGTATGCGATGAAATCGTATCCTTGTCAATATTGTCCGAGTCTTTGAACGACATTTCTTTTTCCGACGTTTCCATTTTCTCGTTTTCCCTTTCATCTAAGAATGGTGATGCCACCAAAATGATGATTACCAATAAAAGTCCAAAAAGAAGTGGTTTAAGTAGACCATCCATGATTAAGCTGTTTTTCATAGATAGGACACCAAACCTGTGAAAAAGTCACCCATGGAACAAAAAAACCCAACAATCGTTGGGTTTTAACATGGTTTCTGTTTGTTGGCCTTAGGCCTGATGGGTGGATTTTAATAAGTCGTTGACCGTCTTTACCGGATTAAAGGTCACCAAGGGCACCTCGACAAAAATGGTGTTCCAAAATGCCATGGCACCGTTCCAGAGTCCGGGCAACTCCAATGCCTTCAATTCTTTTCCATCCTTGGTCTTATCGGTAATAAAACCTTGTTTATGGTCTACATATTTAATCAGGTCATATTTTTCGCCCTTGTAGTTCTTTACCCCGCATACCAGATCAACAGGGTTAAAATGTGTTGAATTCTTTAGGATGGCTACTTGTTCGGCATTTGATTTGTCTATCTGGGCCGATTCTATGATCTGCAATGAAACACCTCCGTCGGCCCCTTTGATAAAGAATGGACCACCCCCCGGTTCGCCTTCATTTTTTACCATACCACAGATTCTGATGGGCCTGTTCAAGCATGTTCTTAAGGTGGAAATTTTCTCATCGGTGCTCAAGGCTTCAAATTCTTGGGGAAGCACCACATTCAATTCTTTTGTTGCAAATTCTGCAATCTCATCGACGTTGGCAGCCCCTGCACCACCATCTAATTGTTCGGCGTATGCGAAGGTTTTCTCCTGAATTTTCAACAACAATCCGCCCAACACCTTCTTACTATTGCCCACTGTTTCTAAATTGTCATCAATGACCACGTTATCTATATTCTTGATAAAAATGACATCGGCATCTTGTTCGTTCAGGTTTTCAATCAAAGCACCATGACCTCCCGGCCGAAACAGGATGGAACCATCTGAATTTCTAAATGGGGTATCGTCCATATTGACCGCCAAGGTATCGGTAGATGGTTTTTGAAATGAATAGGACACCTTGAACTCGGTATCTGTCTTTTGTGATATTCTATGCGCCGAAATATTTTCCTCTTCTTTGAACATTGCCTCATGCTGGGGCGAAATAGTAAAGTGAAGATTTGCCTTAACCCCTGTTTTTGCATACAAAGCTGCTTCTTTCAAATGCTCTTTGAATGGTGTGGCACTCCCTCGCTTACAAACATGAAACGGCAATAATCCCTTTGGGTAAAACCCAAAATTCAATCCGTCTTCTGCCAGCATGGTCTTTACAAAGACATGGGCTTTTTCACCGTCATTGGAATATTGGCCTTCAATTTTTTCCATCAGGTCTTTATAGAAAGGAAACTTTTCCATGCCATCCACAAACTGTTTTACGGCACTGTCCCCCGTTCGTTCAATATAGGTTTCAAGGCTTTCTTCGGCAGGGTTATAGGCTTCAACAAAATTGAACATCGCTTTAAACATTCTCGAGGCTGCACCCGAGGCAGGAACAAACTTTAAGATGGTCTTCCCGTCCAAATTGTTCTGGTAGTACGAAATCAATTCCTGTTCATCTGCTACCCTTACAATCCCGTCTCCAACAACAGCGGCTTTCTCAAGTGACACAAAGGGAATCCCTTCTTTAAAGGTTTCTATCTGCTGTAACACTTTCTCTTTTGGAATTCCTTTTTCCTGAAGTTGTGACAGGTCATTTTCTGTGAAATCAATCATGTTGAGCAATTTATCTATGTAAAATATGGCGGTTTGAAGACGTTCTTGTTTACCACCACTTAAAGGTATGAAAGTACGCCCATATTTTTCTAGGGTTGTTTTAAAAAGATCCAGCATTTTCTCACGCTGATCGGGACGGTCCCTAAGGTCATCTGGTTCCCAAGGCACGTCGATTCCGGTAAGAAAGTACAGGTCATAGGTGTTTAACAGCGCATATTTTTCCAGTTCCGGGTCACAATACCCATCAAAATAGGCTTCGGAATAGACCTTGGTCTCTAAAATATCGGTATCACAGATGAGAAGCCTGTTGGCTTTTTTTGCCAACTCATTTTCAAGCTTTACCTGTCCTTCCGCTATGGGGACCAAATCTTGAAGCTCACAGACCTTCTGTTCCTCATCCCATTTCTTTTGAAGGTACCCGCGGGCAAACTCGGGCACCCAAACCGTGTTGTAATGTGCCGCCAACTGTTTGGAAAGTGTTGTCTTTCCTGTAGATTCTGGCCCATAAAGGACTATTTTAACAAGGTTACAGGGGGTTTGTTTAAGTTTTCTTTCCATGATGAGTAGGCAAAAATGGCGATAATGGTTAACACCAGGTAAAGAAGGGAACTAAAAATTAGCCCCTTATACAAATACAATGGCACTGTGATTATATCGCCAATGATCCAAAATGTCCAGTTTTCCAATTTCTTCTTTGCCATAAGCCACATGCCCACAAAAAAGATAGCGGTGGTCAGAATGTCTACCCAAGCTGTCCAAGTATCGAACTTGCCAAAAACCCGATACACTCCAAAAACAAAAATCATTGTTGCCACAAAGAGTAAAACACTCCATTTCTTTTCATTGGCACTAGTTCGGGTGATAGGAATAAAATGGGTATCATCTACCTTTCTTGTCCATAGATACCACCCATAAATGCTCATTGCAAAATAATAAGCGTTGATCAACATATCTCCCAACAGACCGTATACCAACAAAATATACACAGCTATTCCAGTGCCAATGATTCCTGTCGGATATACAAGGATATTTTCCCTTTTTGAATATACCACACTCAGCAGGGCAAAAAGCACACTAATCAACTCCAATACAACAATGTGCCGGGAAACACCATCATACTGTGAAAAAAGCCAATCAAAAATGGGGCTCATAACCGCTTCGGTCAGATTTGACAATTTTCATGTACAGCAACCCCTTTTCCATCATTTCAAAGGCTTCCCTTATTTCGGTTTGCAACAATTCCATCACCGAATCGTATTCCCCATAAACCTGGGTACTGAGCGGATTTTCCAAGACCCTAAAACCAGAAGCACGGAGTCTTTTTATAAAATTGATGATCACAGGTTCAAAATCATCCTGTAAAGGGGTCAATGTAAGTTCTACAGATATTTTCATTTAAAAAAATTTGGTTATTTACGTATGGCATAAGCTGCGGAGAATCCCTCAAAATCATCAAATTCCACCGCAAAGGCAGAAGTTTCTCCCCTGTATAGGATCTCTGCCATGGTCCTAGTATCGTCCAGTCTAAAATCATGCACATCAATATGGTGCAAAAAACTGAGCCCTGGCGTTGCATAGATCTTGTACAAAGATTCTTTGGCACACCAGACCTTGGTAAGTTTATGAACCAAGGCATCTGTGTTGGCCATTGTCCTATACTCTTGCAGCGGGGTGAACTTATGGGCAATGCGAAGGATTTTTTCGCGCTGTCTTTCAATATCGATCCCCACTTCTTGGGAAGAACTGATGATGATTCCCGTAAAATTATGGGAATGTGAAATGGAAATATGCCGACCATCAACCAAATGAGGCTTTCCATATTCGTCATAAAACAGATGTTTGTCCTCGTAACCCTCCAAGGCCATCAAATGGCGAATGCTCAAAAATGCCCTGCGGTGCAGTTCGGACCTCATGCCCTCCATTCGTTTTTGGCAATGCATGGTCAATTGTATCGGGGCCGCCAACTCATCTTCCGGCTCGGTCACTTTCCAAAGCAGGACTCTGATATCATCTGATATTGTTAGGGTTTTGTAAACTGGCACGTCTTAAGGTTAGCTATTTATTATCTTTGCAGCCCTTACTCGAATTCTATTTTAGAAATTCGACCTATCCCCAAAGGAAAGGTAAAAGGTTGAAAAATGAATTAAAAACGAAGCTACAAAAGTAAACTAACTCTACATGAGCACAAAGACAATTGCCCACGTTCCCTATAAAGTAAAAGATATTGCCTTGGCTGATTGGGGCCGGAAAGAAATTGAACTGGCCGAAGCAGAAATGCCCGGTCTTATGGCTTTACGCGAAGAATATAAAAATGAGCAACCCCTTAAAGGGGCAAGGATTGCCGGATGTCTTCACATGACCATACAGACAGCGGTATTGATTGAAACCTTGGTTGAACTGGGCGCTGAGGTCACTTGGAGTTCATGCAATATTTTCTCTACCCAAGACCACGCCGCCGCCGCCATAGCTGCCGCTGGCATTCCCGTTTATGCTTGGAAGGGCATGAACGAAGAGGAGTTTGACTGGTGCATTGAACAAACCCTCTTCTTTGGGGAAGACAGACAACCGCTGAACATGATCTTGGATGATGGTGGTGATTTGACCAATATGGTCTTGGACAACTATCCCGAGCTGGCCGCTGGAGTCAAAGGCCTTTCCGAAGAAACCACCACCGGGGTTCATCGGTTGTACGATAGGGTGAAAAATGGTACGCTACCCATGCCCGCCATCAATGTGAACGACTCCGTGACCAAATCTAAATTTGACAATAAATACGGTTGCCGTGAAAGTGCCGTTGATGCAATACGTAGAGCAACCGATACCATGTTGGCTGGAAAACAAGTGGTCGTCTGCGGTTATGGCGATGTGGGCAAAGGATCCGCCGCTTCTTTTAGAGGGGCAGGTGCCATTGTCACTGTTACCGAGATCGACCCCATCTGCGCCCTACAGGCCTGTATGGACGGTTATGAAGTGAAAAAATTGGAAACTGTTGTTGGTAAGGCTGATGTAGTTATCACCACCACCGGAAACAAGGACATTATTCGGGAAGAGCACTTTAGGGGATTAAAGGACAAGGCCATTGTGTGCAATATTGGCCACTTTGACAATGAAATTGACATGGCTTGGCTAAACAACAACTTTGGCCACACCAAGGTTGAGATCAAGCCCCAGGTAGATAAATATACTATTGACGGCAAAGATGTTATCATTTTGGCCGAAGGCCGATTGGTGAATCTGGGTTGTGCCACCGGCCACCCCAGTTTTGTCATGAGCAACTCGTTCACCAACCAGACCTTGGCACAGATCGAGTTATGGAAGCACAGCGACAAATACAATAACGAGGTCTATATGCTGCCCAAACACTTGGATGAAAAAGTGGCCAAACTACACTTGTCAAGATTGGGTGCCGAGCTGACCGAATTAAAGGAAGACCAAGCCGAATATATTGGCGTTACGGTTGAAGGACCATATAAACCGGAGTATTATAGATATTAGGTTTTAGAACACTTAGCATCTAAAACACGACAAAAAAAAGACCCTCACTTTGCTGTGAGGGTCTTTTTCTATTATTCAATTATCTTACCCAAATCATAAAAATAAAAGTCCTTGGCATCGTTCATGGCCACAAAAAGGCCATTGGTAAAGGTGTCGTTCAAGGGTACGGTGACCACCTCACAGCCATCGGTTTCCACGGTGGTGAGGTTTACCGCCTTAACAAACGAATTGTCCTTTCTTGAAAAAATATTGAACTCCCCTTTTTGTTGGTTGGACACTATAATGTAGCCTTCTCCATCTTCATAGGTGGCAATGGCAATTCCCTCTATATCCTCTATAAAATATTCGCTACCAAAGCAGGAAATCTCTTTATTGCCCTTACTGGGCTCTGCATAATATTTTCTAATGCAGACTCCCTCATCGGAATAGTACACAAAACCGTTTTCATCGTCCACGGCAATGGCCTCAATCTCCTTTTGACCACTGAACTTACCAAATTTTCTGACCAACGTGGCCTTTACCCCCATGCTATCCGATTCCAATGCATATTGATAGAGGTAGTTTTCGGTAGGTCCGGTCTTTCGGCCCACAACGGCATAAAATTTTGAATCTTTAGGCGATTTGTAAATGGCAATCCCCATGGGAAGGTTCTGCTCAAATCCTTCTGCATCTTCAAATACGGGAAAACCACCGCCATCCAACGGTTGCATATCGGGTACCGAAAACATTCGGATCTGTTGTTTTTCCCTTTCGGTGAACACCAAAATATCGGTCTGTGTGGAATCGTTCAGTGTAAAGCCATATTCCAGATCCACATTATTGGGCCGTTGTATGTTCTTTATGGATTTTTCCGCTATGATTTTTCCATCCAAATCAAAGGCGTAGACCCCTCCGTTCGTCTCCTTATCGGTGCCAAAAACAATACTTTCGGCAGGATTGTCCGGGTTGACCCAAATAGCGGGATCATCGGTGTCATTGGGTGTTTTTTGTGTAATTACATTGGGTTTTATGGGTGGCAAGGAAGTTTGGTTACAGGCCACGGAAAGTGTAAGGGCCAAAAGGCACAGGGATTTTTTCATGTTTTTCTATTGTGGTTTCCCTAAAGTGGGGTGGGAAAAAATTGTGGTAATAAAATAAAGGGCCACCGTCTTGGAAATCGGCGGCCCGTATGAACAAACTTAGCTGAAAATGAATTATTTTTTGAACAAATCGTATTTAAGACCAAAGGTCAAGCGTTGGCCGTAATACTCAGCCTGCATGGTACGGTCGCTTATTCCTTGGTAGTAGCGCAAGGGTTGATTGGTAATGTTGTTCAAATCAGCATAGATACTAAGGTTTTTGTTGATGGCATAACTCGCATTGAAATCCAAAAACAATTGTTGATCATAGTAACGGTCCTCAAAGGCATTGCCTCCTACTTCATCAACATAGGCATCTGAAAAATTCAAGGACAGGCGGGCACTGAACTTCTTGTCTGCATAGCCCAAAGAACTGTTGAACATGTTCGGGGCCGTGTTGGGCAAGTCTACATCATCTCGCTCATCGCCATCTTCGTTTCTAATACCATCGGCACTGGAGGTCAGATAGGTGTAGTTCACATAAAGGCTCAAGTTTTTTAAGAATCCGGGAAGGAAATCCAATTGACGCTGGAAGGCGACTTCTGCACCAAACACCGTGGCATCGTCCCCATTTAAAGGTTGAAAAAGATCGAAACCTTCTGTGCCGGCACCAAAAGAGTCATCCGTGGTTTCTCCTTGGAAAGTGTAAATAAAATCGTTGATGCTCTTATGGAACAGTCCTCCAGAAATAAGCCCTACACTTTGAAAATAATGCTCGGCCATCAAATCAAAGTTCATGGAAGTGGTGGGATCCAAACTTGGATTCCCCACAAAAATCTCCTCATCACCGGTAACCACATCCAAAGATGGTGTCAAATCCACATAATTGGGTCTTGCCAAGGTATTGGTCCAAGCCAAACGCAAAATGGTATTGTCAGAAATATTGTATTTAAAGTGCACGCCAGGAAGCACATTGGTGTATGAACTCTCTTCCGTTATTTCACCTACAACTTCTTCCTCATCAAGAATTCTGTTTGCTTTAGCGGTTATGCTTGTATTTTCAACACGCAACCCAAAAAGAACACTCAATTTGTCGGAAAGGTTTTGGTTGGTCATGGCATAGGCCGCCCAAACATTTTCCTCAACCTCAAAATTATCCCTCAAAAATTCATCGGGGACAGATTCGCCATCGGTATCACTCAAATTCAACGATCCCAACCATTCCTCACTGGCAAAAAGGCCTGCGGCATATTGGCTGCCTGCCAAATAATCTGGATCGGTATAGTCTTTTACGGGAACATCGGCCAAGGTTGGGTATTGATCTTCCAAATCCTCAAATTCGAAGAAATTGTTGTCCCGGGTCTTGTCCTTAAATCGGCCCCTAGCCCCAAATTTGAGCGTTCCACCATTGCCAAAGAAATCAGCTGGCAATTCAAAATTGGCGAAGAAGTTGATGTCTTTTTCGTCGGTATATTGGGTTTCATTGGTAATCTCACCAAACTCAAAGCCTGACAAATTAGTGGCATCTGCAGCATTCTCCGGGGTAAACAATGGAAACTCTGGGTCTGCATTATTTAAGACAATGTATTCAGATTCGTATTCGGCATAGCGTTCATCCAATCGCTCTTCAGAAGCTTTGGCGTAAGCGGCCATCCAATTAAACTTCACACTTCCGAACAAGTGGTCACCGCCCAAGGTATAGTTCTGCATACGTTGGTCCTCCAATCTCCTGTTCTTGTTTCGGTCACTGTCTATACCCCCCTTGGTCTGTCTGGCCACCTCTACGGGAAAACGGGTGGGAATGCCATTGGAAATGGTAAAATCCCCTTCTTCAATATCCTCTGCATCCAATAGTTTATGCTCCAATCGAAAACGGTTTTCACGGTCATCGCGCCAGTTGTACATTGTTTTTAGGTAGAGGTTGTTGTTGGCATCAATCTGATAATCCAGATTGGCCGCAAAACTTCTTCTTACCCGTTGCACCAAGTAGGTCCGTTGTTGAAATTCCTTGGCATAAGGGTCCACGTCAACTTCATCCAAAATGGGTTCTCCTTCCTCATCATCAACTCCAGTATAAAATTCAAACTCATCGTCCCACTCTGCTTCTATGTTATGGGAACCAAAATCGTTATCGTTGATGGTAGCCGATAACATCCAGCCAAATTTGCCGTCATTGGTACGGTCACCCACCAAGAATGAGCCATTCAATATTCTTTTATCCGTGATAAAGTTGATTCCTGAACCTGCCGTTGCAGAAAAACGGAATCCTTGCGGAGCTGTTCTGGTCACCAAATTCACCGAACCACCCAAAGCGTCGGCATCCATATCTGGGGTAACGGCCTTGTTCACCTCAATGGTCTGGATCATGTCTGAAGGAATCAAGTCCATTTGAACATTCCTGTTATCACCTTCAGCGGAAGGGATACGGCTACCGTTCAAGGTCACGGAGTTCAATTGTGGTGAAAGACCACGTACAATAATGTTACGGGCCTCCCCTTGATCCACCTGCATGGTAATACCGGGAATACGTTTTACGGCATCACCGATATTGGCATCGGGAAATTTCCCGATCTGATCGGTAGACACCACATTGGTAATGTTTAGGTTTCCCCGTTGGGCATTTAAGGCCCTGGCGGTACCACTTAATCCGTAAGCGGATACCTGAACCTCATCCAACTCTAGACTTTTTGGACTCATTTCAATGTTCAGCAAAGTAGTTTCACCAGCAGTTACGGTCACCTCTTGTTCAATATCGGCATATCCTAAAAAGGAAATCTGCAATGTATAGGATCCCTCAGGAATAGCCACCAAGGTAAAACGGCCATCAAAATCGGTAATCCCCCCTTTGCTGATCGTGGAAATATACACCGTTGCCCCAGGCACATAGATCCCATTTTCATCTGAAATGGTTCCCTGAATGTTCCCTGTCTGAGCTTGGATCCCAGCTGCTCCCAACAACAGCATGAGCGTTACAAACAATAATTTTTTCAAGTAAATTGGTTTCATGGTTTATAAGTTAAATTTGAATCCAAATCTATGGATATCAATTTCTTGCACTATAAATAAAAGGGAAACAAAAAGGAAACAAAGACTGCTTTGGGGGTAAACAACAAGGCAACAATTACGGTTTGTTTACATTCTACTAACCATTACCCAATAAAAGGCTTGGTTGTGCTTTAAAGACCTATCATAAAGTTGACCAATTCTTCCTTTTGGTCTATGGGGAGTTTTTTTCGCAAACGGTGCCTTGCCACCCGAACACTATCTGGGGTAACCCTGAGAATGGACGCTATTTCCTTTGATGACAAATTGAGCCGCAACAGCATGCCCAATCGCATTTCGGCAGGTGTAAGGCTATTGTGTGAAAGGGAGGACAGTCTTTTAACAAAATCTGGATGGATTTCCTTAAAAAAGCTCATAAACTCATCCCATTCGTGTTCCTGTTTTAAATTAAAGTCGATTTCCTTGACCAGTTCCTTTAGCTTTTTTTCAATATCCATGTTCTTTCTGGAAGCAATGTTCTTTAGCTTACAGGAAAGCTCAAAGAGAATCTTGTTCTTCTGCGACAAATGCAGGCTATACCTAGAGAGTGCCCCGGTCTTTAACTGTATTTCGCGCTGTAGGTTTTTTTCTTCGATGGCCTTTTTTTCCATTTCGCTCTTTCGCTTCTTGGTAAAGTACCCATAAAGGAGCATTAAAATGACCATACAAAGGGCAAATGCCACCCATAGTAGGTTTTGTCTGGCCTCGCTCACCTTGTTCTGCTCTTTTAACAATTGAATTTCGGCCTCTTTCTTGTTTGCCTCGTGTATGGTCTGCAATACATTCAACTGGTTAAGGTTCTGGGCTTCTATCAGAAGCTCCTCGTAATCGTCCGATAGCAATAAATGTTCATGGGCTTTTTTATAATCGCCCATTAAAGCATATACCTTTGAAAGGTCTTTATGGGCCCCTTCCATTTGGTGGTTGTCCTGTATTCGTTCAGCCAGCGTCAGGGCCTTGAGGGTATATTCCAGGCCTTCGTGGTAGTTTCCCTTTTTTCTATGGATATCCCCTAAATTGTTCAACACATTGGCTTCTGCCTGTGTCTCTGTATGGGCAACCTGCTCAAAAGCTTTGGTAAAATAGTCGTAGGCCACATCGTACCGCTCCAGATCCTCATAAATGCTGCCCATATTTTCATTTACAATGGCCATCCCTTTACGATCCCCCAATGCTTCAAATAGTTGCAAACTCTCTTTTTGATACCGTAACGCCTCTTCGTATGCTCCGGTTTTTTCATGGCATGCTCCCATCAACCCTTTTGAAATGGCCTGACCCATACTGTATTGTAAATCTATTGAAGTGTTCAATGCCTCTTCAAAATAAGCCTTGGCCATATCATAGTTGTTCAATGAAAGGTGCACTTCACCAATATCATTGTTCAAGCGTACGTAAACCGAATCCTTGTTGCCAACACCCAAAAGCTTAAGTGCGGTATTGTATTGGTCCATGGCTTCGGAAAAAACCTCCATTTGATGGTAAAACTCCCCTAATTGAAGGTGTTTTTGGGCAATGGTCCCTGGTTCATCTTCATCTTGCTTGGCTATTTCAAGTTGAAGCTTAAGATCAAAAAAAACGGAATCGGTCAATTTCCCGGTATTTCCGTAAAAAATGTGCTGTTGGCCCAGAAGAAAATTCGAAATAAAAAAAAGGCAACTGATTATCAAGACATCAAGCAAAGAACCCCATTTTTTCATCCCTCCATAATTTATGCCATAAGATGCCTCTTTAGCTTAAAATGTATTGTTACTCAAAGGTTATAAAAACGTTATTAAATATTCACAAAAAACAAAAGCCCCACCTTAAAGGCAGGGCTTTCAATTATATCTTGTTTGATGTCTTCTACGCTTCCGGAACTATGGAAACAAAAGATTTACCACCAGACTTTTTCTCAAACTTTACCGTTCCATCCACTTTAGCGTGCAAGGTATGGTCCTTACCAGCATATACATTGTCTCCGGGATTGTGCTTTGTTCCGCGTTGCCGAACGAGAATGTTGCCCGCAATGGCTTTTTGGCCACCAAAAATCTTTACGCCCAAGCGTTTCGATTCCGATTCCCTACCGTTTTTTGAACTACCTACACCTTTCTTGTGAGCCATGATGTTTTCGTTTTAAATTTTTATTTGCCCAAAGCTTCAATAAGCTCTGCTTTTTTCATTGATGAAATTCCTGTGATACCGGCTGCTTTTGCCATCTCTTTCAATTCTGCCACGGTCTTACCGCTCAAATCTTCCGTTGCCTTTGGTGCAGCTTCCTTCTTTGGAGCGGCCTCCACTTTAGGTGCCTCTACCTTGGCAGCTTCTTCTTTGGCAACAACGGGCTTTTCCGCTTTCTTGGCCGGAGCAGCTTTCTTGGCTCCCTTTGCCACGATACCCTCGACCACAATCTCGGTCAAATATTGTCTATGACCGTTTTTCTTTCTGTAGCCTTTTCTTCGTTTCTTTTTAAAGACGATAACTTTATCGCCCTTAAGGTGCTTTACAATCTTGGCCTCTACGGCTGCACCTTCTATGACCGGGGCGCCAATGGTTACGCTACCGTTGTCATCCAAAAGAAGAACCTTGTCAAAAACAACTTTCTTTCCTTCTTCTTCCTGCAAACGGTGAACGTACACTTTCTGGTCTTTTGCAACTTTAAATTGCTGCCCTGCCATTTCTACAATTGCGTACATACTTTTTTCTTTATCTTAATTTTTATCAAAATGGACAACAAGATTTTTCCACTTTGGGGCTGCAAATATACTGCTATTTAGCTAATCTACAAGGGCGGCTGGTGCTTTTACCAAATTATTTTTGGGGATTGTTGGATGCCTTGAAGAGTTGCATAAAAGTAAGGGACAGTACCATGGTTGTGGCAAAGCCCATAATAGCAACGGTAAAAAAGACAATACCCTGAAAATTGTTATAATCACTGGACCACTCTCTGGAAAGTCCTTCCAAAAAAGAAGTATCCAGTTCAGTAGCATAAATGGCAAAGAATATGGTGAAAAGAATGGTGGCCACACCCCCGGTGACCAACCCGGCCAAAAAGCCCTTTTGGTAGGTAAAGGCCTTGCCTTGCCTTAGCTTGGTGATCTTAATGACCTCATAAATCCCAAAACCGGTAATGATTGCATTAAATAGACTAAAGAACACATTGGTGTGTTTTCCCATTAGGGACAAGATTAAAAAATAGGCAATTAGCACCGCACAGGTTACCATGCCGAAGCGAATGGGCAATGACACATTTTTCATATATCCTAATGGTTTTACATCCAGTAAGATACCAAAGAATATGGAATGCCCACAAACAGGAAACAGAATAAATGTTAAAATTTATCCAACTTTTTTCATAGCTTAGCCTGAAATTTTATAGGTTTTGAAGGCCTTTTCTGCATTTTTCTTCACTATTCTTTACATAGCGGCCATGATAAGGCCGGTTGCCCCGCTGTTTGAATACATCATCTACGAAGATTACATTGCCGAGTTTTTATGCGTTAACAAGGACAATGTAGCGCTTGATTGCCATGGCAAATGCTACCTGATGAAGAGTTTGAATGAGCAGAACGAGCAGAAAAAGCAAAACCTCCCTAGAATTTCCATGGAAGAATATCCCATTGGTTTTGTTGAACTTACCTCACTTGAGCCAACCTTACATTTGATCGCTAAAGATCATTCGCCAAAATTCTATCACAACACCTATAATTTCCTCTTTGGGAAAGCACAATTTCACCCCCCGAATTTCGTATCCTGATTTTCAAAAATTTTTATTCCCCTTGCCCTAGACCATGGTTTTAAGGCCATTTAGGTCCAAAAGGGGGATATACTGCCCCATTGGGCCACATACAACGTAACAACCTATACCCTTTTTAAATGAAAAAAACAGTATTCCTTGCTGTGGTCATCATGCTGACCATCGGCAAAACCCTAGCACAAACAACCTATTCCGGCACCATAACGGATATAAAGAACAATCCCTTGATCGGAGTGGATATCGTTGACGTCAACAACTCGAAAAATGGCACAATGACCGATGTTAATGGCCATTTTGCCATTACCTCAGAAAATTCGAGTTTCAACATAACGCATGTGGGTTACAAAGAAAAGACCGTGACCTTAAAAGAAGGCCCAAATCAAATCCAATTGCTACAGGAGACACAGTTACTGGATGAAGTCGTGGTCTCCGCCAGCCGGGAGGCCCAAAAAAGAAAGGACGTTCCCGCAGCCATCTCGGTGCTCAGTGCAGAGACCATTGCAGACACCAAGGCCTTTAGTTTAGAGCAGATTGTTAACCAAGTGCCCGGTGTTTTCATGTCTACCTCCAGGGCAACGAGCAACGAACAGCATTTTATGTCGGTCAGGTCCCCGATTTCCACAAAATCGTTGTTCCTGTATGTAGAGGACGGTCTGCCCATACGGCCCACAGCGGTATTCAACCACAATGCGCTGTTGGAAATGAACACTTCCTCCTTTGACCGAATCGAGGTTTTAAAAGGCCCTGCATCCAGTATTTACGGTAGCGAGGCCATTGGCGGTAGTTTCAATTACATTACCAAGACACCAACATTGGGGCTGCATGGCAGTGTGGAGTTCCAAACAAACGATATGGGCCTAAAACGCTACGGCGCAGAGGTCTCTACCCACAACGGCAAAAACTTTGGTTTCTTCCTAAACACCAACTTTACCCAAAGACAGGACGGCCCTGTGGAACATACCGACTATGAAAAGTATGCCCTGACCTTTAAAACGGTTCTGGACCTCTCTGAATCGGCTAAATGGACAAATGTTTTTGATGTAATTGATTATAGATCGGATATGGCAGGCTCATTGAGCGAAGCAGATTACAGCGGCGGCAACTATGAGAGTGACCAAACCTTTACCGAAAGGGATGCCCTTGCCTTTAGGTTGAGAAGTACTGTGGATAAATATTGGAACGATGCCAACAAAACATCCTTCAATTTTATTTTCCGTGATAACAGGATGGACCAAATTCCATCGTACCGGGTTCGACAGTTCAGAAACAGGGGAACCCTTACCGGTTTTGGTTCTGGCGAGATCAATTCCAACCAGTTCAAGAGCTTCGTGGGCTTGATCCAGCATAAATTGGATTTTGACTTTAAAAACTCTTCCCTTATCGTTGGTGTGACCGCAGACCTTTCCCCACAGGACTATGTGGCCGAGACCATTAGCGTAACCGTTGACCCAACTACGGGAAGAAATATAGCCTACACCTACAACGCAGGCGACTATATTCTTAACTACGAGGCCGATATTTTAAATTATGCCGGGTATTTCCAGTATGAAATTTCACCGCTTGAAAAACTGAAAATAACCGCCGCGCTTCGGTACGATAAATTTGAATACGATTACAACAACCGAATCGATGGTCAGGCAGGGGCACAGGATACCAAGTCAGAATATGACAACATTGCCCCTAAACTTGGGTTTAACTACAACATTACCGACAAAGCTGGTATCTATGCCAATTATTCCAATGGTTTTTCACCACCACAAACATCCACCCTGTACCGAAACAGTTTTGTAGGTGTGGGCGGAGAGGTTTTTGATTTAAAACCGAGCAGCTATGACAACTATGAATTGGGAGGTTATTTTGTTAATGGCAAAAAATGGAAGCTTGACGCTGCCCTTTACCTTTTGGAAGGGAAAAACACCTTGGTCACCTTAAGGGACAACAACGATGAGTTCTTCAACGCCAATGCCGGTAAAACAAGATCCATGGGTATAGAATATGGGATAACCTTTAGCCCCACTGAAGAATTATCACTGACCCACAACGGAAGCTATGCCAAGCATAGGTACGTAAGCTTCTTTGAAAGGGGTGTGGATTATTCGGATACCGACATGAACACGGCTCCCAGCCTTTTGGGCACCAGCCTTATAAAATACAAGCCCTCGGCAATTAAAAACCTTGTGCTCATTGCAGAACACGAACTGGTTGGCAAATACAACACAAGTTTTGAAAACCAAGTTGATAATGGCGATGGTACTTTTGGCACCGCCACCTATGACGGCCACAACATTTTCAATTTCAGGGCATCGTACGGATTCAAAAATTTTGAGATTTGGGCCCATGCCCTTAATGTTTTTGACGAACTCTATTCAATCAGGGCAAGCTATAGCCGTTTTAGACGGGAGAACAGCTATTCCATTGGCAATCCAAGAGCCTTTCATGTAGGGGTAAAATATGCATTCTAACCATTAACATGGGGGAGTAGAAAGCTGCTCCCCTTTTTTTTATCAGATAAACGATGAAGAAAAATCAACAATTGAACATATGGCTCTGGAAATGGCACTTTATAGCAGGAATCATAGCACTGCCCTTCATCATCTTACTGTCCATTACCGGTGGTGTCTATTTATTTAAGGACAGGTACGAGAAACCCCTATACCAACACATTAAGGAAGTAAAGGCAATTGGAACGCCCAAATCATTTCAGAAACAATGGGCAATTGCCAATGCCAATGCGGTAAAAAAACCCAATTCCATGTTGGTGCCAACTTCTAAAACGGAAGCCACAGAATTTATATCGGGTCGCTTTAGCCATAAAACAAGCATTTACATCAACCCGTATACCGCAGCAGTTTCTGGAGAAATTTTGCCTAAAGATTCCCTTATGTTCAATGTTCGCAAACTGCATGGGGAATTGCTCTTGGGCAAATACGGTACCAAAATCGTGGAACTCATTGCTTGTTGGATGCTGGTGTTGATCATTACCGGGCTGTATGTTTGGTGGCCCTTTAAAAAATGGCGTGTTAAGGGCGTCTTCACACCACGGACAAAACAGGGGAAAAGAACCCTATACCGTGATTTTCATGCCGTATTCAGCTTTTGGATCTCTGTATTATTGTTACTGACCCTCGCCGGGGGGCTGCCGTGGACCGATGTTTTTGGCGACTATTTCAAATGGATGCAAAAAGTGACCAATACAGGGTATCCCACAACTTGGACTGGCTTTACCATGAAATCCGAAGCAATAAACCAACCCTTAACCTTGGACCAAATGGTTGCCATTGCCAAACAGCAAAACCTGGAAGGTGACCTTTTTGTGCATTTCCCAAAAGGGAAAGAAGGGGTGTACAGTGTTTCCAACACCAATTACACCGATTTGGGCACCCAAAAAATGATTCACTTTGATCAGTATTCGGGCAAACAGATCTTTAAGAACAACTGGAAAGATGTTGGGGTGCTAATGCGCGCACGCATGTGGCTTATGGCCTTTCACCAAGGGCAGTTTGGCCTCTGGAACAGGGTGTTGATGCTGTTCATTGCCATTGCACTGTTATTTGTTAGCATATCTGCCCTGGCCTCCTATTGGCTAAGAAAGCCCAAAGGTGATTGGGGCGTACCCAACGTACCAGAAAGTTTTAAGGTTGGTTATGGAGTCATAGGCATCATCATGGTTTTGGCCTTGATGTTTCCTCTTTTTGCCTTGAGCCTTATTCTTATCCTATTGATTGAATTTTTGAGGAAAAAAGTATTCAAGACAACATAAAACCACAATCCCCTACCTTTGGAGCCCTAAAAAAGATGACCAAAAGAAAGCTCATACAGTTCAACAGAAAATGGCACCGATATCTTGGGCTGGTGCTGGGCATCCAGTTTTTTTTCTGGACCTTGGGCGGATTGTATTTTAGTTGGACCACTATTGAAGAAATACGGGGCGACCACCTAAAAACCAAAAAGAACCCCATACCATTCTCCAAGGATTGGGTCTCCCCCTCTGACATAGCCCAGCGGTTAGGTGGGAAAGAAACCATCCTTTCCATGGAGGCCATAACCATACTGCAAAAGCCCGCTTATAGGTTTGTAACAGAAGAAAAGGTCTATCTCTTTGATGCACATTCAGGGAACCAACTAGAGCCCTTGGGCAAGGCGACCAGTGTTCTCGTGGCCCAAGAGAAGCTCAACTGTAAAGCGGAAGTAATTTCTACCGAATACCTTACCAAAACCGGAAAACACCACGAATATAGGGGCAGGCCCCTGCCCGCATACGCCGTCACCTTTGGCGAACCAGTGAACACCACTGTCTATGTTGCTACAGCATATGGCGAGGTACAGACCTTTAGGAGCGACCCGTGGCGTTTTTTTGATTTTTTATGGATGATGCATACCATGGACTATCAAGAACGAGACAATTTTAACAACCTACTCTTACGGGCTTTTTCAATATTTGGCCTGTTCACCATCCTATCTGGATTCAGTTTGTATTATCTTACATCAAAAAAAATAACATTTAAACCTAGACAATGAACAAATATCTAATCGTTTTTGCCTTTTTGGCATTTGCTTCCTGCAAACAGGAAAAGAAAGAAGAACAGCAACAAGCCATGGAAGGTCCTTCCCAAATGGAGACGGTCATGGCCATCCATGATGAGGTCATGCCCAGAATGTCCGATATTTCTAGTTTGGTGGCCGATCTAAAACCCAAGGTAGACTCCTCAGAAATGGGCATACAGTATGAAACGGCCATGAAAGACCTACAAACGGCCCATACGGCTATGATGGACTGGATGCGAGGTTTTGGTGACCGGTTTACCTCTGATGAGATTTTAAATGGTGCCGAACTATCTGATCAAAAACAAAAATGGCTGGACGAAGAAGAAGAGAAGGTAAAGGCCTTGCGGGACCAAATCAACTCCAGCATTGAAAATGCCCGAAAAATCTTGGAAAAAGAATAAGCGTATTAACCCGTTGTTCATTTTGAAATAACGCCTCATTGTATAGTGCGTCATGCTGAACTTGTTTCAGCATCCTATCTCTTGGTTCCATGCAACACTTATGACATGTGACCCTGAAATAAATTTAGGGAGACGTATACCTATGCAATTTTTATATCCCATGGACATAATCTATAATGGTAAAGGTAAAATGCACAACGGGTGAGTATTAATCTTTCCACGCCAATGTTTCCATTATCCTGCGAATATCTTTTTGCAAATAGATGGCCGCAGGGTAAATGGAATCGTAATTGGGCTTGGCGTAGAAATACAAAGAGCCCGTTACAAAATGGTTAATGCTATCGGTCACGTAAAATTGTGATTGGGAAGCGGCATTGCCTGTTACTTCGTAAAACATCCCATAAACCTTATCCGCATCATTTACGAAGGGTTGTTCTATAATGTCATCGGCCTTTACCACATGCTCATAGGATAGTTTTTGGGCATCGATGAGCAGTTTTTCCAAATTGTCCGCAACAGGCTTATACGTAATGTAAATTGACCCTTTCATCATGGGGTAATCCAAGACCATTGAACAATCATCCATGGCCTGCACCTCAGAAAGTTGGTTGTGATAAAAGGTATAGTTACACGGATAATCCACTTGCAGATACCCTGTTTCTGGATAATCCAACCGAAGCATGGCCTTTGGCTTGGGCAGGGGGCTGTCCTTGCATCCGGCAAGAACAAGGACCATAACTAGAACTGACACTATCCTGCTATTCATTCGGCAGCATGACTTTTATTTGTTTCAAACGTTTTTTGTCCAGACTTTCCACCACAAATTGATAGTTATTGAAGCGTACTTTTTCACCCTTTCGAGGAAAATTCCCAGATATTTCGAGCACAAAGCCTGCCAAGGTTTCCGACTCTCCCTTCTGTTCTTCAAACTCCTCTTCACCCTCAATTTTGGCCACACGGTAAAAATCCTTCAAATTGGTCTTTCCCTCAAAGACAAAGGTATGATCATCCAACTTTGAAAAGATCAAGTCCTCATCGTCAAATTCATCGCTGATGTCGCCCACTATTTCCTCAATGATGTCTTCCAAGGTTACAATGCCCGAGGTACCTCCATATTCATCGACCACAATGGCCAAATGTTTTTTCTGCTCCTGGAACTCGAGCAATAGATCGTCCAATTTTTTATTCTCGGGAACAAAGTAAGGCTCGCGGATCAGTTTCATCCAATTGAACGACTTTCGCTCCAGATAGGGCAAAAGATCCTTTACGTAGAGTACCCCCAGCACATTGTCCATATGTTCAGAAAAGACAGGGATGCGGGAGTAGCCATTCTTCTTGATCTCTTCCAGCACCTCTGGAAATTTCATGTTCTCATTTAGGGCAAAAATGTCTATCCGGGGACACATCACCTGCTTGGTATCCGTATTGCCAAAGGTGACTATGCCCTGTAGGATCTTGTGCTCTTCCTTGGTGGTATCGCCCTCTTGGGTAAGTTCAAGCGCCTGTGACAGATGGTCTACCCCAAAGTTTGATTTTTTCCTGCCCAGTTTTTCCTGAAGAAACAACATACTGGACTGCATAGGGCCACTAAAAGGCGTAAAGAGTACATCCAGCGTCTTTAACGGCTTTGCCATAAAATGGGAAAATTGCTTTTTATTGCGACTGGCATAGATCTTTGGAAGAATTTCACCAAACATCAAAATAAGAAAAGTGGCCACTACAACTTCCAACAAAAAGCGCACCGATATAAAATCGAACCAGATTTCGGTAATGTTCGAAAAAAGAGTGTCGCCAATTTGGCTAAAAAGGAGAACGATCGCAATGTTGATGGCATTGTTGGAAATAAGGATCGTGGCCAAAAGCTTCTTGGGTTTTTGCAAGAGTTTTACGACCAGACTGCCATTGGCAGAACCTTCTTCCTCTATTTCATTGACCTCGGTTTGCGAAAGTCCAAAAAGGGCCACCTCTGCCCCAGAAATGAGGGCGGAACACAGCAACAACAACACTAGAACGGCCAAATTCATGGCAAACATTCCATCAAAAGCTAAAAAGAAAATAGCCAAACAATGGGGCTCGGGGTCCAATTTAGTAGGTTTTATTTTTAGAATGGTAAATCGTCATCCTGTTCCGGTTCTTGGACCGTATTTGTCTGGGGCGTACTGGGAACAGCGGGACTTTGTTGCCCTTGGTTTTGCGCCATACTCTCACTCTTGTTCGTCAAAAAAGTGAAGTCTTGCACATGCACTTCGGTGGTATAGCGCGTATTGCCGTCCTCTCCCTGCCATTGGCGGTTCTTTAAACGGCCTTCCACATATACCTTGTCGCCCTTGTTCAAGTACTTTTCACAAATCTCGGCCGCTTTGTTCCTGACCACAATATTGTGCCAGTCGGTATTGGTGACCTTCTCACCTGTTTGTTTATTGGTATAGGTTTCATTGGTGGCCAAGGGAAATCTGCCAATACAGCCCCCGCCTTCAAAATAGTGTACTTTGACCTCGTCACCCAAATGCCCAATAAGCATTACCTTATTTAATGTTCCACTCATAGTAAATTCAAAAATACTAAAATTTAAACGTATCCAGGAAGTCCGAAATCAATACGGGAACCGGATATTTTTTTAGATCCTTGGTCAATATGGCCCCTTCCCCAACAGCATTGACCTCCACAATCCAAAACTTGGTGTACAAATGTTGATGGGACAGTTTATGCACAATGGGATCTTCATTAAAAAGGCTGATGGAGACCACCCCTGTAAAAGCATCGGGAAGGTTCTCCCGTAGGCCTTCACCATCAAGCGATACAGGACTTTCCACCAAGGGAAATTGATAAAGGTGCTGCCAAATGCCCTTTCCCCTTCGCTGTTCCAGAAGGGTCTTCCCATAAGGGTCAAGTACCACCAAATAGTTAAAGTGACGGATCTTCACCGTTGCCTTCTTCAACTTTACGGGCAATTCCAAAACCCGGTTTTCTTGCAGTGCTTTACAACCATCGCCCAAAGGACAGTGTAAGCAGTCCGGGTTTCTAGGGGAACATTGGATGGCCCCAAACTCCATGATGCCCTGATTGTAATCCCGAATATTCTTATGGCCCATGACCTCTGCGGCCAATTGCTTAAAATACTTAATGCCCTTTGTACTGTTGATCGGGAGGCCTATCCCAAAATACCGGGCCAAGACCCGGTACACATTGCCATCTACCACGGGTACTTTCTCCCCAAAACATATGGATGCGATGGCACTTGCCGTATATTCTCCCACGCCCTTTAATTTGAGGAGTTCGGCATAGTTTTCAGGAAAACTGCCATGGTACTCTTCTACAATCTGTTGGGCCGTATAATGCATGTTTCGCGCCCTGGAATAGTAGCCCAAACCCTGCCACAATTTGAGAATCGCCTCCTCACTGGCCTCTGCCATATGAAAAACTGTGGGAAAATTTTTTAAAAATTTATGGTAATACGGCAATCCCTGTGCAACCCGCGTCTGTTGCAACATTATTTCGGAAAGCCATATTTTATAAGGGTCACGCGTTGAACGCCAAGGCAATTGCCGTTTGTTTTCTGCATACCACAGCAAAATTTTATCAGAAAAATTCATGTAAGAAAATACTACTTGAGGGATGCATCAGTTTATATACTTAAAATTTAGCCGATTATGCAAAACATTCATATATTTGCAAGCCAATTTAACAAACCAATTTAAAATAAAAGAAAGGAAAAATGACGAAAGCGGATATTGTTTCGAAGATTTCGGAGAAACTAGGGATTGAGAAAGGTGATGTTCAAGCAACAATCGAATCTTTCATGGATGAGGTAAAATCTTCGTTGGAGAATGGGGATAATGTGTATTTGAGAGGCTTTGGGAGCTTCATCATTAAGACAAGGGCGGAAAAAACCGGTAGAAACATTTCCAAGAACACAACTATTAAAATTCCTGCTCACAACATTCCAGCATTTAAACCTGCAAAGGTCTTTGTAGAGGGTGTCAAGAGCAACGTACAAGTAAAATAATAAAAAAGAGAACCATATGCCGAGTGGTAAAAAAAGAAAAAGACATAAGGTGGCCACCCACAAACGTAAAAAGCGCAGAAGAGCCAACCGACACAAGAAAAAGTAGTTGATCTCAACTACTTTTTCGTTTTCATTTATACGTTCTTTGACATAGCGGTCCAATCCAAAAACAATTGTATAATCTAGGCTTTGATTTTAGTCAAAGTCTAACAAATCGATAAAAGTGAACAGAGAATTAGTCGTAAGGTCTAGTTCAAGCACGGTCGATTTTGCCTTACTTAAAGATGGGAAACTCATAGAGCTTCACAAGGAAGAAGACGGTAACAGCTTTTCGGTAGGAGACATATTTTTAGCCAAGATCAGAAAACCGGTAACGGGGCTCAACGCGGCCTTTGTTAACGTGGGGTATGATAAGGATGCTTTTTTGCATTATCATGACCTTGGCCCACAACTATCCAGTCTCCTGAAGTTTGTAAAAAAAGCCCGTACCGGGAAAATGAAAGATTTTTCTCTAAAGAATTTTCCATTTGAAAAAGATATTGACAAGAATGGCGGTATTAACGAAGTTATTAAAGCCAATCAGTCCATTTTGGTTCAAATTGTAAAAGAACCTATTTCTACCAAAGGCCCCCGCATTAGCTCGGAATTATCCCTTGCGGGGCGATATTTGGTCATGGTACCCTTTTCTGATCGTGTCTCGGTCTCCCAAAAAATATCGAGCCGTGAAGAAAAAGACCGGTTAAAACGTCTGGTGACCAGCATAAAACCCAAGGGTTTTGGTGTCATTATCCGTACCGTGGCAGAAGGCAAAAAAGTCGCAGAACTTGACAGAGACCTACAGAACTTGCTGAACAAATGGACAGCAATGTGCAAATCCCTGTACAGAGCAGGCCATCCCTCAAAGGTTTTGGTAGAACTCAACAGGGCATCCTCTATTCTTAGGGATGTCTTTAACGATAGTTTTACAGGAATCCATGTAGATGATGAGACGCTCTATGACAACATAAGGGATTACGTGCACGAAATAGCTCCTGAAAAGGAATCCATCGTAAAATTATATCAAGGTTCGGCCCCGATTTTTGAAAAATTCGGTATCGAACGCCAGATTAAAACATCATTTGGAAGAACGGCCTCCATGAGCAAAGGTGCCTACTTGGTCATAGAACATACCGAGGCACTGCATGTGATTGACGTGAACAGTGGCAACCGTTCCAACAAAGCAAAAAACCAAGAAGATACCGCATTGGAGGTAAACATTCTTGCGGCCACTGAGATTGCAAGGCAATTGCGCCTTAGAGATATGGGCGGGATCATTGTTGTCGATTTCATTGACATGACCAAAGGTGAACACCGAAGAAAACTCTTTGACCACCTGCGCGAGGAAATGAAGGACGACAGGGCAAAGCACAAAATTTTGCCCCCAAGTAAATTTGGACTGATCCAGATAACCCGGCAACGGGTACGTCCAGAGGTCAATATAAAGACCAGCGAAGAAAACCCCAATGGCAATGGTGGCGAGATTGAAGCCCCGATCGTGTTGATCGATAAGATCAACGTAGATCTGGAACGAATCTTAAACGGTCCAAACAAGCATAAAAGTTTGACCCTTAACATTCATCCCTTTATCGCGGCCTACCTTACCAAAGGAATTTCTTCCATCCGTTTTAAGTGGTACTTAACCCATAAAAAATGGATCAAGATACAACCTAGGGATGCCTACACCTACCTGGAATACCGATTTAAGGACAAGGAAGGCAAAACCATACGATAACAAAAAGCGGTGCAACGAAAGTTGTACCGCTTTTTTTGTTTGTAGCCCCACCTAACTATTTTGGATGTACTACCAATTCCGAACGGGGAATAGGCTAAAGGCAGGCCATGAAACTTTTCATCAGCACCCGTGGTGCATTTTGCTATGTTAACCTTAAAAAGATATTTAGCGTCCATATAATGTTAAAATAACAACGATTTTCGTCACCCTGAACTTGTTTCAGGGTCACATTCCATAAATCTTAATACAAAAATCCATAGTGGGATGCTGAAACGGGTTCAGCATGACGCATTTTTCAAAAAAATCCGTTTCAAAATGCACCACGGGTTATCAGCGTATTTTTAGGCATGACATCTTCATAAAACCAGAACCTACAATCGCTCCACAGCCATGCCTTGGTGGATCGGACAACAGTTGTGCAACGACCCAGACCACTTTTCCCCGAATGGGATACCAACCCGTTCTGCATTTTGCTATGTTAATATTTAGCGTCCATAAATGTTAAAATAACAACGATTTTCGTCACCCTGAACTTGTTTCAGGGTCACATTCCATAAATCTTAGTACAAAAATCAATAGTGGGATGCTGAAACGGGTTCAGCATGACGCATTTTTCAAAAAAATCCGTTTCAAAATGCACCACGGGTTATCAGCGTATTTTTAGGCATGACATCTTCATAAAACCAGAACCTACAATCGCTTCACAGCCATGCCTTGGTGGATCGGACAACAGTTGTGCAACGACCCAGACCACTTTTCCCCGAATGGGATACCAACCCGTGGTGCATTTTGCTATGTTAACCTTAAAAGATATTTAGCGTCCATAAATGTTAAAATAACAACGATTTTCGTCACCCTAAACTTGTTTCAGGGTCACATTCCATAAATCTTAGTACAAAAATCCATAATGGGATGCCAAAACAAGTTCAGCATGACGCAATTTACCAAGGATTGGTATTTCAAAATGCAAAACGGGGCGGATCCTACGCTCTTTCGGACTCTTTTTCAACAAATTGGAAATTGCGAATACGCCGGTGCATATAGCTGACAAACAACAGAAGATTGCCCTTGTTGTCTGTAAATTCTTCCCGGATCAACTTATAGGCCTTCACCATCTGGGCCTGCACCGTTTTGGTAGAGATCCCAAGTATTTCACTGATCTCGGAATATTTGAACCCCTCATATTTACAGAGCAGAAATATTTCCTTGCACCGTTTGGGCAGGGCATCAATGGCCCGCCTCACCCTTTCTATGCGTAAATTTCTGGCCTCCATGTCTTCATCCAAAGCTTCGGTAATTCTTTTATACCGCCAGTTATCCAGCACCTTTAATTCGCTCTCCTTTCTTCGGAGCCTGTCTATATAGGTATTGTACGCAATCTTGAACAAAAAACTTTTTATGGAATGTTCCGGGTTTAGCTCTTCACGCCTGTTCCATAGCTTTATAAACGTTTCTTGCAAAATATCCTTTGTCTGGGCATCACTTTTGGTATAGCCATAGATAAAAGCATATAATTTTCGCTCATACCTATCATATACCCCCCTAAATGCCTTCTTATCGCCTTTTTTCAAGGCCTTTACCATATTGGATATGTCATTTCTATCACTCATTTTCAACTGCTATCCTTAGAAAAATAAGATATTTAAAAAAATTTCAGAAAACAATAGGCATATTTAAAACTTTAACCGTAATACTATCAAATAAACGCGAATTCGTGGATTCTAGAATAAAAAAACTAATCGCAAAATATCTTGACCGGCAACTTTCTGACGAAGAGGCTGAAGAATTGATCGAATTAGTAAAAAAAGGCAATATAGCCATTTTTAACGAATATGTCATGATCGGCTTCACTACCGATGAAATAGAATTGCTGCGGCAAGGGCCTGACACAGAGCTCTGGGAAGCCATCTCCAAAAAGATAGACCCCCCAAAAAAGACCTTTACCTTAAGGTCATGGGGCTATATGGCGGCGGCGGTCATGGCACTGCTGATATCCCTTCCTTTTATACTGACCAAAGGCGAGCCAAAACCCGGATCCATAACCTCAACGCTCCAACAAATACAACCGGGGTCCGACAAAGCCGTGCTAACCTTGGAAAACGGAAACCAGGTTGCCTTGGAGCGGGGACAGGCGTATACCTCGGAAAAAGCCAACAGCAATGGGGAAAACCTGATCTACAAAAAGGCAGATCCCACAACCCATGATGGGGAAATTGCATACAATTACCTGACCATCCCCAGGGGAGGGCGGTTTTTTGTCCAACTCTCCGATGGCACCCGAGTCTGGTTAAACTCGGAAACCCAATTAAAGTACCCGGTAAAGTTTCCTGAAAACGGCACCAGGGAAGTAGAGCTCGTCTATGGCGAAGCCTATTTTGATGTGGCCCATAGTTCCGATAACAACGGCACTCTGTTTAAAGTGAACAACCCTAGCCAAACGGTAGAAGTGTTGGGCACAGAATTTAATATAAAAGCGTATTTGAATGATGACAGTATTGAAACCACCTTGGTAGAAGGCAAAGTTCAACTGGTAACGGAAAACGGTACCGAAACCCTAGCCCCATCCCATCTGGCAAAACTCCAAAGATCAAGTAAGGAGGTCACGATTGCCACGGTAGACCCATCGTACAACATTTCATGGCGGGATGGCCTGTTCAAGTTTAAGAGCGAAGAACTCAAAGAGGTGGCCAAGGTGCTGTCCAGATGGTACGATATAGATTTTACGTTTAACAACGAAACGGTCAAAACCTATAAAATAAGGGGGGTGATCAGTAAGAACAACGATATGGAATCTTTACTTACCGCCATACAGGGTACCTATAAAATGACCTATACCATTGAAGATAAAACCATATATATAGAATGAACTCAATTCAACTTTTTGGATTCAAGCGAAAATTAGGAGTTTTTAGTGCTGTTGAAGGCTTTTTTGAGTTGCATAGCAGCGCTACGGAACGAAAAAAAAGACAAAAACAGGACTCAAAACAATGGTTTTTTAGCGAAGCGAAAAAGTTTAAATGAGTTTAACAAAAAAAGGATGAAGCAGTGTTCGCCAAAACAAGAACTTCATCCTAGAGCAGATTAATGTATTAATAATCAATCCTAATTCAAATTTATGAAAACTAACGCAAAGAAGTCTTTTCCCCTGTTGCGGAAAAGGTACTTCGAATTAATTATGAGGACATGTGTGTTTCTATTTTGTCTGGCTTCCTTTGCGATATCCCCCACAACGGGCCTGTCGCAGTATGCCAAGATCAAAATAAATGAGGATCAGTTAATTACTGTAGATGAGGTGTTCGACCTTATAGAAGCCCAGACAAAGTATAGTTTTGTCTATGGGGAGGGTGTTTTTAACAGCAGCCCAAAAGTGATGGTAAAGAAAGGGAATATTAAAGCGGGCAACCTGTTACAGCACAGCCTTGCCAAAACGCCCTTTACCTACAAATTATCCACGGACAATGTGATCATTTTGGTACGCAGGCCCCTAGAGCAGCAAGCCCTTACCGGGGTGGTCACCGATGAGGCGGGCCTACCCTTAATGGGGGTCACAGTGGTGGTCAACAAAAAGGACAGCAAAGCCAGAAGGGGCGTGTTTACCGATATGGATGGCAAGTATTCCATTCAAGTGAACCCGGACGAGGTCATCTCCTTTATCCACTTAGGCTATACTTCCCAACAATTTGAATATACGGGGCAGACGGAGCTTAACGTTACCCTAAAAGAGGCCGTGAACCAGTTGGACGAAGTAGTGGTGAGCACCGGCTACCAAAAAATAGCCAAAGCACGTACGGCAGGCTCTGTGGAGGTGGTGAACGAAACCACCCTGGAAACCTACAAGGACCAACGCACCACGGACAACGTCTTTGACCTTTTGGAAGGATCCGTGCCCGGTCTGGTCCTTGGTGGAGTACGGGGTAACGAGCCTACCTTTTCCATACGGGGCACTACCGAGTTGGATACACAAGCCTCCATCCTCAACGAACCCCTCGTGGTGGTTGATGGTTTTGAAATTGTGGGGGTCACCACCCAAGAAAGGGGTTCCAATGTCAGGGTACTCGATATCCTAAAGCGCTACAACCCAGAGGACATAGAGAGCGTTACCGTGCTCAAAGATGCCGCCGCTGCCTCTATCTGGGGAGCCCGGGCAGGCAATGGGGTCATTGTGATCACCACCAAGAAGGGCAAGAGAAACACCAAGACCGTGGCCACCTATGCCTCCTCGGTTTCCTACCAGCAGCATGCAGATTACAACAGGGCCAATATGGCCTCTGCACGGGCAACCATAGCGTTGGCCCAATTACAGGCGGAAAATGGCAGCGGTGTAAACAGACCCTCGCCTTTTCGTCTTGCCCGCCCCAACGCCCCGGCCTTGCAGACCTATCTGGATCTTCAAAACGGCCTGATCACCCAGGAAGAGGCCGATGCCGTGATCAACGGCTTTTTGCAAAGCAATACGGTTAAGGAATATTCGGACCTCTTTTTGCGAACGGCCCTAAAACAGCGGCATACCTTTAGCCTAAGCCAGGGAGGGCAGGACTATGGCCTCTATGCCTCCTTTAACTACGACAAGGAACTCGCCAACGAATTGGGGGTGGAGTCGCGGCGTGTAGTGGGCAACATCAACTTTGATACCGATATTGCCAAGGGCATCAACTTTGGGGCCCGGATAAACTACGCCAATGATAAATTTTTAAACAACGGGCCAACATCTTTTCAACAGATTTTCCCCTATGAGCAGTTTTTGGACGCCAACGGGGACTATATCTTTAGGCCGGGAATCCATAGGGATACGCAACAGGAGTTCGAGGCCCTGGGTTTTTACCCCTATACCTGGGACTATAGTACAGCACAGGAATTTGACAATGAAGACAATACCAGCCAACTGAACACCTTGGATCTTGCGGCCACCCTGCGTATTACCTTGTTGGAGGGGCTAAAGTTGGAAACCACCTATAACTACCAAGAAAGTAGGGAGACCTACGAACAACTCTATAACGAAAACACCTATTTGGTGCGGAATACGGTAAATAGGTATCCCATATTTACTACTGATGATGCTGGGGAACTGGTTCACGACCCCACCCAACAGTACAATGGTTTTGTGATCCCCACCGGGCATTTCTTGGACCGAAGCACCCGGTCCTCCATCTCCAGTGGGTTTAGGGCCCAACTCAATTTTTCCCGGTACCTGGACGCCAATAGACAGCATTTTGTACGGGTATTGGCCGGTATGGATTTTAGGGAACTCAATACGCAACGAAATAATGAGGACAGAATCTATGGGTACGACCCCCAACTCTTGATCGATGACTTATTGGTAGACCGCGTTAATGGCTATACCGGTTTTAATGGCCGCCCCAGTTTTCCCATTGGTTCAAGGTTGAGCATAGACAAAACCAAAGATCGGTATTTGGCCAATTATGTGGATGCCGCCTATAGCTATAAAGATAAATACACGCTGTCTGGAAGCTGGCGCCTGGACGATTCCAACCTTTTTGGTTCCTCGCCCAAATACCGCAACGTACCCTTGTGGTCCGTAGGGGCCAAATGGCAACTGGCCAAAGAGTCCTTTTTAAGCAAGGCGTCTTGGGTGGATCAATTGGATCTACGGGGCAGTTATGGTACTGGAGGCAACATAGCCCGGGGTACGCACCCTTTCTTGGCCTTTGTAATTGGTTCCGATTTTCAAACAGGGGATCCCTATGCCACCATTAGCAACTTGCCCAATGATGAATTGCGCTGGTCCACCACCACCACCAAAAACCTAGGCTTGGATTTTGCCCTCTTTAAACGGAAACTCACGGGCTCTGTTGAATGGTACGATCGGTATACGGACGATCTGTTGACCGCCGCCACCATTAACCCCACCAATGGCTTTGACACCCAAACCCGGAATTTTGGGGAAATCTCCAACCGGGGGTTTGATTTGACCTTGACCTATACGCCGATCCGGGGCAAGGACGTTAGCTGGAGCATGACCGGTTTGGTCAACTACAACAAAAACAGGGTAGAGCGCTTTGACGGGCCGGAAACCGTTGCTTTTTTAGTGGGCGGCGGACTTGTTGAAGGAGATCCCGTTGGTTCCATATACCATTACAAGTGGGCAGGGCTTAGCGATACCGGTGCCCCCCAGATCTTTGATGCCGAGGGCAACATCATAGACCACACCACCGATATGAACGATAGAGCCGGGCTGGAATATGGCGGGCAACGGGCCCCCAAATATGCCGGGAGCTTCCGCAACACCATTAGTTATAAAAACTTTAGCCTGTCCGCTCTGGCCACCTTTAAGCTAGGGCATGTGTTTAGGCGAAACACCTTGGAATATACGAGCATCAACTTTTTGCGCGGGGCGGCCCCCCATGAGGACTTTGAACAGCGTTGGCAGGAAGCCGGCGATGAGGCCACTACCCATGTACCGGCCTACCAACGCCGTATAGGCAGCAATTATGCCCGTTATCATTCGCGAAGCGATCTATTTACCGAAAAAGCGGACCATATTCGCCTCACCAATGTTAGCCTAAACTATGATGTTGACCAAGAATGGTTGAGCAAGACCTTTTTTAAGAGCATCTCCTTTGGGGTAAACGCCCAAAATCTGGGCCTCCTCTGGCGGGCCAACGACCATGGCATAGACCCGGATGTGGGCAATTTTAGGGGCACCGTGATCAGCAAGCCCATTTACTCCTTTAACACCAGAATTTCATTTTAAATAAGAAACCATGCGAAAACTATATAGATATTGGACCCTAACAGCCCTGGCCTTGCTTGGCATGGCCTGTGACCGTGACGAATTGTTGGATCTAAAACCCTTTCAGGAGGTATTGCCCAGCACGGTGGAGGAATACCGCTTATTGATGGACCAACGGTTCAGGTCTAGGAGTTTCTCCTGGGGCAGGGCCCCCATGTACAATGCCGATTTTTTTATGACCGATGAATACAAGATCCCAGATGGGGAATATGGCAACTATAGTCCACAAGGCTTTACCCGTTTGGCCGATGCTGCCATCTGGGCCGAGAATTTTGGCACCCCGGAAGATGAGGATGAAGATTGGACTCAGCTCAACAACCATATCCTGATCGCCAATATCGTGATCGAGGCCATGGAGGATCCTGCCAATACCGGGGATGCCGCCACCCGGCAGTTGCTCATAGCAGAGGCCCAGGTACATAGGGCCTATGCCTATTGGGCCTTGGTAAATTTGTACAGCAAGCAATACGATCCGGCCACGGCCGCAACCGATCTGGGGGTGCCCATAAAACAGACCTCGGAGTTTCAGGAAAGTTTTACCCGTGCCACGGTGCAGGAGGTGTACGACCAGGTCTTGGAAGACCTGAACGGGGCCATCAGCAGTGGGGCCTTGCCCGCCGGCAGACAGAGCGTTGCCGTACGCCCCAATAGGGCGGCCGCATACGCCATCTTGGCCAAGACCCATTTGGCCATGGGCAATTACCAAGAGGCACTGGAGGCGGCCAACACCAGCCTGCAAAACTATAGCACCCTGTTGGATTACACCTCGTTCTTTCGTCTACCCTTTAATTTTGATAATGAGGAGTTGCTGATGCTAAAGGAGCCCCTAAATGAACGGTTTATCAACGGAAACGCGCGGTTTTTTGTGGCCGATGAGCTCTTGGCGCTCTTTGATGAAAACGATCAGCGGGTATCTTTCTTTACCCGACGGGACTTTTCCAGCGGGGAGTTGGTGATCGATAAAGGCAGTACTTTTAGTAACACTAACTTTTTTATAAGCCCTACTGTTGCCGAAATGTATTTGATCCGTGCGGAATGCAATGCCCGGGTGGGCGATCTGGCCGCCGTGGAGGACGATCTGAATGTTATTGGTCAGCACCGGATCACAGGCTATGTGGACCTACCGGAATATACCGATAGGGCAACCGCCCTGGCCGATGTAAAGACCGAACGCCGACGCGAATTGATGGCCAAGGGGGTACGTTTGTTTGATCTAAAGCGTTACAATGCCTTTGACAATGCCAACATTTCGCTGACCCGAACCATAGAGGGCACCACCTACACCTTGGAACCCAACAGCAACCGTTGGATCGTGCCATTGACCCGGAGTTTGCTACAGCTAGATCCCGGTTTGGAACAAAGTCCTAGGTAATATTTTAATGTAATGTAAAGGGGTTTTTGGTCTCCATGGGAATTTAAATTTCCATGGAGACCCCTTAACCCTTTTTTTGTAAAAACACCAAATTCTAATGTCATTAACATCTAGGATCACAAAATTACAACTGGCCAATTTGGTGTACTCGCCCATTTCGTGGGCGGTGCTCTTGGCCTTTGCCCTATATGCGGGGATTTTGTTCACCGACCAAATGGAACAAATGACCCAATACTACATACAAAATCCCAAGGGCGGGAGCTACACCATGCAGTTGGTGAACCCCAGGGCGGTTATCCCCAAAATAGTCAACCTGCTGTTCCTGTTTCTACCCTTGTTGGGCATGGGCCTAATTAGCAACGAAATAAACAGCGGCACCATAAAGTTGCTGTATTCTTCCCCCATAAAAATTCGGAGCATTGTGCTGGGCAAGTTTTTGGCCATGACCCTATTTAACACCCTTATTTTTATGGTGCTCTTGTGCATTGGCATAGGGGCCTCCTTTTATATAGACCATATAGATTGGGGCATAGTGCTCTCCTTTTGTTTGGGCATTTACATTTTGAGCTGTACCTACAGCGCCATAACCCTATTTATGTCTTCCTTGACGCGTTACCAGATTGTTTCGGCCATCCTGGCCATAGCGTTGATCTACGGCTTCAATTATTTGGGCGAAATGGACACCTCCATTCCCCTATTAAGCGAGGTCTTGCCATGGTTGTCCATTGCCAGCCACGCCCAGAACATCCTTACGGGTTACTTTATTTCCGTGGACTTTCTCTACTTTTTGGCCATTATTTTCCTCTTCTTGTTTGCCACCATCATCAAGATGAAAATGGACCGCTTGTCCCCCAAGGAAAGTAGGGGCCTCGGGTTACGGATCCCCCTAGCGGTCTTGGGCGTTATTCTACTGCTGTACACGGCCAACAGGCCTTCCTTTAAAAAGTACGCGGACCTAACGGCCGCCAAGAGCCATACCATTCCGGACTATGCCATAGGGTTGTTGCAACGCCTAAATGAAAAAGACTTGACCCTCAACCTCACCGCCAATGCGGTGGATACCCGTTTTTTAACCCCAGACCGGGAGAAACGGATCCTTAAGGGGTATGATCGGTATTTGCGCTTTAAGCCCAACCTAAACATTGAAACCGGTCTGTATTATGCGGACAGCGATTTTACTTATTATGAGGACGAGTATAAAAACTTGGATGCCCATGAAAAAATGGACCGGAAGGCACGTTATAAGGGTTTTGACCGGGAAAATATCCCCTATATTGGGGATTTGCCCAAGGCCAAGCAGGATTGGATCAAATTAATGCCCACCAATGGTAATATCTTATTTTCTTTTACCTACGGAGATCGAGAAATTCCTATAATTGGTGCCTCTAGGGATGATATGATATTGGAGGGCATAACCGACGTGGATCATTTTACGGCCCTTACCCAGTTCTTGGAACCCAAAAGGCAGGTTGCCTTTTTGCAGGGCAACAAGGAATGCCAAATGGACCGGGGCTGGGAAACCGATTGGACCCGTATGGCCACCAATCCTAAGCATCGTTTTTCGCTGATCAACAATGGCTTTGAGGTAACAGGGGTTAATGCGGATACCGAAACCGTTCCTTCGGAAACCGATATTTTGGTGATTGCCGATCCCAGGGAACCCTATGGTGAGGCGGGCCTGGCCCAAATCGAGGCCTATATTGATTCCGGTAAAAACCTGTTGCTGGCCCTTGATCCTAAAAACGGACATGCCCTCGATGCCCTTTTAGAAAAACTGGGCATCACCGTATTGGGTCCCATAGCCACGGACGAGCCACAAATGATGGACCAAACCTTTACCGTACAATTTGCCGAAAATGCCCCCAAGGAGAGCACCGTATTTACCCAAACTGCTTTTCCCATGGAAACGGCCTATGCGCTGGCCCATACGGGAGCGGATTTTAAGGCGCAGCCTGTAGTATTCACCAAGGCAGATTATACCTGGCTACAACAGGATAGCACCCAGACCAAACAATCCTTGGCCCCAGTGCTGGCCTTGACAAGGGACATGGGCACTACCGAACAACGCATCCTGATCAGCGGGGATACCGATTTGCTGTCCGATAAAACCTTGGCGCAAAATTTAAGGACCATTTTCTCCGATGTGCCCACGGCTACCTTTAGGGGCTATTTCCATTGGTTGACCCAGGGGGTCTACCCCATAGATATGCTCCCGTTTAGAGTAGGGGGCGGCTTGGATAACTCCTTAAGCACCAGTTATGAAAAAATAGGGCTCTATAAGCTATTATATATAGGCCTTATCCCTTTGACCATAGGGCTATTCGGCTTTTTTATCTGGTTTCGTAGAAGTAGAAAATAAGAAAAACAACATTCATGTCAGACATTATATTAAACATAGAAAACCTATCCCATCGGTATTCCGGGGCTCAATGGGCCATAAAAGATATCAACATAGCCATACGGTCCAAGGAAATCTTGGGGCTTTTGGGCTCCAATGGGGCGGGAAAGTCCACCACCATGAACATCCTCTGCGGAGTACTGAACCAAACCGAGGGCAGCGTGTACATTAATGGCATAAACCTCAGGGAACAGCCCGAAGAAGCCAAAAAGAATATAGGGTTCCTGCCCCAAAAACCCCCGGTATACCCAGAGTTGACCGTGGAGGAATACCTTAGGCACACAGCCTATTTAAGGTTGGTGCCCAAAAAAGAAATCCCTGCGGCCATGGAACGCGCCATTGAAAAGTGCGGCCTAGTGGAAATGAGAGGTCGCTTGATCAAAAACCTATCGGGCGGCTACCAGCAGCGGGTGGGGATTGCCCAGGCCATCATCCACAAACCCAAACTGGTCGTCTTTGATGAACCCACAACCGGCCTGGACCCCAACAATATTGCCGAGATCAGACAACTTATTGGCGAGATCGGGAAGGATACCGCAGTGATCCTGTGCTCGCACATTCTGCCGGAAATACAGCAAATATGCCAAACGGTGAAGATGATCGAAAAAGGAAAACTGGTATTTTCCGATTCCATAGATGCCTTTAACGATTATATAGAACCGGACACCCTGATCATAGATATGGAAAACCCTCCGGAAGAAGCCGCTATAGCAGCCCTGGAGGGGGTACGGACCATTGCCAAAAAAACCCCGAACCGATGGGAGGTAAAGTTCCAGCCCGGAACACCGGTGTCCCAAACCCTGATAACAGAAGGGGTGGCCAAGGGTTGGCAATTAAAGGAAGTTAGTGTGCAAAAACAGTCCCTGGACCTGATTTTTGCCCACCTTTCCGGGAAAGTTAAAACCGTGAAGCCGTGAAGATACTCCTACGAATAGCCAAATTGGAACTGAACAACCTGTTCTATTCCCCCTATACATGGTTGGCCATGTTTATTTTTACCATTTTTTGCGGTACCTCCATCCTCCCGGAAATTGAACAAACCGCCTTAAACCAAGGGTTATATGGGACTAGATTTGAAAGATCCCTTACCGAATGGTTTTTTACCCAAATTCCAAGCAGAAGTTTCTATCATGTGGCCACTACGATCATCATTATCTTGGTTCCCTTGGTGGTCATGGGAACGATCAGTAGGGAAGCCAAAAGCGGCACCATAAAAATGTTGTTTTCGTCCCCTATAAAGCTTAGGGACATTGTTTTGGGCAAGTTCTTGGCCATTATGGTCTTTGTGTCTTTGCTTATGGGCATTGCCCTGCTTAACGTGATCTGCGGGGTATTTACCATAGAAAACAGTGATTTGGGCTCCCTTGTTCCCGGTTTTTTGGGGCTGTATCTCTTGGCGGCCTTGGTGGCGGCCGTAACAATCTATGTGTCCACCTTTTCGGCCTATCCCGTGATTGATGTACTGGGTACCATCGCCTTTGTTTACGGCATGGACCTGTTGTACAACCAGGTAAAGGAACTGCCGGTAATTTCCGAGATCGTGTATTGGTTATCCCCTTCTGAACAATTGGGCTATGCCCTAAAGGGGATGCTCCTGTCGCGTACCGTCCTTTACTTTGGGGTACTGATCGTCCTGTTTTTGTTTTGGGCCTATTACAAAATGCGTTTAAAGCGCCAAACCGTTAAGGGCAAAAGGACCATTAGGGTACAAATGCTGGCCGTTTTGTTGGTGGCCATAGGGGTAATTTATGTGGCCATACAGCCACAATGGCAGCTCTATAAGGATTTTACCCGTAGACAGAGCAACGTTTTGAGTCCCTTGAGCCAAAAGGAGCTGTACTTTTTAAAAGACCAACCCATTACCATTACCACCTATGTGGATATGCTGTCCAGTGACGGCCTTTATGCGCTAAATCCGGCGGCTCAACTAAAAGACAGGGAGTCGCATTTTTATAAATACCAGCTGGAGTTTCCGCAGATCAACCATGTGTATGTGTATTACTACGATGAGCAGGATGTGCCGGAATATGAGAGGATTACGGGGCTACAAGGCAAAACCCTAGCGGATATTTTGGCGTATCACTGTGAAAACTATCACGTTGCCCGTGAGCTGTTGGTTCCTGTAGACCAACTACCCGAACAGGTAAGGGCCTATAGGGCTAGGCGGACCCAACTTCCCAGGGGCCGGGATCCGGGGAGAACGTTCCGGGTCCTGGAGGCCAACGGAAAGCAGGCCTTGTTGGAGACCAAATTTAATGGGATACCACAAAATGCCCAAGAGGGCGATATTACCACCGCCTTTAAGCGTTTGAAAACATCCAAGCTCTTGGGCTTTGTTACCGGGCATGGCGAGTTAAGCCCATATGATGATGGCAAAAAAGGCCTGTCCACCACCTTTTCGGTCTATGAAGAGCGAGTTGCTTTTACGAACAATGGGTTTAAATTGGTTGAGACTAAGCTGGATTCGCCGGTATCGGCAGCAATGGACGTCCTGGTCATTGCCCATCCCAAGGAAGCTTATTCCGCTACGGAATTAAAAAACCTTCAGGATTATATAGGGCGAGGAGGACATCTGCTGGTCATGGGCGAAGCTGGGTGGGAACAAGTGATCAACCCCATCATAACCCCTTTGGGCATTACCCAGTTACCGGGCATGATCGCCAACGACGACCCTCAATTTCCACCAGACTACAACGCCTTGGAAATCCCTAAAAAGATCAGCAACGCTTCTTTTCAAACCTACCTACAAATGCCCACGGCAGGGGCCTTAGAGCTGTTGCCCGAGGCCAACGGATTCTCCCAACAAGTCCTCTTTGCCACCGATCCGGAACACAGCTGGATCGATCTGGGGACGCCCAACGAATTTGGGGAACTGTTTTATGAACCCGAAAAGGGAGAAGAAAAGGCGAGCTACCCCCTCATGGTCCAATTGGAACGGAATATCAACGGTGCCACACAAACTATTTTCGTGGCCAGCGACTCAGATTTTTTAACCAACGACCGCAGAAAAAATGCCCCGTCCCAAGTAAAGACCGCAGGGAGCTACCGTTTTACAAAGACCCTGGAAAAATGGTTGGGGGACGGGGAGTATCCCTTGGACATTCCCTTGCCGGAAGCCAAGGACGATCATCTAACCATAGCCTTTGAAAATATAAAATACCTACAACTGCTATGGTATCTGATCCTACCAGGCCTGTTCCTGTTCTTTGGACTTAAGATGCTACGTAAACGAATGAAAAAATAACATAAATCACGAACATAATGATAACACGTAAAACAAAGACAATTTTACTATGCGGCCTGCTGACCGTGATGGCAACCCTAGCTGCCATTGGGCAAGCATCGGCAACAAAAGTTGTAAACATACAAGGGAAAACCACCATCCCAGAGGATGCTTCGATCCGCAAAGGGGTCTTGGCCAATGGCATGACCTATTATTTACATAGCACCGATGTGGTAGCGGACAAGGCCAGTTACTACATCTTCCAAAATGTGGGTTCTGTCCTGGAAAATGACGAGCAACAAGGGTTGGCGCACTTTTTGGAGCATATGGCCTTTAACGGTACCCAAACCTACCCGGGCAAGGCTTTTCTAAACACCATGCAGGAAAAAGGCTTGGTGTTTGGGCGCGATATCAATGCCTATACCAGTTTTGATGAGACCGTCTATAACATCAACAATGTGCCCACCACGGCGGAAATGACCAATCATGGCCTTCAGATTTTACACGATTGGGCCAATGGACTGTTGTTGACCGATGAAGAGATCGATGCCGAACGGGGCGTGATCAAAGAAGAATGGCGCCAAAGACGAAACGGCCAAATGCGCATTTTTGAGCAAATGGCGGATGTATTTTATGGGGGTTCCCTCTATAGCAAGCGCTTTCCCATTGGGCTCATGGAGATCGTGGAAAATTTTGAATACCAATTGATGCGGGATTTTTACCACGATTGGTACCGCACCGATCTACAGGCCATTGCCGTTATTGGCGATATTGATGTAGCGGCCATGGAGGCGAAGATCAAGGAAAAATTTGAGACCATCCCCGCAGTTAAAAACCCCAAGGAACGCTTTTCCGTAAAAATCCCGGACCATACCGGCTTAAAGTTTGTAATGGCCACGGACAAAGAGGTGGGGGAAGAAAAGGTACAACTCCTTATCCGCCATCCAAAAATGCTCAACAATGGTAGTATTGGGGCCTTGGAAGCCTCCATGACCCGACAGTTTTTTAAGGACATCTTAAAGGAGCGCCTAACCACCCTGTCCCAAAAGCCCGAAACCCCGTTTATTGAGGCCTCCATAGGCACATATCCTTGGGTACGGGAGCATGCGCTCTTTGCCTTGGACGTTAAACCAAAGCCCAATCAGCAAAAAGAGGCATTTACCTTGGTCATGAACGAATTGCAAAGAGCGTTGCGGTTTGGGTTTACCCAAGCCGAAATAGATCGGCAAGTGGCCAATGTTACCTCCCTATACGAAAACTATATCAAGGAGTTGGGGGATAGGACACATAAGGCTATCAGCCAAATTATGCTGGCTAATTATTTGGAGCATGATCCTATGACCGATCCCGTGAAGGAATTTGAAGCGTTAAAGGAGATCCTTAAAGGGTTGACCTCAGAAAAAATAAGACAAGCCCTCCAAAGCTTTTTTACCACAAAAAACCGAAGTGTGATCGTTACCGGCATAGCGGGGAACCAAAATTTGGACCAGGCCGAGGTCGAAAAAATCATTACACAGGCCGAAAACAACAGTACGCTGCAACCCTATGCGGAAGAGGACAACAGCAGAACGCTGATGGATGGGGTAAGGTTGACAGGCGGCAGCATTGTTGGCACCCAACAAAACGAAGCCCTAGGGTTTACCGAGTATAGCCTAAGCAACGGCATAAAAGTGTACCACAAATTTGTAAACAAGGATGAAAACAAGGTAAGCTTTCGAGCCCTGAGCGAGGGCGGCTTATCCCTGACCGATAAGGACGATTTTTTTAATGCCGGGGCCACCCCCTACCTTTCCGAATTATCCGGCCTCAACGGCTTTTCCCAATCCGAATTACAGAAAAAATTGACCGGAAAAAAGGTAAGGATCACAGCAAGCCTTAGGGAATATGAGGAAGTCATAGGCGGAAGCGGATCAACCCAGGATGTAGAAACCATGTTGCAACTGGTGAACCTTAGGTTTACCAGGCCCCAATTTAAACAAGAGGCCTACGACCTGGCCAAACAGCGGTATAACGCCATGTTGTTCCAAAAGAAAAACGATATCGGCAAAAAAATGGGAGATAGTGTTACGGTCCATGTATTTGGGGAAGAAGGGGCCAAACGCATCCTCTCCAAAAAGCTTGTTGCCTCCCTTGATCTAAACAAGGCCAAAAACACCTATCTGGAACGGTTTAAGAACCCTGCGGACTTTACCTTTTTTATTGTTGGCGATGTTACGAAAGAGGCCTTGGAGCCCCTTATGGAAAAGTACCTGGCCAGTTTGCCCACGACCCAAGAGATGGAAACCTTTAACAAGGAGTACCAAATGGAATGGATAAGCGACCATATCCAAAAAGAGTTCCATATGCCCATGGAAACCCCCAAGGCTACGGTACAGTTCCTCGCCAAAAAAGAAACCCCTAGCTTTAGTTTAAAGGACAAGTATCTTATTAGAATATTAGGAGATATTCTACAATTGCGTTATACCGAGACCTTGCGCGAAGATGAAGGAGGCACCTATGGGGCTGGGGTAAATCCTACTTATGCAGAAAAACCAACCACCGAATGTATGTTGTACGTAAGTTTTAGCTGCGACCCGGAGAAGGCAGATGGCTTGCTGGCCATCGCCAAGGAGGAATTCCAGAAAATCGCCGAGGGAGACATCAAGACCGAAGACTTTGAGAAGACCATTAAAGCGACCTTAAAAGCACGTAACGAAGCCAGGCTACGGAATGGTTACTATGCGAGCGTGCTTAGCACCTATGTTTTGGAGGGCTACAATATGGATGCCAAGGAAAATTTTGAGGATATCATCAATGGGATAAGCAAGACGGACGTACAAAATATGGCCAAAGCACTCTTGTCCAAGGATGCCCAATCCTTTGAATTTGTGTTTAAGCCAAAAAACTAAGGGTTTGACCCCTAAAAAATACAAGAAAAAGACGGTAAAGCACGTAAGCATACATCCGTTTTCATGCTTGGGATTATTTGAATTAGTTGGTGTATGGGCTGCCCATGGGCAGCCCATTTCCGCTTAAACGGGTAAATCGGTCCAATGTTCATGCGCCCCAACGGGCGGGAAGCTGGGAAATGGCTGACCCAAGTTCTTTTTATCGAAATGAAATACTTAAAAATAAACATGAAAAAAACAATAACAATTGGTCTGTTGGCCATGGGTATGGCCCTACAAACCATTACGGCACAAGTTGTCATCAAGGTAAATGTAAGCGGGGACGATGTACGCGGTCCCGGAATTATTATGCTGGGGGATGAAATGATTAAAATCCGCCCGGAAAGTGAAGATAACAAAGGCAAGGGTACCTTGGAACTGGATATTACGGAACCACAATTCATTACTTTCAGAAATGCCTGGGGTATGAACCACATTCGTTTTTATGTGTCGCCCGGAACCGAGTTGACCATTGAAGGGGAAAATAATAGAAACCGGATCGGTTGGCCCGGAAGAGTATCCCAACCTACAACTATTTCCTGTAACGATGGAGGGATCAACCAGTTTTTGTTCGATTACCAAAAGGCCCACTCAAAAGAGTTTTATGCGCCCTTTACCCAAGAAGATATCGACAATAAGGGTGCCCATTTAGTGGAAAGATTTCATGCAATTGAAAAGAATATACAGGACCAACTGGCTAAAACCAATTTTTCTGAAGCGGTAAAAAAAGAAGTAAGCAATTATCTGACTTTCTTTAATATGTATGGCCTAATGAGCATCCCAGAACTTGTTAAAGAGGCCGGGAACCAGTTTGAAGGAGAAGAAGCGTATTACCAACTATTGAATTCCCTTTTAGTGGAAGATGAGCAACTGTACAAAACACTTTATCTGTACCCCGAATATTTTTATATGCTTTTGCTTGAAATAGCCGGAGCGGAAGGAGCCGAAGGGTATGAACGTGCTTTAAAAGTAGCCAATAGAACCTTGCAGTTCCAATCGAAACTGATCAAGGAGCGACTGCTATTTATGACCACTGCCGGTTATATTTCGAGCAGAGGTATAAAGGGTACGGAAGAGTTACAAAAACTATTTGCCGACAATGTAACCAACGAAGAGTATAAAAAGGAACTTGAAGGTGTATTTGCCAGAGCTTCGCACATAAGTGAAGGGGATATGTCGCCCGACTTTAATTATGAAGATATTAATGGCAATATGGTGTCCTTAAAAAGCCTGCGAGGAACATACGTGTACATTGACATGTGGGCCACCTGGTGTGGGCCCTGTAAAAAGGAAATCCCCTTCCTAAAGGAATTGGAACATGAATATGCCGGCAAAAACATCCAGTTTGTGAGCATCTCCTCAGACAGGCCAAAGGACAAGGAAAAGTGGAAAACCATGGTGAAGGAAAAAGAGTTGGGAGGCATTCAACTCTTTGCCAATGGGGATGAAGATTTTGCCAATGCCTATATTGTCCAGGGAATACCACACTTTATCCTTATTGACAGAGAAGGGCGGGCACTTAAAATGAAAGCACCACGTCCGTCATCGGAAGAAATTCGGCCGTTGTTTAACTCTTTGGAGGGCATATAACCTTCCATTTGCCAAAACTTTCAAAGTAACAGCTTATCAACATAAATTAAACGCATTAAAGCAAAATACTAATGAAAAAAAGAATAATCGCCTTTATTGCCCTACTGGCTACGGGCAGTATATTTTCACAAGGTATAGCCTTTGAGCAGACCACCTTGGCCGAAGCCTTTGCCAAGGCAAAAAAAGAAAACAAGCTGGTCTTTGTAGATACCTATACCGTGTGGTGCGGCCCCTGTAAACGATTGAGCAAGGAAGTCTTTCCACGGCAAAAGGTAGGCGATTATTTTAACCCGCGTTTTGTAAGTGTTAAGATTGACGCCGAAAAAGGGGAAGGCATAGATTTTGCCAAAAAGTATGCGATAAATTCCTACCCCACCCTAATGTTCTTAAACCCTGATGGAGAGGTGATGTATGTCACAAGAGGTTTTGTAAATGGGGATGGTTTAATTAAAGATGCTAAAATTGCCACAGATCCATCAGCACAATTATCGGCCTTACAAAAACGATATGACGAAGGCGAGCGCGACCTGGATTTCTTGATGCAGTTATGCGCAGAGTTGGGTAAGAAGCGAATGATAGATGAGATTTATGAAATTGGTGCCGCCTATACGAAAAGCATCGAGGTGGAACAATTGTACGACCCCAAGGTGTTTAAAATGGTCACCTGGTCCACAAAACTGGAATTCGAAGATGAGGTCTACCAGTTTATCTATAACAACTGGGATCAAATTATCGAAAAAACAGGCGTACACCCAATGAGCCTGGAACGAACCATGCGCGATCCTGCTTGGTTTTATGTAGTGAAAGTGGCCAAAGAAGGGAATAGCATTGATGATATTGATAAGGCCATTGAACGCGTAAAGAAAGCCACAAAAATAGAAGACAAAGAGCAGGTATATGCCATGCACTATTTGGAAAAGGCGATACCGATAAGTGGTATAGCGCACAGAAGAAAAGGCTGGACGCAGAAATAGCAAAAGAAAACCATGTTAAAATATCCTTCTATATGTTAAAGATAGCTCAGGATATTGAAGGAAGTGATGTTTTTGAAGGAACCGGTATGCTTAAAAAGCTGATGAAAGAATTTACGCAGTTGGAAAAGGAATATGGGGAGAATTTTACCGTATATGGCTACCAAAGCCTTGTACTTTTATACAAAGCGGATGGCAACAAGAAAAAAGCTTTGGAATATTTAGAGCTATACAAGAACGCAGCTAATAAGAGGTTCAACAAGTCTAAAAAAGGATTGCCAGATTTTGTTACAGAATTTATAGCAGAGGTTGAGCAGATGTAGTGGGTGGTGTCCTACATGGGAACAATACAAGCCTACGCTGTCAAAAAGAGACGGTCCGAACAAGCAGGGGGCCGTCTCTTTTTATCCTTGGAAATCTTGGGGTGAAATTACCAAATAATACCAATTATGAGTAGGAAATAGGCTAAAGGGGGCAACCACTTTTCCCGCACCCAAGCCGTGGCATTTGTTCTTGGCTGTGCTCTGGGCAAATGTTACAATAAAAGTAGGGGGAAAATGGGCAAGCAGGCGAACTGAAAGCGACGAGGAATCTTATAGTCTTGAATTTATAATGTGATTTCTCGCTTTGACTTCGACAAGCTCAGCCAACGCTCGAAATGAAATACTATAAAAATCCGTAGTGCATTTTGAAACGGATTTTTTTGAAAAATGCGTCATGCTGAACCCGTTTCAGCAGCCCACTATGGATTTTTGTACTAAGATTTATGGAATGTGACCCTGAAACAAGTTCAGGGTGACGAAAATCGTTGTTATTTTAACATTATATGGACGCTAAATATCTTTTTAAGGTTAACATAGCAAAATGCACCACGGGTTATAAAAGTTTATAGAAAGTAACTGCAATAAAATTGCAGGGTTTTAACCTTTAACTGGACACTAAACTTTTAACAAGAGTTTACCATTTTGTGGACTAACAACATCAATCAAATGTTGTCTAAACAACAATAATAAAAAACGAACCTTAAAACAGTCTTTTGAAAAAAATCACCACCCTATTGTTATTGAGCTTTAGCTCGCTGGCCTTTTCGCAGAAATTTACCCTGGAAGGGAGCGTTAAAAATGTGAATGAGGAAACCTTGGAGGCCGCCACGGTCTTTGTCCAGGACCTACAGGACTCCATCCCCATTGCCTACACTATTACCGACCAAAAAGGGCACTTTTCCCTAAAGGTAAATGCCGGGAAACAAAAAGAGGTACGCTTTAAGATTGTCTATATCGGGTACAAAAATTACAACAAGTTGCTTAACGTACCCGAGGGCAGAAAGTTGGACTTGGGTGCCATTGTGCTGGAGGAAGAGGCGGAACAGCTCAACGAAGTGGTGGTAGAAACGGGGGCACCCCCTGTTTTGGTCAAAAAAGACACCTTGGAATACAATGCCAACAGCTTTAAGACCCTGCCCAATGACCGGGTACAGGATTTGTTGAAAAAGCTTCCAGGCGTAGCTATCGATTCCGAAGGAAAAATCACCGCCAATGGCGTTGAAGTGGAAAAGATTACGGTAAACGGGATGGAGTTTTTTGGGGACAAAAGTGGTGGCATTGCCCTGAACAACCTAGGCAGTCAAGTAGTTGACAAGGTGCAGTTGATGGATTACCGTACCGATAGACAGAAGTTTACGGGGGAAGCATCCACATCGGGCACCAAGGAAATCAACCTAAAGCTAAAGGAAGGAAAGGACAAGGGCTATTTTGGCGACCTTGCGAGCGGCTATGGTACCGATGATCGTTACCAGACCGATGCCAATATTTTTAACTTTAAAAAAGACCGACAAATAGGGCTCATTGGCGGCAGGAACAACATTAACCAAAACAGGGGGTTCAACGCCCTGCCCGATGCATCGAATGCGGGCAACGGTAATACCGTGAGCACCAATTTAGGGGTGAACTACACCAAGGGAAAGCCTATGGCGGACAGGACCAGCGCCAATTACAATTTTAGCGAACAGCGCAATGCCTTTGGCCAAAACAAATTTAGCGAGATCTTTGTGCCCGAATACTACACCGAAGCCTCGGTGTCCAATTCCGAGACAGAGGCCACCAACCATTCGGCTCAGTTGAACCTGACCAATGTCCTTACGGGCAAAAACCCAAAGGCAGCCAACAAAGTACAATTGCAAAATAACCTTATCTTTGGCCATAACCGCTCGGAATCGATCAATACAAGCACCAGTGCCACGGCGGATTCCACCGGTGCCCGGATCCGGGATTATAACAATCGTAGCTCCAACAAGACCAATGCAAGAAACCTTAGGTATAATTTAGCCGTTACCCCCAGAATGTTTGGGGGCAAGGGAGAGTTTTTTTATGCGGGGCTCAACCTTGCCTACGATAAATCTGAAACCGACGGGTTTAATGAGGCTACCATAGACTTTGCCGATGCTGCCCAAGACGATATAGTGCAAAACCAATTAACCGATGCCGAACGTTCCAATTTCTCCATAGGCACAGCTATAGGCCTTAACAAACAATTGTTCACGGATTTTTTCATCATCCCATCGTATGCGGCAAGCATCAATGTACAAGATGCAGAACACTTTGTGTACGATTTTGATCGGGACAGTGGCAACTACAACTCCGGTAACAATTTTAATACCAACATTAGCACCCAAAGCACCTATTCCACCACAACCTCAACCCCGGCCCTGCGATTGCGCTATGACCTAAATGCATTTCAGTTTGAGTTGGAAGGCGCCTACACCTATACCCACAGAAAAAACAAGGATGAGCTGTTAGCCTTACGAAATTTTAGTGATGAATTCCAATACTTTACCTATTCGGGTTCACTTCGCTATAAGGGTAAAAAAGGCCAACGGTTCGTTATGTTGCGCTACAACCAAAGGGTAAACCTGCCCACCATTTCACAACTACAGCCCATACAGGACGTAAGCAATATAACCAGTACCACTACGGGTAACCCCGATCTGCAACCAGCGATCAACCATGGTTTTAATTTAAACGCACAACAAAATTTGGCACATAAAAATTTGAGCATTACCGCCAATGGTTCCTTTGCTTTTATAGAAAGGAATATCGTAAATATTTCCGTTCTGGACGAGGAAACCCTGATCAGGCAAAATACCTTTGCCAATCTTAATGGCAATTATAGCCTTACCGGGAATCTTGGTATCAACAAATCGTACTACTCCAAGAAGCATAATTTTGGGGTGGGATTAAACCTAAAGGGAACGTTCAACAACAACAATTCCATTCAAAACGAAACCGAGTTCACTACCCAAACCACCCGATTAATACCCAGTATATCCTTAAACTATGCCCGTGACAACATCTTGGATTTTAACGCAAAGTACAACTACGGTTTCAACAAAACGGCCTACGATACCGAACTGTTCAACAACAACACTTTTTTTACCCAAGATATCAGTGCCGATCTTTCCCTCTACTTTTTTAAGGATCTCTTCATTACCCATAAATTACAATATACCTATAACAGCAACATTGCCGGGGGCGACAATTTTGATGCGGACGCTCTCTTTTTGAACATTGGCCTTGGGGCCCAATTTCTGGAAGAAAAAATTACCGTTTCCCTGGTGGGCTATGATATCTTAAAAGAGAACAACGGGTATTCCAGAACTATCAATGACACCGCCATAGTGGATACCCAGAATGATATTTTGGAGCAGTATTTTATGCTGAACGTAAAGTATACCTTTGGGTCTTTTGCGGGTCAGCGTAATCGGCATATAGGAGAAGGAAGAAGCGGGAGAAATCGTTTTAGAGGAAGTATAAGGGGGTAACATGGCCCCTAAAACCGTTATGGAGAATGACCCAAAACAGTTTCCTGAAATAGCGACCAAACGCCTTTTGTTAAGAAGGTTACAACCGTTGGACTGGGAAATGGTTTCTTTTTTGCGTTCAGACCACAGGGTAAACGAATTTGTCAAAAGGCCAAGTGCGGCAACCAAGGAAAAAGCCTTGGGGTTTATTGCAAAAACCAACGCCGCCATTGCCCGTGGGGAACTATATTACTGGTCCATAACGGAGCAAAACAAAAGAGGGATGATCGGCAGTATTTGTCTTTGGAATTTTTCTAGGGACAAAAAAACAGCGGAAGTTGGGTACGACCTTTCCCCCATATTCCAGGGAAAGGGCATTATGGACGAATCGTTGAAAAGTATCATCTCCTTTGGATTCCAGCATCTGGATCTAGAAACCATAGAGGCTTACACCCATCGATTGAACAAACGTTCGATAGCATTATTGACCAGAAATGGATTTAAAGTGGTGCCGGGAAAAATAGATGGACACAATGCCGACAATAGTGTCTATGAGATCAAGAAAAAGCAATGGTCCACAAAGATGTGCAATGTCCAAAGCAGGCGATAAACCCTCTTAAATACTACAATCGATTATCTTTGGGCAACCAATCAATCGTAAAATCGCTTCCCACAAATGCCCCACAAGCAGCACCAACATTTCTCCATTCAGGAAGCTACAAAAAAACTGCAGCATTATTGCGCCTACCAAGAGCGCTGCCACAAGGAAGTGGTAGAAAAATTAAAAGGAATGAGGATGATCCCACAGGCCATTGACCACATTGTGGCCCAGCTGATCAAGGAAAATTTTTTGAACGAAGAGCGCTTTTCCCAAAGTTTTGCCAGGGGAAAGTTCCGTACCAAAAAATGGGGGAAAAACCGCATTGTCAACGAACTGAAGGCCAGAGACATTTCAAGGTTCAACATACAGGCGGCCCTTAAGGAAATTCCCAAAGATGAGTATCTGGAGACCTTGGATGTCCTATCCAAAAAAAGATGGGCCGAAATCAAGGAGACCCACCCCCAGAAGCGAAGAAAAAAATTGGCCGATTATCTTCTCTACCGCGGTTGGGAAAGTCATTTGGTCTATGAAAAAATTAGGGAGTTGTCCTAAGCGGCCCCTGCCCATTTATTGGTGCGGACAATGGCCTGTTCATTTTTCCAATCAATCCATTCCTGCCCCTTGCGCCTGCGCATAAAATTGTCATAATACCGCATAAAAAAGATGTTGTACACCGCCCTGGCAAAATTCTTGGGCTTACGGGGCACGGCCCGTAGGCTCATGGAAAAACCGGGGGTCAAATACTTCATGTGGTGCCAATAGCCTTCGGGTATGTAGAGCACATTGCCGTGTTCCAATTGGGCCAAATGGCCTTTGGCGTTCCTTAATGCTGGCCATTTTTCCAGATCGGGATCGGCAAAATCAATATCCTCACGGGTGATCAACGAATGTGGGATTTTGTACAAGTGTCTGGTCTCGGCTTGCGGAAACAAAATGCATTGTTTCTTTCCTTCAAAATGAAAATGGAAGATATTGGCCAAGTCTATGTCATAATGCATAAAGGTATGTGAATTGCTCCCCCCAAAAAAGAGCATGGGCAGGCCCTTCATCAATCGGATCCCAAAATCAGGAAACATAAAGTCTTTTTGAAGTTGCGGCACTTCCTTTAAGACATTCCAGAGAAAAATGCGGTATTTGGTAGGTTCGCTCTTGAGCAAATCTATATAATCGGCCATTTTCATTTGGGCATGGGGTTGGTTGAACCCTTCATCATGTGTTACGGGGCGGTCATCATACAAAGGCACTACCTTTTCCCCGGCAATGTCCTTGATGTAATCGAGGTTCCACTTGCTGTGGGCAGGCCAGTCTTCGATAAAATTTTCGATCACCACTGGTTTTTGGGGCCTGAAGTAATCGCGTAAAAACGCTTGCTTGGTGAGCGTTTTTACCCTAGGTACGTGTTCAAGGTTAAGCATCTAAACGCTTCTTTTTGAAACAGCTAAAATAGTAAATGTAACTTAATCGGTTACTCTAGTGTGTGTTGGCAGCTATTCAATCCTCATCGCTCAATACCAATTCCGCCATTTGAAATGAGTCCAGATACTGGTCAAAGTTAGTCGGGTTGGTAAAAAAACGTTTCCCAAACTCCTCTTTAATAATGTAGTAGTTCTCTATCACAGAATCTGCCTTGCCCAAAACGTAGATCTCTGTTCTAAACACCTCTTCCATCTTTGCCTCCTTAAAGCCCTTTTTGGTCTTTGGAAAGTTTTCTTCAATCTCGATAATCTTTATGGGCTGGCCCCCATCAAAATAAACAATCTCTTTGGAGCGCCCATAGGTTAGGCCCACCACTTCCTCTATCTTATGGATCTGTGCTTGGGTGTGCCATACGCGAATGGTGCCCTCACCATAATTGGGCCCCAACAGGGACACCCGATCAAATTCTGTGATAGCTAAGCTCTTTCCGTTCTCTATCTGATTTATAGTGTGCTCAATGATATTTTTCTTTTTGAGCTGACCAAAGGCACAAAAGGTTATAAGAAGAATAGGGAAAAGTATGGTAATCCTTTTCATTTGGGGCCAATAGTATTCTTAGGTTGGTTCTAGTTGCCCCAATATACGCTATTTTTATCTGCTCCACTAAATTTCGTTCAATCTTGTTGTGTCCGCCACGTACAGCGTCAGGGTTATCGGCTTTATTTAAAACTATAACGCAACCCAAACAACACATTACTTGGTGGCATTGGCACAAATCCAGACTCAATATAATCGGCATCAAAAATATTACTTGCTGTAATTGTAAATTCGGCCTGGCTCAATTTAATGGCCAGGGATGCATCCCAAACATTATAGGTCTGCCCCGTTGTGCGCTCTGCATACTTATACACAATGTTATGACGTATGTTCTTAAACAATTGTGTGCTAAAACGTGTTGTATATTGGTGCTTTAACGTATTAAGTGAATAACGGGACAGTGCTTCATTTTGATCTAAGATATTATCTTCCAAAAATGCATATCCGGCACTCAAGGTTTGTGTAAACTCCTTTATTTTAAAGTGGTATGAAGCATCAAACTCAAAACCTTTTGTATTGACTTCCGTAATATTGGTTGCTGTAAAGACATCTTCAGAAACATCGTTTCTTATATAATCGATTAAGTTATCGGCATCTCTATTAAATACCGCTATAGTCGCATTAAATTTAGGTGTGGTGTATTTAAAACCCAGTTCTTGGGCAAAAGCTTCTTCTGGCTCTAAATCTTCGTTTCCACTGGTTACAGGGTCACTGTAATATAAATCTGTGTAGGTTGGCACCCGGTAGGTATAACCAATATTACCATAAACTTTAAAGTTGTGGGTAATATCGTACCCTATATCCAAGCCCGGAAAGGCATGAAATTTAAAGTCTGAAAAATACGTTAATGCCACCCCGGGTGTAATGTCCAGTTTGTTGTCCCATAAGCTAAAACGATGTTCTAAAAACACATTGGTCATAAAACGGTTACGCTTACCAAGATTATTACTTCTTAGATAGATCTTGGACATATCTATACCAAAACCTGTGATACCCAATTTTGAAGCATAAGAAGCATTGGTCTCCACCCCTATTTTATCTGAAATATGGAAGTTTCTGTAAAAACTTGGCTCATTGCGCCGTAATAGAAACATATCTTGATTACGTTTCCAATATACCCTAGGTTGAACTTTAAGGTTATTCTTGCTGAAAGTCGTGGAAAAAGCGATCAAACTATTTTGGGTTTCTTCGTATTCATGAAAGGTAGGATTGGTCGTGTAGAAATTTTCGGCACCAAACTTACGCTCTAAAAACGTAGCTGTCATTTCAATAGGTTGCGCCTTTTTATTGAATATGCTTTTAAGATAATAGTTGGCATTGTCATAATCAGAGTTATTTCTATACCCTTCAGAGGTTAGCCTGCCTAGATGAACAATGTGGGATGAGTTTTCCTTTTCAATACCCGCTGTAACATTGCCATTTAGCTGTCCGAAAGACCCGGCTTCTAAGTTTACAGCAATAGAATTGTTCAAGTTCTTTTTAGTTACAATATTAATGGCCCCTGCGAAAGCATTTTGGCCAAATACCCTTGCTGCAGGGCCTTTAATAATTTCTATACGTTCTATGACTTCCAAGGGCAAGGCAGCATTCATGGTGTGGTGCCCTGTTTGTGCATCGTCCATTTTAATACCATCGATCAATACCAATGTTTGGTCAAAGCCACCGCCCCTAATATATAGATCGGCCTGGCTACCCCCTGTACCACGACGTCTAATATCTACACCGGCCACTTGTTGCAGCAGGTCTGCCACAGTTACAGCAGCACTGTTTTTGATATCGCTTGATGTAACCATATTTATGGTTCTTGAATTTTCCTTAAAAGGTAAATCGATTCGATTTGCGGTAACCACAACTTCACTTAAAGAATCTACTGGCACTATAGGTTGCTCTTGTTGAGCATATAATTGAAATGCGCCAATGAGTAAAAACGCAAAAGGTAAAACTGTATTTTTCATCTATTTTGAGCTTACAAAGGTCGTTATTGCACCATTAATTTTATGTTGCAAAAGTCGTAACTTCCCGGACGATTAAGCTAGTCCAGTTTTAAAACAATGGATAGTCCGGTTTGTAATCTATTAAAACAACTTGTCACATTCGACAAAACGATTGTGCAACCCGTGTATATACAAGTATCACAACAAGTTATAAATGCGATACAACGTGGTTATTTAGAAAAAGGCAGTAAGTTACCGGGAACACGTGTTTTAAGTAGGTTGTTACATATTCATCGGAATACAGCTGTTGCCATTTACGAAGAATTGGCTTCACAAGGTTGGGTGGATATTATAGCCAATAAAGGGACTTTTGTTTTGGTGCCAGAGGAATCCAATGTAAAGATCAAAGCAACGGCCCAACACGTCCATCAGGCCTATACCTATCCGAAAGTGGTCGGTTTTCCGTTTCAACAGTCATTTCATTTGGCTTCAACCACAGAAGAGACTGCTTCAACATACACGATAAGCGACGGTAAACCAGATTTACGATTGCATCCTGTACACCAGTTTTCCAGATGGTACAGTGCAGCAATGAAACGAAAACCATTACTACACAAATGGAATAGAACAAGTGCGTTAACCCCTTCGGTTTTTAGCACACAACTTTGTAATTATTTAAACGCAACACGGGGATTTCATATAACACCACATAATTTAGTGAATACCCGTAGTACAGAAATGAGTCTGTATATCGTTTCACAATTAGTAATTAAACAAGATGATCTGGTGTTGGTTGGGCGGTTGAGCAATTACGCTGCCAACATGATTTTTCAACAAGCCGGTGCAACGATTAGAACCATTCCTGTAGATTGTGAAGGTTTAAACATAGCGTATATAAAAAAGCATTTTGTAAAAGGAAGCATTCGCTGTGTGTATGTTTGTGCCAATAGGGATTATCCCACTACGGTAACCTTGAGTGCCAAACGACGATTACAATTATTGCAATTGGCAAAAACATACGGATTTGCCATTATAGAAGATGATCATGACCACGATTTTCAGTTTGAAGGGTCTGCCATGTTACCCATGGCCAGTGCAGATGCCAACGGAATTGTTATTTATTTGGGCAAGTTGGGACAGTCGTTGTTTCCAAGTTTTCACACAGGTTTTGTGGTAGCCCCGGAAAACTTGATTTCCGAAGCCAAGAACTATTTGCAATTATTGGACAAACAGGGCGATTTAATACAAGAGCAAATGCTTTCCGAACTTATTTCTGAAGGCGAAATATATAGGCTCAAGAAAAAAAATATAGTCACTTACAAACAGCGTCGTGATTGTTTGTGCCATTTTTTAAACCATTTTTTTGAAGGTATCTCAACTTGGGAAACGCCCATGGGTGGTTTAGCCATATGGTTGCAATTTGTGGAAACAATATCATTGGTGAAACTTGCCGAGGAAGCCGAAAAATTAGATTTATTTCTACCAAAAACCATTTTATACCAAGATAAAAATACCTGTGCCATTCGTTTTGGTTTTGGGCATTTAAACGAAATGGAAATCGAAATTGTAATTAAGAAGTTGAAAAGGGCTTATGATAGGGTTGTTACGCTTTAAACCGTATAGGGATTACAAGTATGAAATCACGGCAAAAACCAAGGTTTTACTACATTTTCATTGATAAGGTGTGATAAAAGAAGATGAGGATAATAGTCTGTCCTTGACCTCAGTTATGCACTTATACCAATTATGAGTAGGGAATACGCCAAAGGTGTTTCTTGTCGCGTTCAATCAAATTTTTTACCATCAACGAATCTTTCTAATGCAAGACAATTTTCTATCTTGCAAAGATGCCAATAAAAATGGCCTTAGACCTTGAAAAATATCACTTCCACACTCACTGATCAGTTTCAAAATTTTTCGGAGACAACGCTTTTCATCTTACTTTTTGTCTATGCCTTTTTTATTCGGTTTCCCTTTTTCTTTAGGGATTACGTAGATAGGGATGAAAGTACTTTTATTCTCATGGGGCAGTCTTGGGCCGAGGGTCATCTTCCATTCACTGAATTATGGGATTTGAAACCCCCTATTACCTTCCTCTTTTTTGCTTGTATTATCTCTATGTTCGGAAAAAGTTTCTTGGCCATTCGTATTGCCGGAACTTTTTTGGTGGCCACCAGTGCTTTTTACACTTACAAAATAGGGATTGGGTTAGGTTACAAAAAACAGTCTTTTTTGGTTTCGATTTTAGTTGTCATCCTTTTCAGCCTTTTTGGGAGCTTGCAAGGGGTAATGTCCGAACATATCTGTATGGCGTTTTTTATGCCTGCCGTTCATTTTTTTCTTTTTAAAAAAACCCATTGGTGGCTTTTTATTTCAGGAATTTTCTTCGGATTATCTGTAATGAGCAAATTGAACATGGCCTACCCTTTACTTTTTCTGTTTTTATTCGAGTTTACCTATATTTTAAAAAAAGGCATATTTTATAAACAGTTGTCAAAACTCATAATTGTTGGCCTTGGTATTATTTTGGTTGTTTTATGTACGGCATTGCCATACCTGTACTCCGACCAACTCAATATTTGGTGGAATTCTGTAGTATTGGCACCTCTAGCCTACACAAAATCAGGACATGGTTCTGTTTTGAACGTTTTACCCTTTTTGGTCATTGTTTTGAGTTTGCTCCTTTTTTTACACCAGAAAAAATTGCTCAATTTTAAATCAAAGGAACAGCAATCATTATTGGGTATCATTTTAGGTGTTCTTTTCTCATTCGTCCAGGCCAAAAAAATCAACGGTCATTATCTACTACAATTATATCCCTTTTTGCTTCTTTTATTTGGTGTTGTAATTTCCAAACTCAATTTTATCAACGGGTTCAGGCGTACGCCTTGGTTATTTCTTTTGCTTCTTTTGATACCCATGGAAAGTTATCTTGAAATCGGTAACATTATAAAGAACAAAAAGGAAACTGGGAGTTTTTTTAACGGGGAAGGAATTACAGTACCCCAATACCTGATCAAAAACAATATTAGCTACAATAATATTCTTTTCTGCGAATACCATATTGGCTATTGGCTTTTGGGAGAAACTCCCCCCACAAAAATCGCTACACACCCTAGCAATCTGGTAAGAGAGGAACTGTTCCTTCATGCGCAAAACCATAGGCATACCTCTAAAGAAGAACTCGAGTTTATCATTGAAAACCAAAAACCCGATCTAATTGTTACCCGAAAGAACCGAAGGGTTTTTGACAAAGCAGAGACCAAGGCCAATTTTTATATGAACCTCATCTTGGCCAAACAATACTCTCCTCTGGATACGATTGACAACGCGGTCATACACCAAAGACTACCGATCCAATAAATTTGTCCTAAAAATTTCCGTATAGCTTTTAACCCGTTCCCTTTCTAAATTGGCTCCTTCATTTATACGGCCCATAAATATTGTCTTGGTCATGCCAATTCACTTCGGTTGATATCCCTATCTTTTAGCTTTAGTGAGAAAATTGCAGTTGTTGCACTTGTACTTTTTGGGTTCTAAAAAAGGGAAAAGCTTATAAAAGATAGTGTTTCGGGCATAATAGACCTCGCATTTTTGCGCGCCACAGATTGGACAGACAATAAGATTGCCCTCATCGTCCGTGGCATAGGTCCGTATCTCATCAAAAATAGCCTTGGCCCTTTCCTCATCCTCTTTGTGCACCAACAGTTTTATGCCCCCGAGGGCATTGCTGGCAAAAGGCTCAACACTGGCCGTGTTGTCATCTTTTAAAAGGGTTTCTATTCCCTCAGATTCCAATTTTCCTTTGGTGACCTGAAGATCGGCCAAGAACTCAAAACTTCCCAAAACAATCCAATCCTTATTCATTTTAGTTGGTCTTTTATGGTTTGCATTTCAGTTTCTGTAGTGTAGGGATAAAGACAGATTGGCGGCCGTTCCGCTCCCTTTGAACTTAATTGGTCGGACAGTTGCTTGGTTCTCCCATCCTGTGGGGTAAGCACCCGTAGGGCATTGCCCTTTTTTCTTTGGGATAATCTATGGGTCAATCGTTTAGAAAAACCAGCCATCTTGTAAAAGTACTTTATCTTTAGAAAAAGGATGGAATGTTTCTCTATAAACAAGCAGATGCTGTTGGGGAGTTGGAACAGATTTTGGCCCTGCAACAGCAAAATCTACCAAAAAACCTTTCAACAGAAGAAATAAAAACACAGGGATTTTTAACGGTGGAACATGATTTTGAGCTTTTAAAAGCTATGAACGATGCTTTTCCGCATACTCTGGCCACCGATAATGGAAACGTGGTGGGTTACTCCCTTTCCATGCATCAAAAATTTAGTGATAAAATTGATGTTTTAAAACCGATGTTTACCGAAATAAGCAAGGTTTACAAAGGGAACCATTTTATGGTCATGGGGCAAATTTGTGTAGCCAAAACGCATCGTGGCCAAGGTGTTTTTAGGGGATTGTACCAGAATATGCAACGGTTCACCAAACCGTTTTTTGAGTCCATCATCACCGAGGTGGATATAAATAATACCCGCTCCATAAACGCCCATAGGGCCATTGGGTTTACCGAATTAACAAGATACCATTCGGATGGAAAAGAATGGTCATTGATTGTTTTAGAATAATTTATTGTCGTTTTTCAATAATTTTTTTATTTTTATTGTTGAAAAGCATTAATCTAGATGAAAAAATTAGTCACTTTTCTCTATGTCCTCGTTAATGTATGGATTCTGTTTGGAATTATCAGAGTCTTAAAATTGTCTTCTGAAATTCTGGTTAAATTGTATGATTTTAGCTTTAAAATGGATTCTACGCTCATTGAATTAATTTTAGCAACTTCTGATATTATAGTTATAGGGTATTTACTTTTCAATTTCTACAAGTTCAGTAAAACGGTTAATAAACTGGATGAAAAATCATTCTTTCAAAAAACAAATGGAATTAGCTTTCATAAAATGGGTAAAGCCATTATTACCTATGTCATCATTAAAACTCCAATTAAACTAGCAAACTCTCATTTTATTGGGGATAAGTCTATTATTGATAGTCTACCAAATCATATAGCTTCTAGTTTATCCTTATTGATAATGTCACTTTTCTTATTGATTATTTCTCATTTGATAAAAAAAGGATTTGCCCTGAAACAAGAAAACGACCTAACCATTTAAGCCATGTCCATAATCGTAAACTTAGATGTGATGTTGGCCAAGCGAAAGATGAAAAGTAATGAATTGGCTGAAAAAATAGGGATCACAACGGCCAACCTATCCATCTTAAAGACCGGTAAGGCAAAGGCAATTCGTTTTTCTACCCTTGAAGCAATTTGTATAGCACTGGAATGCCAACCAGGGGATATTCTTGAGTTTGAAGCATAAAAAAAACCGCTGTCACATCGACTTTGCGAAGTGAACAGCGGTTTTACTATTTGTTGTTTTAGAACAGGGCTTAATCGGCCAAGACAATCACTTTGTTGTCCTTCATTTCTATGGTGCCACTGGTAATGGAGAGTACGGTTTCACCATCCTTTCCTTTAGTGAACTTGTCCTGAAACTCCTCTTCAATGGCTATAGCTCCTTTCACCTTAACCTCCCCTTCCTGCAATAACGATACAATGGGGGCGTGGTTCTGTAGCATCTGGAACTCTCCATTGACTCCTGGAACGATTACCGAATCTACTTCTCCGGCAAACAAGGTGGCTTCTGGGGATACGATTTCTAAATACATGTTTTTTTAATTATGAGTTACGAGTTATGGGTGATGAGTTACTGGTTTTGTCTATTCTAAACTCAGCACTCTAAACTCTTAACTTATTTATGCTTCCGCCAACATTTTCTCACCCGCTTCGATAGCATCTTCAATGGTTCCCTTAAGGTTAAAGGCCGATTCTGGTAAGTGATCCAACTCCCCATCCATAATCATGTTAAAACCTTTGATGGTTTCCTTAATGTCCACCAATACCCCGGGTATACCCGTAAACTGCTCCGCCACATGGAACGGTTGTGACAAGAAACGTTGTACACGTCTTGCACGGCCTACCGCCAATTTATCTTCTTCAGACAGTTCTTCCATACCCAAGATGGCGATAATGTCCTGTAACTCCTTATAGCGCTGTAACAACTCTTTTACGCGTTGTGCACATTCGTAATGCTCTTTACCCAAAATCTCTGGAGTTAGGATACGAGAAGTGGAATCCAATGGATCCACCGCAGGATAAATACCCAGCTCGGCAATTTTACGGGACAATACCGTAGTGGCATCCAAGTGGGCAAAGGTTGTAGCAGGAGCGGGATCCGTTAAGTCATCCGCAGGTACGTAAACCGCCTGTACCGATGTAATGGAACCTCTCTTGGTAGAGGTGATACGCTCTTGCATGGCTCCCATCTCTGTGGCCAAGGTTGGCTGGTAACCTACCGCAGAAGGCATCCTTCCCAAAAGAGCGGATACTTCTGAACCTGCTTGGGTAAAACGGAAAATATTATCGATAAAGAAAAGTACGTCCTTACCCTGTCCGTCACCCGCACCATCACGGAAATATTCGGCAATGGTCAACCCGGAAAGGGCCACACGGGCACGGGCACCTGGAGGCTCGTTCATCTGTCCAAAAACAAAGGTTGCCTTGGACTCTTTCATGGCTTCTTTGTCCACTTTGCTCAAGTCCCAACCACCTTCTTCCATAGAATGGATAAAATCGTCACCGTATTTGATAATACCAGACTCCAGCATCTCACGCAGCAAGTCGTTTCCTTCCCTTGTTCTTTCACCTACACCGGCAAATACCGAAAGTCCACCGTGGCCTTTGGCAATATTGTTGATCAACTCTTGGATCAATACTGTCTTACCCACACCGGCACCACCAAACAAACCAATTTTACCACCCTTGGCGTAGGGTTCGATCAAATCGATGACCTTAATCCCTGTAAACAAAACCTCGGTAGAGGTGGACAAGTCTTCAAACTTTGGTGCTTCACGGTGAATTGGCAGTCCATTCTCCCCCACCTTAGGAAGGTTTTCCATTCCATCAATGGCATCTCCGATTACATTGAAAAGCCTGCCATAGATATCATCCCCAACGGGCATTTGAATGGCATTCCCCGTAGCAACCACTTCAATTCCACGGCTAAGGCCATCCGTAGAGTCCATGGCAACGGATCGTACGGTATTCTCACCAATGTGGGATTGAACTTCCAACACCAAGGTAGAACCATCTGGTCTGGCAATCTCTAACGAGTCATAAATTTTAGGGATTTCGGTACCTGATTCAAATTCTACATCAATAACCGGACCGATAATTTGGGCAACTTTACCTGTAACTTTGGACATTACTTCAGTATTTCAATTAGTTGATTCCTAATTAGGATTTTTCTGTTTTTTTCGGGTGCAAAAATATGGTTTTTAGTTTAAAAGCTATAAAAAAACCAAGGCAAAACCTTGGTTTTTTGAAAATTTAAATTTTGCTTGCCCCTTACTGCAAGGTTGGTGAATAATTTGTAGGGTAATCGCCAGGGTTGGGAACGTTGCCCGATGCAATAAAATTTGACCCAAATTGGGCATCAATGGCCTTTAAAAATTCATATGCCATATAGGAGTATCCTCTGGCCGTTAAATGCACTCCATCCAAGCTAACAGCTCCCCCAACAACCAAATTGGCCGTCATGGTATAGTCCCCGAATGTAATTCCTTCTGTCGCCAAGGTCTCCAATATTGATTTTAGGTCCACAAAGGCTATATCGGCACTAGCATCTGCCACTGCTTTTATGGTCGTGTTATAGGCATCGGTTGCGGTCATGACCGCCTGTTGTTCTTCTGGGGTCAATACCCATTGATCGTCCAAAGGATAGGTAATGCCCTCTGCAGAAAATTGACCTGCCAGTTCTTGGGTCAACCCTTGGCCCATTAAAAATGCAAACGAATCGGTATTTGTTGTCCCAATGACACTACTGCTTGGCAAGACCAATAAATCATCTGCAGTGGCGGGTCTAGCCTGCCCATAATAGCTTCCCATCAAACCAGCAACCAACGGTACTGCCTCAACCGGCAACCCCAAGGATTGGACAAAAAGCGAGAAAGCTTCGCTGGTTGCCAATGCACCCGTAATTTCTGCCGATAAATCAACCAAGCTTTCATCTTTTATGACCACCGGGTTCGCTGCGGTCTGGGAAAATGAAATATATCTCGAATCAATTTCCAAAAATGCCACTGTGGTAGCATCGCTTATCGCCTTAATTCCATCATATACCTGATTAATGCCACCAAAAACTGAATTCAAGGTGGGAATGAGCGGTCCAAAGCTCGCATCTACCGGATTTAAAGGAGCATAGGGCACGGTTGTAAAATAAGGCAAGCTGGTAATGTTGGGAATATTGGTGACTACCCCTTTGGCTCCGTTGGAACTCAACGCCCCAATGATATTGCTATAGGTGGCCGCAAAAACATTTGGGTCGGTTATATCGCCACTTCCATAGGTAGCGGGATCTAGATTGCCTGTTTGATCTTCAGCTGCACCACCACCAATGGCATAACCCAACACATCATTGGCCCCTATTAAGGAAGCTGTGAAAAAAGTGGGGTTTTGCGCAACTGCATCACCCAATACCGTTGCCGTGGCACTTGAAGCCATTCTTACAAAATATGGATTGGCATAGGTGCCCACGCCATTCAAATCACCATAGCCCGGTGTCACTAAATGAAAACTAAGTGCGCCAGGAACTCCCATATTGTTGAAGGGTCCGGTTGGGTTGTTCAAAACAATATCCGTAGAAACCGTTACGGGGCCAATCAAAGATTCCAGACCTACTGGGCCCGATCCATCAAAAACCAATCTTGGATTGGCAATCCTAGAGCCGCCAGCCGCCAGTCCCCCAAAATTATCACTGGTCAATGGTTGGACAAAATCACCGCCACCTACCTTGGCAAACTGGTCATTTAACATTTTGGGAAATGAATTTTGCTGACCGGCAATGAACAATGCGTTATCCGTGAAACCTGCCGTAAAGGAGGCTCCAATGGAAACCGTTTTTGAAAAATCTGCAGCCCCGGCTGTTAATTCAACCGTGGCAATTTCTTCCTCAAGGGCATCATATTCTTCCAGAACATCCACTTCATCGTTACAGGCCGCAACAACAACCAATAAAAAGGCCAGCAACAAATAGTTAACGTATATTGAATTTTTCATAATTTTTATAGATTGTTAATTGTCCATGAAACATAATACTGTGACCCAATGAATCCGGTACCAAAAGCGGTAAAGTACTCATCTCCCAGCAAATTGGTGCCCCCTACCTTAAAGGTGGATTTTAAACTGGGCACCCTCAAGTTGATCTGGGCATCAAGCACATGAAACTCTGGCACCAAACCGTTACCAAAACTTGCTTCCCAGAAATAATCATCACTAAACCTGTAGGCCACATTAAACCCAAAGTTTTCAAATAAATCTGCATTTCCAAAACTTGCCTTGAACTTATGTTCCGGAGTGTTAAAATTGGTGGCAAAGCCGGGATTGGATTCACGATCAAAATCCAATTTGGCATAGGTATAACTGCCCGCTAAATCAAAATTGCCAAAAACTTTGGCCGTGAGGCCCAATGAGGCCCCATATGAATTTACATCAACATCAGAATTGGTATAGGCACTATAAGCAACAACATCACCAGCAAGCAGCGCAGGTATTGCACTACCATCTGCAACTGACCCATATAAGGGAGCTGCCACAATTTGTGTGGAAATAAAATCAGAATAGCTGTTGTAATATGCACTAAAATCAATCGTAAACTTATCTATTTTTCCCCTATATCCTATTTCCCCAGTTACTATCTGTTCGGGTTTTACAACGCCGGGGTTTGCAATTGTGGGGGCTCCGTTCGAATCAAACACAACATCCCCTTGTTCTGTCAACAAATAAGAGTTTTCATAAGCAGCCCTACCAGTCTGTGTGATTTGAGCAGGTTGGCCAGCATCTATTCCTGCTTGGCTCACATCAAAATTCCTGATGTACCTATCCAAATTGTCAGGAGCCGAACCCACCAATATGGCCCTACCGGCATCCAACCCAATAAACAGGTCTTGTGTTGTTGGATTTCTAAATCCCGTTTGAATGGAAGCTCTAATATTGTGGTTTCTATTGATGGTCAACCCTGCTGAGAACCTTGGTGAAACAAATCCATCAAAAAACTCAGACTTGTCATAACGAGCAGAACCCGTAAGTTTTAAGCTTGTCCCCTCCTTGAAGGGAATGGTTTTCTGAACCTGGGTATACAGGCCATATTCACTGTAATCAATGTTGCCATCATAATCTGTGTAAATAGTACCCGATGAGTTTAAACTATATTGCCGAAAAGACCCTCCCACCTGAATTTCGGCGAAGTCTATTAAATGACTTAAGTTATAGTTTCCATTGGCATGGTAATATTTAGATTGATCCTGAAATTTTGATCCCGTTGACAAATCTGGATCATTAATACTTCTGTTGAAAGCGGCTTGAAATTCAGGGGATCCCGGCTGAAAACGGCCAGATTCCGCGGTGGCCCTTGCCACGGCGTGGGCTTCTGCATCGGTAGCGCCCCCTAAAGTAGCCTGGGCATAGGTGCCAGCATATTGCCCAAACCACGTTCGGTCATCCTTCCAGGCCCTATTGATGTTAATCCCCGTAAAAACCATATCATATGAATCTCCGGCATCATCTGAAACTACATAACCCCTAAGGAAAAAGTTGTCATTTCTAAACTCCAACTTATGTTGCTGTTGGGTGAAATTCGCAATGTTATACCTATTGATTCCCTGATAGATGGTGGTTCCCGTACCAATTTTTCCTTGATACGATATTTCAAAATCATTGGCCCATGGTCGTATGTACACGCCCCAATCAGATTTGATGCTCTTGGCTTCATAAGGGGTAAGATCTCTTTCGTTATAGCCTGTTCTGGAAACATCTACCGATGGCACCAAACTACTGGCTCCTGCTGGCAATATACCCGCTGCTTCCAGGCTTTGTGCCACCGATCGTAGGTTTGCCGTATAGTCATCACCGTATACATTGATTCCGTTATAGTCAAGATTGGCCCTTGTTTTGGAAGGATCGTTAATATCCACTTCGCTCGTTGCGGTCCAGTCGGTACCATCCAAATAGCCAAAAGTCGCTTTTACGGCCAAATGATCACTGAATTTATGAGCGGCCCTAATACCAATATCGGTATATTGGTTGTCCCCTGCCGATTCCTGCGAGGTAATCCCCCTTTTGATGGAAGCACTTATCCCTTGGTAATCAAAGGGGTTTTTACTCCTCATGAACAAGATACCGTTAAACGCGTTGGCCCCATAAAGTGCAGATGATGCCCCGGGCAGCAATTCAATACTCAAGATGTCGGTTTCGACCATACCGACCAGATTCCCGATGGGAAAGTTCAAGGCCGGGGTAGAATTGTCCATTCCATCCACCAATTGCATAAAACGGGAGTTTGCAAAGGTGGCAAAACCTCTGGTGTTTACCGATTTAAAGGTTAAACTGTTGGTGTTGACATCAACCCCCTTTAAATTTTCAAGACCATCGTAAAAATCTGCAGAAGCTGTATTTTTAATCTCATTTAATCCAAATCGCTCTACCGATACAGGAGATTCAAAAATACGCTCCGGGGTTCTTGATGCCGAAATCACAATTTCATCCAAGGATGTGGATTGTTCATCAAGAGTAATGGTAAGCACTTGATTGTTCTGGACAACCTCTATTGTGGCATCTGCAAAACCTACGCTGGTAATTTTTAGCTGAAATGGCGGTGTCTCCTTTGTTTTTATGGTGAAGTTTCCGTCAAAATCAGAGACTGCTCCAACTGCCTTGCCGACAACGATAACATTCGCCCCTAAAATCGGATCTCCATTTTGGTCAATAATCTTACCTGTTATTGTGGTCTGCGCCATGGCCATGGCACCAAAAAACAGGAAAAGACCTAGAATTACTTTTCTCATCAGATTTGATTTTTGTTCGTTAAGTTAGTTTAAAATCAGTGTAAAATTAATTGGTGGGGAATTTACATTTTTTTCTGCTTACAAAATAGAAAAAATTAAAAAATTATGCATGCATAGTAAATTTTTGGACGAAAAACCGTCAATAAATTATATTATTAACAAAAAAAACGCCAATATTGGCGTTTTTTGTTGTTTGCATACTATGTTATGATAATTATTCCACAGTTACCGATTTTGCCAAATTTCTTGGTTGATCAACATTACAACCCCGCATCAAGGCTATGTGGTAGGACAACAACTGTAAGGGAATCGTGGTCAATAATGGGGTCAAACTTTCAGAGGTTTCCGGAACTTCAACCACATGGTCTGCCAATTCCTTTACCTGCAGATCGCCTTCTGTGACCACCGCTATAATTTTGCCCTGTCGTGATTTTATTTCTTGTATGTTGCTCACCACTTTTTCATAGTGCCCCTTTCTGGTGGCAATGACAACCACGGGCATTTCTTCGTCTATAAGGGCTATGGGACCGTGTTTCATTTCTGCCGCCGGATAACCTTCGGCATGGATATAACTGATTTCCTTGAGCTTTAACGCACCTTCCAGGGCTACCGGGAAATTATATCCCCTGCCCAGATACAAGCAATTGGTGGAGTCCTTGTATATATCGGCTATATACTCCACCAAGGCATTGGACTCAAGGGCTTTTTCAACCTTGGCCGGTATGCCCTCCAATTCCACCAAAAACTCATGAAACCTTGCAACTGGTATAACCCCTTTTTCCTTTCCAAGCTTTAGGGCGATCATGGTTAAAACGGTAATCTGTGTCGTAAACGCCTTTGTTGAGGCCACGCCTATTTCGGGTCCGGCGTGGGTATACGCCCCTGCATCCGTTTCCCTGGCAATTGAGGAACCAACCACATTACAAACACCAAAAACAAAGGCCCCTTTTTCTTTTGCCATTTTAATGGCCGCCAAGGTATCTGCGGTCTCCCCAGATTGTGATATGGCAATCAACACATCATTTTCCGTGATAACGGGATTCCTGTACCTGAACTCCGAAGCATATTCCACCTCAACGGGAATCCTGGCCAAATCCTCAAAAATATACTCTGCAACCAAACCTGCATGCCAAGAGGTACCGCATGCAACGATTATTATTCGGTTGGCATTCATCAATTTCTCAAGGTTTTGATCAATCCCTGCCATACGGATGATTCCTTGGTCTGCCAAAAGGCGCCCCCTGTACGTATCCAAGATAGCCCTTGGCTGCTCATAGATTTCCTTGAGCATGAAATAATCATACCCCCCCTTCTCAATTTCTTCCAGATTGAGCTGAAGTTCCAAAATATTGGGATAGGCAATGGCATCATCCTTGATCTTACGCATCTTAATCTCTTTCCCCAAACGGATAATGGCCATTTCTTCGTCATCCAAATAAACGGCATTGTTGGTGTATTCGATAAACGGCGAAGCATCCGAAGCAATAAAGTATTCATTATCACCTATACCAATGGCAAGTGGACTGCCCAGTCTCGCCGCTACGATCTCGTCGGGTTTGTTTTTGTCAAAAACAGCAATGGCATAGGCCCCCACGACCTGATTCAAGGCTATCTGGACCGCATGGCCAAGCTTAACTCCTTCTTGTTTCTTAACCTCTTCTATCAAATTCACCAATACTTCGGTATCTGTGTCCGAATGAAAAGTATAGCCTCTTTTGACCAAGGCTTTTTTAATGGATTCGTAATTCTCTATGATTCCGTTGTGGATAATGGCCAAATCCCCGGAGTTGGAGTAATGTGGATGTGAGTTCACATCATTGGGCACACCGTGTGTCGCCCATCTTGTATGGCCCATGCCCAACATTCCCCCTGTGGGAATGCCCTGCTCTGACTTTTGCTTTAAATCCTCTACCTTTCCTTTTGTTTTGGAAAGGTTTAGGTTTTCCCCATCAAAAAGTACGATTCCGGCACTGTCGTAACCACGGTACTCTAAACGCTGTAAACCCTTTATGATGATGGGATAGGCATCCCTATGACCAATGTAACCTACAATACCACACATAGTTATTCTGTTGTTTGGATTAAGATGAGCTAAAATTAGTGGTTGATTCTTAAAAAAACCTTAGTTATCGATTAAATAACGATAAAAGTCCTTGTGTGGTATGAAGTTGTGTGACCAAAGACTAATCAACCTCCGTGTAGAAAAGTCTCAATCTTAATTTTTTGTCCTCATTTTGCACTTCAACATCACCCCCATATAGCACCGTACCAAGAGGGATGGTGGTCGACATTATAGGAACCTCTGGCGTAGAACCGTTGGCCCCTTTTGATTCCCTGACGTTGGGGACACGAATATCTGAGCTCAAACTAAGGTGCAAGGGCACATTGGCAGAATCCCTTACAATAATATTGTTCAAATATTCTGTTAGCCTAACCGTGTATTTGATTCCGCGCCCATCCTCTTTTTCCAAAATTCCATCATAATTCAAGAATTGCCCCAATGGGGTTTCGGTATTGGAAACTTCCGTAAAGGCATTGTATACCGGAAGGTTTGTTTCAGAATCATAAAGGTAAAGTCTTGGGGGCTCAACAAAATCCGCAAATGGATCCAAGGCCTCACGATCTACATAAAACTCAAGGTTTGCCTCATTTATGATCCAATTTTTGGCCTTTATCTGATCAATGGTGACACTCCCATCATCTTCATCAAAAAGTCGTATTTCTGCAATGGAGCCATTGCCACCCTTCAGATAAATCCTAGAGGCGTTTTCACCATTGTCTGAATCTAAGGCAATGGATTCCGGATAGTTTGGATTAAGGATGGTATTCACCGCATTGCCCCCACCAACACCATCTATGCTTTGGATCAACCTCAATTCAACATTGCCTTCTGCGATTTCATTGTTGCCGTCTTCATCCTTGGTCGTTGTCGTATAATCATAGGTGACCGTAATGGTGGCTTGCCGTAGGTCCAACAAGAACATGATATCGCCGTCCGTTGGAGTTACGGATAGGTGTATCCCCCTAAAAAATTCACTGAAATTGGCTTGGCTCAACAACTCTGAAGAACCTTCCTTATCCAGTAAATTCTCTTGGAAAAAATCGTTGTCCAATTTTACGCGAATGCCTGGGTTAAACCTTTCTGCAACCAAATCGGATTCATCTACATCTTCTGTTTCTGGATTGTCCTCCTGCATGAACAAGTATTCAAGGTTGCTTACGGTGAGTATACTATCACAGAGTACTTCTGCGGTAAACCCTGGTGCAAACTCTTGGTCCGAAAAATATTCTTGAGCCTCTTCAAAATTTGAATTGGGATCCAAATCCCTTAAAAAATAAGTGGATCTGGAAACCGTAAGACGAAAAGGTTTCTCGATATCCCCATAGATGCTGTCCAGAGCAAAAGACCTTTGAAAGGTATTTGCCACAAAGCCTTCTTCTTCTCCGGTAGAGGTGGCATCCAATGGGTCCGACCCTATGGCGGTTTCAGCTGAATCGGTCACCCCGTCCCCATCAGAGTCGCTAGAGGCATCCGTATCATCGTCATCATCGCCTACCTGCACACCATCCCCATCCTTGTCCCTAAAGTCTGTAGATACCAATTGGTAGGGAATATACAGAATGACTTCTTTGACCAACTCATTCTCATCAACAACATTGTCATCAGATGCGGCAGTATCTTCCTTGGATTGTGAAGAAGCCCCAAAAGTCGGGTTGCCTGTAAGACTTGGCAGTGTTACTTGAGAGGTAATATTGGCCTCGGTCCTACCATAAATGGGGTCATTAAAAAACCCAAGTTGGTAGAGCGGCAATTTGTTGGTCTGTACGGCCAACAAACGCTTGTTGTAGGCAAAGACTTCGTATGTAATCTCATCAGAGACAAAAGGCTCCCCTCCAATGACCCCCTCACCCAAGGTGTTTATTTCCTCATCACAGGATGAGAGAAACACCACAAACATCACGGCCAATGCCGCAACCAATGATTTGGCAACAAATTTCATGAATATTACTTTAAGACCTCGGTGTTGTAGAAATTAGCATAGGCTTCTTCGGTTTCTTGAAACGAAACATAGGGCAAAACGGGTTTCCCCAACACCTCTATGTGCTTTTGAATCGTCTCTGGAATCTCTTCGGAAGCTAAAATAACCGCATCGGAATAATCTAAAGCTGTCTTTAACAAATTATTATAGTCGGGGGTCTCCAAAGCTTGAATCTTATCTTTTTCTATTCCATCAAAGATGATCTTATCAGCCATCTTTTCATCAAGCTCCCCTTCAAAGCCTCTTTTATAGACAGAAGTGACAATTTTACTGTCCGCAAAAATAGGTTCGTCCGCATAGTATTCCCTGAGGTACAGGGGAAGCAAGGAAGCCATCCAACCATGGACATGGATGATGTCCGGTGACCAATTCAATTTTTTCACGGTTTCCACAACGCCTTTGGCAAAGAAAATGGCCCGTTCATCATTATCTGGAAAAAGGTTGCCCTCTTTGTCTTCAAAAGTGGCCTTCCTTTTAAAGTATTCATCGTTGTCTATAAAGTAGACCTGTATGCGCTCTCTGGGTATAGAGGCCACTTTGATGATCAAGGGCATATCCATGTCATTGATCACCAGGTTCATGCCCGAAAGCCTAATTACCTCGTGCAATTGATGCCTACGCTCATTAATGTTGCCGTAACGTGGCATAAAAATGCGTATTTGACCACCTTTGCTGTTGACCATTCGTGGTGCTTCGTAGGACATTAAAGAAACTTGGTTTTCCGGTAAGTAGGGCACTAATTCAGAAGATACAAACAATATCTTTTTTCCGTTCATAAAATCGCTCTTTTGTGTGTCTGGAAAAACGTAGCTGCAAAAATACAAAAATTATGCCGATTACTTTGATTTATGGTATTTTTACGCGCTTTTCTACCACATTATGTTAGTTTTTGAGACAAAAAAGGAACTGGGGCAGGGTTTGTTGAAAATAAATGCCCTCAACAAATCCCTAGGGTTTGTACCCACCATGGGTGCCCTGCACCAAGGGCATCTATCTCTAGCGGAGAAGGCCTTGGCAGAAAACGATGCCCTGATCGTGAGTATTTTTGTGAACCCTACCCAGTTTGACAATTCCAGTGATTTGGAAAAATATCCAGACAATCTTCAGCAAGACCTAAAACTACTCGCTGGCATTTCTGAAGAAATCTTGGTCTTTACCCCCACAAAAGAAGAAATCTATGATGGAAACGTAAAGTCAAAATCTTTTGATTTTGAGGGCCTTGACAATGTCATGGAAGGAGCATTCAGAAATGGTCATTTTAACGGTGTGGGCACCATAGTCGAACTTTTGCTGAATACTGTTAGACCCCAAAAGGCCTATTTTGGCGAGAAGGATTTTCAGCAATTGCAGATCATAAGGAAGTTGGTCCACCAAAAAAACTACCCCTACGAGATCATTGCCTGCCCCATCGTCAGGGAGACCAATGGTCTGGCCATGAGTTCCCGTAATGAAAGACTGCCAAAAACGACTAGGGAAGAAGCCGGTTTCATTTATAAAGCCCTACAGACTGCCAAAACCAAATTTGGCACAGAAAGTGCAATGGATGTTACCGAGTGGGTGGTGTCCCAATTTAATGACAATCCGCTGTTTGAATTGGAATATTTTCAAATTGCCGAAGTGGATACCTTGATGCCCATCAAAAAAAAAGAAAAAGAAAAAAAATATAGGGCGTTTATTGCCGTTTATGCGGATGAGGTTAGGTTAATAGATAATGTTGCGCTCAATTATTAAATTTGCCACAAATGCAAGTAGAGGTCGTAAAATCGAAAATACACCGGGTCAAGGTAACAGGGGCCGATCTAAACTATATCGGCAGCATCACCATTGATGAGGATTTGATGGATGCCGCCAATATTGTCCGGGGCGAGAAGGTTCAAATCGTGAACAACAACAATGGCGAACGCTTGGAGACCTATGCCATTCCCGGACCACGTGGCAGTGGAGAGTTGACCCTTAACGGTGCCGCTGCCAGAAAAGTCGCCGTTGGCGATGTCCTTATCCTGATCACCTACGGGTGGATGGACATTGAAGAAGCCAAAAACTTTAATCCCTCACTTGTCTTCCCCAACGAAGCAACCAACCTTTTAAACTAAGTGACCCGCTCACTAAAAAAAACCTTAAAAATAATCATCCCACTTGCGTTGGGATTCTTTTTAGTTTGGTACATGTACCAAAACACCTCCCAGCCCGATAGGATCAAAATCATTGAAAACATCTCAAATGCCCATCCGTTTTGGGTGGGATTGTCCATTTTGATCGGGATCATAAGCCATGTGTCACGGGCCATTCGTTGGAACCACCTTCTGGAACCCATGGGCTATGCCCCAAAGATCAGCAACAATTTTTTTGTCATAATGATGGCCTATTTGGCCAATCTAGGCGTACCCCGTTCCGGCGAGATCCTAAGGGCCACAGCTTTGGCGTCCTATGAAGATGTACCCTTTGAAAAAGGCTTTGGCACCATAGTGACCGAAAGGGTCATAGACCTGATCATGTTGTTGCTCATTATCCTGCTCGCCCTATTTTTACAAACCGATATCATTGTAGGCTATCTAAAAAGCTACGGGTTAAATCTTGCTTTAAGCGGCTCCGTATTGGCTGTTGGCATCATAGGTCTTGTCGTGTTTCTGTACCTTATAAGAAAAGCGAAATCAGGATTTCTGCTCAAACTCAAAACCTTTTTGAAGGGACTTTTAGATGGGGTGACCAGTATTTTGAAAATGAAGAAAAAATGGCCCTTTATCTTTTATACCTTTCTGATCTGGGGTTGTTATGTAGGAATGTTCTGGGCCATAAAATACACTGTTGCAGAGACACAGGGTCTTGGCATTGCCGAGCTCTTGGTCTGTTTTGTGTCTGGAGCGTTTGCCATGATGATCTCCAATGGCGGATTGGGCGCCTACCCCATTGCCGTTAGTTCTGCCCTGGCTCTTTACGGCATTTCTTCCAACTCGGGCGACGCCTTTGGGTGGATCATGTGGATTGCCCAAACCCTTATGGTCGTTGTGCTTGGGGCAATATCTTTTGTCCTCCTACCGTTATTGAACCGCGGCAGGTAGCACTCCCGCCCATAAAAATAAACCATGGCCAAACTTTTTTTCGGACTTTTCGGACTTTTCGTTTTTTTGGGCAATGCGCAAATAGAAGAAGAGGTTTTCGATTCTTATCGCCTTCAGCAGAGTAGGGATTTGATGTATTACCTTCCAGAAGGCTATTCCGAAGAAAAAAAGTATCCTCTTATTTTGGTCTTGGATGGGGAATATCTTTTTGACCTGGTCGTGGCCAACGCAAAATTTTACAGCACCTATCATCGTATGCCAGAATCCATTGTGGTGGGTATAAAGCAAAACGAAAACGATCAGCGCTGGGACGATTGTGATTTTGAACAATCCAATGGCCTTCCGACCGACAATGCCTATCTTTTCTATGATTTTTTAAAATTGGAACTCATCCCCTATCTAAAAAAGAGCTATAGCATTGCCCCCTTTAAAATGTTCATTGGCTATGACATTACCGCCAATTTTGGCAACTACTTTCTGTTTGAGGACAAATCAATCTTTAACTCCTATCTGTTGATTTCCCCCTTGCTTGCCACAGAAATGGAAAGCAGGGTGCCCTCTCGATTGGTAGATTTGGATCAGGAAATATTCTATGACCTGGTCCTGGAAAAGGAAAGAGTGGAAGACCGCAACCGGATTTTACAGATGGACAAGGCCATAAAATCCATCCAAAAAGAAAATCTACATTACTTTTTTGACCAATATGAAGAGCCCGACCATATTTCCATAGTGGCTTACGGCATAAGCAAAGCCTTTGACAATGTCTTTAAAATCTTTAGGCCCATAAGTCCAAAGGAATACAAGGAACAAATGCTCAAATCAAACGAACCTGTCTTTCAATACTTGACAGACAAATATGCGATGATCGAAAATCTGCTGGGCTTTGAAAAGGAAGTGGAATTGAACGACATCATGGCCGTTTATGCGGGCATCTTAAAAAAAGAAGAGCACGAATCGCTCGAAGCTTTGTCCACTCTCTGCAAAAGGAAATTTCCATACGCCATGCTCGGCCATTATCTAGAAGGCGAATATCTAGAATTTATGGGCGAACCCAAAAAAGCGATGAAAGCTTTTGAAAAAGCTTTTATGTTGGATGAAATAGACTTTTTGACCAAGGAACATGCCGTAGAGAAGATTGATGCCCTAAAGGCCGACTTTGGGTACTGATTCTTTGTTATCTTAGCCCAATGGCCAAGACCAAAACTGCTTTTTTCTGCCAAAACTGTGGCGCCCAATACGCCAAATGGGTTGGACAATGTACATCGTGTAAACAATGGAATACCGTGGTGGAAGAAGTGGTACAGAAGGAAGAAAAGACCCCATGGAAAAGCCCTTCAACAACCTTCACAAAAACCAACAGACCCCTTAAGGTCAATGAGATTACCAACGAATCTGAAATTCGTTTGAATACCCTTGACAAAGAATTCAACAGGGTTTTGGGTGGCGGCCTCGTTCCCGGATCCTTGACCCTCTTGGGCGGGGAACCCGGTATTGGCAAAAGCACCCTTTTGTTGCAAATTGCCCTACGATTGCCCTTAAAAACACTCTATGTTTCTGGGGAAGAAAGTCAAAAACAGATCAAGATGCGGGCCGACCGGATCTTGCCTGATGCGCAACACTGCTTTGTGCTGACCGAGACAAAGACCCAGCATATCTTTCAGCAGATTGCACAATTGGAACCTAATTTGGTCATCATCGATTCCATTCAGACCCTACATTCAGATTATATCGAATCTGCCGCCGGAAGCATCTCACAAATTCGGGAGTGTACCGCAGAACTCATCAAATACGCCAAAGAAAGTAATACCCCGGTAATTTTGGTGGGGCATATTACTAAAGATGGCACCATAGCCGGCCCCAAGATTTTGGAACATATGGTGGATACGGTGCTTCAGTTTGAGGGCGACCGCAATTATGTGTACCGAATTCTCCGTTCCCTAAAAAACCGCTTTGGCAGTACTGCCGAGCTGGGCATTTATGAAATGCAGGGTTCAGGGCTTAGGGAAGTGAACAATCCTTCAGAAGTCCTGATTTCCAAAAGCGATGAAGAATTGAGTGGCATGGCCATAGCGGCAACCTTAGAAGGCATGCGGCCCTTGCTTATAGAGATTCAAGCACTGGTGAGCACCGCCGTGTATGGCACCCCACAGCGTTCGGCAACCGGGTTCAATGCCAAACGGTTGAACATGCTGCTCGCCGTTTTGGAAAAACGTGCTGGGTTCAAATTGGCCGCAAAAGATGTCTTCCTAAACATTACCGGAGGAATAACCGTTGATGATCCTGCCATTGATTTGGCGGTAATCGCAGCAATTTTGTCCAGCAATACCGATATCCCGGTTGAAAAAAATTGTTGCTTTGCCGCCGAGGTGGGCCTTGCTGGTGAAATTAGGCCGGTTCAACGGGTAGACCAACGTATTTTGGAAGCTGAAAAACTGGGGTTCTCCACCATTTACGTCTCCAAATTAAACAAAATAGGGCTTAAAAACCCAAAAATAGCGATAGAAGAGGTCTCAAAAATTGAAGATGTGGTAAGCAATCTTTTTGGCTGACTAGGGCGCCGGATTGGGTATCGCCTTATGAATCTTTTCAATCCCCTCTAAAACAGTATCGGATAATGGAACGTTAATGGAACCGATGTTCTCCTTAAGCTGTTCCATGGTCGTGGCACCAATAATGTTGCTGGTCACAAAGGGACGTGTATTCACAAAGGCCAAGGCCATTTGCGCTAAGGAAATTCCGTGGGCATTGGCAAGCTCTTGGTATTTTTGGGTGGCCTGGGTAGCTGTTTCACCACTGTATCTGGAATAATTGGGAAAAAGGGTCAACCTTCCCTTCCTGGGCTTTACCACCCCCAAATATTTACCGCTGAGTACCCCGAAGCCCAAGGGCGAATAGGCCAACAAGCCAATCTTTTCTCGTATGGCTATTTCTGAAAGCCCAACTTCAAAAGTTCGGTTCAACAAACTATACGGGTTTTGAATGGTCACCATTCGGGGCAAATGTTCGTGTACCTTGCTCTCTTCCAAATACCGCATGGTGCCCCATGGGGTTTCATTTGACAATCCCACATGGCGAATCTTTCCCTCTTTGACAAAATCTGAAAGGGTACGCAGAATTTGGTGAATGTTATCTTCCCAGTAATCTTCCTTTTCAGCATTAAATCCCCGTTGGCCAAAATAATTGGTGTTACGCTCCGGCCAATGCAGTTGGTATACATCTATATAATCGGTCTTTAACCGCTTGAGGCTCCCCTCTAGGGCCGAAATCAACGAATCCCTGCTAAAACCTGTGGTCCTTATGTGTTTAGTAAACGCAGCCGGTCCGGCAATTTTAGAGGCCAACACCACTTTATCCCTATGGCCTGTTTTTTGGAACCAGTTTCCTATATATTCTTCCGTAAGGGCATAGAACTCCTTTTTGGGCGGAATTGGGTACAGCTCTGCGGTGTCAAAAAAATTAATGCCGCTTTCCAAGGCGTAATCCATCTGTTCATGGGCCTCTTGCTCCGTGTTTTGACGCCCCCAGGTCATCGTGCCCAAGGCTATTTTACTTACCCTAAAATTGGTGCGGGGAATAAAGGTATACTTCATCCATCTTGGTTTTTAAACGCCTCTAAAATAGAAATTCAGATTATGGAAACTATGTAGCGAATGTTAATTCTCTATCTCGACCAAAATTGGACAATGGTCGCTATGCTTTGCTTCTGAAAGGATTACGGAGCGTTTCAATCGATCTTTTAAACTTTCGTTGACCATGCCATAATCCAACCGCCAACCTTTGTTGTTGGCCCTGGCATTGGCACGGTAGCTCCACCAGGTATAATTGTGCGGTTCTTTGTTAAAATGACGGAAGCTATCGATAAATCCGCTATCGATGAATTTGCCGATCCATTCCCGTTCTACGGGCAGAAAGCCTGAAACATTTTTGTTCCGCACCGGATCGTGAATGTCCATGGCCTCATGGCAAATGTTGTAATCCCCAAAAACCATCAAATTGGGGCGTTCCCTGCGGAGTTCATCGGCATATTTTTGAAAATCGGCCATATAGGTCAACTTAAACTCCAACCGATCCATATTGGTGCCAGAGGGTAAATACATACTCATAATGGAAACATCACCAAAATCCACCCTTAAGTTTCTACCTTCATTATCCATATAATCAATACCAGTGCCTAATTCCACATGATCGGGCTTTTGCTTGCACAATACGGCAACCCCGCTATACCCCTTTTTCTGGGCACTGAACCAATAGTGGTGTTCAAAGCCAATGGCTTCCAGAGCAGCTATATCTACTTGTTCCTTCATCGCCTTGGTCTCTTGTATACAGACCACATCGGCATCTACGGTTGACAGCCATTCGGCAAAGCCCTTGTTCATTGCGGCACGGATGCCGTTCACATTATAGGAAATGATCTTCATATATCAATTTTTGTTAAAAGTATTGATTCTGTTCAAACTTATCCCCATTGTCCAAAAAATCACCATCAAGCATAATTTAGTATCTTTCCTTGCAAATAGACTCCATGGATCGTAGACTTCATAAACAATACAACTTGGGAAGGGCCTTTGCCATAAGTGGCATTAGCTGTACCACAATTGCCCTTTTTATCTTTTTTTTGGGCGGGGCACCGTTTTATTACGCCATTTTATTTTTAATGGGCATCATCTTAGGTTTTGTTGGTGCTTTTTTTCTGTTCCTCTCCATGCGGAAGACCAAAGAATGAAAAAGGTGGCCGTTAAAAGCCACCCTTACCATCTTAGCTGTTTCTATGGCCATTAAGCGAGATCAAATCGATCCAGGTTCATGACCTTATTCCAAGCGGCGACAAAATCATTGACAAACTTGCCCTTGGCGTCACTGGAACCATAAACCTCTGCAATTGCCCTAAGCTCGGTATTTGAACCAAAGATCAAGTCTACCCTCGTTCCCGTCCATTTTACATCATCGGTCTTGCGGTCACGCCCTTCAAAAACCTCATCATCATTGGATGTTGGGCTCCACGCCGTGCCCAAATCCAATACATTGACAAAGAAATCATTGGTCAGGGTTTCTACGCTCTTGGTGAACACCCCATGTTTCGATTTATCATAATTCGCATCCAACACGCGCATACCGCCCACCAAAACAGTCATTTCCGGTACCGTTAAGGTCAACAACTGTGCTTTATCCACCAACAATTCTTCGGGCTTTACGGTAAACTTTCCTTTTAGGTAGTTACGAAAACCATCGGCAACCGGCTCCAAGACATCAAACGATTCAGCATCGGTCTGAGCTGCCGTGGCATCGGTACGGCCGGGGGTAAACGGAACGGTTAACTCATGTCCGGCATTCTTGGCCGCTTGCTCAATCGCCGCACATCCGCCCAAAACAATCAAATCTGCCAAAGAGACCGACTTGCCAAAATCTTCCCGAACCTTTTCCAAGGTCTCCAGAACCTTTGCCAATTGTGTTGGGTTGTTCACCTCCCACTCTTTCTGGGGCGCCAAACGAATGCGAGCTCCGTTGGCACCACCACGCTTATCCGACCCACGGAAGGTTGATGCGGAAGCCCATGCGGTTGACACCAATTCTGAAATAGACAATCCAGAATCCAAGATCTTTCCTTTTAATTGAGCCACATCAGCATCATTGATCAACTCATCAGCAACAGGTACAGGGTCTTGCCAAATTAAATCCTCTGTAGGGACTTCCGGCCCCAAATACCGTGACTTTGGCCCCATATCACGGTGGGTCAACTTAAACCAAGCTTTTGCGTAAGCATCGGCAAACTCTTCAGGGTTTTCCAAGAAATGTTTTGAAATTTTACCATACTCGGGATCAAAACGCAATGACAGATCCGTGGTCAACATAAAGGGTGCATGTTTCTTTTCTGGGTCGTGGGCATCTGGGATAATCCCTTCCCCAGACCAATCCTTTGGTTTCCATTGATGGGCTCCGGCAGGACTTTTGGTCAACTCCCACTCATAGCCAAACAACATCTGGAAGAAGTCATGGTTCCATTTGGTGGGTGTTTTGGTCCAAGCTCCCTCCAAACCACTGGTAATGGTATCGGCCCCTTTACCCGTTCCAAAATTGTTTTTCCATCCCATGCTCATCATCTCTATGGAAGCCCCAGCAGGTTCTGCCTCTACATATTCCGCATCACTGGCAGCACCATGGGTCTTGCCAAAGGTGTGACCCCCTGCAATCAAGGCAACGGTTTCATAATCGTTCATCGCCATACGGCCAAAAGTCTCACGAATGTCGTGGGCGGCCAATAGGGGGTCTGGATTGGCATTGGGCCCTTCCGGGTTTACATAGATCAGTCCCATGTGGGCTGCACCGACCGTTCTTTCCAGTTCGCCACTCTCGGCATAACGATCTTTATTCCCCAACCATTCTTTTTCATTCCCCCAATAAATATCCTCTTCTGGCTGCCAAATGTCCTCACGGCCACCTGCAAAACCAAACATTTTCAATCCCATGGACTCATGGGCCACGTTGCCAGCCAAAATCAATAAATCGGCCCAAGAAATTTTCTTCCCATATTTCTGTTTAATGGGCCAAAGCAACAATCTGGCCTTATCCAAATTGGCATTGTCGGGCCAACTGTTCAACGGGGCAAAACGTTGGGCGCCGGTTCCTCCACCGCCACGACCATCAGAAATACGATAGGTGCCGGCAGCATGCCATGCCATGCGTATAAAGAACGGTCCATAATGTCCAAAATCTGCAGGCCACCAATCTTGGCTATCGGTCATTAAATCGGTGAGGTCTTTTTTTAGGGCGTCGTAATCCAATGATTTAAACTCTTCAGTATAGTCAAAATCCTCATCCATAGGATTCGTCAAGTTGGAATGCTGACGTAGAATGTTCAAGTTCAATGAATTGGGCCACCAGTCACGGTTGCTTGTGCCACCGCCTGCTGCCTGATTGAGTTCGCCGTTCAAAAACGGACACATACTGGCATCGCCATTTTTGTGATTATCCATATGATTCTAATTTTTTAGTGTGTATTCAGGTATTAAAAATACTCCTACAGCTTATAAAATTATGACTGAGTTCATCTATTTGAACTATGTTTATATTGATTTTGATTATGTTTTTTAAAAAAATCATTGTTTTTGTTTATCAAATAATGTTTTCAACCCATTACCTTAATGGTAATAAAACCCCGGTCGAGAGAAAAAAATTTATGGTTAAATGAATGTTAGTTCTTCTGTGCATTAGCCCTCTTAATTAACATAAGCTTCAATATTAGTTGCGTAGTACATAATAGCCCCTTTTTATGTTTGGCAAATTTTTAACACCAACTTACTCATGAAAAAAATTCTCCCACTTATCCTATTGACATTGCTGTCCATAAGCACTTACGGACAAGCTACATTGTCTGGTAACGTTACCGACACATCCGGTGCGCCACTCCCAGGGGCCACTCTAGTAATCCAAGACACCCAGATGGGTACTACCACAGATTTTGATGGCCATTATGAAATCAAAGATTTAATTGACGGCTCTTACCAAATAAGGGTGTCCTTTATCGGTTTTGAAACCCTTGTGGAAACCGTTACTGTTTCTGGCATGACTACCTTCAATTTTATGATGCAGGAAAGCAGTTACCAATTGGAAGGTATGATCGTAACGGCACAAAAACGTGAACAAATGAACAAGGATGTGCCCATTGCCATTACCTCTTACGGCAGTGAGTTCATCAATAACCAAGCTACGTTTGAATACGATGCCTTCTCTGAGTACGTTCCCGGTCTTCAGGTCCAGATCCAGAGCGTGAACAACCCAGGCATTGTAGTCCGCGGTATTACCAGTGACAGTGGTGACTCTAGGGCAGAACCTAGGGTATCTGTATTTCAGGATGGGGTTTCCATCAGTAAGTCAAGGGGATCTGTCGTTGAACTGTTCGACTTGGAACGGGTAGAGGTGCTAAAAGGCCCGCAGGGTACCCTTTTTGGTAGGGGCGCACAAATAGGGGCCATGCACATCATTCAGAACAAGGCCAAAAACGAAAAAACGGCTTCGCTTAAGGTTGGCTATGGCAATTATAACCAAACCTTGATCAACGGTCATGTAAACACTACATTAAGCAATAAAGCCTTCTTTAGGTTTGCTGGCATCTACAACGCTAGGGACGGATTCATAGACAACCTATCGGGTGGTGACCTGAACGGAAAGGAAACCTTGGCCTTTAGAACATCTTTTAAGTTTTTGTTTGGCGAGAACACTTCGCTTGACCTTATCGGAAACTGGCAAAAAGACACCCCTCCGGGCACTTCCTTTAAAAGTGGTTCTTTTGCCCCAGTTGGGGGGGACATAAGTCCTTTCACTGCTGCCGATTTGGAACGAGGTGAGGAATTGGGACTGGACAGGACTGTTTGGGGCGCTACTGGAATCCTAAAGCATCATTTTAACGATGCCTGGAGCTTAACCGCCACCACTGCCTACAGAACTTTTGACTCCGATGAAGCCTTTGATTCCGACGGAACGGCCTCAGACGCCCTTTTCTTTCATGAAATTGCCAAGGGAAAGCAGTTTAGCCAGGAATTCCGTTTCAATTTTGACAACAATAAAAAGTTTAGAGGTTTCTTTGGATTGAACTATTTCTGGGAAGACGGTTCACAAGCGGTGCCCCATATTACCAACGAGCAACAATATTTGGGAATTTGGATGATGGCCATAACAGGAGACCCTTCTTTCTTTATAAACAATGGCGTGCCCGTAACCTATCCGGCTTTCCCTGACTTTACTGGGATTATTGACCCATTGGCTCCTTTTGCAGGCGCTCCACTTAATGAATATAACGAGGAACAATTCACCAATTATGGCACCACAAATGCCTTTGATGTCTTTGCCGATGGTTCCTATGATTTTTCAGACAGATTGACGGCCACTTTAGGGTTAAGGTTGACCTATGAAGATGTGACCGCTGGTTATAAGGTAGATGACGCACAGAATTTCTCCTACATCAGTTATATTTTTCCTGGCGATGGTTCTGGCAACAACTTGTTTCTATCCACAGGAGGGGAAAAATTGACCCATTCTGATAATTTCTTGTCCGTTGTTGGTCGTTTGGCCTTGAGCTATGAACTCAACGACAATATTTCTGTCTTTGGTAATATGGCCAGGGGACGCAGGCCCAATGTCATCAACATATCCGCTACCGAAACCAATGTATTGTCCGATGAAATTGTTTGGTCCTATGAAATTGGGGGCAAATCGCTATTCTTGAACAATAGGTTGCAAATAGACGTTAACGGATTTATATACGACTATAGCCATTTTCAGACCAATGTATTTGCCATTGAAGGCGATACGTTTGTGAGCGAAACCAGAGATAGTGGAAATGCCTCTGCCACTGGTTTTGAAATCGGCACCCAGTATGCCTTTGGAAAGAGTACCCTCTTTGCCAATTATGCCTATATAGACGCTACTTTTGACGAGGAGGATTCCGATGGAAACGAGCAAGAATTGGCGGGCAACACCTTTAGATTGACCCCGAAAAACTCTTTTTCTGCCGGGCTTAACCTATTGGGGGACATCAGCGAGAAAGCCGCTGTATTTTTTCGACCAAGCTATACCTATAAATCCAAGGTTTATTTTGAAGAAACCAATTTGGAGAATATCTCCCAGGACGGTTACGGTGTGTTAAATGTAAGAACTGGACTTATTTTGAACAGTGGTTTGGAATTTAACCTGTATATGAACAATGTGTTGGATGAGGAATTTATTATCGACGCTGGGAACACTGGGGGAGCCTTTGGCATTCCTACCTTTATTGCAGGACCTCCAAGATTTTTTGGTCTTCAAATCACCAAAAAGTTTTAAAAAAAAGCATAAAACATTGTAAAGGGGGGCTAAAAGATATTTTAGCCCCCCCCTTTGTATTATAAAAGTACATGATTACTATCTCCTATAGATCATCGAATCATTTCGATATCCCGATCTAGCCGAATACCAGTCCATAAAGGTGAACCCCCTACTTTGTGCCCATCTACCAAAATGAATATAACCCTCCAAAATTTCCACACCTTCTTCCGGATAATCAAAACTTATGGGCAGGTTAATACCCCAAGGGAGGTTGTTATCCGTTAAATAGTACTTTCCTTGGGCAAGGTTGGTACGATCATCACCAGTTCCAAAATAAGAACCATTTACCAAATCGGTGGGCCGATAGCCCGGCAAGTGGATCCATTCGGAACACTTAGTTCACTCATGGAATCCACCTCTTCAATAATGACGTACAACTAGAATCTACAATGGAAGGCTTCGTCATTTACCCCAAGAAAAGGGAATACGAAAATAGTTTCGTAAATAAGTAAAGGTAAAACCCCTATTTCCAACACAAAACGCCAGCAATAACCTATTTTTATATTCTTGTCCAATAGCGGTTTATTCATCAATCCATTGCAAAATCATGAAAAAAACAATGGCCTTTTTGCTGATGTCCATTATCCTGATGGGGCTATCCTGCAACTCAAAGACAACAGCAGATTCAACCTTACAAGCTTCAAAAGTAAAAATCAAGAAAACCGACAAAGGGTTTGTATTGCTTGTGAACGGAAGCCCTTTTGAGGTAAAAGGGGCGGGCATCAATTTTGTTGACGGGCACAACTTCAAAGCCCTTGCCGAAGCAGGGGGAAACACCTTTAGAACTTGGCGGACCGACCATCTAGAGGAAGAACTGGAGGCTGCCATGAAATACAACCTCATGATTGCGGTTGGTCTTGATTTGGAAAAAGAACTGGATGGTTTTGATTATACCGATAGTGTTGCGGTCCAACATCAATTGGAGAGGGTTAAAAAAATTGTGGATGCCTATAAGAACCATCCCAACATCCTGTGTTGGGTGGCCGGGAATGAATTGAACCTCTTATTTGGGGAAAATGGCACTCGGTTAATGGTGAATCCAGTGGCCTATGACGCCCTCGCCGATATCGTGGATTACATTCATGACACCGACCCCAACCATCCCGTGACCACGGCCTTTGCCGGTATTACAAAACCACATATAACCATGGCCTTGAAACACTGCCCCAATCTGGATTTCATCAGCGTACAGGTCTATAACGATCTACAGCATATAGACAGTCTTGTCAAAAATGGGGTGCTGGACCGTCCTTTTATGATTACAGAATTTGGTCCCAAGGGGCATTGGGAACAACCCGCCACGGAATGGGGAAGAGAAATTGAAGAGCCCAGCGGTATAAAGGCCAAAACATTGGCAGCACGTATTCAGAAAGGTATTGTGGCCGATTCCAGCGGTCTCAATTTGGGCACTTTCGCCTTTGAATGGGGGCAAAAACAAGAACGTACCCCAACATGGTACGGCATGTTCAACAAAAGTGGCGAAGCCACCGCACGTATTGATGAGCTGACCAAATTTTGGACCGGTAAATACCCCGAGAACAGGGCTCCCTTATCCGATTCCATTCTTTTGGACAACAAAAGACCCGTGGATAATATCTATCTAAACCCGGGCACCCCCTATTCTGCCCAAGTATTTGTTCGTGACCCAGATAGTGACCCCTTAGATTACCACTGGGTCATTCTAAAGGAGGTTGAGGTAAGGAGTCTGGGCGGTGCCTTTGAAAAAGAGCCCGAAGAAGTCGCTTTTGAGGTTCTATCGCAAGAGAATGGAAAACTAGAATTCACCTCCCCAGTAGAGGAAGGTGATTATCGGTTGTTTTCCTACGTTTATGATGGTAAGGGAAAAGTTGGCAACGCCAACATCCCGTTTTATGTCAAGCAATAAATTATTCGATTTTTCTCAACCACTCCTTCATCGCCACCTCTTTTGAGATGATTCCCTTAACTTCTGCGATGGCCACTCGCTGCTGTTCCATGGAATCCCTATGGCGAATGGTCACCGTATCGTCTTCCAAGGTTTGGTGGTCTACCGTGACACAGAATGGGGTGCCATTGGCATCTTGTCGACGGTAACGGCGCCCTACGGCATCTTTTTCATCATAGGCCACGTTAAAGTCCCACTTAAGGTCATCCACCAACTTTTGGGCCACTTCTGGCAATCCGTCGCGCTTTAAAAGTGGTAAAATAGCCGCTTTTGTCGGAGCCAAGACCGCAGGCAATTTTAATACGGTTCTTGTGGTATTGTTCTCCAGTTCTTCTTCTTGCAGGGAGTTGCTAAAAATCGCCAAGAACATTCGGTCCAACCCAATGGAAGTCTCCAAAACATAGGGTACGTAGCTTTCATTGGTCTCGGGGTCAAAATATTGCAGCTTTTTACTGGAATACTTTTCATGGCTGCCCAAGTCAAAATCGGTTCTGGAATGGATGCCCTCCAATTCCTTAAACCCGAACGGAAACTTAAATTCGATATCACTGGCGGCATCGGCATAGTGTGCCAATTTTTCATGATCGTGAAAACGGTAGTTATCTGCCCCCATACCCAAGGATAAGTGCCATTTAAGGCGTTTTTCCTTCCAAGTGTCATACCACTCCTTTTGGGTTCCCGGTTTAATGAAGTATTGCATCTCCATCTGTTCAAACTCCCGCATACGGAAGATGAACTGGCGTGCCACAATCTCGTTCCTAAAGGCCTTACCGGTCTGCGCTATGCCAAAGGGCAATTTCATACGGCCCGTTTTTTGGACATTCAAAAAGTTAACGAAGATTCCTTGGGCGGTCTCTGGGCGGAGATATAGATCCATGGCGCTCTCTGCCGTGGATCCCAACTTTGTGCCAAACATTAGGTTGAACTGCTTTACATCGGTCCAGTTCTTGGAACCTGAAACGGGGCATACAATGCCCAACTCCTCGATCAAGGCCTTTACATCGGCCAAATCTTCCTGCTCCAACGATTGGCCCAAACGTTTTAGAATGGCATCGGCTTTTTCTTGGTAATCCAATACACGCTTGTTGGTGGAAAGAAACTGCGCCTTATCAAAACTATCGCCAAAACGTTTGGCGGCCTTGGCCACCTCTTTGTCTATTTTGGCTTCGATCTTGGCCACATGGTCCTCGACCAAAACATCGGCACGGTATCTTTTTTTGGAATCCTTGTTATCGATCAAGGGGTCGTTAAAGGCATCTACGTGCCCAGAGGCCTTCCAAGTGGTGGGGTGCATAAAAATGGCGGCGTCTATGCCCACAATGTTGTCATTTAACTGCACCATGGCCTGCCACCAGTACTCACGAATGTTCTTCTTGAGTTCTGCCCCGTTTTGGCCGTAATCATAAACGGCACTGAGACCATCATATATTTCACTTGATTGAAACACATAGCCGTACTCCTTGGCATGTGAAATCACTTTCTTGAAAACTTCTTCTTGATTTGCCATTGGACAAATGTAAAACAATGACCAATAAGAGAAAATCTTATTTTAACTGAAATTCTGTTGAGGCCAATAGTCGTTCCCCCTCAAAGACATTTAGGGTATAGATCCCTTCGGACAATGACCCTTCTGGAACCGTTATTGCATCGCACACCCCAAGTTCATCGCCAAGATAGATCAATTCTACGCGCTTGCTAAAGCGCTGGCCTCCTACCGAAATGGTATTGGCATTGTCCTCTATGACCTTCATGTCTGGATCCAAGAATTGGAAGTACACCACCCGATCCGATCGTTCTTTGACGGGGTCTTCCATGACCGTGAAGCACCCGCGCAATTTTTCTATGGTAGAGGCCTTGTTGGTCTTTAAGGGTCGCCCGGCCCGTAACCTAAAGCCGTCCCCTTCCACGCTTGATCCGGTAATTCTTAGGTATGTTTTTGTTTTGAGTTCTTTGACCAACTCCATATTCTTCTTTTGTACCTTGGCCTGACTTCTTTCCAAAGAATTTGTCCTGCCCGTTAAACGTTGGATTTCTTTTCGTGAGTCTTCAAACTTTTTGGCCAATAAGCTGTTGTTATAGCGTAGAAAATTGTTCTTTAGCTTAAGGCTATCAAACTTGGCCTCCAACACCCGAAGTGCCTTTTGGTCTTCCTTTAATTTTCCTATCCTAAAGTTCAACTGCCCCACGGAATCCAACAGTTGCTGGATCTTAAACTTGGAATCCCGAAGATCAATATTGTTCACCTCGTTAAGCCCAGCCATGCGGTCTACCTCCAGTCTCATAAAGGTCAGATCTTTGACCAAGATCTTTCGTTCATCCTCCAAATACTTAATCTGGCCATTGAACTGGGCATAACTGTAGTAAAAAGCTATGAGTATGGCGATTATGACAGCCACCAGCGCCGCAAGAATAATCCTATAATTGATTTTAGTATCTTGAGCTTCCATTTTAAGAGGCTGATTCGTGGTGTACAAAGATTTGTTCGGTTTAAGGAAACCAAAGATAGTAAACCATATTCATAGCATCCTCTTCCCAAGGGTGTGTTTTGGATGTAACGCCCAATTATTTAGAGGAGAACACCTACTCTGTACCGTTTGTCGAAATGATTTACCGTTAACCGAATTCGACTTTACCCACACCAATATGGTCGACAAGGTTTTTTATGGCCGCGTGGCCATTGAAAAAGCAGCGTCTTTCCTATACTATCGCCAAAATGGGATTGTCAAAAACCTGTTGCACCATCTCAAATACAAGAACCAGAGTGACATTAGTACCTTTTTAGGGGAATGGTATGGCGAAACCTTAAAAGAACAAGGGTTATCCCCAAGAATAGACCTGGTAATCCCTGTGCCGCTCCATCCCAAAAAATTAAAAAAGAGGGGATACAACCAAGTTGATGGATTTGCTGCGCGAATTGCCGCCCACCTAGAAGCGAAATTTGTAGCCGATGCCCTTATCAAAACAGCCAATAGCAAGACCCAAACCAAGAAGACCCGTTTTTTGCGCTGGCAGCAAAACCAAGAACTCTACAAGGTGAATCCAACGTATGGGTTGGAAAACAAAAACATTCTATTGGTGGATGACGTAATCACTACCGGGGCCACTTTGGAACTGTGTGCTTTGGCCATAAAGCAGTGTAAAGGCACCAAAGTGTATATTGCCACCATGGCGGTTGTTCCTTAATTGGGCAAATAACCCAACGTTAACTTCAAAAATTGTTTCTTTGCGTAAATGTTTTTTCATGTCCCAGCTAAGAAAATTGCTGAGTTTTCTCTTTTTGGCCTTGGCACTTTCTGCCTTGATTCAATGTGCAAGAAGAGGCAACCCTTCCGGTGGGCCAAAAGATCTAGACCCCCCGGTATTGCTCAAAACAGAACCGGAAAACCTCACCATCAATTTTGATTCCAAAACCATTAGGCTCACCTTTGATGAGTACATTAAATTGGAGGATGTCCAGAACCAAATGATTGTCTCCCCTCCCTTAAAGTATATTCCCCAGATAAAACCACAGGGTACCCCTAGTAAATACATAGAAATTACCTTCAAGGATACCCTTAGGGAGAATACCACCTACACGATCAATTTTGGACAAAGCATCGTTGACAATAATGAGGGCAACCCCAACAGCTTTTTGACCTATGTTTTCTCTACGGGAGATTACATAGATTCCCTAACATTATCAGGTGCCGTTAAAGATGCCTTTAACCGAAAGGCAGATGAGTTCATAAGTGTCATGCTCTATGAAATGGACAGTGCCTACAACGACTCCACCATTTATAAATACCCTCCAAATTATATTACCAATACGTTGGACAGCCTTCCGATTTTTGAGTTAAAAAACCTGAAGGCGGGCAAGTATAAGCTTTTTGCCCTCAAAGATGAGGGCAAAAACAATGTCTTTGACCAAAATGCCGACAAACTAGGGTTTCTCGAAGATACCATTACGCTACCGACCGATTCCATGTATTTGCTCAACCTGTTTAAGGAAATTCCTGATTATAAGCCTCTGGTTCCCAGCCAAACCGCAAAGAACAGGATTGTTTTTGGATTCACCCATATTGATACCTCGGTTGCCATTAACACGCTCACCCAGTTGCCAGATTCCGTTGTGACCCTCCTTTTAAAGGAACGGGACAAGGACACCCTTAATTATTGGTTGACACCTACCGATATTGATTCCATCATTTTTGAAGTGACCCATAAGCATTTACAACTGGCCGATACGTTTACCGTTAAAACCCGAAAACTACCATTGGATAGCTTGGTGCTCCAACCGGAACCCAACGGAAAGATAAACTTTGAGGAACGCTTTAAGATCTTGGCCAATACCCCCATTACACAATTGGACACGTCCAAGATCGGGATTTTTGACCAAGACACCTTGGCCGTAGACTTTGCGCTCCAATTGGACAGTACGGACAACCATGTTGATTTTAACTTTGATTTGGAACCCAATCAACGCTACATCATCAATCTATTGCCTGGGGCCGTCGAGGACTTTTTTGGGGAACAAAATGATACGCTTACCTATAGTCTTTCAACTGCCAGTTATGCCGACTATGGAAACCTCCGGTTCAATATCACCGGTGCGGTAACCTATCCGATCATCATACAGCTCACTACCGATAAAGGAGCACTGAAACGAGAAATCTATGCCGTAAAACCTGAGGAAGTGGAATTTAAAAACCTGGATGTTGGCAAGTATGGCTTACGGGTCATTTTTGATAGTAACGGCAACCACCAATGGGATACCGGAAACTACTTAAAAAACAAGCAACCGGAACGTATTGCCCATTTCCCCGATATTTTTGAAATAAGGGCCAATTGGGACGAGGTAAAAACCTTTATCATACCAAATTAAATTCATCCCGGTCTTCCAAAAACTTTAGTTTGTTACGGTAGGTCTCCACATGCTCTTTTGACAACTTGGCATGGAGCACCCCATCGGCATCAGAAAAGGCGAGTTGATTGCCCAAAACATCGTAAACTGCAGAATGTCCCGGGTATTCATATCCTGCATCATCCATTCCTATTCTGTTGACCCCAATACAATACGCCATATTCTCTATGGCCCGGGCCCGCAGCAAGGTATCCCAAGCCAAGATTCGTGGTCTTGGCCAATTGGCCACATAGAGCAACACATCGTAGTCCTCGGTGTTTCTGGCCCAAACGGGAAACCGGAGGTCATAACAGATCAATGGACAAATTTTAAAGCCCCTGAACTCGACCATCAATTTTTTTAATCCGGCCTCGTAAACCTTATGCTCTCCTGCCAATGAAAACGTATGCCGCTTGTCATAGGTTTGGTATGTCCCATCGGGAAACACAAAAAACAGTCGGTTGTAATAACACCCCTCTTCATAAAAAACGATGCTTCCCACAAGGGCCGCATCCCTTTCCTTTGCCATTTGTTTCATCCACTCCACGGTCTTTTCTGCTTCCAAAACCCCAACATTCTCTGGATGCATGGTAAAAGCGGTCGTGAACATTTCCGGCAATACGATCAAATCAATGTCATCCATCATCGCATTGATCTTTTCTTCAAATAAAATCCGATTGGCTTCTGGATCCTCCCAAAACAGATGGGTCTGGACCAAGCCTATGTTAAGGTTGTTTTCCATGCTCAATCAAAATATACATCCCGCTGGTCTTCCTTGACCATTTTGAACAGTTGTTCCAACTGTGCGCTCAAAATACGTTCTTGTGAAAGTTCAGGTAGGGAATCCAAGGGAAAAAATGCAGCATCCAACATATCAAATCCAGGATTCAGTTCCCCGCCTTCCAAGATGCAGTGAAAGACAATCTTGTAGATATAAAAAGGTTCGTTGGGATGTGGATGCCGTTGTTTGTCATATACGGCCAAGACCCTTAGGGCTTTAACTACAAATCCCGTCTCCTCATTCACCTCGCGCACGGCCACCTCTGAGGGCGTACTCCCTATGTCTGACCAGCCTCCCGGTATGGTCCATTTACCGTCTGCCCGTTCACGGGCCATCAAAATTTCGTCTTTATCGTTAAGCACAAAGGCACGAACATCCAATTTGGGCGTGGGGTAATCTTGTTGGGGCAGAAAAAAATCATCCAGAACATCCAAGGGCCTATTGGCCAAATGGGCCATCAATTTTAAGCTAATCTCCCGTAATTCGGTATAGCGTTCCTGATCGTAGTCCCCTTCGGTATAGACCAATCCTGTTTCTGCAATGGCCTTGAGGCGCTTGGTGAGTTCCAACTGTTGGTTGCTATCCATCAAATGCTATGTTGTTCAAAAAGTTCTACTATTTTTTGTTGGCCATTGTTCTTGGCATGGTCCAGAGCGGTATTGCCCCTAGCATCTTTAACGTTTAAATCGGCTCCATGTTGCAACAGCAATTCCGCAATTTCATAATGGTTAAAGGTAGCGGCATAGATCAATGAGGTTGCTCCCAACAAATTTTTATGGTCCACCGCCGCACCGGCTTCCAACAAAAGATTCGCCAAGTTGAGGTATCCCTTAAAACAGACCCCCATGAGCGCGGTATTACCAGAACCATCGACAGTATTGACTTGGGCGCCATTTTCCAAGAGGAGTTTTGCAATCTCCCCTTGATTGTAGTAGGTGGCCAAAACCAAAGGTGTTGACCCCCGGGAATCGGTTTCGTTGACCCAGTTTTGATACGCTGCCAGCAGCAACCTAACCTCTTCCAAATCTCCACTTCTAATGGCTTCAAAAAGTTTTTCCTTATCATCCATGGTTTTACATTCTGAACTTTGAAACTAAGAAATAACTGGCAAAACCTGCTAAAATAAGCGTGAATTATTGCCGTTGTCCGGGAGAAAAGTCCTCTGGTGCATGTTGAGGCTGGTTGATGGTCCCCGAATTACCCGTATCGTTAAACAGGGTCCATTCTGAAAAAGTGTAGACCGGGTTGGCTTCCGAAACATTCATGTTCCTTACTGCCCTGCCATCTTCAAATTCATGGTTGGTCCCCGAACCATCCTCCCCTGGAACACCAAAGACATCCATTATGGTTCCAAAAGGATCTACCAATTCCAAATTATCATCACCGTTGGAATCTGCCGGGCTGTTGGTACCCACCCCCATATTTGGCGGAAAGCCATAGACCAATTCAAATTCTTCAGCATTGGGCGCTATGACAAAAGTACTTTCTGCTCCAATTTCAAATCCGGTCAAATCAATTGTGGAGCTAACTTCAGTATTGGCATTGGTATACCTACGGATGGTCCAACCTTCTAGGTTCAAAGCTTCTGAACCTGCATTGTACAATTCTACAAACCGGGCACTTGAATTGTTATCGGGGTCGGCCAGTTCTGAAAAGAACAGTTGGGTTGTGGTCTGCCGTGGATCGGCACAGCGTTCCCCAGGGAAATCCACATCATCTAAATCACGGATTGCCAACATAAAATTGTCATTTTCTTGCAAAAGCACCCCGGTTACATTACCATTCCCTTCGGGAATGACTTCAGCTTGAAAATCGGCATACCCGGAATTCAGCAGTACGATTTGATTGCCGTCACAGTCTTCCAAAATCCGTTCGGTTTCTTCTTCAGGTTCCGCATATGGCTTTCCAACATCATCCTCTAAAAATTGCATCCCCTGTAGCTTAACCAAAGTATTGGTCATGGTGCTGTCCACCTCGTTGACAGCTAGCTGCTTTGGCTGAATTGGAACAACATCCTCACAACTTCTAAAAATATGCTCCGGTATTTTAAGTGCAGGCAATCGCCCCACGGAAGTTGAGCCAAAGCCAGCAAAGGTACCCCCAAGGGCATACACCCCTTTACGCTTGCCCAAGTAAAGGCCTTTGGTCTTTATCAAAATCTTTTGTCCGGGTCCAAACAGCACATGTGATTCGAACAGGTCGATTTCAATTTGAAAACCCTCTGTCGGATTTACCGTATCGTCTTGAAAATGGAGCACACTAAAAAAATTTCCTGCCCGATCCGAAGAAACCACATAACCCTCAATGATCCATTCCTGCTGAATATGCAGCAGTTCTCCCTGGTACAACTCCTTTACTTGGGCAAAGGTGGCATTGGCTTCCACTTTTGCTTCACAAGTATCCGTAATGGTATCGAACTCTTGTTTGGGAGCGCAACTTAGCACCCCAATGAAAAAGAGGACAATACAATACTTAATACTGATCTTCATTATACATTTTTTTATTACACACCCTTCAATCCCTTCTTCATAAAGGGGAGGTTTCCCTCCTAAAAAGGAGGGATGAAGGGAGGTGTTAAAAACTAATCGCCAAATTCAAAAAATAGGTGCGGCCGTAACCGTACCAATATTTGGGGGCAAAAGTGGGGTTGTTGCGCAAATTGTCTTGCTGTAATTGCCCATAATTGCCGTTTCTGCTCTGTTCGTATCCTCCTGTTCTAAAAACCGCATCGAACACATTGTTGATACTGACAAAAACACTGATATACTTTCCCTTGACCAACCACGATTTGCCCCCGACCAAATTCAACAGATAAAAATCATCCAATTTTTGTTGCCTTAGCAGTGCTGCGACATGTTCAGTGGTGGCTCCCACAAAGGGTTCGCCCGTCTCCGGATTTAATAAAAAACTGGGGGTTCGGGTTATGGTCGAGATAGTTGCATAATTGTTGGCCAAATAATTGGCCGTGGCGCCAACCCACCAATAGTCGGGGTCGCGGTATTGCACCCCAAAAGCCAATGCCGTCTGCGGGCCCTGTGCCAGTTTGTAATCCTTGATCTGCGCCCTGCCCAAATCTATATTGCCCTCTTGGTTGATGGGTTCGTCCTGCCCTGCCGTATCAAAATTTATGGTGACCGAAGGATTACTGGCAAAACGATATTTTCCAAAGTTGGCAACAGCGGAGAGTTTTACCTCTGGGGACACCTCATATTCCAACCCCGCTTCAATACCCATGTGCAGCTTATCCAAATCGGTGATCACCTCTTGTACAAAATCTGAACCCAGCCCAGAGTCCACAAAAAAGAAATTGATGTCCGTGGTGTTTTGAAATCGGGTATAAAAAGCGGTCAAGCGACCCTTTACCACTGGAAGACGGATAAGATAATTCACATCAACACTGGAAAGGGTCTCACTTTGTACATCTGGCACCACTTGATTGTTCTCCCTAGGATTGACAAACACATTTTGCAATACTGGTGGCCGGTTGATGTTGGCCGCATTGACCCTTACCCAATGCCGCCCCGTAATCTGATACCCCAACCCCATTTTAAGGCCAAGATTGGAAAACCTGAGTTTCTCGCCCAAACCTAGGGAAGTTTCCAAAAACCGTTCGTTTTTAAACAAGCCATTTCTTTGGTAGGCTATGTTGGAGAGGCTCCCAGAAATAAAGGCCTTCCATTTTGCATACGTCCAACGCAATTGGGCAAAACCCTGGATAAGGGAAACATCTGTTTCATAATTATAATTGAAGATTTCCCCTTCAGACTTGTTTGTGCTTCCGTTCAAATCATTCAAGGTCGATGAAAAAGGGTCGGTATCCTCATGGAATTCAGCGCCCAACAGATCTTGTAGCTGTGCATAATTTTCAGAGGAACTTTGTTGGTGGGCCACCCCAAGATCAACCCCCAGCGTTTTATGCATCTGGTAATTGGCCACGGTACTAAAAGCCCATTTCTTTGCATCCACCACATCATCATAAAGCACATAGGCCGCCTTGCCTGCACTTACCACATTTTGATTGGCCGCATACAGATTTCCCCAATTGATCTGGGGATTCTTCAGGAAGCCTTCGCGTGCCAAGGCCGCATTGGTAAAATCTGCACCAATGGGATTGTTTACATAAAAACTGGGCAGGTAACGGTAATAGGTGGGGTCTGGATTTGGCGCATTGAAGTACCCCAACCGACTTCGGGCATTTTTTCCAAATTGATGGGCAACGCCAGAGGTGATCGTCAACTTATCGGATTCAAAAAAGTGGTTGACCATAAGAATGGGCTCAAAAATATCCCGCTCCCTGGAGTTTCGGATTCTTCCGTCCTGTTCCCCCCAATAGGGATTGTACTGATTGCCCTTTAGTTCAAAAACTTCTTCGGTAATGGCCGCAGACCTACCCCTTCTGTTCTTGGCCAGAATGGCTGTGGCCATAAATGTGTTCCGGGAATCCAACTCAAATTCCAACGCCCCAAAGAACGAATAGGCATCGTAAAGCGTGCCATCTATATACCCTTCCTTTGCCCACCGCCGGGAGGCAGACAAGCTATACCCCAAGCCTCGCCCATTCATTCCCAAAGTATAGGTGGCCATGACCCTGGCTGCATAAGTTCTGTTTGAGGCTGAACTTGATACTCGCATGCCCGGTCTAAGGCCCGAAGGGCGTGTGTTGATGTTGGTATTCCCCAAAATACCCCCAAAGGTATAATCTGAAGCCTCCAAGCCGTTGGTGTATTCTTGGTTTCGGACAACATCATTCAGACCGCCCCAGTTGTTCCATTGTGGCCGACCATCAAACAACTTGTTCATGGGCATACCGTTTAGCAACAGTTGCCCGTTTCTGGAATCATAGCCCCTTACCCTAAAGAATGCCTGTCCAAAATCAAAGGCAGCCCTAGTGAGAAAGACATCCCGGGTGGCTTGCAACAGTCCCATGGCATTGGATACGATTTCATCATCATCGGACAAATCTGCATCGGTAAGGGTTATGACATTATCGGTCTGTTCCACGGTAATGTCATCCTTGAGAAAAAGCGTGCCCAAATCCAACGGGGCCCCTTCCAAAAAAAGGGGAATCCTCATAGAACGGTAATCCTCTTTGGAAATAGCAAGGATGGCTTCTCCCAAGATTGTTGACGTAAACTCAAAATAGCCATTTTCCAAAGATCTTACGGAAAGGTTGGTACCCTCCACAAGGACTATTGCCCCAACTATTGGACGGTCATTGATTTCTGAACGTACCATACCCTTGACCAAAGTGCCCTCTTGGGCATAGGTGAACATGGCGAAACAAAAAAAGACAATGAGTCGCATAAACATGGTTAGTGTCATGCCTAATTTAACACAAAAAACAATGGCCGTAAAATTGTAATGTTTTTGCTATCAATTTCTTAGCTATTTTAGGGCTATGAAAACCCTAATCACCATCTTGCTCTTCCTGCCCATTTCCTTGCGCTGTCAGGAACAAAAAAAGTTTAGCCTGCACACTATTGCCTTTTACAATGTTGAAAATCTGTTTGACACCAAAAATGACACCTTGATCTTTGATGACGAGCGTACTCCCGAAGGATCATACCAATGGACGAACGAACGTTACACCACAAAAGTGGCCAACATTGCCAAAGTGCTTTCCAACATTGGCCAGCCCATTTCCAAATCATCTCCGACCATTATTGGGCTATGCGAGGTGGAAAACCGAAAGGTGCTGCACGATTTGTTAAGCCATCCTGTCCTACAGCATGAGGGCTACGGTATGGTACATTTTGATGCTCCCGATGACCGGGGCATTGATGTTGCCCTTCTCTATAAAAAATCGGCTTTCTTGCCCTATTCCTCAAAAAGTCATCGGTTGTTGTTGTTTGATGAAGATGGAATACGGGATTACACCCGGGACCAATTGGTGGTCAGTGGGTATCTGGACAAGGAAGAAATACATTTTATCGTAAACCACTGGCCATCCCGCCGGGGCGGCCAGACCAAGAGCCAACCGTATCGGATCAAAGCAGCCAAATTGACCAAACGCATCATGGATTCGCTTCAATATCTCAACCCCAAGGCTAAGATCATAGCCATGGGAGATCTTAATGATGACCCCATAGACGACAGCTTAAAAAAAGTATTGAAAACAAAGGGAAAAACAAAACAGTTGGATAGTCTCTCCCTTTTCAATCCCATGGAAAAATTATTCCGAAAGGGACTGGGCACCCTTGCCTATCGTGATAAGTGGAACCTTTTTGACCAGTTCTTTTTTACCCCCAATCTTCTTGACCCCAAAAAAGAGGGATATACCTTTTGGAAAGCGGGCATCTACAACCCCGATTATTTACAGACGGCAAGTGGCCGCTACAAGGGCTATCCTTTCCGTACCTATGTGGGCACCACCTACCAAGGCGGGTATGCCGACCATTTTCCGGTGTATCTGTATTTGATAAAAGCCTCCCCCAACTCCTTCGAAAAAGAGTAACATATTGCACTAGGATAGGTGGGATCCCCGCCTTCGCGGGAATGACAACTTACATTAATTGAACCACTGACCCCATGGAATTCGGCTTAAAATCAAAATCAGGCCTGCCCCATAGAACAAGGCTATGCGTTTGAACTTGGCAGTGGAATCTGTTGTCTTTTTATGACGGGACCAACCAATGGTAATCAAGACCACGGCTATGATATTGACAAAAGGATGCTCCACGGCCAATAACCTTGCCGCAGCATTCATTCCTCCCATTCCCAAGGTTTTTATGGCGTTAAGACCACTTGCCGAAACAAAATACAGGATCAAACCTATCAAGAGTTGAATATGGGTTAAAATGAGGGCGAACAAACTGACCCGTAAATCTTTTTCAAAACGGAATTCTTTCTTGCCCAGCCATCCCAAAAATGCATTGATCACGGCAATAATCAGGATAAACAAAACAACATAGGCCAGGTAAGAGTGGAGGTTTTTTAGTATTTGCATAATTTGGTACATGATTTAGTGCCTAAAGGTATAAATTATTCCCATCTGTTTTCTGCTTTATCACCACCCCAAATCAATGTGGCCAAATAGGGATTGTCTATAAAAGGGTTTCTATTTCCCTGGGCATTTTCAATACGTTCATTGCGCTGTATTTCAAATTCTGAAACACCGTCTTCGGCATTCCATTGTAAAAACAGCTCCAGATTTCCTACCCTTGCAAAGGATTCCCCATACCTAACATTCAAATACATGATCATACGGGCCACATCCCCTTTCCATTCATCTCCGGGAAACCACGAAGTGTTTTGTAAGGCGGCATTACCCGATCCATCTGTAAAGGGATAATTGCTGCGTTGTTCATTGACCCCGGCATCACAGGCCCTTAAATGATGAAGGTCCCCCTCTGCATTATCATTCACATACAGCGATTGTGGATACACATGCTCGGTATTAAAGGTTTGGGGCGAATATGAATTATTCCCAGAAGTATATTCTTCCCAATAACGGGATTCTCCCGTATACATCAAAACCACATGATCTGTAGCTGAGGCATCTTCATCCACTTCATACAGATAGTTATGCCGTTCACTATAAAACAACACATTATGGTTGTCCTTGGAAACGTTGCGCAGTGCCCTAAAAAGTACCTCTTTATCGGTGGCAAAAACGACTTCTCCGTAATAATTTTCCAGTTCAATTGGGATGTTGAATTCGATTTCCTCAATCGCCACATCAGAAGGGTCTGGATTGGTATCCTCACTGCCACAAGCAAAGAATAGCAGTCCCAAAATGAGCATTAGCTTGTTTTTCCAATATTTTTTCATAGTTCCCCTATATTCATAAAAAAACCCTGCCGCTTGGCAGGGTTTTTTGTTTATGTCCTTATTTTTTAGAATGCATAACGGAAAGTTAAGTTCCAAGTCCTACCCAAACCAAAGTAGCCTCGGTTGGACACCGCAATACCATCATAAGTATCATCACCAGCTTCGGCCATGTTAGCTGTGGTCAATATTGAGATATATTCAGTATCCAATACGTTGTTCATATTGGCCCTAATCTTAACAGACTTAGACTTGTTTGCACCAACTGCCATTCTAAAGGTTACACCAGCATCTAAAACCCCAAATGAAGGCAACTTTAGGTTCTCCTTAATAGCACCAACATCTGCATATAGATTATCATAGTATCTATAATCTGAATCAAATGAAAACATATCATTGATTCTGTAGGCAAGACCAAGACCTCCTGAAAGCTGTGCAGCACCACCTACTTTACCTCCATCAATATCAACTTCTTCAGTACTTAGAACATTACGCTCTTCATCCGTTACCTGCCGAACCGCATTGTCTTGAAATTGCCAATCACCTACAGAGGCAAAACCATTTAAGCTCAACCCTCGTGTTGGTCTAACTTTGAAATCCAATTCAACACCTGAGTGCAATTGGGCAGCACCAAAGTTAGACGTAAAGGTCACCACATCATCAACTACATCAGAACTAGTAACTACCCTATCTTTCCATGAAGTTCGATACAAGTCGATTCCCGCAGAAAACATTGGAGAATCATATTGGTAACCTAGCTCCAACCCGAAAATCTTCTCATTTTCTGTCAATGGGTTGATTTGGTTTGTAAAGTTCAAATAAATATTGTCATGGTAAGGTTGGCGTGAATAGAAACCTGTGTTAAAATAAAAGGCATGGTTTGTAGTAGGTTTATAACTTAAACCAACTTTTGCATTGTAGCCTAAATTGTTTACCGTCTCTGAATCAACACCATCTGTGATACCACTTGGCAAAGGCTCTCCTGTCCACTGAGATGATGTGCCATCAATAAGGGCTTGATTGGCATATTGATAGTGATCAAATCTTTGGTGGTATTGGTTAGAGATCGATCCTTGAAAGAATGCAGAAAAAGTATCGGTAGCATATTCCAACTGAGTGAAAACACCACCGTAGTTGATACGCTCATCATTGCTATATGCAATCTTTTGGTCTTCATCCACACTTGTAAATGTAGCTCCCCAAGGCTCAGCGCGAACATAATCTGTAGCAGTTACAAATTTGTACGTGCCAAAACTTCCATATGTTTGGTGATCATTGTTTTGATCACGCAAACGGATGTTTTCTTGCCATGAAGTCAACCCATGGAAATCTTCTACAACCCTAAAGTGCTCTCCATAGTAGGTCCTTAAATCAAAACCAACATTCCAAGATAGATTATCCGAGAATTGTTTTTCAAAGTTGGTCACCAGACCAAACCAACTGTGCAAGTTCATCGAAGCTCTAGTCACATAACCACCTCCTGCAGTAAAATAACCTCCTGCTCCATTTTCAACACCTAAATTATAAGCGTAAATGGCATCATAATCGATCCTTCCTTCTTCGGTTCTAATACGATTACCTCGGTTACCTGTTCCGCCTCCACGGCCCCAAGAAGCATACAAAACAGTAGAAAGTTTTTCAGTACTACTAATGTTCCAGTCCCAGTTTAAGTTGGCAACTGGTTTGTGGTAAAAGTTTCTTCTTTCTGTCTTGTATTGACCATTGTATGTACCCCAGTTATTGTTGTAACGCAGGCCATAGGTTAAATAATCTTCAATTGGCTTGGTAAAGTTTTGATCATGCCATTGTGGAGCACCAGTAACCAAAAAGTTGAAATTATGACTATCGTTTGGTCTAAACCCTAGGGAAAGAAAATAGGTCTGGCCTTGGGCAAAGTTACCTTCGTTATAGCCATCACCTTGCCAGTGCGAAAGCATTGCGCTCAATCCCCAACCTTTCTCAGAAATCCCTGTATTGTAACCAACAGAAGTTTTTACGTAGTTGTTGTTGGCAACAGTACCATAACCAAAACCACCTTCTCTCATTTCAGTAGCCTTGGTGACAAAGTTGACCGTACCACCCACAGAGGAAATAGCCAATTTTGAAGAACCAAGTCCTCTTTGGATCTGAACACCGTTGGCAATATCGTTCATACCAGACCAATTTGACCAGTACATTCTACCATCTTCCATACCATTGATAGGCTGACCATTCAACAAGAAAGCCGTATTATCTTGATCAAAACCACGAACCCTCATGTTGGTATCACCGAAACCCCCTGCTTGTCCTGACACATAAACTGAAGGTGTGTTAGCCAATGTCATGGTAACATCTTGGGTACCGATCTTCTCTTGAATAACCCTAACCGGTACGGATGATACAGCAATGGGAGTCTTCCTATCAGCAGCAAGGTCAATAATACCTGAACCCACAATCACAACTCCTTCCAACTCTTCAGCATCAGTCTTCAAAGAAATGGTTCCAAGATCACCAGCTGATGAAAACTCAACATAGGTAGATGCAAATCCAATGTAAGAAACAATAAGTGTTCCACTAGCTTCGGTAACTTCTAAAGAGAAATTTCCATCAAAATCGGTAGTAGCACCAATTTTAGTTCCTTCCAACATTACAGTAGCACCTGGAAGAGGGGCGTTCAATTCGGCATCAAGAACAGTACCTGTCAAAGTAACTTGACCGAAGGATACTGCAGAGACCAAAATTGCAGAAATTAATACGTAAATTTTTTTCATCATTTTACAGTGTTTAATTGTTCAAATTAGCACTGCAAATGTGTTTGAATTTTAACAAAACTTTATTAAGCGAAGGTTAAATCAAAGGCGTTCCGTTCACATTAATTTAACACTAAAAAACATTGATTTTCAAAGGATTAAAAGTGTTAACCCCTCTACGATTGTTCCTTACTATTTCTTAAAATTCCCAAGAAGACTCAATGTAGAGCCGTCATGATCGCCAATTTCTGAACTTTCTATGTCTTTAAGGATATTTTTGGCAAGCTGTTTGCCCAGTTCCACACCCCATTGATCGTAGCTAAAAATATTCCAAATAAGGCCTTGGACAAATATTTTATGCTCGTACAAAGCCACCAAGGCACCCAATGCCTTGGGTGTAAGCTTATCCATTAAAATGGTGGTGGTGGGCTTGTTTCCTTCAAAGACCTTAAATGGAGCCAACTCATTGATGGCTTCTTTGGTTTTTCCGGAAGATGCCAATTCCTCCCTTACCTCATCGGCCGTTTTGCCCTTCATTAAAGCTTCGGTCTGGGCAAAGAAATTGGCCATCAATTTATTGTGGTGGTCGGTATCCCCATGCAATGGCTCCTTGAAGCCTATAAAATCTGTAGGAATCAATTTGGTCCCTTGGTGGATGAGCTGAAAAAAGGCGTGTTGTGAGTTTGTCCCGGGTTCCCCCCAGATAATGGTTCCGGTCTGGTAGGTGACCTTGGTGCCCATCCTATCCACACTTTTACCGTTGCTCTCCATAATCCCCTGCTGTAGGTATGCCGGCAAACGGTGAAGATACTGGGTATAGGGGATTATAGCCTCGGTCTCGGCCCCAAAAAAATTGTTGTACCATACACTCAAAAGGGCCAACATAACGGGAATGTTATCTGAAAAATCGGTCTCCTTAAAATGATCGTCCATAGCATTGGCCCCAGAAAGCAGGGCTTCAAAATTGTCATAACCTACCGCTAGGGAAATGGAAAGGCCCACCGCACTCCAGAGCGAAAAACGGCCCCCGACCCAATCCCACATCGGGAAAACATTCTCTTGGGCTATGCCAAACTCATCGATCATTTTTAAATTCGTGGACACTGCCGTAAAGTGTTTGGCAACATCTGCCGCTGTGGCGTGCTCCAAAAACCATTTTTTAATGGTGAGCGCATTGCTCAAGGTCTCTTGGGTGGTGAACGATTTTGAGACCACGATGAACAAGGTCGTTTCCGGATTCAGCGCCTTTAGGGTTTCATGCACATGATCACCGTCTACGTTGCTCACATAATGTACCTTAAGATGGTTTTCATAGAATTTTAGCGCCTCCGTGACCATTACAGGGCCTAAATCCGAACCCCCTATGCCAATGTTCACCACATCGGTAAAGGGTTTTCCGGTATATCCTTTCATTTCACCAGAAATGACCGCATTGGAAAATGCCTTGATCTGCTCCTTTACCTGAAACACTTCTGCAACCACATCTTTGCCTGCCACCAATAGTTTAGAATCCTTAGCCGTTCTCAAAGCCGTGTGCAAAACGGCCCTGCCCTCGGTCTCATTAATGGTGTCTCCTTCAAAATAGCTTTGTATGGCTTGCCTTAACTGCAGTTCCTCTGCCAACTTAAGAAGCAATTCCTTGGTATCTTGATTGATTCTGTTCTTTGAATAATCGACAAAAAAACCATCCCATGCTATGGAGAATTGTGTTGCTCTTTGAGGGTTCTCTTCAAATAGGTCCTTTAGGTGAACATTCTTGGTCTGCTGATAATGTTCACTTAGTTCTTGCCAAGCTTTGGTAGTCGTTGGATTGATTTTGGGTAATGTCATTTTGCTGATTGTCTATTGGTTGTTCTTCTTGAAACAAGGATTCAGGGATTGCGTATTCAATGCAATCCAGCTGAAATTTTAGTGGTTCTATATGTTCAAAATATGCTGTCTTCAACGAATCTTTTATAGGTTCGGCAGAAGGCAATTTCTGTTTAAGCGGATCCACTTGTACTCCATTTTTCCAAAAACGGTAACACACGTGCGGGCCTCCGGTATTGCCGGTCATTCCTACCCAGCCAATGACATCGCCCTGCCTTACATACTCCCCTCTTTTTACCTTCTGGGCCTTCATGTGCAGGTATTGGGTGCTGTACATGCCATTATGCCTTATTTTCACATACTTGCCATTACCTCCCCTGCGTGTAGATTCTGTCACCGTGCCATCTGCCGTAGCTATGATGGGGGTACCTATGGGTGCGGCATAATCTGTACCCCGGTGCGGACGTACCTTGTAGCCGTAATAAGCAATCCTTCGTCTTAGATTGTACCGGGAAGAAAGTCTGTAACTGCCAAACCTGATAGGGGCCATCAAAAATGTACTCCTTAGGCTATTGCCCTCCTGATCGTAAAACTCGGTCATGTTCTTCAGGGAATCGGCAACAAAGGGAAAGGCATAGACCTGTTTTCCCTTGTGCTCAAAATAGGCTGCCTTAATGGGGCCCACCCCGGCGTAGATGGTATCATTAATGTACCGTTCATCAAAGACCACCTTGAACTTATCTCCCTTGTCCAACTTAAAAAAATCTACCGACCAAGCATAAATCTCAGATAGCTTTAAGGTGATGGCATAGTCCACACCCAAACGGTCCAACTCTATGGAAAGTGGGTCGTCTATGGCCCCGCCCACTTCACGCTCCATTAATCTTACCTCTTTTTTGCTGGTATAAGCCCTAGCGGAATCCCTAAAGTCTACCACAGTATAGTTGATCTTGTCATTTTGGTATATAAATACCTGAGCTTGTTGGAGGGAATCTTTGGAGTTTAATATGAAATAGGGTTTCCCAACCTTTATCTTACGAACATCAAAGGTGTCCCTGTAATTTTCGGCAATATTGATCACCTTGTTATAGTCCGCACGGTTCTTAAGCATGAGTTGGCCAAAACTATCCCCATTTTTTACGGTATCCGTGACCACTTCAAATTCTTCAAAATCAAAACCAAAATGTGTAATGGTCGGTTCTTGTAGAGGAATATCGGCCAAGACGTCCATTCCGGGTTCTTGTTTGCCTTCCTTACAGGATGCCAACAATACCAATACCAGAAGTGCGCCCCAAATTTTATGCATTATTGTCTTTCTTACTGTTTAACCGGATTAAAAGTGTGGTCAACCCATTGCTTGCCCCATTCTTCCAACTCCTTTTCGGAATACAAATTTGGAAAAAATATTACTTTTTGAAAACTTGGCGGCAGATAGTCTTTCCAATTGGTACCCCCGGTGGCGTCTATTGCGTCCTTATCCTTGGCCAAATACCTATGGGCAGAGCCCATGTGCATCAAGGGCCAGTTGACATTGGCGTTCATGTCCAGGTCCTTAAGGGCCTTGATCAGGTTCTTATCATTTTTAGAGGCGTCGGGTAACCCCAAATACTTATGATAAATGGTCTGATCTTTTATTTGCTTGGCTATTCGCACCAATCTTGGGGTATAGCGATACTCAAACTGCTTTAAGGTCAAGGTCTTCTCTCCAGTTTTTATATCTGTGGCCCCTTTTTTCCAATACATGTGCTCGTACAATTCCTCTATGGCCTCATCTCCAGAAAATAGTTCCCGCTCAGAAATGTGGACAAGGTTGTGGAGTGGGGTGGCATAAATTTCTATCATCCTGAATTGGACCGACTGAAAACCACTGGCCGGCAACAGGGCCATCCTATAACGTAGAAATTGTTCCCGTTCCATACCCTTGATCATAATGTCAAAGGAGGAAATCAACGCCTTAAAATATGTATTGATTCGAGAGACTTTTTCAATGAAAAATTGAAGATTTTGCGATTTATCATCTGCCAACTGTTTTTCCTCATGTAAAATGAGCTTAAAATACAGTTCGGTAATTTGGTGGTACATGATAAAAATCTCCTCATCGGGAAAATGGGTCCTTGGTACCTGTATGCTCAACAGGGTATCTAAATGAATATAGTCCCAATAGGTAAGGTATCGCTGATAGAGTAGTCCGTCTAAATAAGAACTGAGGTCCTGACCGGAATTTTTATACTTTTCTTCAAGCTTTTTGATTTGGGACGCAATGCGCTCATCCTTGTCCATCTATCAATTCATGATTATCTTAAACTGGTTTCTTAGGCCGTTGAAGCCATCCAGATCGGCCTTTAACGACCCTACGGCCAAATCTGCCTTAATGCGAACAGGAATCTTGTTAAGATCGTTGGACACCCAAAGGGTTAAACTTTCTTCTTCCTTGAACACCCTGCCCGATTGCACCAAAGGCCTAAATTTAAGACATTCTACCTTGCCATACTTGGAACGGATGATATCTTTTCCCAAATATTTTAGTCGGAACCTGTATATACCATCATCATCAAAGAGCATATCCATATCAATACTCTCCCCTTCTTTAAGATCTCCCACATCAACAGTATTCCTTAAGGCATAGGAAGCCGAAATAATGTCTTGGATCTTGTCGTGGACGGGGATATCAAATCGTTTGTCATTTTTATTGTCCTTTAAGACGGCAACATCTTTATCGTAATCAAAGTCAATCTCAATGTTCTTGGTATATCCGCCCTCATAAACATCCCTTAAAAACTTATAGGGTCTGCCATCATGCCTGCCAAAATAACTCTCATAGGTATCATCTACCTTAAAGAATAGACTGGCAAAACCGGTCGTCTTTCCTTTACCAACTGCATGGTAAACAGGTATGCTGTCAATCTCCTCAGAAGATAGGTGCAGGGTTGCATAGCTTGCATTTAAAATCCCATAATGGATTCTGTATTTGAGCCACTCCCCAGATTTAAATGCCTTGGCCTGTTGGGAAAGAACCCCAAGGGAACACAAGAGAAATAAGCACAACACAATCTTTTTCATAGCATTGAAATCGGAGTTAAAATTATCAAATTCAATAACCAACACCTAATTTTTACAATTACTTAAACAAATCTTGTTCCAAAAGTGTTGTGCAAAAAAAGCCCCGATGAGTGTTCATCGGGGTTTTTTTCAAATAACCAACCAAACTTTAAATTATGAAAAACCAATACTTTAAAGTCTGTCTCAGGGAACCACCCCTTCGACAACATAAAGATACATCAGCTAATACAATTCAAGTACTTTTTAACCCACTTTAACGCTTAAAAAGGTCGTTTTAATATTTTTTTGGGAAATCTAACCCCTTTAGAACCAATAGCCAATACTTATAAAGACTTCGCTGCTCTTGGTATCCGGGGTGTAGGAATACAAGAGTTGCATTGGGCCAATAAAGGACTCCAGACCAAACCCAACACCATATCCCCAATAGTCGGGACTGGTAAACCACTCCCCAGTCCTAAAAATATCATCCTCAACATTGGCTGCATTGGCCATAAAGAGCAAATGGTTCTTTGGTGCAATTTCATAATCGAGCCTAGAATACGCCTTTACGTAACTGTTCCCTGGCAATGACAAAAAATCGTAGCCCAAAAAGGGAACCAGATTGTTGATCTGTCGGCTACCGAAGCCTCCTAAAACAAAATCAAAGGAAGTAACATCTGAAGTGCCGAGCTTAAAGCCGCCCTCGGTCTCCAAGTTAAGTGATAGTCTCGGCAATATCCCAAAAGCACTGCCCATACGGGCCTTGGCTACGGAAAACTCCCTGAAATTTTGATTAAAGTCCGAAGAGAACAGGTACAAATGGAAATCCCCGTCAAAAAGCAGACCCGAACTGGGAAAGTAACGATCATCATAGGTGTCCAACTTAAGCTTGCCATACGCACTATAATAGTTACTGTTCTCAAAAAAGGTTCTGGATGATGTTGTGTTCTGCTGCAGATTCTGCTCCCCAAACGTTCTGGTACTGAAGCGCAACAGCTTATGCTCCACCCCAAGGGTCAAGGCAAATTCTTCCCTAAGCAGTGTCTGCAAGTAAATTTGGTTGGTCCAGTCAGAAAAATCGAGGTTGATCGTATTGATGTTCACAGCGCTTTCCGTTTGGAAGTTGTCATTGATCAGTCTAAAATCAATCTCCTCATCCAAATCGGCAAAAGAAGAGTTTATACCAAAACTCCAATACGTACCCTTGTCCACATAATATTGCACATCATAACGGACATGGTCCCCCAAAATGATATCAAATGATGCCACATCATCTTTGAGCAGCAAGTTCTTTCTGGTTAAATTGAGAAGTGCGGCGCTTTTGAACAAATCGTCAAAATGTGCCCCGACCTTAAGGTATAGCCTATTGGGTTTTTCCATTAGTTTTAAAACCAGATCGGTTCCCAATCCGTTAGAGACCAACTGATACCGAATGGCATTAAAGTTTTCCGTGGCCGCCAAATTGTTCATGCCCTGTCTCAGGTTCCCAAATGAAATTTTGTCCCCAATATTAAATCGCAACATTCCCTTGATATATCCTCTGGAATACCTTTCGTTTCCCTCTATAATCAATCTATTAATGGTCAAGCTGTCTGGAATTGTTTGCGGCTTTCTTACATTTTTCCCCTTGGATTGCCTTGTGGCCAATGCTTTTAAATCGTCCATCAATGCTTCAGCGGCCTTGCTGCCAACATCAATTATTTCGTCCGTCTTTTCAAAATCAATTACTGTATATGCCTCAATGTCGGGTTTTATATAAATATCGGTTTGCCCCTTTTTTAGGATCATATCCCTTACGGTTCGGTAATTGTTGATCTGCAGCAAAATATCTGTGGCCGAGGAAAGTGATTCCCGTTTGGCCAAGGCGTCCTGAACATCTACCCCAATAACAAAATCAGCCCCCAATGCCCTAACCTGGTCAATGGGATAATTGTTCACCACCCCGCCATCAATCAATACCTGTTCATCAATCTCAGTGGGTTCAAACAGGGAGGGCAAGGTACCGCTTGCCATGATGGCCTCTGGCAAGTACCCTCTGTTCATCACCACGGGTTCCCCAGTTTCTATATTGGTGGCTATACATACAAAAGGAATGGACAAATCATTAAAATCATTTACTTCCTTAACATGGTACAACAATTGCACAAACTGGTTATAGATGTTCTGCCCGGTGGAAATCCCTGCTGGAAAACTGACCTTAAAATCATCAAAGGGCAATGACAGGGCATAGCGTTCCGAGTCTTCTTTCTCGTAAAAATTTTTGGCGCCACGGGGTACATTGTCCTGGATCAATTCTCCCAAATTCGTATTCCTGAAAATGGAGTCCAATTGGTTGGCCGTATACCCAGCGGCGTATAAGCCCCCGATAATTGCCCCCATACTGGTGCCGCCCACATAATCTATTTTTATTCCAGCTTCCTCAATCACTTTCAGGGCCCCTATATGGGCCATTCCCTTGGCCCCGCCCCCACTTAAAACCAATCCTATCTTGGGCTCTTCCTGTGCAAAGGTGGACACTTTGCCCGCCAATAGGGCAAGAATCGTGAATACGATGTAAATCCGGTTAGTTTCAATGAAAAGACCCATATACTTTCTTTGCTTTGGACATTCCTACCACTTCTGCTAAATTATCAATAGATGCCTCTTGTATCCGTTTTAACGACTTAAATTTTTTAAGGAGTTGTTCCGCCGTTTTTTCTCCGATTCCCTCAATGTTTTCCAATTCGGTGTTAATGGCCGCCTTACTTCTTTTGTTTCTGTGAAATGAGATGCCAAACCGGTGTGCCTCGTTGCGCAATTGTTGGATAATTTTCAAGGTTTCGGACTTTTTATCCAAATACAGGGGGATGGAATCGTCTGGGAAATAGATTTCCTCCAACCGCTTTGCTATACCTATGATGGCTATTTTGCCCCTTAGTCCCAACACCTCCACACTTTTTAAGGCCGATGAAAGCTGTCCTTTACCTCCGTCTATGACGATTAATTGGGGCAGGGGCCGATCCTCATTGAGCAAGCGCTTGTATCTTCTAAGGACCACTTCTTCCATGGAGGCAAAATCATCGGGACCCATCACCGTTTTTATGTTAAAATGCCGGTACTCCTTTTTAGCGGGTTTCCCATCCTTAAAAACCACACAGGCCGCCACAGGATTTGACCCTTGAATATTGGAATTATCAAAGCACTCTATGTGCCTGGGCTCCAGAGAAAGTCTCAAATCTGCCTTCATCTGCGCCATTATGCGTTTGGTGTGCCGATCGGGATCGGTAATCTTAATTTGCTTGAACCGTTCCAGGCGAAACACCTTGGCATTCTGCAAGGAAAGGTCTATCAGTTTCTTTTTGTCGCCCAATTTAGGAATGGTCATCTTAACACTTACGGGCAACCCAATCTCAAATTGAAGGTAGATCTCCCTTGATTCCGAGGTAAACCGTTGTCTTAGCTCCGTTATGGCCAACTGCAACAGTTCCTCATCGGTTTCATCAAGCTTCTTTTTAATTTCCATGGTATGGGAACGGGTAATTGCCCCAAAGGAAAGCTGTAAAAAGTTTACATAGGCATGTGTCTCATCAGAAACTATGGTAAAGACATCCACATTACTGATCTTAGGATTTACAATGGTCGATTTTGATTGGTAATTCTCGAGCACCTCAATCTTATTCTTGATCTTTTCTGCCGCTTCAAATTCCAGTTTTTCTGCATGGCTCTTCATTTGATGCCTAAAATAATTCAGGGAACTCTTGAAATTGCCTTTCAGGATTTGACGGACGTCCTCTATCTGTTGGTCATACTCCGCTTGGGACTGCCACCCCTCGCATGGGCCCATGCAATTGCCCAAATGATACTCCAGACAGACCTTGTACTTTGATGCCCCGATCTTCTCCTGGGAGAGGTCATAATTACAGGTGCGGATGGAATAGACACTCTTTATCAAATCGAGCAAGGTTCGTACGGTACGAACACTGGTGTAGGGCCCATAATATTCCGAACCATCTGTAATCAATTTCCGTGTTGAGAAGATTCTTGGAAACCGCTCCTTCTTGATGCAGATCCACGGGTAGGTCTTGTCATCCCGCAGCATAACATTGTAGCGTGGCTGGTGTTTTTTTATAAGACTGTTCTCCAACAACAACGCATCAGATTCATTGTCTACGACAATGGGCAAGACCTTAACAATTTTTTTTACCAAAACCCTGGTCTTCCCATTCACCTGCTTTTTGGTGAAGTATGATGACACCCTTTTTTTGAGGTTTTTTGCCTTGCCCACATAGAGCAACTTGCCCTCTGTATCAAAAAATTGATATACCCCAGGGGAATTTGGCAGTGTGCTTATTTGAACCTGAACCGTCACATCTGACATGGTAAACTGCAATTCTTTAGAAATAAAACTATCACAAAGTTGGTACTTGTTCGTGAATCGTCCCCAACCGTTCTGTAAAAATAATTCTTTGGTCGGGGCATTAAAAGTATCGCCTTCCAAATCATTGATAACGTTAACTTAACGCAAACACCAAATGGCCAAAATCACAAAAAATGCTAAAATTGTGTATTTGGGCGGAAAAAAAGAACCGTTGGTGGATTTTATACGTATATAATTTGTACTTTTAATATTAAATAAAGGTAATAAAATGGAGAATTATTTGATTGTTTTGGGAATGTACCTTGTCTTGATGCTGTTTTTTAAAATTTATTTTGCAGTATCATCCAGAGACTAATTTTTTAAATTCCCCCTATATCTTAAATCAACATTTTGGATGTTGAAGCATGAACTGAGAAAAGTATTCAGAAAAAAAAGAGACCTACTTAATTCTGATTCCCTTTTTGATTACAGCATAAAAATTTCCAACAACGTCATTGGTTTGCCCATTTGGGAATTTTCTTTTTTTCATATCTTTCTATCCATCAAGGAAAAAAGGGAGGTAGACACCGAACCCCTACTATCCGTCCTACAGGGAAAAGACAAAAATATCATTGTCCCCAAGGTCAATGGAACCAATGGACTCTCGCATTTCCTACTCACAGACAACACCACCCTACACTCCAACAAATGGAACATTCCAGAACCTTTGGAAGGCATTGAAATTCCCGAAGAAAAAATGGATGTTGTCTTTGTGCCGTTGTTGGCCTTTGACCTCATGGGCAACAGGGTTGGTTATGGAAAGGGGTTTTACGATCGGTTTTTGGAAAAATGCCGTCCCGATGTTGTTAAAATCGGGCTTTCTTTTTTTGAGCCAATCGATACCATCAAGGATGTCAATGAAAATGATGTTCCCCTAAATTATGGTGTGACCCCCGAGAACGTCTATGCGTTTTGAGCTTCGGGCTTTGCAAAGGCTTTTTTGTTAAAAAATATCAATACGCCTACCCCGATACTTATAGCCGAATCGGCTATGTTGAAAATAGGGTCAAAAAAGCTAAATTGTTTCCCACCAAAAAAGGGCACCCATTCTGGCCATGTGGTAGCTATCAATGGAAAATGGAGCATATCCACTACCTTCCCATAAAAAAGCTTGCCATAGGGTTGCTCTGGGAACAGGGTCGCTACCTTGCCATAGCTATCATCAAAGATAAGTCCGTAGAACAAGGAATCTATAATGTTGCCCAATGCCCCGGCAAAGATGAGCGATACCGCAATGACCAACACCTTGGGAGATTTTTTCCTGACAATATCATACAACCAATAACCAATACCCCCAATGGCAAACAACCGAAAAATGGACAGGAAAAGTTTTCCCGAAGATTCAGAAATTGGCAAAAGATCACTGAGCTTGGTCCCCCAAGCAGCCCCTTCGTTTTCAATAAAAAGAATTTTAAACCAGCTAAAGACCTCTACACTGTCTTGAAGGGCAAAATGGGTTTTGATGTATATCTTACTGATTTGGTCTATCAGTAAAACCAAAACAATTAGCGACAACGCCTTTTTGAAGTTCATTGTTTATTCTTAAATGTGGCAAAAATAGCCATATTAATCGGTTCTGTTTACATAGATATTACCCTTAACCGATTGCAAATCATAAGAAGCATCTCCCTTGGGTAGTTCTTGCATAAAAACTTTGCCATAGGAGGTTTGGGCATCTATTATTCCGGCATTGGCGTTCACGATAATAGCCCCGCTTTGCGTCTGCACCCTTGTTTTCCCAAGAACATTGTCCAAGGTGCAATTGCCATCTGCCAAGGTAACTTTTAACGTATGGTATCCCCCACCAGCTCGAACATGGGTGCTTACACCAAAAAGCTGGACATCCAAATTATCCGGAACTGTCACTTTTAACGTTATCGAAGCTGACTTTAGGGCTTTCAACTTAACACTGGGGCGCCAATTACCCCTGAGTGGCGCTATGCCCAACAAAAGGTTGTCTTCCTCCTCCGCTATGGTTATGGATAGGCTTTTCTGTGATTCGTCCTCTATCTTGGCCTCCACGGTAAGTTCACGCACCTTATCGGTATGTATTTCAATAGCGTAGCAGTATTCCGTGTCTAGTAAAACGCTCTGGATTTTTGGACTGACCGCAATAGTTTTGACCAGTTCTTGACCAAGAAGGCCGTGAAGCCCAAATGGCAGTATTCCCATAAAAAACCAAAGGGTTCTCAAGAAAGAAATTACTTCTGCATGTTTTTGGCTTCTATGCTCAAGGTAGCATGGGGCACCAACTTTAACCGTTCTTTGTTGATCAGCTTGCCCGTAACACGGCAAATGCCATAGGTTTTGTTCTCTATACGCAAGAGGGCGTTCTTTAAGTCTCTAATAAACTTTTCCTGGCGTATGGCCAATTGGGTATTGGCTTCTTTACTCATGGTCTCCGAACCTTCCTCAAAGGCCTTAAAGGTAGGCGAGGTATCATCCGTACCATTGTTGCCATCATTCATATACGAGCTTCGTAAAAGCTCTAAGTGGCGTTGTGCTTTTTCTATTTTTTCCTCGATGATGGTTTTGAACTTGTTCAAATCAGCATCAGAATACCTGACTTTTAAATCTTCTGCCATTTTTCAATGTTTTTTAATCAACAATTTTGTGTTCACATTGTCGAAGCTCACCTCTGTTCCACCATCCAACTTTTCTTCCAAAACGAGTTCCGCTGTTAGAGTTTCGCTCTTTAAATAGCTCTCGTTACTGGCAATGGCCTCTTCGACATAGCCATCCTTTTGAATTCGCAAATCAATCTTATCCGTCACCTCTAACCCAGATTCTTTTCTCAAATTTTGGATTCGGTTCACCAATTCTCTTGCAATGCCCTCTTTTTTAAGTTCTTCGTCTATGGTAATATCCAATGCAACGGTCAAAGGCCCAGAGCTGGCCACCAGCCATCCCTCTATATCTTGGGAAGTGATTTCAACATCTGCAAACTGTAATTTAATGTTTTTATTATCCAAATCAAGATAAATTTCTCCTTTTTGTTCAATTTTGGCGATATCTTCCTGTGTCAATTTAGAAATTTCCGCCGCAATCTGCTTCATTTCCTTACCGTATTTTGGCCCCAAGACCTTAAAATTTGGCTTGATCTGCTTCACCAAAATTCCCGAAGCATCATCCATCAACTCAATTTTCTTGACATTCACCTCAGACTTGATCAATTCGGATACCAATGCTATGGTTTCCCTTTGATGTTCGTTCAAAACCGGGATCATGACCCTTTTTAAGGGCTGGCGGACTTTTATCTTTTCCTTCTGCCGAATGGAAAGTACCAAAGAGGATATTTTTTGCGCGGTCTGCATTTTTTCTTCCAATGCCCCGTTCACAAAAGAACCATCAAAAACAGGGAAATCTGCCAAGTGGATACTTTCTGATCGCTCTTTTTGTGTTGCAGCATTCAAATCCTTGTAAAGCCTTTCCGCAAAGAAGGGAGAAATGGGTGCCATTAATTTGGCGGTGGTCAACAGGCAATGGTACAATGTCTGATAGGCCGATATCTTGTCCTGTTGGTAATCTCCTTTCCAGAACCGCCTCCTGCTCAATCGTACGTACCAATTGCTCAGGTTTTCCTGGACAAAGTCTGAAATGGCCCGTGCCGCCTTGGTGGGTTCGTAATCGGCATAGGCCTCATCTACCCATTTTGTCAGGGTGTTGAGTTCCGAGAGGATCCATTGGTCCAATTCTGGTCTCTCCGCAAGCGCAATGTCATCTTCGGCATAGGTAAACCCATCTATATTGGCATAGAGCGCAAAGAAAGAATAGGTGTTGTACAAGGTTCCAAAGAACTTGCGCTTAACCTCGGCCACCCCTTCAATATCAAACTTTAGATTGTCCCATGGGTTGGCATTGGATATCAGGTACCAGCGGGTGGCATCTGCCCCATGCTCTTCCATGGTCTTGAACGGATCAACGGCATTGCCCAAACGCTTGGACATTTTTTTTCCGTCCTTGTCCAAAACCAATCCGTTGGAGACCACATTTTTATAGGAAACGCTATCAAAGACCAAGGTAGCAATGGCGTGCAAGGTGTAGAACCAACCACGGGTCTGGTCTACCCCCTCTGCGATAAAATTTGCGGGGAAAGCCTCGTTGTTATCGATCAATCCCTTGTTTTCAAAGGGGTAGTGCCATTGGGCATAGGGCATGGAGCCGCTATCGAACCACACATCAATCAAATCGGTCTCCCGCTTCATGGGTTTTCCTGATGGGGACACCAAAACAATTTGATCCACAATGTTTTTGTGCAGGTCTATTTTTTCATAGTTCGCCTCACTCATATCGCCCACCACAAAATCGGCAAAGATGTCCTTTTTCATGAATCCAGCGTCCACCGCTTTGGCCATCTCCGTTTTTAGTTCCGCTACCGAACCCATGATCATCGCTTCTTTACCGTCCTCGGTGCGCCAGATCGGCAAGGGAATGCCCCAATACCGGGAACGGGAAAGGTTCCAATCATTGGCATTGGCCAACCAATTGCCAAAACGGCCCTCGCCGGTGGATTTTGGTTTCCAGTTAATGCTTTGGTTGAGTTCGTACATGCGGTCGCGCACCTTGGTTATTTCTATGAACCAAGAATCAAGCGGGTAGTACAAAATGGGTTTGTCCGTACGCCAGCAATTTGGATAGCTGTGCACATATTTCTCAACCTTAAAGGCCTTGTTCTCTATTTTGAGTTTGATGGCAATTTCAACATCTACAGATTTATCGGGAGCTTCGCCATCGGCATAGTATTCGTTCTTTACGTATTTGCCTCCAAATTCCCTTAATTCTGGACGGAATTTCCCCTGAAGATCCACCAATGGCACCGGATTATTAATGTCATCCAAGACCAACATTGGGGGTACTGGCGGATTGGCCTGCTTGGCCACCATGGCATCATCTGCCCCAAAGGTAGGGGCCGTATGCACGATTCCCGTACCGTCCTCGGTGGTCACAAAATCGCCGGCAATGACCCTAAAAGCGTTTTCAGGGTTTTGATAGGGCTGAACATAGTCTATGAGTTGCTCAAACTTACTGCCCACCAGATTTTTACCTTTGATCTCCGATACAATCTTAAACGGAATTTTTTTGGCTCCCTCTTCAAAAGAAGCAAAATCATCCTCGGATTCAGATTCAAAAAACTTTCCTGAGAATTGTTTGTCCACCAAGGCCTTTGCCAAAACCACCTTTATGGGCTCAAAGGTGTACTGATTGAAGGTTTGCACCAAAACATAGTCAATCTTGGGCCCAACGGTCAAAGCAGTATTGGAAGGCAGGGTCCATGGTGTGGTTGTCCAAGCCAAGAAATAAATATCCCCATCAACATCCTTAAAAACATCTGGCAATGTTTCTTTTTTGGCCTTGAACTGTGCGGTGACCGTGGTATCGGTCACATCTTGGTAGGTTCCCGGCTGATTCAACTCATGGGAACTGAGGCCAGTTCCTGCCTTTGGGGAATAGGGTTGTATGGTGTAGCCCTTATAGATGAGCCCTTTGTCGTAAATCTGTTTCAGGAGCCACCAGACCGTCTCCATATATTTGCTTTTGTAGGTGATGTACGGGTCGTCCATATCTGCCCAATACCCTACCTTCTCGGTCATGTCCTCCCAAACATCGGTATAACGCATGACCGCTTTTTTACAAGCCTCGTTATATTCCTCTATGGAAATTTTGGTGCCAATATCTTCCTTGGTTATGCCCAGTTCTTTTTCAACGCCCAATTCTATGGGCAAACCATGGGTATCCCAACCGGCCTTGCGCTTTACCTGAAAACCCTTCATGGTCTTATAGCGCGGAAAGATATCCTTAATGGTGCGTGCCATGACGTGGTGAATGCCGGGCATACCGTTTGCAGAAGGCGGTCCTTCATAAAATACGTAATTCTCCATTCCTTCACGGGACGAAATACTTTTTGCAAAGATTTCTTCCCTTTTCCAGAAATCGAGTACCTCTTCCGCTACCTTGGGAAGGTCAAGTCCCTTATATTCCACAAACTTCATAATGCCTAGGCTTCCAAATTAAAGTTCGCAAAATTAAAAATTTAGACGCAAACCTTTGGTTTTTTCGGCCAGAAAGACCCATATTATGGCCTTAACTTTCTTTAAAAGCGATAACCCAATCCCAATACTAGATTTGTTCCTGGGGCCACAATACCAGAAGAATAGGTTCTGTACCGTTGGTCGGTGATGTTCTCCAAGGCCAAATTGAGCACCAACGCATTGGTCACTTGGTAGTTTAAGCGGAAGTTTAACGTATACCAAGAAGGGGAAAACGGGTTTCCGTTGGCATCTGAGGCATAAATATAGGTTTTGGCCCGTTCGGAGAGTGCCAGATCATTTGCCGAAACTTCGCCGTTATAATTCAGGAAAAGATCAGCCTTCAGCTTATCGTCCTTGTATATTAAATGGGCATCGGCAAAGGTTGGGGCTGCATGTCTGGCGGGCGTATCGGTACCATCTTCGTCTTCTTCAATGCCTTCGGTCAAGGTCAGGTTTCCCAAAAACGACCAGTTTTCATGCATAAATGCCTCAAGGCCAAATTCAAATCCGTACACATAGGACTTGGCTGCATTCTGTATGGCTTGGACCTGGCTCAACTCGCCCTGGTAATCAATCTCTGAATAGCCATTAAAGGTATAATCACGCCTTACCAAGGCATCGACCAAATAGGTATAGTAGGCAGAGGCCTTGAACACTATTTTATCGCTGAAGTTTTTTCTGATTCCAAAATCTACGTTGTATGCATATTCGGGTTCCAATTCCGGATTTGGCACGACCACCGCACCGGGTTCCGAGTCAAAAATCTTTCCCGTGTCGTCAATATTGGGAGCTCGAAAACCGGTGGAGCCGTTAAGGGTAAGCTGCAAATTCTCCTTAGGGAACCAGCTAAATCCCAGGCTTCCGGTGAGGGCACCCGTTATTAAATCGGCTTCTTCAAACGGAAACTGATAATAGCTGTCATCAAAATCGGCATCTACCCAGACTTGGCTATACCGAACTCCTGAAAGGAAAGTGAAATTGGGGCGGTACCTATACTCCGCGTTCCAATAACCAGCAAACGTCTGCCATGTGGCCCCATCTGGATATCGGGATGCGATACCGTTCTTTGCTCCAGTGTCAATGTTCACTTGGGTTCCCTGGGAATCAATCTTGTTGAAAATATACTCCGCCCCATAGTACATCCTTAAATCCCCGATCCGTTTGTTTTCAAAATCCAGGTTGACGGAAAGTGCATTGACCTGTTCCCGGTTACTATTGCGGTACACATCGCCAAAACCCCGATTATGGCGGCTCTCTTCAAAAAACTGGTAGGCTGTATTCAACTTAACACCATCATAAAACCTATTCTTTCCCTTCTTTGTGATTCGACTATTGACCATGAACCATTTTTGTGGACCATAATACCATTCCGCATGGCGCAGGCCATCATCGGAATTGTTGGGGCGTATCAATCGGTCGTAACGCGCATAATCTGAAGTCTCGGAATAATACAGCCCAAGGTCATACTGCCAATTGTTGTTGGGTTTGTACTTGAATTTTTGCAAAAAGTTTATTTGGTCATAGCCGGAAGACAGCTGTTTTTTGGGGTCGTCATTGTTCGCCAAAACATCTTGTCCATCCTGCCGTATGGCATAAAAATCCCGCAGATAGGACTCCGGCCCATGGGATCCCATGACCAGATCGCCAAAATTGTTATAGGAGAAACTGCTATATGAAGCCCAGGTCTGGTGCCCCAAGTTTACACCCATATGCAGGGTGTTTTCCGAATTTGCCGAAGAAAAACGGTAGGCCGTACTGCCGGAAATCGCCAAGCTATCTGTGTATGAAAAACGGGGATCCTTGGTAAAAAAGTTCATGACCCCGCCAATGGCATCGCTTCCGTATATCACCGAACCGGGGCCAAAAATGATTTCAGTGTTCTTGACCGTAAAAGGATCTATTGAGATTACATTTTGAATGTTTCCACCCCTAAAAATGGCATTGTTCATACGTACCCCGTCCACAGAAAGCAAAACCCTATTGGTGGCAAAACCCCGGATCATGGGGCTACCACCACCCATCTGACTCTTTTGCACAAATACCTTTCCGCTGCTCTGCAGAAGATCGGCAGCGGTCTGCGGATTGGCAAAGACAATACTCTGCGCATTGATCGAGGCTATCTTTTGGGGCACATCCTTTCGTTGTTGCTGCCATTTTGAGATGGACATGACCACCTCGTTCAATTGCTCGGCCTTCATGGTCATGTAGACCTTGTTTCCCTTGGCGGCAATTTTTGCCCTGGTGCTCCGTATGGGTTCGTAGCTCAAATGTGATATAAAGATGCGTTCGTTTCTTCCAAAGATCGAGAGGTTGCACAGCCCGTTAAAGTCGGTTATCGTCGTCTTGCTCTTGTCCGTATTGTACAGGATGGCGTTCACCACAGGATGACCAGAATCACCATCCAACAGGGTCACCTCTTGGGCAAGGCCCTGACCCACAAGGACCAAGAAAACAACAATAGTGGTTACTAGGCGCATATTATTCAAAAACAGCATTCAAAACCGCAAGAGACTTCGGTTTTTTGAAGCCCTGCAAATGTAGCTCAAAGTATAGAACCCATTTGTTCAGCAACTCCAAACGCTGTTGTTTCGTTGTTTTGATTCCAATTAACGCATCAAAATTTATGCCCAAAAAGCGTTTTAATACGTTTGCCGCCTCATTTTCGATAAGTGGATTTAAACTGGGTACTGTATGGAAACATCCTTCTAGCAGATCAAAATAGTTTCCATGGGTGTTTGAATCATCTGGGTAAAACCCCAAATATTTGGTCAAATTGATCAGGAACAACAGATGAAAATTGGTAATCGAGGCATTGGAATCCAGCCAAATAAGACCGTATTCCATATAGTTGTACAATGATTGGTCCTGCTGTTCCTCCTGAATGGAATTAGACAATACCTCTGCCAAGAACAGCACCACGGCGTTCTTGACAATATCGCTATGTAAGCTTGTGTACGGATAGGCCACTTTTGCCTCACGGATGCTTTCCAAAGTACCCTTGTTCTTATGCCTGGCCACTAATTCCAATTGGGTCAAGGGTTGAAAAAGTGCGGCCTTCAACTTTCCCCTTTTTGATGAAAGAACCCCTTTGAGCAGATACGATTTTAACCCTTCCGCTTCGGTGAATGCCCTTACAATAAGACTTGTGTCCCCATACTTTAAGGACGAAAGCACAATGGCTTTGGTGGTGAGCTCCATTTCTTAGTTTACAGTCAAAAATAAGCAGTGAACAGTAAAGTTAATCTTATATGATCAAACCCATCGGTTCACTGCCCAACTGTAATTCTAAACACTTAAATCACTCCCTGCGCCAGCATGGCATCGGCAACCTTTACAAAGCCGGCAATGTTTGCCCCTTTTACATAATTGCAATAGCCGCCTTCTTCCATACCAAATTCGATACAGGAATTGTGAATATCGTTCATGATGCCTTTTAAACGTTCGTCAACCTCTTCCCGGGTCCAACTGATACGCAAAGAGTTTTGCGACATTTCCAGTCCAGAGGTGGCCACACCTCCTGCATTGGAGGCTTTCCCTGGTGCAAACAGTATTTTTGCTTCATGAAAGGCGTGGATCGCTTCTGGTGTAGATGGCATGTTGGCCCCTTCGGCCACGGCAATACAGCCGTTTTTCAGAAGGGTTGCGGCATCATCACCGCCCAATTCGTTTTGGGTGGCACAGGGTAACGCCACATCACAAACAACCTCCCAAGGAGTTTTTCCTTTGTGGTAGGTTGCGCTACCGTATTTATCGGCATATTCAGAAATACGCCCTCGGCGATTGTTTTTCAAATCCATCACCCAGGCCAGTTTTTCTTCATCAACACCGTCTTTGTCATAAATGTAGCCGCCAGAGTCGGAAAGGGTCAATACTTTGCCACCCAATTGCAACACTTTTTCAGCGGCGAATTGCGCCACATTTCCCGACCCTGAAATGACGACATTCTTACCTTCAAAAGAATCGTTTTTTGTTTGCAGCATACTGTCTGCAAAGTAAACGGTGCCATAACCTGTTGCCTCTGGCCGGATCAATGATCCGCCCCAAGAGATCCCCTTACCGGTCAATACACCCGTAAACTCGTTTCTAATTTTCTTGTACTTGCCAAAGAGAAAACCAATCTCACGTGCCCCTACGCCAATGTCCCCAGCGGGCACATCGGTATTTGGGCCAATATGGCGGGATAACTCGTTCATAAAAGCATGACAAAAACGCATGATCTCATCATCTGATTTTCCTTTGGGGTCAAAATCAGACCCTCCTTTACCACCGCCCATGGGCAAGGTGGTCAAACTGTTTTTGAACACTTGTTCAAAGGCCAAAAACTTAAGCACACTTGCATTTACCGTTGGGTGAAAACGTAGCCCCCCCTTGTAGGGACCAATGGCAGAGTTCATCTGAATTCGATAGCCCCGGTTCACATGTATTTCCCCTTCATCGTCTACCCACGCCACTCTGAACGATATCAAACGTTCGGGCTCAACCATGCGGAGCAATATATTCTTCCCGCTGTAAATTTCTTTACTTGCTATGTAAGGGATTACTGTTTCGGCCACTTCCTGGACCGCTTGGATGAATTCTGGTTCGTGACCGTTTCTGGTCTTGACCTCATCCATAAACGCTTTGATTTTTGCTTCCATAAAAGGATGATAAACTGTTAATTGAAACCCTCTAAAAAGGGTGGTTTTAGTTAAATTATCAATTGGAAGGCAAAATTATGCCATTAATTCAATTTATCGAGGAAATTTTAGAGATTTTGCAATATTAGGGTTCCATTGCCTGTTCCAAATCTGCCAGCAAGTCGTTAACATCCTCAATACCAACACTTAAACGCACAAGTCCATCAACAACACCACTCTTCTCCCGTTCTTCTTTGGGTATGCTCGCATGGGTCATGCTGGCCGGGTGGCCTGCCAAACTCTCTACCCCACCCAAGGATTCTGCCAAGGTGAACACCTTTAATCTTTCTACAATCTTTACCGCCTCTTTATAAGTGCCTCCCTTGGGCACAAAGGAAATCATCCCGCCAAAATCGTTCATTTGGTCTTTGGCGATGTCGTGGTTGGGATGGTCATCAAATCCGGGCCAATATACTTTTTCAATCTTGGGGTGGTTTCGCAAATATTTTGCAATGGCCCTTCCGTTTTCACAATGGCGCTGCATACGCACATGCAGGGTCTTGATGCCGCGGAGCGTTAAAAAACTATCCATAGGCCCACATACCGCCCCACTGGCATTTTGGATAAAGTAAAGTTGATCTGCCAATTCCTTGTCCTTGACCACCAGGGCCCCTACGACCACATCACTATGTCCTCCCAAATATTTGGTGGCAGAGTGCATAACGATGTCTGCTCCAAGATCCAACGGCAATTGGAGATAGGGCGTGGCAAACGTATTGTCAACAGCCAAAAGCAGTCCCTTTTCCCTGGCCAAGGCGGCAATTGATTTGATGTCGATGATGTTCATCATCGGGTTGGTGGGCGTCTCTACCCAGATCAGCTTGGTGTTTTTAGTAACCCTCTCGGCTATGGTGGCAACACTTTGCATGCCGATGAAATGAAAGGTAATACCGTACCCTTCAAAAATCTGTTGGAACAATCGGTAACTGCCACCGTACAGGTCGTTGGTTGATATGACCTCATCTCCGGGTTGCAATAACTTTATCACCGCATCAATGGCAGCAAGTCCGCTGGCAAAGGCTAGGCCGTACCTGCCATTTTCTATACTGGCCAACGCATTTTCAAGGGCCGTTCTTGTCGGGTTCGCGCTTCGTGAATATTCAAACCCTTTATGCCCGCCGGGAGTGGTCTGGGCATAGGTAGAGGTTTGGTAAATGGGTGGCATCACCGCGCCATAGGCAGCATCAGGTTGTTGCCCACCGTGAATGGTCTTGCTGTTGAATCTTAACTCTTTATCGTCCATGTAGCTTGGTTCGAAAAATTGATGGTGAAATTACGCTTTTACCGCCCGGGCCAATGCCATAATGCTCCCAAGGTGCAACCCCTCGTGAAAGATGTTGAAGGCAATGGCATCTTCCATGCTGTTCAGTTCAACTTTAGGTGTGGTCATATATGGATTAAAATTCTTGAAAACCCCATTCGCATAATCATTCTCGGTTATTTCGGGCAGTTCAACAAGTAATTTTTTGATCTCTTCCACTTCGGTATCGCTGGGTTTTCCTTCGGGAAAGGTTCCCTTTTGGTATTTTTCCACCAATTCCGTTGAAATGTTCAAGGGGAGTCCACTCAATCCATAGACCAGTTTCTGCTCGGTAACGACCACATGGGCAATGTTCCACCAGATGTTGTTGTTAAAGCCTTTTGGAATCTTAAACAGCAGTTCTTCAGGCGTATCTGTCAAATAACGGTATAGAATTTTTCGGTTCTGTCGGATGATTGTAAAAAGTTGTTCCATTGAAATTGATTTGAAGCCTAAAAATAGGTGTTTCAGATGGAAATGGGTTTCTTTGCACGGTAAACAAAAGTGCTCAAACTCCTTTTACATAACATGGATTTCCATCTTCCCTCCCGTTCGGTAGGCGAATGTGGAAATAAAAATAGAAATAAGCGATGAAAAAAATCTTTCACTTGGAAACCTGTAAGACCTGCCAAAAGATTCTGGCTGAACTGCAACCTTTGGACGATGTTGAAATCCGCGAAATCAAAACAAAAGGGGTGACTCCCGAAGAATTGGAAGAAATGCGTTCCCGTACCAATTCTTACGAATCGCTCTTCAGTCGTCGTGCCATGCTCTTTCGTCAGCGCGGCCTTAAAGACCAAGAGTTGGGTGAAGAGGACTACAAGAATCTGATCTTGGAACATTATACGTTTTTAAAGCGCCCGGTTGTCTTGGTGAATGACCATATTTTTATTGGCAATGCCAAAAAAGAGGTTGAAGGCGCCAAAACCGCCCTGCACGGATGAGCAAACGAACGCTCGCCCTGTTGGCGGCCGTTGCCGCCACAACCATATACGGCATTAACCATACCATTGCCAAAGGGGTCATGCCCACCTATGTAACCCCCTTTGGGTTTATCTTTTTACGGGTTACCGGAGCGGCCATTCTTTTTTGGTGCATCTCGTTTTTAGGGCCCAAGGAAAAAATTGAACGAAGGGATTGGGAGCGTTTGCTAGCCGCTTCCATTTTGGGTATGGTCATCAATATGCTATCCTTTTTTAAGGGGTTGGAATTGTCCACTCCCATCAATAGTTCGGTATTGGTGACCATAAGTCCCATTATCGTCGTTCTGTTATCCGCTTTTTTTCTAAAAGAACGCATCACCACCAACAAGGGTCTTGGAGTCATTTTAGGGTTTATTGGTGCCTTGGCCTTGGTTCTTTTGGGGGCAGAACTAAGACAGGATGCTCCCAACATACCCTTCGGGAATATCCTGTTCATTATAAACGCCACCACCTACGGATCCTATTTGATTGTGGCCAAAAAATTGGTGGAGAAATACCATCCCTTTACCCTACTAAAATGGCTTTTTACCATTGCCGTTGTCATCAATTTTCCCATCACCTTTGGGGAGTTCACACAAATTGAGTGGGGTACCATGCCCCTTTGGGCCTATGGCACCATTGCCTTTGTTGTTGTTGGCACCACCTTTTGCACCTATCTTTTCAACATCTTTGCCATGACCGAACTAAAGGCCAGTACCATTGGTGCCTTTATGTATGTACAGCCCCTGATCGGTATTGTTTTTGCCCTTTTTACCGGAAAAGACAGCTTGACCCTTGTTAAGGTCCTGGGAGCTGTTTTGGTTCTCATTGGCGTGTATTTGGCCAGTAGAAAGGCCCCTCTTGGCCTTCCCAAAGGGGAGAAATGATACTAGTTCTCATAAGGGAGTGTTTCTTCAATAATCTCCATAGGATTTGGGTCACAATAATCAACTTGCAATTCAATGCCATAAAATTGATCATACCGCATTGTTGATTTAAGGAAAGGGTACGATTTTGACTTTAGTTTATTTAAAAAATCAGCTGCATCAACTAGCTTTTGCTTTTGCTTTTCGCCTACGGTCAGCTTTTTAGAATAATTTAAATCAACTAAAATACTATTCTCATTCCCATTGGTTTCAAATTGTTGTAAAACCCTTTTCATTTGATTTTGTGAGGTTTCCTTCAAAGAAAGGGTAAACTCTTCTGCGCTGCCAGTTTCAAAATCTAAAACACCTATATATGATTTGTTATCGGTATAACCAACACCAACAAGCACTGCAGGTTTTTCGATTGGGATAAGCATTTGTCTAGTACCTGAATCCCCGACAAAAAAAGTTACATTATCCATAGTATTTAAACGATACAAACTTTTTATTGATTTATAAAAAACATAGGTGAATACTTTGTCAAACCTAGCTCCATTTTCAACTACCAATTGCAATGGTTGTGATTGCCAATCTTTTTCAATTGTTCCTTTATCAATATTGATCCAACCTAAGGTTGTTTGGGTAAAACCATAAGTTTGCATTCGGTATTTTTCTCTCTTTGCAAGTAATACCCTATACTCTTTTTTTAGTTGTTTTAATTTTTTTTGTTCTTCGATCCTAATTTTTTCTAGCGCACTAAAAAGCTGTTGTTTTTCGGCTTCAACCTTTAGCATACGCTGTTTATAATACTCCTTTAAAAGTTTAGCGCTCTTTGAAACCCCTTTGACCTTGGTCTTTCTTTGATTTTTAAAAGCAATAAAATCATCCTCAAAATAATCGCCAATTAAAACTTGTGCAGCAATACTGTCTAGCTCCCATAAATTTTTATCTAAATTATTGATGTAGATGTCAATAATATCTGGTCTACAAACTTTAAAAATGGTTTGCAATCGTTGCTCAAATTCTCTGGTAGCAATTAGGGTATTTTGAAAAGCCTCGGTTTTAATAGCCTTAATCTTAAGTGGATTGACACCAAAGTCTGATAATAATGTATCTAGACTATCATCATAAGCAAAACGATGCGGCTCATTAATATTAAATTCTAACAGACTATCAAAGTCGTTATAATAGGCTTCGTTAGGGAAATTTGAATAGGTTGTTAGCGTATTGAACTTATTGGCAAGGTCTCTATGGTAAGCATCCAAAAAATAATAAAGACTATCAACAACTATAGCTGTGGGCTTTTTAAAGTTTCTAAATGGCAAGCCAACTTCTACTTCTTCCTTAAAACCTTTCGGTAAAAAATCTAGCGAAAAAACATCAACGGCAACCACTGAATTTTCTATAGGTTTAGGATTTATCCAATCCATGTTCCCACTTTCATCTCTTACACCATTATAGACCATCATCCCTGATTTAAACTTTTTAGTTGGTATTTCAACATAAATTGGGTTATAGGGGTCAATCTTCAATTGTTCTCCATTAGAAGTTGCATTAACAAAAATCATTCCATCTGTTTCTAACAATTTACCATAAGAGGTAGTAGTTAGATTGGAAAGTATCATTTCTTCAATTGATAGTGCTTCTGCTAGTTCAACCTTAACAGATTCTTCAACCACATTGTTGTTTGAATCTAAAAAACATCCTTTCGGAAAAATTATCACCGTTCCATTTTCTCCCTCAACAACATTGTCTGAATTAGATTGAATTTCAAAAAACTGACTGTCAACCAAGGATGATTTAAAAGGGTCGTTTTTACCAATCTTTCTTATTGGACTGTTTTCTTTACAGTTCGTAAATAGCAGGGTAAAGCCTAAAAGTAAGGCACATAGAAAATGATTCTTCATGATATTGGCAGATTTTGTATTAAACATCAAAAACCAAACCAATTTAATCCTTTTAAAGGTCCTTCGGAACTTTCACAAACTTTCGGGTATCCTCCTTGGTCAGGGTCTTAAACCCTTCCTCCTTTTCCATTTGGCCAAAAGCATTTAAAAATTCTTGGGGCAGTGGGGTCAGTTTTCTTGTTGACAGGTCCATCCAGGCACCCATAAGCTCACAATGGGCAAAGTTTTTTCCTTCAGCATCATAAAAATTATGCTCAAATTCAAAAAACATTCCGTTTTCACTCATTCCCTTGAGCCCAAGGGAAACCTTAATGGGTTTTCCTGCAAAAGCCTCTTTAAAATAGTGCACATGTTCATAGAAGACCACGGGACCTATCCGATGTTTTGCCAAGGTCTTCTGGCTAAAGCCCAACTGTTCCAAATAGGCCATGCGTGTATGGCTCATAAAATTAATGTATGCCGAATTGGCCAAATGCCTATTGGCATCCAAATCTGACCACCTAATCTCAAATTCCTTAAAAAACATGATATATATTTGTTATGCATGCATAATAGTTCTCAAAAATAGCATAGATTTGGTATTCCGCTATATAAAAGATGAGATTTATCAATAACTTAAGATAGCACCCATGAGTGAAAGACCTGCCTTTATCAACAATTTATCCCTTCCTGTCATTGCGGCGCCCATGTTCCTGATTTCCGGACCGGAATTGGTCATCGAATGCTGTAAAAACGGTATTGTGGGCACTTTTCCCGCCCTTAACCAACGTACCAGTGAAGGTTTTGAGGAATGGCTCATCCAAATAAAGTCCGAGCTTAAAAAGTGGGAGGAAGAAACCGGAAAAAAAGCGGCTCCATTTGGGGTAAATATTGTGGTACACCCTACCAATCCAAGGGTAGAGACCGATGTAAAACTCTGTGTAAAACATCAAGTGCCCTTGGTCATCACCTCGTTGGGGGCCGTACAAATGGTCGTTGATGCCATTCACAGCTATGGCGGATTGGTCTTTCATGATGTCATTAAAAAGCGGCATGCGCAAAAAGCGGCCGGAGCGGGTGTGGATGGTCTTATTTTAGTTGCCGCGGGTGCCGGTGGCCATGCCGGTACCATCAATCCCATGACCTTGGTTGCCGAAACCAAACAGTTTTTTGACAAGACCATCATCTTATCGGGCTGCATCAGTACGGGCAGGGATATTGCCGCTGCCATGCAAATGGGTGCCCATTTGGCCTATATGGGGACACGATTCATCAATGTAAAGGAAAGCAGGGCCCCCGAAGATTACCGCCAGATGATCATAGACGCCGGTGCCAGCGATGTAACCTATACCGCCGCCATCTCCGGGGTACATGCCAATTTTTTGACCGCCAGCCTAAAAGCGGCGGGGTTAAGTGAGGAAGATTTGAAAAAAGGCCAAAAAATAGATTTTGGCAAAGAACTGGACACCGAACACAAAGCTTGGAAAACCATCTGGTCTGCCGGACAAGGTTCTGCCCTGGTTGATGATAGCCCCACTGTTGCGGCATTGGTCCAAAAATTAAAGGACGATTTTAAATCGGCCATTGAAGCGCAAAGCAAACTATTGCACGTCTATCCAAAGTAACGTTTATACTATAGCAACGGAGCCATAAAGCTTAGCCATGCCCTTGGTCCCTTCAAATTATCGCCCTCCCTTTTTGTTCAGGAACGGACATTTCTCCACCATCTATTCGGGAATGTTCCGAAAGGTGAACGGTGTTGTCCAAAAACGGGAACGGATAGATTTATCTGATGGGGATTTTTTAGACCTGGATTGGAGCGAATCCGTCGTGCCCACCAAAAAAGTGGTCATTCTTTTGCACGGTCTGGAAGGGGACGCCCAACGGCATTATATGACCGGAAGCGCTAAAAAATTGAACCAAAACGGCTTTGATGCCTGCGCTGTAAATTTCAGGGGGTGCAGCGGCGAACCCAACCGCCTGTACCGTTCCTACCATTCCGGGGCCACCGAGGATTTGGTTGCCGTAATCAATTACATCCTGGCCATAAAGGAATACGAGGAACTCTACCTCATGGGCTACAGCCTGGGCGGAAACCTTTTGTTAAAATACTTGGGCGAGGGCAACCTAGTTCCCAAAGCAATGAAGGCGGCCATGGCCATATCGGTGCCCTGTGACCTAAAAGATGCCTGTGACGAACTTTTAAGCTCCAAGAACGTGCTCTATTCGGCCCGTTTCAAGAAACACTTGTTGGCTAAATTAAGGACCAAGCGGGAACTCTACCCGGAAAGAATTTCAGAAGCGGCAATAAAAAGTATCGTAACCTTAAAAGACTTTGACGATGCCTATACCGCTCCGGCACACGGATTTAAAGACGCCCATGATTACTACGCCAAAAGCAGTTGTAAACAGTTTTTACCCCATATTAAGGTTCCCTGTCTAATTCTCAATGCAAAAGACGATTCGTTCCTAGGGGAAAATTGCTATCCTTACACAGAAGCAGAAACGAACACCAACCTTCATCTAGAAGTCCCCGAATTTGGGGGGCATGTTGGCTTTTGGGGCCGTAAAAACAGCAGTTATGCCGAAGTAAGGGCCGTTGAATTCTTTACCCAATCAAAACCTGAATAGTACCCTAAAAAATAGTGGTTAAAAATGACTGTTCTTGTCGATGCTAAATTTCCGTTTCCTTATCTTAGCCTTGCAGATATTTAATTCCTGTCATCAATGAAAAAACTTGTCTCGTTTATTATCCTAGGTGTTTTTTTGACCAGTTGTGGCGGCAAAAAAGAAGAAAAGAAAGGTGGTTTTGAGGTCAGCCGCACCAAGACCGAAGAAGTATCAACCCAGAAAAAAGAAACCATTCCCGTTGATATGGACAACAAAGGGGTTGGCCCCATAAAAGAATTGAGTTTGCCTGACGGGATTGATGCCGAAATGGCAAACAGGGGTGAAGAAAGCTTCAACAATCTTTGCGTTGCCTGCCATATGATCGACCAGCGTATGATCGGTCCTGCCCTTGAGGGCGTCCTTGACCGTCGAAGCCCTGAGTGGGTGATGAACATGATGCTGAACCCTGACGGTATGCTAAAGGAAGATCCCATTGCCAAAGCCCTGTTCAAGGAATATGGCAATATTATGCTGAACCAAAATTTGACCGAAGAGGAAGCAAGGGAATTGCTCGAATATTTTCGCTCCCTATAGCGCATCAATATTTAATGTGTAAAGCACTGTTATGGCACATTTCGCATAACAGTGTTTTTTTATAACTTCCAAAACCAATATACCATAGTCCATGAAAAAAATAATACCAACCATTTTTACCTTATTATTACTACAAATTATGAATGCCCAAGAACTTCCGTTTAAGCAAATTCAAGATTATCCCGCCGACTTTGGTCCGGGAAATGTTATGGTCCGAATGGTGGATGCCTTGGGATTTCGGTATTACTGGGCCACGCAAGGACTCACCCAAAGCGATGTGGCATTTAAGCCCGTGGAGGAAGGCAGAAACGTAATAGAGACCTTACAGCATATCTGTAGCATGTCTGAAACGCTCCTAAATGCCCCCAACGCAGCACCCAATGTTCGTCCAGACAACGTATCGGAACTTTCGTTTGAAGAACTCCGAAAAAAGACGCTGACCAATCTAGACAAGGCACGGGCATTATACGTGGGGAAACAGGCTGAAGATTTTGAATCGTTCAAAATTGTTTATCAACGTGGGGAAAAAATGGCCGATTTTTCGTTTTGGTATATGTTAAACGGAATGCTGTCCGATTGCATCTACCATACCGGTCAAATTGTAATGATGCGAAGAATGAACGGAAACCCCATCAACCCAAAAGTCAATCAATTTCTGGGCAAGGTGAGGCAATAGCCTTATTTATAGGGCCAGATCTTGTCTATGGCCACTTTATAGGTGGGATCTTCCAATACGTTCACATCTATGATCTCATCGGCATTTTTGAGCAAACGGATACAGTCCTTGCTCAGGTGTTTTAGATGGACTTTCTTCCCTACCTTTTGGTAGCGTTCCGTGATTTTATTGAGGGCTTCAATGGCAGACATGTCCACTACCCTGCTTTCCGCAAAATCGATGATGACCTCTTCCGGGTCGTCCTTTACATCAAACTTTTCGGCAAATAAGGTTGTACTCCCAAAAAAGAGCGGCCCGTAGATTTCATAATGTTTTATCCCTTGGTCATCGGTATATTTTCGGGCACGGATCCTAACCGCATTGTCCCATGCAAATACCAAGGCCGATATTATGACCCCAACCAATACCGCCAAGGCCAAATTGTGCAAGAACACGGTAACCAACGTTACCAGAACCATGACCAGCACGTCTGACTTGGGCATCCGTTTAAAGGTTCGTAAGCTGGCCCATTCAAAGGTCCCCAGGGCCACCATGATCATCAATCCCGTAAGGGCTGCCATGGGCACTTTCTCAATCAAGCTGGATCCAAACATGATAAAACACAACAACATGACCGATGCCACAATACCCGATAGTCTTGCCCTTGCCCCATTGGAGGTGTTGATCAGACTCTGGCCGATCATGGCACACCCTCCCATACCGGAAAACACACCAGAAAGAATGTTTGCCGTTCCTTGGGCAACGGCCTCTTTGTTGCTCCTACCCCGGCTTTCGGTTATCTCGTCCACGATATTAAGGGTCAAGAGACTTTCAATCAATCCTACTCCTGCCACAATCCCCGCATAGGGAAAAATAATGCCCAAGGTTTCCAAATTCCATGGAACTGCGGGAAGGTGAAAAGGCGGAAAACCTCCTTTGATGGAGGCAATGTCACCAATGGTCTTTGTATCAATTCCAAAAGTGAACACAATAACAAAAATCAAAAGAATGGCCGCCAAGGAAGCGGGTATTACCTTGCTCAATTTTGGCAGTCCCCAAATAATGAGCATGGTCAAAAGGACAAGACCCCCAAACAGATACAGTTGGTTCCCGGTTAGCCAAGCACCATCGGCCGTTTGGAACTGCACCAATTGCGATGAGAAAATGACAATGGCCAAACCGTTGACAAAACCAAAGATGACGGGTTGTGGCACCAAGCGCATCAATTTCCCCAATCGCAGAAATCCCGCGGCCAACTGTAGTATCCCGGCCAATATTACGGTGGCAAAAACGTACTCTACCCCATAGTCCTTGGCCAAGGACACGATTACAACGGCTACGGCACCGGTAGCACCGGAAATCATTCCGGGACGGCCACCCAAAATAGAGGTGACCAACCCCATTACAAAGGCCGCATACAATCCCGTTAATGGGGAAAGCCCTGCAATAAGTGCAAAGGCAATGGCCTCTGGCACCAAAGCCAAGGCAACGGTAAGTCCTGAAAGGATTTCCGTTCTATAATTTACTTTCTGTGAAAAATCAAAAAGGTTCAAATATTTGCGCATTAGCTCGGTTTTGAAGCTGGCAAAAATATAACTTAACTGGTAAACAGGGGTGTTAATATGTATGGACTGTCTAAAAAATTCAATGATTTAACCTCATGGTATTGGTCAAACCTATATTTCAATCCTGTATTCTCAGTTTATGGGTCAGCAAACCCCAACGCTTCGGTCAGGATTGGTTCGATGACGCAAATCAAAGATTCGCCATCTCACTAAAAAGAACCGCCCTGAGTAAAAGACACTTCAGGGCGATTCTTAACTAAATAACCAACCAAAAAAACTTATCTGAATAGTCGTAGACTATTGCTCTTACTTACATTACACGTTTACGGTCAACATTCATGATCTTGTTGTTGGATTTGGTCCGCTTTCTTCCTGCATCTTCTCCAGATTTCAAGTACTGGACAAACCCTCTACCTGTAAACTCGTACACCGTTTCACTTGCCACATGGTACAGTTCTATGGTGCTGTCATTGATAACGTAGAGTTCAAAGTAATCATTGCCCATGTAATCATAATCGAGTGTTAAAGTTTTAAGCAGTTCATCGTTTGTGTCAAACACCTCATAATCACCTTCATAATCCCAAACCAGATTGGGCAAGGCTGTACCCACAGCATCTACCGATGATTGAAAATATCCTCCGTTAGCTGCAAAGAACCGCAAGAAATTTTCCTCATCAAATTCATTTATGGCCCCCACCTCCCTGGTATAGCTCTTTTCCCAAGCCTCATATTCCTGCAACAAGTATTCCACATTCTCATAGAACAATCGGTCGTAATCAAAATTCCGGGTCTGGTACCCGTTTAAGAAATAGGACGTATCTGTCCTGCGGTTATACAGTTCAAGGGTATTGTCGTTGACGGCGTATACATCAAAGGTCCAAGCCCCATCCAAGTCATGGTCAATATCCACCACCCCGCTAAACGTGGCATAACTGCCCACATCTATACCCAAACCATCGCCCGTCTTGCCAAAACCTACCATGTTGTTGTTGGCAAAAATGGTTCCATTGACAAAGGACAAGGTAAAGGCGCGTTGCAAGAAAGGTACTTCGCCATTTCCTTTGGTCGCATTGATATCTATATACCATAGGTCATATGACTGTAAGGCCTGGTCGGTATTAAATGCCGATTCCACAATCACATCATCATCCAATATGACCTCTGTATAACACGAACTTGCCAAAAGGCCAATCCCCAATAATCCGAATAGTAATTTTTTTGCCTTCATAACTTTGGTTTTAATGGTTTCACTTCTACAAAACCAAGCATCATGCCAAAAATCATACTATATTGACTATCAGTGTTTAACATTAAGATTGTGAATTGTTCTACCTTTGGTGTATCAACCGTAAAGAATAAACTTGTTTTGAAAATCGCTGTTCTGGGAGGAGGAAGCTGGGCAACGGCCCTTGTGAAAATGTTGACGGAAAACATGAATGAGGTGTATTGGTACATGCGAAGCACCTATGTCTTGGAACACCTGAAAAAGGAAAAACACAATCCCAATTACCTGAGTTCCGTTGAGTTGGACACCAACCTTTTACAACTGACCAACGACATCAATGAGGCCATTCTGGCCGCCGATACGCTTCTCTTTGTGATTCCTTCTGCTTTTTTGGAAAGGGAACTGGAAAAATTGACCGTACCGTTAGATAGTAAAATCATATTTTCTGCCATTAAGGGCATTGTTCCCGAGTCTGGGCGCATAGTGGGGGAACATTTTCACCATATGTACCAAATACCCTATGAAAATATTGGGGTCATTACGGGTCCCTGCCATGCCGAGGAGGTGGCCTTGGAGCGCTTATCGTATTTAACCCTTGCCTGTTCCGATGGGGAAAAAGCGTCACAATTGGCAGAACATTTAAAAAGTGACTATATAAAGACCAAAATCTCCGATGACATCATTGGAACGGAATATGCTGCGATGCTCAAGAATATTTACGCCATAGCTGCGGGCATTGCCCATGGATTGGGGTATGGCGATAATTTTCAGAGTGTATTGATGAGCAATGCGATCCGGGAAATGAAGCGGTTTATAGACCGCGTGCACAAAATGAAACGCAACATCAACAATTCGGCCTATTTGGGGGATCTGTTGGTGACCGGTTATTCCGTTTTTAGTCGTAACCGCATGTTTGGCAATATGATTGGTAAGGGCTATACCGTTAAAAGCGCCATGATGGAAATGAACATGGTTGCAGAGGGGTATTACGCTGCCAAAAGCGCCCATCTCTTGATGGATAAACTGGAAAAAAAGTCCAAAACTCCCATCATCAATGCGGTCTATGGAATTCTTTACGAATATAAAGATCCCAAAAAAGTCTTTAAAAAATTGACCGAAAAGTTAGATTAAACCTTATTCCCTATCCATGGAAAAATGGGAGTGGCTTTCCAGTGTTTCCATCATCTTCTCCCTAAAGTAGGTCATTTCTGCTTGGCCATAGCCAAAAGCTTTGCTTAGGTCATCCAAAACGGGACTTAAAAATTCTCGAACACTACCGATATCAAAATAAAGCCTTCCCGTTCGACGGATAAAGAAATCCATGGGGTTGGTGACCATCTCATGGGCTATGCCAAACTTTAATTCGGCGCGCAACATCCTCAGCCGGTGACCCTTGTTCTTAAAACGATGGTAGTCTTCCAAAATTTGCTCGGTCTGCTTGCCGTAGGTAGTGACCAAATACCAGGCGTCATATTCAGAAAACCCATCACTTTCAATACGTTGTAAGACTTCTTTTATGTATTTCCCCACACGTTTATATTTCTTGAAATCATTGCCACAAAGGGGAATCTTGTCCGTGGAACAATCCTTAACATGGATGGCGTATTCCTCTTCAAGTTTATGGGCTACACGGTTTACCACCCGCTCAGCCATTTTTCGGTATCCGGTCAGCTTTCCGCCGGCAATACTGATCAATCCGGAGTTTGAGGTAAATATTTCGTCCTTGCGTGATAATTCTGAGGCCGATTTTCCTTCTTCATGGATCAGGGGCCGCAATCCCGCCCACGAAGAAATAATGTCCCCCATCTCCAAATTGATGTTGGGAAACATATTGTTCACTGCCGAAATCAGGTAAATGGCATCGGCCAAATCTGTACGGATGTCATCCTTATCCAAATCGTAATGGGTATCCGTGGTGCCTATATAAGTGACCTTTCCCCGCGGAATGGCAAACATCATGCGACCGTCGGGAACATCAAAATACACCGATTGTCTTACCGGAAGCTTCTCATAAGGAAATACCAAATGTACCCCTTTGGTCAAATGCAGTCTTTTCCCTTTTTTGGAATTGTTCACGGTACGTAGCTCATCTACCCATGGCCCCGCTGCACTAACCACATATTTGGACCTGACTTCAAAAACTTCTTCAGAAAAACCATCCATGACCTTCACCCCGGATACCTTGGTCTCCGCGTATAAAAAATCTACCACTTTGGCGTAGTTCATTGCCAAGGCGCCAAAATGGAGGCTGGTCTTTATATTTTCCATGGTCAAGCGGGCGTCATCGGTGCGGTATTCTGCATAATAGCCTGCCCCGTTCAATATTTTCTTGGGAAGGAGGGGCTCCTTTTTTAGCGCTTCCTTCTTGTCCAACATTTGCCGTTGGTCATCTGCCGTTACCTGCGCCAAGATATCATACACCTTTAGACCTATGCTCGTAAGCCATTTGCCATAACTCCCCCCTTCTATCAATGGCAACAACATTTTCTCTGGCAATACCAAATGGGGGGCCAGCTTATGAACAATGGCCCGTTCCGAACCCACTTCCTTGACCAACCAAAAATCGAACTGTTTTAAATACCGCAATCCGCCATGGACCAATTTGGTCGATTTGCTACTGGTGCCCGAAGCAAAATCCCCTTTTTCAAAGAGGGCAACCTTCATACCCCGGGACGAGGCATCCAAAGCGATTCCTGCCCCGGTAATTCCACCGCCAATGACCACTAGGTCAAAAACGCTTGACTCCAACTCATTTTTGATTTTTTGCCTATCTAGCCTAGAAAAACTTAAGGGAGGTCTCATTGGGTACTGTTTCCAATGTCTTAAAGGTAACCCATTATTTTTGGAACCCGTACTCCCGTTCTACCTTACAGACCCTGACCTTGTACCATGAGTACCAATCCGAAATTCCCTTTTGTTGGGCCAGTTGATGCTCCATATTGGCTTTCCAATGGGCAATGGACTCTAGGCTTTCCCAATAACTCACCGATATCCCCAATCCGGAACGTGCGCTCTCAAAGGCTATAAAACCCGGTTGGGTCCGGGCCAATTTTTCCATTGCCGTTGCCATTGCTTCATAGCCTTCATCAACTTCCGTTCGGGTATTGGTGAATATTACGGCATAATAGGGGGTTTTTAGCTTCATTAGGTAATGTATTCCTTTTCGATAAAGTAATTGACAATGGCTTCTTTCATCAGCACGGATTGTTCCCCGGCCTTAAGGTTGGGCAGCAATTCCTTAACCTTGTAATGGGGCCAGCCTTCCTCATCAAAAAAATCAAATTCATAATACCCATAGGGTTCCAACAACCGGCAAATGGCAATGTGCATCAGGTTTACTTTTTCGTCCTTTTTAAAATCACGGTGCCATTGGCCCAACTCCTGCAGCCCCACCAAATAAATGATACCATCCAGATCAAGTTGGTCACCATCAGCAAATTTGGCGGAAAGTTTTTCTACCAGCCCAAGCCACCTTTCCCTTAAGATTTCATCTCTAGCCATGCTGCCAAAGATAAGATTACCAATTATATGGTAAATCTATCCATCTGTACAAAATCCATGTACAAGTATCTTTTTTTGGCTTTTCTTTAACTAAGAAAAAATTACCCATAGAACATCAACCCATGCAACCTCCTGCTTTTTTGGACAATACAGAGATTAAAAGCGTCCCTAAAGATATCAGAAACATTAAACGGCTTCCCAAATGGATCAACGAGCACACCCTAGTCGGTTTTAGCATTCTCTCGCTCTGCTCTTTCCTTGCCATCATAGGGCTACACCTAGTTGCTGCCATTATGGTGGGTATTGTGCTTTTGGCCATACATATCTGGCATTTTCAGCTTCGTGGAATAAAAAAGGATGTCCATGATCGGCCCCGTGACCATAAAAAAAGCCATTAAAGCCCAATTGTTTCCCAAACCGTAAGCCAGATAGATCATATCCTTTATTTTTGTTTAAAGGACATTTGTGAACTTTCTAGATATTATTTTGGGTATCCTCTTACTTTGGGGACTTTTTAGAGGCATTAAGAACGGACTCTTTGTGGAACTGGCTTCTTTGATCGCCCTTATTGCCGGTATTTATGGCGCCATCCACTTTTCGTTTATTACCGCCGATTATATTTCCCAAAATCTGGATTGGAATGAACGCTATCTAAAAATTGCTTCCTTTTTAATCACCTTTTTCCTCATTGTGCTTTTGGTACATCTTGCCGGTAAGCTTTTGACCAAAATTGCTGATTTTGCCATGTTGGGGCTTCTGAACAAAATTGCCGGTGGTGTGTTTGGTGTGGTCAAGGTTGCTGTTATTTTAGGGGCATTGCTCATTTTCTTTGAAAGGGCAACCGCAGCAATTCATTTTATCCCGGAAGGGACCAAAGAATCATCCTTGTTTTATGAACCCATTAAAGACATAGGGGCCTTTGTCTTCCATCAGGTTTTTTTGGGCAATCAGGAATCCTAAATTTGTAGGATTTTTCTTGTTATAGATGTTTTTGTGCCTTTTGTCGTGATTACGGTTCGGCCACCCTCGACCATAGGTCAATTTTCTTCGTCAAAACGTCAAAAAACCCATAAAATGCATCCTTTTTCCGACAAAATATCCCATGTATTTCATCGATAAGCCCTTATTATTGCTTATTTTGCAGATTATCGAGAAAAATTGTGCACTTCTCGGATAATTGAGGTTTGGGTTGGCTGTCAAAACTAATTTAGCATCAGAATTAAAACACAGACCCAAATCAAAACATAACGCATGAAAACCTATTTGTTACCCTTTTTACTTGTCATCATTTCCCTTGCTTCCTGTTCCAAGATAGAAACCGCCGAGGTAGAAGACCTATACGAATCTACGTCATTGGTAATCATGACGAGCCCAGAAGAAGGATTGTTCAACTTGGTGAATGAACACCGTATAGCCACTGGCTTGCCCAAACTATCTTTTAGCGCTGAAGCCTACACCTATGCAGAGGAACACAATTCCTACATGATAGCACAAGGAGAACTGAGCCACGATAATTTTAGCTCCAGGGCCTCTAAAATAGCCGCAGAAACAGAAGCTGTTTATGTTGGTGAGAATGTTGCCAGAAATTTTACATCCAACAATGCCACATTAAACGGTTGGCTAAACAGCAGTGCACACAGAAAAACCATTGAAGGGAATTTTACACATGCTGCAGTGAGCATCGTTACAGACGGAAATGGAAATCCCTACTATACCCAAATTTTCTTCAGAAAATAAAAATATTCAAAATACGTATTTTTAAAATAAGTGTTTTTTTTGATTTGGTAAAAAGCCTGCCTAGATAGAGCGGGCTTTTTTATTTTGGCCACAACTTGTTACCTTACACAAAAAAAGGATTTATGGCCATTCAAAAACCGTTCAACCTAACCCAATGGGTCGAAGAAAACAGGCATAGCCTTAAACCCCCTGTCGGTAACAGAAACCTTTATAGGGACGCAGGGGACTATATTGTAATGATCGTTGCCGGCCCCAATGCACGTAAAGATTACCACTACAACGAGACCGAGGAGCTGTTTTATCAATTGGAAGGACATATTGAGGTACACATCCAAGAAGATGGCCAGAAAAAAACCATGAAATTGGGTCCGGGCGATATGTTTCTGCTCCCTGCCAAGGTGCCCCACTCTCCTGTACGGCATGAAAATTCCATTGGTCTTGTGGTAGAACGCAAAAGAAAAGACCTCAACGCCAAGGACGGTCTTCTTTGGTTCTGTGAGCATTGTAACAACAAGCTGTATGAGACCTATTTTACCCTTGAGGACATAGAGAAAGATTTTCTTCCCCATTTCAACCATTTTTATGGTTCTGAGGAATTACGCAGCTGCAATAATTGTGGCACGGTAATGCCCGTAGATGAACGCTTTGTATCCAACGAATGATCATCTTGGCCAAAATCATCATCGTGTTGGTTGCCCTACTGCACCTCTATTTTTTATGGCTAGAGATGTTTGTGTGGACCACCAAGGCCAAAAAAGTGTTCAGGAGATTTCCTCCAGAATTGTTTGAACCCACCAAAAACATGGCCGCCAATCAAGGACTCTATAATGGTTTTCTTGCTGCGGGACTGTTATGGTCCCTACTCATCAAAGATGGGATGTGGTCAAAAAATATAGCCCTTTTCTTTTTATCCTGTGTGGTCATTGCAGGTATCTATGGGGGAATCACCGCTTCAAAAAAAGCTTTTACCTTTCAGGCGCTACCAGCCGTATTGGGTATTATACTGTTGCTGCTTTTTTAAGAATAGTTGCCTTCGCAGCCTAAGGGTGAAATTGATTCTTAGTAGTTTTGTAACAATTAACGATAAAAATGTTACATATGTCAAAAACTGCCTCGGCTTTTGGTCTTGACAAAGCCTTAAAACAGCTTGGGATCAATCCCAGTAATGATGGTACCTCAACAGGTGCCAACCATTTTGCCTCTGGAGAATTCCTTGAATCCCACTCCCCTGTTGATGACGCCTTAATTGGTAAGGTAAGGGCAACGACCAAAGCAGACTATGAAAAGGTTATGGAAACTGCAGCTACTGCCTTTAAGGAATGGAGGTTGGTACCCGCTCCCCAACGCGGTGAGATTGTTCGTCAATTTGGGGAAAAACTCCGTGTGCTGAAGGAGCCGCTGGGCAAACTGGTTTCCTATGAAATGGGCAAATCCTACCAAGAAGGACTGGGCGAGGTCCAAGAAATGATAGACATATGTGACTTTGCCGTTGGGCTTTCCCGTCAGCTGCACGGTTTTACCATGCACTCTGAAAGACCTGGGCACAGAATGTACGAACAATACCATCCATTGGGCATTGTGGGCATCATCTCTGCCTTTAACTTTCCTGTAGCCGTTTGGGCATGGAACACCGCGTTGGCTTGGATCTGCGGCGATGTCTGTGTCTGGAAACCTTCTGAAAAGACCCCACTCTGTGGAGTGGCCTGCCAAAACGTCATAGCAGCTATTTCAAAAGAGAATAAGCTCCCCGAAGGCATCTCTTGCCTGATCAACGGGGATTACAAGGTTGGGGAATTTATGACCCAGGACAAAAGGATTCCCTTGGTTTCGGCCACGGGTTCCATACGTATGGGAAAAATTGTTGCCCAGACAGTCGCGGCCAGATTGGGCAAATCATTGTTGGAGTTGGGTGGCAACAATGCCATTATCGTCACCCCGGATGCTGATATAAAAATGACCGTCATCGGGGCTGTTTTTGGGGCCGTGGGCACTGCTGGCCAACGTTGTACCTCAACCCGGAGGCTCATCATTCACGAATCGGTATATGACACCGTTAAAGATGCCTTGGTCGATGCCTATGGGCAACTCAGAATTGGAAATCCCTTGGATGAAAACAACCATGTGGGACCCTTGATCGATACCCAAGCGGTGTCGCTTTACGAGTCGGCCCTTGAAAAAGCCAAAGCGGAAGGAGGCACTGTTCTGGTCGAAGGAGGAATATTGACAGGCGATGGATATGAAAGTGGTTGCTATGTAAAACCCGCCATTATAGAGGCCGACAATTCTTTTGAAATTGTACAGGAAGAAACATTTGCCCCCTTACTATATCTACTCAAATATTCTGGTACGGTAGAAAATGCCATTGCCCAACAAAATGGAGTGGTCCAAGGCCTGTCGTCTGCCATCATGACCAATAATCTGCGCGAAGCGGAACGTTTCCTTTCCGCTGCAGGAAGCGATTGTGGCATTGCCAATGTCAACATTGGTACCTCTGGGGCCGAGATTGGCGGGGCCTTTGGTGGTGAAAAAGAGACCGGCGGTGGACGTGAAAGTGGTTCCGATGCCTGGAAAATTTATATGCGGAGACAGACAAACACCATTAACTATACCTCGGTACTGCCCTTGGCACAGGGCATCAAATTTGATTTATAACCCTTAAAATGAGAGGGGGAATACGGCACAAAACACTCGTTTTTCCCCTCTTTTTTAGGAATGGGCAAGGCTTCGGTAGTTAAAAAAATAAAAACCGCCATCCCAGAAAGAATAACGGTTTTTCAAACCAACTTAACTAACTCAAACTTAATAAGGTCAACCCCATTTCAATGCCGAATCGTTGCCGGGAGAAATAGGGTCTATTTTATGTACCCTTATATTATGGTTCTAAGTTCTAACAAAGTACCCACAGTTTCACTGCCATTGTTATGGATGGTATAGAATTCTGTATAAACGGTACTTTTTCTCCTTTTCCAAAAGTTCAGCCAACAAGCTTCTTACTGTCTATCAGGAACTTAACCAAAATTTAACACAACAACAAGCATGGGCATCGCCAATCGGGAACACCTATTTTTCCATGCTAAATATTAGGAACACGATTAGAAAAAGGGCGTTTTAGTTTCTCCCGTTCTCTCCCGGATAAAAGTCAATAACGGGGTCACTTTGCCAAAATTCCTTGGTCTCCACATCCAACATGGTCAATGGTCCTTTAAAGGCGGCACCGGTATCTACATTCCAGACATTGGCAGCACTTTCCGGATTGGCAGCCCCAATTTTGGAAATCGGGGTGTGGCCAATAAAGATTTCGGGGTAATGTGTCAAGCGTTTGGGGAATCTTGCATCAGCTGGGGTCAGCTTCGGGTTTACGGCCTTGGCGAGTTCCCACAGGGTGCGATCCCAATAAAACATCTTCTCAAAATACTCAAACTCAATTCCGCGCAAATTGGTAAACCCTGCATGAAGAAAAAGTCGGTTGTCTGGAGCTAGATAATAGTTTTTCAATCGCTCAAAAAAATCAAAATGTGATTCCCATTTTTCTTTTCCTGCCCTTAGATAGGAATCCCTGGTCGCTATTCCTCCATGGGCCAGCCATTGTGGGGTTTCCTTTCCCGTACGCATCCACTCCCAGCACAAATCATCATGATTGCCCCGGATAAAGGTACAGTTGTGGCTTTTTTCCAGTCCAATGAGAAAATCGACCGTTTCAAAGGCATCACTCCATGAGTCAACATAATCCCCCAAAAAAATGAGATGGTCTTCTTTGGTTACCAAGGCACGGTCCAACAATTGCCGCAAAGCCTTTAATCCAGAATGGACATCACCGATGACCAATGTTCGCATATCGATTAAATTTTAATTTCTAGGCAATGATACCAACATTTGCCATGTGAACTGAAAAATTAAGGTAAAGTTTTACTTTTTGGAGCTAGGTGGATAAACTTTTACATTTGCTCCTTTGTTATACAGATGCATAGTACGCGTATTTTTTGTATTGGGGAATTACTCATAGACTTTGTTGGTGAGAACCAAGGCAGTGATCTTTCCAAAGCTGTGGAATTTTCCAAAAAGGCCGGGGGAGCCCCCGCCAATGTTGCCTGCGCCATTGCTAAATTAGGAGGCAAGAGTTCCTTTATTGGCTGTGTTGGCGACGATCCCTTTGGTGACTTTTTGATCAATACCCTAAAAGATGGGGATGTTGATGTTTCTTTGGCCCAACGTGGCGAATCCTTTACCACACTTGCTTTTGTTTCCTTGGCAGAAGATGGTGAACGGGACTTTGTTTTTAGCAGAGGGGCCGACAAAGAATTAAAATACGACCCCAGCAACAGAAAAGCCCTAAAAAAGAGCATCGTACATTTTGGAGCGGCCACTGCCCTATTGGGCGGCTCTTTGGAAGAAGCCTACGGACATTATCTCTTTGATGCACTCTGTAACGATACCTTTATCAGTTTTGATCCCAATTTTCGTGCTGACCTATGGAAAAACAAGGAAGCCCTATTTATAAAAAAGTGTCTTCCCTTTATTGAAAAGTCGCATTTATGCAAATTCAGTAAGGAAGAAGCCCTATTGCTCTCTGGCAAGGATACCGTGGAAAAAGCCTGCAAAAGGCTACATGAAATAGGGGCCAAGGTCATATGCGTTACCCTTGGAAAAGACGGCACTTATGTGAGTATGGAAAAAAAGCAAAAAATTGTTCCCAGCATAAAGGTCTCACCCGTTGACACAACCGGTGCCGGAGACGCCTTTATCGGGTGTCTGCTCTATCAAATTGCACAACTGAATAATTTTAATAGGATTTCCCACGAAGCCGAACTTCTCTTGAGAATGGTTAAAAAGGCCAACAAGGCCGGGGCACTTACCGCCACACAATATGGTGCCATTGCCGCCTTGCCCGATCATGCCGCACTGGAAAAGGCATGATCAACTATACCTCACCTTCCTCAAAATGCGTTGCGAAAGTTTAAGCGATTGGTGAATTTTACGGTCATAGCTCTTTAGGAGCGGGGCCGCGGCTTCCATTTGCCCCTTGGCTTCTTCAAAACCGTTTAGGTAACAGATAAGAAAAGTATCGGGCAAATACAGTAAATGCTGTTTTTCTGCCGGGGTCAGCCTGATCTCCTTGGCTATTTTTTGAACAATGGCATTGTTGGAATTAAAGATGTGGTGCAGGGCTTTTTTATCATATTGGGGTGGCTCAAAAACCAGCTCACTGTCTATGCGATAGCTCCCGTTTTCAGAAAAGGTGATCCGAACCTCTTCCAAGGGATAATATTTCTGTTGTTTGCCCAAACCCAACTGCACATATTCCAAGGTGGAAAATGAGTCGTCGTTAAAAGAAATGGCCACCTCATCCAAGGCCGAATAAAAAAGTTTTACCTGCTCATTGATCAACTCAATATCTACCCGGGAATAATAGGTCTTGTCCTTTACCTGTTTTGTAGTACCTGCCCAGCACACCACAAATTGTTCTTTGAACACCTTGTAATCGCTGGTCAAATCGGCATGTCTAATATTGATGAAATCAATGACGCCATCCAAGGTCAACTCTATATTGTTGCGGGCATGCTGCTCTATGGTCGCCACTTTTTCCGAGTTGATGTCCTCTAGCTTAATATCGAAGGCCTTGGGCAAACTTATGCTTCCTTCCCTAAAGAAAACCGCCCCCCCATAATACTTCCAGATATTTTTGCGCAGGGCACAGACTTTTCCGTTGGATTTTATGGTGACCAGCCCCACCACTCTCCCTTCTGGAAGATGCGGAAACGGAATGTTTTCGTAGGAAATCAACGGTGGGTTGTCCAAATAGGCATTGACCAAATTTTGAATCTTACTGTCGTCAAAAAAATCGACCCCGACAATCTTACTATCCTCATCCTCCACCCCGACCACGATATAGGAATTGTTGATCGGGTTGCTGTTCGCCAGCGCACATACGTGTTTAAGAAACTTTGCCTTACCTTCTTTTTCACCTATGGATATAAACCGTTTTTTGTCATAAAAACTATTCTCATCGTTATGGGCCAGTAAGTTTTTTACAAGAAGGCGTTTGTTGATCATAGCTGTTGATTGCGAGTTTAAAATTTCGGGCTATTCATACTTTGCGCCCTTACGGTCAGATTTCTTTAAATATCCTATAAATGCCCCTATTCTTTTTCCTTCTGTTCTTGTTTCTTTACGAAGCTTTTCGAAAATATTCTTGTCTATATGTTTTCTATCCAAACATCCATAACGTTGAGAACGGAGTTCTCCACAGGATACCTTGGCGATACTTAGAAACTGTATAAATTCTTTATTCCCATTCCGTTCAAAACCTTCTGCGATATTATCCATAATTGAACCTGAGGCGCCGTTCATCTGTTGTCTCAACTTGTAATCATTTTGCAATGGAGTATTCCATTAAATCCCAAACATCTCTACATATTTCTTTTGCTTGTTGCCAAATTTCCAAACCCTCAAATTCCCTTATACTACCCATAAGACTATTTTGATCTTGCTTGCAACCCATAACCCTATACCCGTAGCACTATAACTTTTTTAAAATTGAAGAACTGGCCTGAGCCGTGGGCAAGACCAACAGGTCGGCAATATTTACATGATGGGGCCGGGTGACCACAAAATGGATGATCTCTGCAATGTCTTGTGCCTTTAGGGGCTCGTATCCTTGGTATACCGTTTTGGCCCGCTCCGTATCCCCTTTAAAACGAACATCACTGAACTCAGTGGCCACCAATCCCGGATTAATGGCCCCAACGCGGATTCCATAGGCGTTAAGATCCATCCGCAACCCTTTATTAATGGCGTCCACGGCATGTTTGCTGGCACAGTACACATTGCCTTTGGGATACACCTCCTTACCCGCTAAGGAACCAATATTGATGATATGCCCCGATTTTCGTTCCACCATATTGGGCAATACCGCCTTGGTCACATAGAGCAACCCCTTGACGTTGATGTCCAACATGGCGTCCCAATCGTCCATACTGGCCTCGTTCACCGTATCAAGTCCATGGGCATTTCCAGCATTGTTCACCAAGATGTCAATGGTTGAAAACGTTTCTGGAAGTGAACCAATGGCCCCCAATACTTCTGCCCTTTCACGAACATCAAAATTTAGTGTGGTGACCCTGACCTTCCCGGAAAGCTTCGCTTTCAATTCATCCAAACGTTGCTGTCTTCTTCCACAGAGCACCAAATTGATTCCGTTGGCGGCAAAAAGTTGGGCTGTGGCCTTTCCAATACCGCTGGTTGCTCCCGTAATTAAAGCTGTCTTGTCCATCTATGCGTTTTTAGGGAACCCTTCTTCCATGGCTTGCCTCCAAAAGCAAAAACCAATCTTGCAGTTCCAATTCTATGTTTAGGGCCGTAAGGGCCGCTTTTAACCGTGCTTTATTGGTGGTGCCCACCACTGGAAACACTCCGGCAGGATGTTTCAATACAAAAGCCAACAATAATTGGCTTGCTTCTGCCGCATATTTTTCTTCCAATTCGGCCAGCACCATGGCAATTCTTTTGTTCCGCTCATTCTCCTCCCTAAAGAAAGTGCCCAAGGGGCTCCATGCCATGGCCATTCGTTTTTTGGCAAGGCAATCATCAAAAGTGCCATCATACATCGGTGCTGTATGGGTCAATGAAAACTCGACCTGATTGGCGGCTACGGGAATCATGGTTTCCAACAATGCCATCTGGGAGGGCAAAAAGTTAGACACCCCAAAAGATTTTATCATACCTCTTGACAACAATTGATCCACGGCTTGGGCAATAGCTTCCGGGTGCATCAAGGGACTGGGCCTGTGCAACAAAAAAAGGTCCAAATACCCGGTTTGGAGTTGCTTTAATGAGCGTTCCGCAGCATCAATAATGTAAGCTGCATCGTACTGATAATGCTTTACCTTATTGGCTCTCCCCTTGGGCATCTGGATACCACATTTGCTGATGAGCTGGATTGATGAACGCTCAATACCACTTTCGGCAAAGGCCTTCCCAAAATCAGCTTCGTTTTGGTAATCCCCATAAATGTCGGCATGGTCAAAAGTAGTGATCCCCAAAGAAACACAGTCGCGCATCAACTCAACCATTTTGGCTGTTGTAAATTGCTTGCCCCAACTGCCCCAGGTCATGGTCCCCGCTATTATTTTTGAATAGTTTTTATGCCCTTCCATATTCATCAAAACAATATAAAATTAATCCCTTAAAGCCGTCATAAAACTATAGTGTTTTCGCTTTTTTTAACCAATAATTAACAGCGCTTTCCTAAATAAATTTTCATTTTGCGGAATCATACCAAAGCCCTATAAAATAAAGGAAAATACCTAATTTCTTATGGAAGAAAATACTACAATGGACATTAATGCGGTTAACGAAAAAATTGCCCAGGAAAGTGCCTTTATAGACTTATTGTCAATGGAAATGAACAAGGCCATTGTTGGACAAAAAATGATGATTGAACGTTTGTTGATTGGTCTTTTGGGTCAAGGCCATATTTTATTGGAAGGGGTTCCTGGATTAGCCAAGACATTGGCCATCAACACCTTGGCAAAATGCGTCAAAGGAAGTTTCAGTAGAATACAGTTTACCCCAGATCTTCTTCCTGCCGATGTCATCGGCACCTTGATCTACAACATCAAAGAGAATGATTTCTCCATCAAAAAAGGGCCCATCTTTGCCCATTTTGTCTTGGCAGATGAGATCAACAGGGCCCCGGCCAAGGTGCAGTCCGCTTTGCTCGAGGCCATGCAGGAACGACAGGTGACCATTGGTGATGAGACTTTTAAACTGGACGAACCCTTCTTGGTAATGGCCACCCAAAACCCGGTTGAGCAGGAAGGTACCTACCCGCTGCCCGAAGCACAGGTTGACCGTTTTATGCTGAAAACCGTCATCGATTATCCAAAGCTGAACGAGGAACAACTCATCATCCGTCAAAACCTAAACGGGAGTATGCAAGCCATTAAACCGGTCGTGACCATAGCGCAAATCAAAAAAGCCCAAAAAGCTGTTCGTGAGGTTTACATGGATGAGAAAATAGAAAAATATATTCTTGATCTGGTCTTTGCCACCCGATATCCGGAAAAATACAATCTTGAACAATTAAAGCCATTGATCAGTTTTGGGGCATCACCAAGGGGTAGCATCAATTTGGCCATCGCCTCAAAATGTTACGCCTTTATCAAACGAAGAGGATATGTGATTCCTGAAGATGTACGGGCCGTGGTCCATGATGTGCTTCGCCATAGAATAGGGATCACCTATGAGGCCGAGGCCGAGAATATATCTTCTGAGGAAATAATCAACAAAGTAGTCAACCAAGTTGAAGTTCCTTAACGTTCAAAGTTTTCAGTTCAATTCCATTGGACTACAACCCCCCAAACCTTGGACCTAAGATGGATACAAAAGAGCTCTTAAAAAAAGTACGGAAAATAGAAATCAAGACACGTAGGCTGTCCGATCATATATTTGGTGGTGAATACCATTCTACCTTTAAGGGACGCGGCATGACCTTTAGTGAAGTGCGCCAATACCAATTTGGCGATGATGTTAGAAGCATTGACTGGAATGTGACCGCCCGTTACAATGAGCCCTATGTAAAAGTCTTTGAAGAGGAGCGGGAATTGACCATGATGCTCATGGTAGACATTAGTGGATCGGAACTTTTTGGCACGACAAACCAATTTAAAAAGGCCGTTATTACCGAAATATCGGCCACCTTGGCCTTTTCGGCCATGCAGAACAACGATAAGGTGGGCCTGATCTTGTTTTCGGATGAGGTAGAGCTGTACATCCCTCCCAAAAAAGGGAAAAGCCATGTACTCAGAATCATCAGGGAACTCATAGAATTTGAACCCAAAAGCAATAAGACCGACATTGCCGAAGCCTTGAAATTTTTGACCAATGTAATGAAGAAAAAAGCCATTGTTTTTGCGCTTTCCGATTTCATTGCTGATGGATATGACAATACGCTCCGCATTGTGGGCAACAAACACGATGTAACGGGCATACGGGTATATGATGAAAAAGAGGAATACATCCCCAATTTGGGAATGGTCCAAGTGCTCGATGCAGAAAGCGGGCAAATCCAATTGGTGAACACCAGTTCCCAACAGGTTCGCCATGAGTACTGGCAACACCATGCCGAACGGGTCGATTATTTTAACGAATCGTTCACCAAGTCCGGCTGCGGTACCATAAGTTGTAGGGTGGACGAGAGTTATGTGAGAAAGCTGCTGGGCTATTTTAAACGAAGAGGTTGATACATGGATAGTGTGAAGATCAAAATGACTGTTTTTTCCATACCATCGGTTTTACGGAACACGATGCTATTTTTCATTTTGCTCACCTCAACATGGGCCCAAACCCAGGTAAAGGCTGAGATTGACACGGTTTCCATAAAGATTGGGGAACAGATCAACTACACCATTACCGTTGAGGCAGATTCCCTAGATCTGGTCTATTTTCCAGAGAACCAAACCTTTTCTCCCCTAGAAATGGTAGAGGCGCTCAAAGTGGATACCGTGGCCAAAGACAACAAGTTGGTCTTGCAGCGCATGTATACACTTACCCAATTTGACAGCGGCGCATACACCATTCCGCCGCAACGGGTGGCCATTAATGAACAGCCCTTTTTTACCGATTCGTTCCACATAAAAGTCGCCGATGTGGTGGTCGACACCACCAAGCAAAAGATGTTCGACATTAAACCGTTGATCAAGGTTGAAAAAAGCAACGCCAAAATGTGGTGGGCCATTTTTTTCATTGTTCTCGGGCTTGCCCTTATCGGTGCTTTGGTCTATTGGTTCTTCCTTAGGAGGAAACCATTGACCGAAGAGGAAATAGCGGCCCTACTCCCCCCCTACGACCGCGCCCTGTTGCAGTTAAAAGAACTGGAAAACTCCAAGTACCTCATTGAGGACGAGTTTAAAAAATACTATTCAGAGCTCACCAACATTGTCCGTTCCTATCTAGACGAAGAAGTGCAGGTAACGGCCCTTGAAAGTACGACCGATGAACTTATCGCCAAACTGGAATTGATGAAAGATGCCGGTCGACTCGATTTAATGCCAGAAACCATTGAACGTTTTAAAAAGATACTGCAAACGGCCGATCTGGTAAAGTTTGCCAAATCCAAACCCTCCATCGCCGTTGCCGAAGATGATCGCAGTTCCATAGAAGCCATTGTGGTCCGTACCAAAGAGGCCATGCCCGAGCCCACTATGGAAGAATTGCTCCAAAATGAGGAGTATCTAGAGGAAATGGCCAAGAAAAAACAACGCAAGCGCATCTATATCGCAGCAGCTGTTTTTGCCTTTTTGATCATTGGTGGCACCGTATTTACAGTGACCTATTACGGCTACAAAAAAGTTAGGGACACCGTTTTTGGCTATCCAACCAAAGAGTTGTTGGAAAATGAGTGGATTGCAAGCAGCTATGGGTTTCCGCCTGTGGAACTTGAAACCCCCGAGGTTCTGCTACGCCAAGAGATCCAACTGCCGGAAGAAGCCCAAGAAGTGGTGGACCAAAACCATCTGTTTTCCTACGGAAGTTATTTGGGGCTTTTTTCCATTACCGTTAATGCCACCACCTACAAAGAGCAGATCGATCCAGATTTTCAAGCAGCACTCGGAGCCATGCTCACCACCCTGGAGGCCAGCGGTATAAAAAACATCACGACCAAGGAAGAGGAATTCCAATCCAAATCTGGGGTAAATGGGTTAAAGGTCTATGGATCTGGACAAGTAAAATCTCCCGATAATAAATCAAGAAAGCTAAAGTACTCCATCCTGTATTTTGGTGGTAAGGGTTTTATGCAACAACTTATGCTTAGTTGGGAAGATGGTGATGAATATGCAGAAAAGATTGTTGAACGTATTTTGGCTTCGGTCGATGTTAAAGTTAATGCCTGATGTTTGATCATATAGCGTTTTCACATCCACAGTTTTTTTGGTTGCTGCTATTGCTCCCAGTAGCCATGGTCTGGTATTTCTTTACCAGGAACAAACAAGTGGCTTCCATAAAGTTCTCCAGTACCCAGGGCTTTAAGAGCCATAGCATTCTGGCCCAATTAAAGCCGCTACTCTTTGTGTTCCGTTTATTGGCCTTGGCCTCTATAATCACAGCTTTGGCAAGGCCACAGACCTCAGAGGTATCCACACGGACCAAAACCACCAAGGGAATAGACATTGTCATGGCCATTGATGTTTCTTCCAGTATGTTGGCACGGGACCTAAAACCCAATCGATTATCGGCATTGAAAGACGTGGCCGGAGATTTTATACGAAAACGGCCAAACGACCGAATTGGCTTGGTCGCCTATGCCGGAGAGAGTTATTCCAAAACCCCCATTACAAGCGATAAATCAATTGTCTTGGGCGCCTTGCGCGAGATAACCTATGGGCTGTTGGAAGATGGCACGGCCATAGGTATGGGACTTGCCACGGCCGTTAACCGATTAAAGGAGAGCAGGGCCATAAGCAAGGTGATCATTCTTTTGACCGATGGGGTCAACAATTCTGGTTTTATTGAACCACAGACAGCGGCCGACCTTGCCGTGGAATACGGTATTAAGACCTACACCATAGGTCTGGGCACCAACGGCAATGCCTTTACCCCGATCTCCTACAAACGGGATGGCACACTCCAGTACGGAATGCGAGAAGTAGAAATCGATGAGGAGTTGCTGAAAGACATTGCCTCATTGACGGGGGGACAGTATTTTCGGGCTACTGACAATGAGAAACTTGAAGAGATTTACGATGAGATCAACAAGTTGGAAAAAACCGAGATAGAAGAGTTTAAATACACCCATTACGAGGAAAAGTATAGGCCCCTTATCTTTTTGGCCGGGGCTTTGCTGTTGTTGGAATGGGCCTTGCGCGCCACAGTGTTTAAAAGTTTTGTTTAACGGATGATACAGTTTGAGGAAAAATTATATTTCTACCTGCTCGGAATCCTTCCGGTGCTGTTACTCCTTTTCCTAACACTACAGGTTTGGAAAAGGGCCAAGCAACGCGAATTTGCCAGCTCCCCATTACTAAGGCGATTGGCCCCCAATAAATCAAAATTTAAGTCGTGGATCAAATTGATGTTCCTCATGCTGGGCCTCACATTCTTGATCCTAGGCTTGGTCAACCCAAAAATTGGCACAAAACTTGAAACCGTAAAACGGGAAGGTGTGGACATTGTCTTTGCCGTTGATGTCTCTAAAAGTATGTTGGCCGAAGATATTGCCCCCAACCGATTGGAGAAATCCAAACGGCTCGTTTCAGAAATCATCAACCAATTGGCAAGTGACCGCATTGGGATCATTGCCTATGCAGGACAAGCCTATCCGCAGTTGCCCATAACCACAGATTATGGAGCGGCCAAGATGTTCCTCCAAAGCATGAACACCAATATGCTCTCCTCCCAAGGTACAGCGATTGATGCCGCCATTGATCTGGCAAATACCTATTTTGATGACCAAGAGCAGACCAATAGGGTGTTGTTCATCATTTCTGATGGGGAAGACCATTCCGAAGGCTCCACACTTTCTGCCGTGGAACAAGTGGTCCAAAATGGCATCCGGGTCTATACCATCGGGGTCGGCAAAACCAAAGGAGCCCCCATTCCCATTAAACGGAACGGGGTTGTCCAAAGCCTTAAAAAGGACAGTGAGGGCGAAGTGGTCATCACCAAACTGAACGAACAGGTCCTGATTGACATAGCCGAGGAAGGCAATGGCCAATATATAAACGGGGCCAACACGGATGAGGCCGTGGATTTCATCAAGGAAGAACTTGACCAAATGGATAAAAAAGAGTTTGAGGCCAAACAATTTGCAGAGTACAAAGACCAATTCCAATGGTTTCTGGGCATAGGCCTTTTCTTTTTATTTTTGGATATTTTCGTTTTGGATAGAAAAACCAGATGGTTGAAAAAGTTGAACCTTTTTAACGAACAAGACTATGAATAGTTCCAAGGTTTTTTTCATCGTAGTTACCCTATATCACTTTGCCGGTTTTGCCCAAGTGGACGAAGAGGCCCAACGCGAAGCGGAAAGAGCTTTGCAAGAATCCAAGAACTATACCTACGATGCCAACAAAACCCTAACACAGAACAACTTTATAACCGCAGAGGCAGAATATAGAAAAGCCATTTCCAAAAGCAAGGAAAACATTGCGGCCCCCTACAATCTGGGCCGGGCCTATTACAATCGTGAAAGTTACCCTGAGGCTTTTGGCAGGTTTAAGTCTGCAGGTGAAAAAGCCTCTGAAAAACCCGATAAGCATAAAGCCTACCACAATTTGGGCAATGTGTTCATGAAAAACAAGGAGTACGCCAAAGCAGTAGAGGCCTACAAACAGGCACTGCGTGCCAATCCCAATGACGATGAGACCCGTTATAATCTTGCGTTGGCCAAAAAAATGCAAGAAAAGGAGCAAAACGACCAAGACCAAAACAACCAGGACAAGAAGAACGACGAAAACAAGGAAGACCAGAACAAGAACCAAGACCAAAACAACGAAGGCGACAGCGATAAGAAGGACGAAGGCGAACAGAACAAGGAAGAGGGAGACAAAGGCGACAAGGGCAAAGAAAACCCAGAAGAAAATAAAGAAGGTGAGGGCGAGGAAAAGCAAGAGGAAAAACAAAACCCAAAAAACAAAAGCGAGGAAAAAGACCAAGAAAAGAACCCTAGACCCAACCAATTGAGCAAACAGCAGATCCAAAATCTTCTAGAGGCCATGCAAAATGAAGAGAAAAAAGTCCAAGAGAAATTGAATGCCCAAAAAGTAAAGGGACCAAAAATCAAAAACGAAAAAGATTGGTAGTGTCCAGATTTCAAAAACATACCGTACTTTTTTTACTGGCCTTGGTCACCTGTATTGGCAGTGCCCAAGACCAAAAGGAGGTGACTTTTGAGACAAAAATCAGCAAGGAAAAATTAGGGGTCAACGAAAGGTTGCAGGTAGAATTCGTCATGAACCATGATGGCGACAATTTTAACCCCCCAAGTTTTAATGGCTTTAAGGTGATCATGGGGCCGTCACAACAAATAAGTTCTTCCTGGATCAATGGCAAGAGAAGTTATTCAAAGACATTTTCATACATAGTAAAACCCAACGCCAAGGGTAGCTATACAATTGGGCAGGCAACCATAGAAATTGATGGTAAAATCTACAAAACCGTACCTGTTGATGTAACCGTAACAGAGGCCGTGGACAATCCCAACGCCCCCAAAACCGTTGATGATGTTGCCGATGAAAGCCTGCATCTGGTTGCCGAAGTTTCCAAAGGTTCCCCGTATTTTAACGAGGCCGTCACGGTCATCTACAAACTCTATGTGGGTCCAGATATACGTGTGAACAACTTTAAGCTATTGGACAACCCAAAATATAACAACTTCTGGAATCAAGATATTCCTGTAAAACGGTATGATGCCAAAGATGCCACCTATGATGGCAAGCCCTATCGCAGTGTAGTGCTCAAAAGAGTGGTACTCTATCCCCAAAAATCGGGGAAATTGGCCATTGAGCCCCTTTCCATAGAGGTTTATGTTGATGTACCGACCAACCGTCGCGATTTTTTTGGCGGAAAAATATACCGCCCTGCAAGCAAAGTGGTCTCTGCCGGCAAACGTACCTTGAACGTAAAACCCTTACCAGAAGCTGGCAAACCCTCAGATTTTAACGGTGCCGTTGGGGACTTTGATTTTAGGGTAAGCACAAGCAAGACAGCCTTGAATGCATCAGAATCATTACAGGCTACCGTTGAGGTCTCTGGAAATGGAAATCTAAAATTGTTTCAACTTCCCGAGCCTGATCTGCCAAGCGCATTGGAGGTATATGAACCCGAGTTTGAAGAGGACATACGCACCACCTTGGCTGGCATGGAAGGCAAAGTGGCCAACAACTATACCATAGTTCCATCGTACAGGGGCAAATATCCAATCCCCAGTATTTCATTCAGTTACTTTAATCCCAAAACGGGAAAGTACCATTCCCTGTCATCCAAGGAAATTACCATAAATGTCATGGAAGGCCCAACAGATACCGCTACATTGGACCCAAACACCCAAGGCCCATCCAAGATGGTTGTCCCGGCCGGTAGGCAATTCCACTTTATCAAGACCCATACCGCATTTACCAACAGTAAGTACACCCACTTTTTTGGGTCAAACCTCTTTTACATTCTCTTTCTGGGCCCTCTGATCATCATTCCCTTTGTGGTTCTCTTCCGAAGGAAAAAAGAAAAAGACGAAGCCAATCAAGAAACCATCAGGCTTAAGAAGACCAATAAATTGGCCAAAAAATACCTCTCTGCGGCCAAAAAGACTTTGGGAGACGAACGGGAGTTCTACGTATCGTTGGAAAAGGCACTGCACAACTACCTAAAGGCCAAATTAAAAATTGAGACATCCGAATTCAGTAAGGATAAAATACGTTCCCTTTTAACAGAAAAGAACAGCGATGAAGAAACCATTGAAGGCTTTATCCATCTGCTGCAAAACTGTGAAATGGCACGATATAGCCCATCCACCGAAGTGCAAATGAACACCGACTATGATAATGCAAGTGACATTATCTCTAAATTGGACAAACAATTATGAGAAAGGTATCTGTGCTCATCCCGTTATTTTTATTTTCCCTTATGGCCTTGGGCCAAGAGGGAGCACTTTTTGACCGTGCCACAGAAGTATACAATAAAGGAGAATACAGTAAGGCATTGGAATATTATGAACGGATCCTCGCATCTGGAAAACATTCGTCCGAACTGTATTTTAACATGGGCAATGCCCATTACAAACTAGAAAATATTGGGCCCAGCATTTACTATTACGAAAAGGCCCTATTGCTAAAGCCCAATGATCCAGAAATAAGGAACAACTTAAGCTATGCCCAGAACATGCGGCTAGATGCCATAGAACAAATGCCGCAGACCGCCATGAGAAAGACCTACGAAAGTGTGGTCTACGCCCTCACTTATGATCAATGGGCCAAATTGGCCATTCTGTGCATGTTCTTGTTCGTCATGGCTTTTTGTGCCTACTACCTGCTCGACATTGCGGTTAGAAAACGTGTTTTTTTTATCGGCGGAAACATTTTTCTAATCCTTTCACTCACATCCTTTGCCTTGGCCCACTTTTCGTATCAAGACTTTAAAAAGGAAAATCCTGCCATTATTTTTGCCCGTGAGGTGGCCGTGGCCGCTGAACCCAACGAACGCAGTGAAAAAGTCTTCACCCTGCATGAAGGCACAAAAGTGAACATTTTGGAGGATTTAAGCGATTGGGTGAAAATTCGAATAGATGATGGCCAAATTGGGTGGATTACTACCCAAAACATAAAAGTTCTTAAGGATTTTTAAAAAAACCTTAACAAGACCCGATAGTATTACTGTTATATTTGTAACTTATCCACGGATATGAAGTCGAATTATGTACTATCGATATTCTTTAGGCTCCTAATGGTCAGTTCCATTTTGGCCCCTGCTGTGGTGACCTTGGTCGAATCTTCCTCGGAAAAATTCTTGTTGGTGGACAACAATGATGAGGAAAGCAAAAAAGAGACCGAAAAAGAATTGGAGGAAAAAAAGTTGTTCTTTGAGTACAACCTCCCACACAAAAGCGATTTTTTTAATCAAGAAAACACTGCCATGGTAATTTACCTTTTTAGTTACCAAGGCTTACAGTCCGAAATTTTTCTGCCTCCTCCAGAATCCAAGGTCTAAACTTCACACCTATTTCTCAAACTTTAATTTATAACCCTGTCTTCCAGTAACTTTTTTGAAGACTAAAATTGTATTTCATGTTTAAACATATTAAAAGCGACTTGCCTGCAAGTATCGTAGTATTTTTTGTGGCACTGCCCCTATGCTTGGGTATTGCCCTTGCCAGTGGTGCCCCTCTTTTCTCCGGATTGATTGCCGGAATCGTAGGAGGTATCATAGTGGGATCCTTAAGTGGCTCCCATATTGGGGTAAGTGGCCCCGCAGCAGGTTTGGCGGCAATTGTACTTACAGCCATTGGGGCCTTGGGCGGATATCAAAATTTTTTGGTGGCCGTAGTATTGGGCGGTGTTATCCAGCTCCTTTTTGGGGTGTTACGGGCCGGTATCATTGGGTATTATTTCCCTTCTTCGGTCATCAAGGGCATGTTGACCGGCATTGGGATCATAATCATCCTAAAACAGATTCCCCATTTTTTTGGTTACGATGCAGATCCCGAAGGTGATTTTGCCTTTTTTCAGGTAGATGGCGAAAACACCTTTTCAGAAATCTTCAAGGCCATTGGTTCCATAAGCCTTGGTTCCACCCTTGTGGCCGTTATTGGCCTAGCCATTCTCATCCTATGGGAAAAGGTCTTAAAAAAACAGGGCAAAATCTTTGAATTGATCCAAGGCCCTTTGGTGGCCGTGATCGTTGGCATCGTTTTTTACGTGTTCACCAAGGGCCATGAGACCTTGGGAATCTCTTCCGATCATTTGGTTTCCGTGCCCATTCCAGAGGATGCCTCTTCATTTTTGGCACAGTTCAGCTTTCCCAATTTTGGGGTCATCGGTCAACCAGAAATTTGGGTCACGGCCTTTACCATAGCCTTGGTCGCCAGTCTGGAGACCCTTTTGTGTGTTGAGGCAACGGACAAATTGGATCCCCACAAAAGGGTTACGCCAACCAACAGGGAACTATTGGCACAGGGTACTGGAAATGTTTTGTCCGGTTTGATCGGAGGGCTTCCCATAACCCAAGTAATTGTTAGGAGTTCGGCCAATGTCCAATCTGGAGGCCAAACCAAGGCCTCGGCCATAATCCACGGATTCTTTTTGTTGATTTCCATCATATTGATCCCACGATTATTGAACATGATTCCCCTTTCTGTCCTAGCGGCAATTTTGTTCTTGGTTGGCTATAAATTGGCAAAGCCAAAATTATTCAAGACCATGTACCAAATGGGATGGAAACAATTTGTCCCTTTCACCGTAACCGTTCTGGGCATTGTTTTTGTTGATCTGTTATACGGCATAGGCCTCGGTTTGGGAGTGGGCATTATCGTTATCTTGATCAAGAGCTATCAAAACTCACACTTTCTTCATATTGAGGATAAGAGCAATGGCAAACACAAGATCAAAATGACCTTGGCCGAAGAAGTGACCTTCTTTAACAAGGGGGCCATACTAAAAGAGTTGGATGGTTTGCCCAAAGATTCCTATCTTGAGTTGGACGTTAGAAAAACCAGATACTTGGATAACGACATCATTGAAATTTTGCAAGATTTTTCAAGTAAGGCCGAAGAGCGGAATATAGACATCAAACTAGTTTCAGAAAGGGGCATTGTTGAGAACCCCCACAGCTATATCGAATTTTTTAACCTAAGACCTAAATCCGCCTAAGATGATAACACAAACAAAAGAAACACAGGCCGCTTTGAATCCCCAAAGCGCGATAGCCCTATTAAAAGAGGGCAATGGACGGTTCGTTGCCAAGAAAATGACAGACCGTGACCTTATAGAGCAGGTTAAGCAGACCACTTCCGGGCAATATCCTTTTGCCACTATTTTAAGTTGCATAGACTCCAGAGTATCGGCAGAGTTGGTCTTTGACCAAGGGGTAGGTGATATTTTTAGTGCCCGGGTGGCGGGCAATATTGTAAATGAAGATTTGTTGGGCAGCATGGAGTTTGCCTGTAAACTGGCGGGGACCAAAGTAATCGTTGTTTTGGGCCATACCAGTTGTGGTGCGGTCAAAGGTGCTTGCGATGATGCACACCTAGGAAACCTTACCACCTTATTGGGCAAGATCAAACCTGCGGTTGAAGCCATTACCGAGCCTTCGGACAGTGCCTTGAGAAATTCCAAAAATTTGGATTTTGTCAATGCCGTTGCCGAAAAGAACGTGAGTTTAACCATAGAAAACATTAAGAAAGATAGTCCCGTCCTAAAGGAAATGGAAGAAAATGGTGAAATAGCCATTGTAGGTGCCATGTACGACATAGCGGACGGAATGGTACATTGGATGTAAACTTCCAATATATTTAACTTTAAAAGGCCAATGTAAATAGTGCATTGGCCTATTTTGTTACCTAGAATTTTTTATCTTCCCCTCAACAACTTTGTTCCTATGTTTAAACATTTACGAGGGGATCTTTTTGGTGGGATCACCGCAGGTATTGTGGCCTTGCCCCTTGCCTTGGCTTTTGGTGTAAGCTCTGGTCTTGGCCCAAGTGCCGGTCTATACGGGGCCATTTTCATCAGTTTTTTTGCTGCGCTTTTTGGTGGTACCCCTACCCAGATTTCTGGGCCTACCGCCCCCATGACCGCGGTAAGCATGGTCATCATTGCTGGAATTTTGGCGGTCCACGATGGCGATGTCAACAAAGCCCTTCCCATTATTTTGGCTGTATTTCTTTTGGCGGGTCTCATGCAAGTGGGCTTGGGCGCCATGGGGCTGGGCATGTATATAAAGTATATTCCATACCCTGTGGTCTCCGGGTTTATGACCGCAATTGGCGTTATTATCCTGGTCACTCAAATCTTACCGGCCATTGGCTATTACCCAAAAGAGGATAAAACCTATGTTAATGAATACATGGCCGCTGCTGAAGAAGAAATCCTCGAGAACATCCTACGGGAAGAAGCTGGAGAAGGTATTTTGGTCTTGGAGGATTTTGAGGAAACCATCAACAGGGCAGAAAAAATTACCGAAACCGATATGTTGAAAGAGGCCAAGACCTTGGCGGCCAAAGATGCCTCTGGGGTGTTGGGGACCATTAAGGTCTTGCCCAAGGCCCTAAAGAATATCAATTGGTTGGAATTGGCCTTGGCCGCCATGACCATTGTCATCATCTATGGTTTTAAAAAAATCACCACGGCCATACCAAGTACCTTGGTCGCTTTAGTCTTGGTTTCCGGAGTGGCCTATGGTTTCGGATTGGAATATCGCCCCATTGAAAAAATACCGGAAGGCCTGCCGTTGCCAGAATTGGGCATCTTTACCGATTTTCGGTTCAAGGAAGTCTCCCCTTTCTTTTTTACCGCTTTGACCCTGGCCCTATTGGGGGCCATTGACTCCCTATTGACCTCTGTTGTAGCAGACAACATGACTAACACCAAGCACAAACCCAACAAAGAACTAGTGGGACAGGGTATTGGCAACAGTATAGCGGCCCTTTTTGGCGGAATTCCTGGAGCCGGGGCAACCATCAGAACCGTGGTCAATATCAACTCAGGGGGGAAAACAAGGCTTTCAGGAATGATTGCCGGTGTTTTGCTCTTGGTCGTCCTTTTGGCGTTGGGCCCCGTGGCCTCCCAAATACCTGCGGCTGTATTGGCTGGTATTTTGGTTACCGTAGGCATTGGCGTCATGGACTACAAAGGCCTAAAGGCCATTCCCTATTTGCCCAAGGATATGAAGATCGGCCCGTTAAGATTAAGTTCTGAAGTATTGATCATGCTCACGGTCTTGGTACTATCCTCCATCTGGAATTTGGTCTATGCCGTTGGTATTGGCTTGGTCATTGCCTCGCTGATGTTCATGAAAAAAATTGGTGATCTCACCGCCCAACGTTCCGATGTGAAACCCCTAAAGGAAGAAGCTTGGTCAGATGAAAAAGATTTTCCCTCAAAACTCAAAGAGGAAGTCATTATAAAACACTTAAAGGGACCTTTGTTCTTTGGGTCAACCAGTGATTTTCAACAGTTAGCACTGCAAATACCAAAGACTGCCTCTGCCGTAATCATTAGGCTGGGCCGGATGCAGTACATGGACCAGTCTGGCCTGTATGCCATGGAAGATGTATTGCAGGATTTAAAAAGAAATGGTATTACTGTCCTCTTAGTGGACATCATGGACCAACCCAAATACATGATGGAACGGATTGATATTATTCCCGATCTTATTCCCAAGGAACATATCTTTCCCGATTTTGACCATTGCCTCAATTGGGTCTTGGAAAATGTAAAGGACGAGTATTGATACAATGGTGGTACAGCAATTTCCTAACGATTCCGGCCCCCTATATCTGGAAACCATGGAAGGCAGGTTTCCCGTAGAGCCTTTCAATACGTTCAGCAACCTTGTTTTTTTGGCAATTCTCATCTATTGGGGTTCCAAGGTTTATAGAAACCGTGGCCAACATCTTTTCTTGGCATGGGTGTTTCCCATAATCTTCATCAGTTATGTGGGCGGCACGGTGTATCACGCCACCCGAAGCGCAGAACTATGGCTGTTATTGGATTGGGTACCCATTATGCTGCTCTGCATTGCCTTGGTATGCTATTTTGTTTTTAAGATTGTGGGTGCATGGTGGCAACGTACCCTGTTCATTGTGGTCATTCTAGGCCTATCATTCATGGTCAGGGCTCTGGATATGCCAAAAGGCTTACGCATTTCTATAGGTTATGGCATTACTGCCTTGACCATTTTAGTACCCATGGCTTGGTATTTGCTAAAGACCAAATGGAAAAACCTTGGTTTGGTCAGTGCTGCTTTTGTTGTTTTTGGGCTCGCTATTTTCTTTAGGAGCATAGATTTAGAACAAGAAATACTCTCCATGGGAACCCATTGGCTGTGGCACTTTTTTGGTGGGATTGCCGTTCATTTCATGATTGCCTATATTTTCAGGGACAATTTGTTAAATTTGCCCTCCCAAAATTCCGTTGGCGATGATTGATACCATAAAACAGCATTTGGCCGAGGTAGAAGCCTTTACCTCAACATCCAAGGATGAAATTGAAGCATTCCGAATTAAATATTTGGGAAAGAAAGGATTGTTGAATGAGTTTTTTGCCGAGTTCAAGAATGTGCCCAATGACCAAAAAAAAGAATTTGGCCAGGTCATCAACCAATTTAAAAATACGGCCAACGAAAAGGTGAACTCCCTTAAGGAAGCTATTGAAAAGCAAGGTGATGCTCAAGGAAAACATGGTGATTTGACACGCTCTGGCGAACCCATGGAACTGGGTTCCAGACACCCTATTTCCATTGTCAAAAACCAGATCATCGATATTTTTTCGAGAATTGGTTTCAATGTTTCCGAGGGGCCCGAGATAGAGGATGATTGGCACAATTTTACGGCCTTAAACCTACCAGAATACCACCCTGCCCGGGATATGCAGGACACCTTTTTTATCCAGACCGATCCAGATATTCTGTTGCGCACCCACACCTCTTCGGTACAGGTTCGCTATATGGAAGCCAACAAACCTCCCATTAGGACCATTTCGCCCGGCAGGGTATACCGTAACGAGGCCATCTCTGCTCGTTCCCACTGCTTTTTCCATCAGGTTGAAGGCCTGTACGTGGACAAGGACGTTTCTTTTGCCGATTTAAAACAGACCCTCCAATATTTCACTTCAGAAATGTTCGGTAAATCCAAGATCAGGTTGCGGCCCTCCTACTTCCCGTTTACGGAACCCAGCGCAGAGGTAGATGTGTATTGGGGCTTGGAGACCGAAACCGATTATCGCATGACCAAGGGCACTGGTTGGCTGGAGATTATGGGATGCGGCATGGTGGATCCCAATGTCTTGAAAAATTGTGGCATTGACCCTGAGGTATACTCCGGTTTTGCCTTTGGTATGGGTATAGACCGTATTGCCCTGTTGCAATACCAAATTCCGGACATTCGGTTGTTAAGCGAAAATGATGTGCGGTTCTTGGAACAATTTAAAAAAGCATTTTAACATTTTCTTCATTAATATCTCAAAAAAACACCCTCTTTATTTTTATACATCATAATTTGAAGGGTTGATTTTTATGGGTTTGCCATAGGATTGGATTAGGCTTGGATGTAACTTGCCACCGTAGCTAATCCAAAAAACAACCCATGGCAAATCAACGTATCAACAGAAGAAATTGGCTTAAAAAATCTGCACTTACAGCAGGTGGATTTATAGCGGCCCCTTATATGGGGTTTTCAAAAAACAACGCAGTGTCTTTACCCTTGGACACCCAAGGGAATGCTGTCTATAGCCCTTTTTTCAAAGAATATCTCACAGCTAATTATCGGGAATTTCCTGCTTTGGCCGCTAAATTGAATGCCAACGAAAACCCTTACGGCCCTTCCCCAATGGCCATCGAGGCCATGAAAAAAGCCGTGGCAGGCGGAAACCGGTATGCGTGGAAAGAACTATTTGAATTGATTGATAAAATAGCCGATTTTGAAGGTGTCACCGCCAAAAATATCATGATGGGCCCTGGTTCTTCCGATTTACTTGAAAAATTTGCCATGGTCTTTTTTAAAGATGGCGGCAACGTAGTTTCTGCAGACCCTGCTTATATGTCTCTTATAAGAGTAGCCGAAGCCTGTGGGGGAACTTGGAAACCTATACCCTTACAAGATGATTGGTCCCATGATTTAGATGCCATGGAGGCTGCCGTTGACCAAAACACAAAGTTGGTATACATCTGCAACCCAAACAATCCTACAGGCACCATTACAGATAGTCAAAAGTTGCTTGATTTTTGTACTAGGGTTTCTAAAAAAGCACCTGTTTTTGTTGATGAAGCTTATTTGTGGTTTTTAGATGATGCCACAAAGCACAGCATGGTCAATTTAGTGACCCAAGGTTATGATGTAATTATAGCGCGTACGTTTTCTAAAATACACGGTATGGCTGGTTTGCGTGTAGGTTATGCTGTTGCCTTAGAAAGCACATTACATAAAATACAGCAGATTACAAGGGGTGGAATGGGCATCACTTACCCCTCTGTATTTGCTGCCATGGCCGCTATGGACGATACGCCTTTTATAAACAAATCCAGAAAACTCAATGCCGAATGTCGTGAGTATGTTTATGCAAGCCTTGACCAACTTGGATTTGAATATGTTCCCTCCCATACCAGCTTTTTGATTTTTCCCATAGCCCTGGAGGGCAAGGAATTCTTGACCAAAATGACCGACTTAAAAGTAGGCGTACGTGCCTTCCAGTTTATGGGCAAGACTTGGTGCCGGGTAAGCATGGGTACCATGGACGAGATGAAACTGTTCACCAAGGCCATCCAAAAAGTGTTGGTATAACATGGGGGAGATAGGATTACAAAAGACCTTGGTCTTTCTGGTCTTTATTTTCATTGGGGTCTTTTTAAAGGTAAAATTTAGGTCAAAGGAAGAAATAGTCGGGATTAAACATATTATTTTAAACCTTGCCTTGCCCGCCACCATTTTTATTGCACTCCTGGGCATTGAGGTTAAGGTTGGGCTTTTGCTCTTGCCCGTATTGGCTCTTGTCTTAAACCTTTTGTTATTTGTGACTATTCCCCTAGTGCTTCCATTGGTGGGAATTCAAAAAAACACCGGGCCGTACCGTACCGCCCGTCTATTGCTTCCTTCCCTTGCACCGGGGCTTTCCTGTTTCCCTTTTGTGCTGGAGTTTTTGGGAGAGGCATATCTGGCCAAAGCCGCCATGGCCGATCTAGGCAATAAAATCTTTGTGCTGATCGCTTTGTACTGGATTGCCATGCAGTGGCATTTTAAGAACCAATCCAAGACCGAGGCCGTTGGCAAAAGCAAGGTAAAGGAACTGCTTAAAGTTTTGGTCTGTGAACCCGTGAACCTGTTCATCATAGCCGCTTTGCTCCTTTTGGGTTTTGGGGTAACGCTGGAAAGTTTGCCCTTTTTTATGAAAGAACTCCTGACTAAACTGAGTTTGGTCATGACCCCATTGGTCCTATTGTTCATAGGGCTATCCGTTCGGATTAAAAGAAAGCAGTTGCTACAAATATTCTCTCTTCTCTGTACACGGGCCGGAATTGTTTTATGTATTGTGGCATTGGCAACCTATGGTTTGGGCAGTAAGGTCAACAATGATATTTTGTTGATGATGGCCTTTTCCTTGAGTGCCTGTAGCTTCTGGCCCTATGCCCATATTTCGGCTGTAGACGCTCTGGAATTGGAAAGCAAACCCAACACAAAGACATTCAACAATGATTTTGCCATAGCCATTTTGGCGCTTTCGTTTCCATTTTCCACCATTTTGGTATTGGCCACGTTAAATAGCGGTACTCTTTTTTATAAACCCGGAAATATTATCATTTCGGGACTCTTGTTAATTGTTTTGGGCATTGTGTACCCTGTATTCAAAACAGTAAGGGAGCGCCTTGGGCCAAGAAAAGTGGTTTCCCCAGAATTGGAGCACAGTACTTCTTAAGGATTTCTATTGGCCAAGGTGTTCAGCTATCCTTCCCCTTCCCACTGTTTAAAGGGATTTTCACTTAATTGTGAATTGTAATATTTGATATCGCCTGTCACCTCTTCCCCAAGCCAATTGGGCTTGGTAAAAACCTCATCTTCATGTTGCAGTTCAATTTCCGCGACGACCAATCCTTTGTTTTCGCCCAAGAATTCATCCACCTCATAAACATGGCCTTCACAAGGCACTTCAAATCGGTTCTTTTCTATAATGACCGGTTCGCATAGATCGATCAAATTGGTCGCTTCTGCCAACGTAATCCCAATTTCCCACTCAAAGCGGGTAGTGCCAGAATCATTGCTCATTCCCTTCACGGCAAGATAGCCCTCATTGCCCTTTATGCGTACCCGTACGGTGCGCTTGGGGTCGGTATTCAAAAAACCTTGTACAATTCTGGTTTGGGAGGCCGCTGCATCTTTATATGCAGTGGATGTCACCAAAAATTTACGTTCTATTTCTAGATGTTCCATCAATTTAAATATAGCCTAAATTTGGCTATGGCCTTAGATTTTCCGCTTAGAAAAATTATCCACGTGGACATGGACGCCTTTTATGCTTCTGTGGAGCAGCATGACAACCCTGAGCTTAAGGGAAAACCCGTTGCCGTGGGTGGCGGTTCTAAACGGGGTGTTGTCTCGGCGGCCAGTTATGAGGCCCGTAAATTTGGGGTCAGGAGTGCCATGAGTGGGGTTCTGGCCCAAAAAAAGTGCCCCGATCTTATCTTTGTACGGCCTCGGTTTGACCGTTATAAAGAAATATCGCAACAGGTTAGGAACATCTTTTTTGAATATACCGATTTGGTGGAGCCCCTTTCTTTGGATGAAGCCTATCTGGATGTGACAAAGAACAAAAAGGGAAATCCATCGGCCACATTGGTGGCCAAGGAGATACGGCAAAAAATCTTGGAAAAGACAGGACTCACGGCCTCTGCTGGGATCTCCATCAACAAATTCTTGGCCAAAATTGCCAGTGATTACAACAAACCCAATGGGCAGAAGACCGTGAACCCTGAAGAGGTCATCCAATTCTTGGAAGATCTGGACATTAGAAAATTCTACGGTGTGGGAAAGGTCACGGCAGAAAAAATGTACCATTTGGGCATTTTTACCGGAAAAGACCTTAAGGGAAAATCCTTGGCATTTCTGGAAGAAAACTTTGGCAAAAGTGGCACCTACTATTACCATGTGGTTCGTGGCATCCATGAAGGTGAGGTAAAGCCCCACCGCATTGCCAAATCTGTTGGGGCCGAACGCACCTTTAGTGAAAACCTGAGCAGTGAAATCTTTATGTTGGAACGGTTGGATACCATTGCCGCTGAAATTGAAACCAGACTTAAAAAATCTAAAATTGCCGGGAAGACCATAACCCTAAAAATAAAATACAGTGATTTTACCTTGCAGACCAGAAGCAAGACATTGCCCTATTTTGTTTCGGACAAAGCGCTGATCCTGGATACGGCCAAAGAATTGTTGTACCAATCCAAACTGGAAAACTCGGTTCGTTTACTCGGCATTTCCTTGGCCAATTTAAATACCCAAAAGAAAATTGAAAAACCGCAGGAAATTATTTCGGTCCAGCTCAAATTTGATTTTTAACACGCCGTCTTTATTGTTACATTTAAAGAGTGAAAAAGGGCAATATAAAACAGCACATCATCCATACGGCAAGCACCTTGTTTTATGAGAATGGCTACAATGTTACCGGCATCAATGAAATAATAGCCAAGGCCAACATTGCCAAGGCCACCCTCTACCACCATTTTAAGGGAAAGGAAGAAATCTGCATTGCGTATTTAACCCTTAGGCACGATACCTTTATGGACGAGCTGAAAGCATTTATCTCACAGAAAAAGGACAACAAGGGCAAGTTACTGGGCATTTTTGATTTTTTGAGAGAACTGTACCGAATGGAAAACTTTAGTGGCTGTTGGGGCCTGAAAACCGCTGGCGAGTTACCAAAAAACAGCAAAAAAATACGCAAGGTCATTAGACAGCAAAAGATGGAGCTTTTACAATACTTGGAAGAAATTGTTGAAGAAAACCACGTGAACATTTCAAAAGCGGAAATTGAAAAAATCTCAGGTGGGCTTTATCTTTTATTTGAAAGTGCCATAACCGAGAGTGCCCTACATAAAAATGACTGGCCTATCTTTTTGGCCAAAAATATGGCCACGTCACTAATTGCCAAAGATTCTTAGGTTTTCCTGTTTAACTTCTTACACGCTCTTACCCGCTATATCCCCTTTTTTGTTCAACAGAAATGTTAATCAGTGCTTTAGGGTCGCCCAAAACCCAATACTTGTGCTATTCTTGTATAGGAAAACTAAATTTTTTTTGATGGTCCATTCAGATTTTACTTCTTTCCCCCTTGTATCCCTGGATTTCTATGCGGCCCGTTTTCAATCTTTGTGCGAGGAAATCAGGGAAACCGCCAAGTTAAAATCCATGGCTTCCGAAATGCAATGGGATATTGATTTTGACGTAGTTGAACAGGAATTCCGAAATGAGAAGAAAGTCGTCATTGTCACCACTCCAGAAGTGAAAATAGTCCATGCCACTCCCAATATTTTTGAGATGAATGGTTATCATCCATCAGAGATAATTGGAAAATCCCCAAAAATGTTCCAAGGGGAAAAAACAAGTAAATCGACCCAAAAAAGAATTGCCAAGGCCATTGGGCAAAAGGTTCCTTTTGAGGCTACCTTGATCAACTATAGAAAAGATCAATCTCGGTACACCTGTGCCATAAAAGCCCTACCCATAACCAACAAACAGGGCAAAGTGGTCAATTTCATCGCTTTTGAAAAAGAAATTGCTTAACCCCCAGTCCATGACTATGATATGGCATTCGTTACGGTTTGGTTCGTGGACACATCTGGGCACTACTAAAAAAACCGATCTGTACGATCGGTTTTTTGAATCAACACATCATTTGTTGTCTATTTAACGATCAATGTGTTATCGGTAGCTGTTGGGTTTAAGGGGCAAAAATAAATGTACTCCCCCTTTGTCAATTTTGTTGGCTTGGAGGTTTCGGTTTTGTCCGTTCCCACAGGAGAAGTCACATAGGCCGTTTGAATATGGTTTTCGGGCTTGCTAATGTCCTTTCCCTTCTTTACCAAAACAAAGCCAACATTGTGATCGATCCCTTTGTTTACAATTTCGAACACATAGGTTCCTTCATTCACCGTAAGGCTCTTTTGTGTAAACTCCCCAGGGGTTTGCTCCAACTGGATGGTTTTTACCGTTTCTTTCATCATCTTGTCTTGGGCAGTTGTGGTAAAGGAAACGCCTAGAACGAATAGGAATAATGCTACTACTTTTTTCATTTTTTTTGTTTTAAAGAATTTATACTATTGTTTATGATTATGCTTCTACTGTTTCTAAAGGCTGTGCTTCTGGAAAATCTACCGGAACTTTGGTTGTACCGTGCAAATAATTTGAGATGGTCTTATCTCCTACCAAAACGATGGTGTCTATAAGGTTCTCCTTGGTCCAGCCAGCGGCAAAGAAATTTTCAAGGACCTCCTCACTGGTAAGCCCCCTATTTTCGGTAATGTTTTTGGCCAAACGGGCCAAAGCATCCAATTTGTCATCAAATGATGCCTTACCTGCTCTGAGCTCCAAGATTTGCTCATCGGTAAATCCGTTCATTTTCCCGATCGCAGTATGGGCAGACAAACAATAGATACACCCGTTTACCTGACTCACAGCCAAATTCACCACTTCCTTTTCCTTTGCGTTCAAGGATGTCTTTGCTCCAGATAGCGCTAAATAGTTGCCCAACGCATGTTCTGAATGCGCATAGGTGGCAAAAAGATTGGGGACAAAGCCGACTGCTTTTTCCAGATTGTCAAAAATGGCCTGGTTGGCGCTGCTTACTTCTTCTCGTTTTGGTACATTAAATGTGCTCATGCTGTTACTTTTTAAATCCGCAGGGCGGATAGGGTTTATTATTCTTTGGATTAAACTTTACTTACAAATGGTTTTTCTGCGTCACAGTAAAAATCATGGTGATATTTCTGTTCGCAATGCTCTTCTAAGGTCAGGTGTTGCGCTACCGGCTTTCCCGTACCTCTAAAAATCTCGATGAGATTGAATATGGATTTTGTTGCTGCGTTCATCTTTACTGTTTTTTAATTTCAGTACAAAGATGCTGCGAAGGGTAAGACAGGTGTTAGCAAGAATTTCCCGAGGGCTTGTCACAATTTCCCTTAGGAACTAAAAACCAAGCTTTCTCGGTATTCCGATGGGGTCATTTGGTTCATTTTCTTAAAAAAACGGCTAAAATGTGCAGGGTCATTAAACCCCAGTTCATAAGCAATTTCTTGGTTTTGCTTATCGGTAAAATGGATCAGGCGCTTAGCTTCCAGGGCCAAACGCTCCAAAATAATCTGCTGTGGTGATTTTTGACTGTAAATGGAAAAAAGGTTGGAAAGTGTTTTGGGCGACTTATAAAGCATATCGGCATAGTCGCCTACTTTTCGCTTGGTCTTATAATGGAGGTCTACCAAAAAGTTGAATTTTCTAATGACCTCAATCTGTTCATTGTTCAGTTCCTTCACAATCAATTGTTCCTTGGCCAAGCGGGTACTCATAATGATGAGCCTTTTTAAGAGCATTTGCAGCATATCGCCCTGGATTTTATCCGGGGTCGAAAATTCTTCCACAAAGACATCGTACAACAGGTTAAACCTGTTCTTTTGGGCATCCGGAATGGTGATGATGGGAACATCTTGCGTACCAAAAAACAAAATGCCATTGCAGGACACCTCACTATCATGATCCGAAATACAATAAAACTCTCTGTTGAAGACCAATGCGGTCAAAGGCAATTTGGCATCCTTGAGCGAGACGTGCTGCAAATAGGTTGTGGTAAGGAGTTGGTTGGGCCTTAGTTCTAGATCAAGGCCATCTATTTGAAAAGAGATGGGCCCATCATTCCTATTCCATAAAATCTTGATGGTATCTGAAGTAATGGAAAACCGGCGTTCATCCACTTTAAAATCGTCGGTGAAGCCCAGAATGGAATTAAGGTGTTTGTCGTGATATTCAAATTTCATCTTAGGTAATGGCTGATGCTTATTTAAGTCAACCATTACCCAAAATACTTACAAAGACCTAAATCTGTTAAATTTCGGTAATTCGCAAGGTGTTCACCATCCCTTTGGCCTTTATGGGCATTGCGGCCAGACTGATCACCATGTCCCCTTTGTCCACAAATCCCTTGTCCATGGCAATTTTGTTGACATCCGTCACGGTTTGATCCGTGGAGACATAGCGGTCATAATAAAAAGCCTTCACACCCCACAAAAGGTTCAATTGACACAATATGTTCTTATTGGAGGTAAAGGCCATAATGTGGGCCCTAGGTCGCCATGCCGAAATTTGAAAAGCGGTATACCCACTATTGGTAAGGGTAGAAATGGCTTTGGCCTCTATCTCATTGGCCATGAGTGCGGCGTGGTAACATACCGATTTGGTAATGTACCGTTTTGTACGGATATGGGGTGGGTTCTGTGGCACGCTGATCAATGGGGATGCCTCCACCGTTTTAAGGATGCTGGTCATTTTTTCTATGACCTGTACGGGATAATTCCCAACCGATGTTTCTCCAGAGAGCATCACGGCATCGGCGCCATCCATCACGGAGTTGGCCACATCGTTTACCTCTGCCCTGGTCGGGGTCAAACTTGTGATCATGGTCTCCATCATCTGTGTGGCTATAATTACCGGAATCCGGGCTTTTTTGGCACGCAACACCAATCGTTTCTGGATAAGCGGCACCTCTTGGGCGGGCACCTCAACACCCAAATCTCCCCTAGCTACCATTAATCCATCGCAGTATGACACAATTTTGTCTATGTTTTCTACCGCTTCCGGTTTTTCAATCTTTGCCACTATGGGAATCTTATGATCGGCATGCTCCTTGATCAATTCTTGGAGGTCTATCAAATCTTGGCTAAAGCGGACAAAGGAAAGTGCAATCCAATCAACATCCTGTTTTATGGCAAAAGTGGCGTCCTTAATGTCTTTTTCCGTTAATGCCGGCAGCGAAATGTTGGTGTTGGGCAGGTTCACCCCCTTTTTGGATTTGAGTGGCCCTCCCTGCAACACTTTGGCCTTTACCTCTTTTTCCCCATCAGAGGAAATTACTTCAAAAATTAGTTTGCCGTCATCCAACAAAATCTTTTCTCCCGGTTTTACATCTTTTGGGAAACTGGTATAGGTCATATAGACCCTTTCCCTAGTACCTTCGAACGGTTCTCCGGTAACAAAGGTGATCTCGTCACCCGGGGCCACAACAACCTCGCCTCCCATAACGCCCACTCTTAACTTTGGGCCTTGCAAATCGGCCAAAATAGCGGTATTGACCCCCATTTCTTCATTAAGTTCCCTTATGAGTTTTACCCGTTCAGTGACATCATCATAATTGGCATGCGAAAAGTTGATCCTAAACACATCTACACCTGCCAGAATCATCTGCTTTAGTGTTTCCTTCTTGTTGGTCGCAGGCCCTAATGTGGCTACAATCTTAGTTTTCTTTTTGGTCGGCATTATAAAACGATATTATGTTTTCTTTAGATTTAAGTTCGTCCACAGCTACAATATACGCCATGGTAATTTTGGGCAGGGCTTGGATCTTCTTTACAAGCTTTCCCATGTTTACGGTTTCTTCATGGTCCAATTTCAAAAAATAATCCACCTTTTTTTTCTCATGGAGCAAGTAAGCGGTTTTTGTAAAATTCTCTTCGCTAAAGAGCCCCATACCATTGGCAGATTTATTTTCCCTGACTTCCTGTTTGTTACCGAATAAGGTGTACATGCAATCATGGCTCTCATCATACCATTCGTAAACAGGAAAAAAAGTTTGGTCCAACTCCAGATCCACATCACCCCTTCTTAACCCCATGGAAAGATCTCTGTTCAAATGAAAGGCCATGGCAAAAGAATCCAAGGTAGAGTGTAGGGCAATGAGTCCATACGTTACCTCAAAGAGTTCTGTTGAAATCTTGTGAACTGTAGCCATAAAGTCTAAGCGAATTGCAAAGATAAGATGAAAAGCCCAATCAAGCCTAGGCGACCATTTACACCTTAACCCTATATTCAACAAAATCGTTTGATTTTACCTTTTCTTAAAGTCAGCTTGACCCTATCTTATCCTGAAGGGCAAAATAGGCCCTTCGTGAGGCTTTTTCCTCTGCTTTCTTTTTTGAGGTGGCACGAGCTTTGGCAACCAGCCTATTCCCTATGGAGAGTTTGACGGAAAAATGCTTTTGTTCTTCGTTGCCGCTATCTTCATACACATTATAGTCGAACGTCTTTTTTTGTTTTTGGCACCACTCGATCACCAAACTTTTATAACTAATGACCTTGCCCTCCAACTGTTCTATGTCCACACAGGGCTCAATGACCTTTTGGTTGATGAATTTTTCGCAATAACCATATCCCTTATCCAAGTATATTGCCCCAATGAGAGCCTCAAACACATTGCCATGGATGTTCTCCCCAAAATGGGATTTGGGAATTCTACTCTTCACATATTTAAGAAGGTGCAAATCTTTGCCCAACTCATTTAAATGTTTTCGGCTTACAATCTTTGAGCGCATCTTGGTCAAATAGCCCTCATCTCCTTCAGGCACTTCATTGTAGAGGTATTTTGAGATGATGGTGCCCAACATGGCATCGCCCAAAAACTCCAAGCGCTCATAATTCATGGGGTTGCCTTTCTCGTCCCTCTCGTTCAATGAACGGTGCAGAAAGGCCTTTTTATAAATGGAAATGTCCTTGGGCCTAAACCCAAGAATCTTTTTTATACCTAAAAAAAAATCCCCATCCTGTTGAGAATGGGAATTGAATATTTTAGGGGTGAATTTCATTCGTTGACTAGCTTACTTTTTTGAACAGAATACAAGCGTTATGTCCCCCAAAACCAAAGGTGTTGCTCATGGACACATTAACCTCCCGCTCCTGTGCCTTGTTCAGTGTTAGGTTAAGGCTGGGGTCAATGTTCTCGTCGACCACAGCGTGGTTAATGGTGGGTGGCACCAAACTGTGTTCCATGGCCAAAATGGAGGCAATGGCCTCTATGGCACCGGCGGCACCCAAGAGATGTCCGGTCATGGACTTTGTTGAGTTTATATTGATTTTTGTGGTGTGCTCACCAAATACTTGTGAAATTGCCTTAAGCTCTGCCACATCTCCCAATGGCGTGGCCGTACCGTGTGTATTGATGGCATCAACACTTTCCGGTTGTAGGCCTGCATTTTGCAGACAGTTTTCCATGACCTTCACCACTCCGATCCCATCGGGATGTGGAGCTGTCATATGGTAGGCATCGCTGGATAGTCCGCCACCAACCACCTCTGCATAGATTTTGGCCCCCCTTGCTTTGGCGTATTCATATTCCTCCAAAATAAGTGCCCCCGCACCTTCTCCCAACACAAAACCATCCCGGGTGGCGTCAAATGGCCTTGAGGCCGTCTCGGGGGTATCATTTCTGGTAGAGAGCGCATGCATGGAATTGAAGCCCCCCATTCCTGCAATGGTTACGGCAGCCTCGCTACCTCCGGTCACCACCACATCACAATGCCCCAAACGAATGTAGTTTAAGGCGTCTATCATTGCATTTGCCGAAGAGGCACATGCAGAAACCGTAGTGTAGTTGGGTCCCATAAAACCATGCTTGATGGAAATATTGCCGGGGGCAATATCTGCGATCATCTTGGGGATAAAGAATGGATTAAAACGTGGAGTGCCATCTCCGTTGGCATAATTCACCACTTCATTTTGAAAAGTCTCCAGACCCCCTATGCCAGCACCCCAGACAACACCGACCCTGAACTTGTCTATCTTCTCAAGGTCAAGTCCCGCATCGGCTATGGCCTCATCAGATGACACCAGGGCATATTGGGCAAACCTGTCCAACTTTCGGGCTTCCTTACGATCAAAAAAATCTTGGGGATTATAGCCTTTAAGTTCACAGGCAAACTTTGTCTTAAACTTTTCGGTATCAAAATAGGTTATGGGAGCGGCCCCACTCTTTCCGCTTTTCAACCCATCCCAATACTCTCCAATGTTGTTTCCGATGGGCGTTAAGGCACCCAAACCGGTGACCACCACACGCTTTAGTTGCATAAATTTTGTTTTAACCGATTTCTAATGAAATTAAAAAAATTATCCATGCAATAAAGGCTATCGCATGGATAATTAGAAATCTTCACTAAGATATCATAAATTACTTTGCTTCTTCTATGTAGCTTATAGCCTGACCTACCGTTGCAATATTTTCTGCTTGGTCATCAGGTATCTGGATATCGAATTCTTTTTCAAATTCCATAATCAATTCAACAGTGTCCAAGGAATCAGCACCCAAATCATTGGTAAAGCTAGCTTCAGGTACTACTTCATTTTCATCAACACCCAATTTATCAACGATAATGGCTTTTACTCTTGATGCAATGTCTGACATAGTTATATCGGTTTAATATTTAAATCGTGGGCAAAAATAACAAACTTTGTGTTAAATACACCATTTGTCGATAAATTGTACGGCCCACTACCTAATTAAATTTACCAACCCTAACTTAGCAGTTTTAAAAATACACCGAAAAAAATGCCCAAAATTGTGTTGTTTGCCTCAGGGTCAGGCACTAACGTAGAAAACATTGTCCAGTATTTCCAAAACAACGGTGGTGCCGAGATTAGCTGTGTTTTTACCAATAGAAAAGGGGCTGGGGTCATTGGCCGTTGCCACAAACTGGATGTGCCCTTGCTGTATTTTAACAAAAATGCCTTTGAGACCGATGTGGTGCTGGATGTTTTAACAGCAATGTCGCCAGACCTTATTGTGCTGGCCGGATTTCTGTTAAAGGTCCCCAAAAAGCTTATTTTGGCCTTTCCGGATAAAATAATCAACATTCATCCTGCTCTTTTGCCCAAGCACGGTGGCAAGGGCATGTACGGTGATCGTGTGCACCAGGCGGTAAAGGACAATGGTGAGCACGAGAGTGGGATTACCATTCACTACGTCAATGAAAACTATGACGAAGGGGCCATCATCCTTCAAGAAAAAGTGGCTGTTACAGAAAATGACAGCGTAACGGACATTGCCAAAAAAGTGCATGCCCTAGAATATGAACATTACCCCAAAACCATAGCTAACCTATTGGCAAAAAATGGCTAAGAAACCTAAATTTTATGTGGTTTGGAAGGGCAAACATACCGGAATCTTTGAATCTTGGGATGATTGCAAGACCCAAATAGCTGGGGTGAAAGGGGCACAGTACAAGTCGTTTTCCACCTTTGCCGAAGCCAAAAAGGCCTACAACTCCAATTATTTGGAATACAAGGGAAAAAAGAAAGGAACGGGGCTTTCCCAAGAAGAACTGTTACTGATCGGCGAGCCCAATTTTCATTCCATTGCCGTAGATGCCGCCTCCAGTGGCAACCCGGGAAAAATGGAATACCGGGGTGTGGACACCAAAACAAAAAGGCAACTGTTCCACCAAGGACCCTTTGAGGAAGGCACGAGCAATATTGGGGAGTTCTTGGCCCTGGTCCATGGGCTGGCCGTCCTTAAAAAACAGAATAGCGATCGGATCATCTATTCAGATTCCAGAATTGCCATGGGCTGGGTAAAAAAGAAACACTGCAACACCAAACTGCAGCCAAATGCCAAGAACAGTTCCCTTTTTACGCTTATAAAACGTGCCGAGGACTGGCTTAAAAACAACTCGTACCAAACGCCAATTGTCAAATGGGAAACCAAGGCTTGGGGAGAAATTCCTGCAGATTTTGGTAGAAAATAATAAGGTATCTTTGCAAAAAATTCCATGCATGGGCAAACTTTTGATTGTGGGCACACTTGCCTTCGATGCCATTGAATCTCCTTTCGGAAAAACTGATAAAATATTGGGTGGGGCAGCAACCTTCATCGGTCTTGCAGCTTCAAAATTTGATGTGTCATCATCCATTGTATCCGTAGTAGGTGATGATTTTCCACAGGCCTATCTCGACCTCTTGACCGAACGCAAGATAGACATCAATGGCGTGGAAATTGTAAAGGGCGGAAAGACTTTTTTCTGGCAGGGACGTTATCACAACGACCTAAATTCCAGAGATACCTTGGTCACCGAATTGAACACTCTGGCCGACTTTGACCCCAAAGTGCCCGAAGATTTTAAAGATGCCGATGTGGTGATGCTGGGCAACCTTCACCCCAACATTCAGCTAAGTGTAATGCAACAGATGAAAAAGCGACCAAAACTCACCATTTTGGACACCATGAACTATTGGCTGGACAACACTTTGGACGAATTAAGGGATGCCATTAAGGATATTGATGTGATTACCCTGAACGATGAAGAGGCACGCCAACTGACCGGGGAATACTCTTTGGTCAAAGCTGCCGAAAAAATTGAGGCCATGGGCCCTAAATATGTGGTCATTAAAAAAGGGGAACACGGTGCCCTTTTGTTTCACCAGAGCAATGTTTTCTTTGCCCCTGCCCTTCCTCTGGAAGAGGTGTTTGACCCAACGGGTGCGGGCGATACCTTTGCCGGTGGGTTTGCGGGATACTTGGCAGCTAAAGTCAATGGCGACATTTCCTTTGAAAACTTAAAGAACGCGGTGATACACGGTTCCAATCTGGCTTCTTTCTGTGTGGAGAAATTTGGTACGGAAAGAATGCTGAACCTGACCAATGAAGAAATAAACCAACGACTGATGCAGTTTAAACAACTGACCCAGTTCAACATTGAATTAACGTAACTTAAAGCCGCTAAAGGGCTTTTTATCTTTTTGGGATGAGCGACGAAATCAAGCACGAATGTGGTATTTCATTAATCAGGTTGTTACAACCATTGGAATATTATAAGGAGAAGTACGGAACTGCTTTTTACGGCGTCAACAAAATGTACTTAATGATGGAAAAGCAGCATAACCGGGGCCAGGACGGGGCCGGTTTTGCCAGCATTAAGTTTGACATGGAGCCCGGCGAACGCTACATCAGCAGGATCAGGTCTGCCAACCAACAGCCCATCCAGCATATTTTTTCTCAGATCAACGAGCGCATTAACTCAGAGATAGCCCAAAACCCACAGTATTGGGATGATGTTGCCTACCAAAAAAAGAACATCCCCTACATTGGCGAGTTGTTGTTGGGCCATGTACGCTATGGCACTTTTGGAAAAAACAACATAGAGAACGTCCATCCCTTTTTAAGGCAAAACAACTGGATGCACAGAAACCTGATCGTAGCCGGCAACTTTAACATGACCAATGTTGACGAACTCTTCGGAAATTTGGTAGAACTGGGCCAGCATCCAAAAGAAATGGCAGACACCATTACGGTCATGGAGAAAATCGGTCATTTTTTGGATGATGCCGTGGCCAAGCTCTACAAACAAATTAAAAAGCAAGGATATAGCAAAAGAGAGGCGTCTCCCCATATTGCCGAGCGTTTGAACATTGCAAAGATCCTACAAAAGGCAGCCAAAAACTGGGATGGCGGCTACACCATGGGGGGCATGTTCGGGCATGGCGATGCCTTTATGCTCAGGGATCCCTCTGGCATTAGGCCCTGCTATTATTACCATGATGATGAAGTTGTGGTCATTGCTTCGGAGCGCCCTGTAATCCAGACCGTTTTTAACGCAGCCTACGAAAATATAGCGGAACTCCCACCGGGCAACGCCATTATTGTCAAAAAAGACGGGGAAATAAAAATCAATGAAATTTTAGAACCCAAGGAACGAAAAGCCTGCTCCTTTGAGCGCATCTACTTTTCCAGGGGAAGTGACAAAGAAATTTACCGGGAACGAAAGCTTTTGGGAAAATTGGTCTTTCCAGAGATTTTAAAGGCCATTGGCGATGATTTGACCCATACCGTCTTCTCCTACATTCCCAATACGGCGGAAACCTCTTTTCTCGGCATGGTAAAAGAGGCCCAAAACTATCTCAACAAGAAAAAGGAAACCCAGATACTCTCGCTTGGTGCCAATATTACCCCAGAAGAGTTGCATAAAATTTTGGACGTAAGGCCAAGAATTGAGAAAGTGGCCATAAAAGATGCCAAATTAAGGACCTTTATTACTCAGGACAGCAGCAGGGATGATCTGGTGACCCACGTTTATGACATCTCCTATGGTTCCGTAAAAGAGGATGACAATCTGGTCATTATTGATGACAGTATCGTTCGCGGCACCACTTTAAAGAAGAGTATTCTTCGCATGTTGGACCGTTTGAATCCCAAAAAAATAATTGTGGTCTCATCCGCTCCCCAAATTAGATACCCCGATTGTTACGGGATTGATATGGCTAAGCTGGAAGACTTTGTCGCCTTTAGAGCCGCCCTTGCCCTACATGAGGAGAGGGGAACTATTTCCATTACAAAAGATATTTACGAAAAATGCCTAAAGCAGATTGATTTAAAAGACGAGAAAGTCTTAAACCATGTCAAGGAGCTCTATGCCCCGTTTACGGCAGAAGAAATATCAAAAAAGATAGGGGAGCTGTTAAGCTCCAAAGAAATAAAGGCAGAAGTCGACATTATTTACCAAACCATAGAAAACCTTCATCTGGCTTGCCCTAAGAACTTGGGCGATTGGTATTTTACCGGGGATTACCCTACCTCTGGAGGAAATCGTGTCGTCAACAGGGCATTCATCAATTTCTACGAGGGCAAAAACAAACGAGCTTACTAAAAGTGCTGTTTATCTATCTAAATATGCTGTTCATCGATGAAATTAACGTTTTGGCGGCTTTTTAAGGATTCATGATTATTGTCAGTTTATCTTAGAATCACCATAGCATAAGTAGGTTAAGTTCATGGTAAGATTTGGGGCAAAAAAGGTGGAATCTTTCTCCACCTTTTTTATTTTGTCCCAACTGTTTCCTTCCATTTTTTTTCAAGAACGTTCTTCTTTGAAAGTCAGGCACCAATGTTTCCCATGATGCGTATTTTACCCGATTAAAAAGACGTTTATCTAAAAGCTTTTCTTTAGAACCTTGGTTCGGATAGTTTTGGGTCACCATAGCATAAGTAGGTTAAGTTCATGGTAAGATTTGGGGAAAGGGGGCGAAGAAATTCTTCGCCCCCTTTATATTTGACTCCCAATCCCTTAAAGGGTTTTCGTATAAAAAAAGCACAGTTTCCCGTCAAGTCAAAAACAAATTTTTCTCACTATTTCTTTGTTATTTAACACAATACCAGTAATTTAGTTTCGCCATAGCATAAGTAGGTTAAGTTTATGGTAAGATTTGGGACGAAAAGGGCGGGTTCTTCCCGCCCTTTTCTATTGGGTAAAAATCACAACCTCAGGAAACAAAAAAACGCGCCAAATTGGCGCGTGTCTTTTTTTGGATATTGTGGTAGGTTAGCCTACTTGTTTTCGGTATACAGTTCCGCTATTTTATCCCAATTGATCACATTAAAGAAAGCCGTTATATAATCTGGCCTCCTGTTTTGGTAGTTGAGGTAATAGGCATGTTCCCAAACATCGAGCCCCATAATTGGTTTTCCCTCACAACCGGTTTCCGGCATAAGAGGGTTGTCCTGATTGGGAGTGGAGCAAACTTCCAGTTTTCCTCCAGGATGCACACAAAGCCATGCCCAACCAGAACCAAAACGTGTTGCCGCTGCGGCACTAAACTTTTCTTTAAAACCATCAAAAGAACCAAAGGCATCGTTTATGGCATCGGCCAACTCTCCTGTAGGTACTCCCCCGCCATTTGGCGACATGATCTCCCAAAACAAGGAGTGGTTGTAAAATCCACCACCGTTGTTTCTTACAGCTCCGTTGGACATGTCCAGATTTGAAAGAATGGCAACAATGTCCTTTCCTTCCAAATCGGTTCCTTCAATTGCAGCATTCAATTTGGTGGTATACCCATTATGGTGCTTGGTATGGTGTATTTCCATGGTACGAGCATCTATATGAGGCTCCAACGCATCATGGGCATATGGTAAATTAGGTAATTCAAAAGCCATTTTGATTTGATTTAAAGTTATTTTTCGTTTTTCCCAAAAGTACGGTTTTAACTACTAAATTACTTTCTTTTCTTTGTTAAGAAGATTCTAAGATTGCGTACTTTGTGGTTGTTTTGGACCACACCAATTTTAAAATACTAAATGCCTCTGCCGGCACAGGCAAAACCTATCGGCTCACCAAAGACTATCTTCTCTCTTTGCTGTCCAACAAAGGGTTTCAACACTCCAGAAACCTTTTGGCCATAACCTTTACCAATAAGGCCGTGACCGAAATGAAGGAACGGATTCTTGAAAACCTCCATGCTTTTTGCCAAGATACGGTGCCAGCCAAAAACAAGGGGCTTTTCCAAGAGGTGGCCCAAGAGCTTGCCCTACCTACCAAAGAACTACAGGAAAGGGCGGGCAATGTGTTGACCAGGCTATTGCACAATTATGCCTTTTTTGACATCTCTACCATAGACCGCTTTAACCATCGGTTGATACGAACCTTTGCCCGGGACCTTAATGTGGCCCAGAATTTTGAGGTAGAACTCGATACGGATTTTATTGTTGATATGGCCGTAAACCGGGTTTTGGACAAAGCTGGTACCGAAAAAGACTTGACCAATGTATTGGTCAACTTCACTTTGGAAAAAATAGGGGAAAGCAAAAGCTGGAACATTTCTTATGACCTCAACAAAATTGGGAAGTTGCTCTACCAAGAAAACCATTTTGAGCACCTAAAAACCCTTACCAGCAAAAAGTTACAGGATTTTTTGGCCCTAAAAACATCGTTGGCCCAAAAATCCAAAATGGCCCTTGAAGCCATGCGGGAAGCTTCACAGACAAGTCTGTCCTTGATTGTGGACAATGGTTTGGAATTTTCCGACTTTAACCGGGCTTCCTTTCCCAAGTTTCTGGAAAAAATACACACAGACCCGCTACACTTGAGCTTCAAAGAAAAGTGGAAACAAAATTTTGGCCATGAGGACCTATATCCCAAAAAATGTGCGGAGGACAAAAAACAACTGATTGATGGCCTTATGCCAACATTCATTTCGCTGTTTGAAAGCATCCAGAAAAACCACAACCTCTTTTCATTTCTAAAGCGATGTGAAAAGAACATAGTTCCGTTGGGCCTCATTGCTGAAATATCCAGGGAAATTGAGATTCTAAAGGAAGAACGGAACTTCTTGGCCATTACAGAACTGAATCGGTTGATCGCAAAGGAAATTAAGAAACAACCCATGCCGTTTATCTATGAACGGTTGGGTGAGCGCTATAGAAATTATTTTGTGGATGAGTTCCAAGATACCTCCCAATTGCAGTGGGACAATTTGATTCCTTTGATCGGCAATGCCCTTGAGAGTGAGGACCTGGATGGCGAAAAGGGGTCGCTGCTCTTGGTGGGCGATGTTAAACAGGCCATCTATCGTTGGCGTGGCGGTGAGGCCGAACAGTTCCTAAACTTGGTCATTGACAAGGAAAATCCCTTTACCGTAAACCCTTCCATAGAAAATCTTGAAAAAAACTGGAGGAGCTATGATGAGATCATCAGCTTCAACAATGAATTTTTCTCCTATTGCTCCAAGGAATTGAGCAACCCCGATTACCAAAACATCTATGCCCTGGGCAACCAACAGGAAACCAACACCAAAAAAGGAGGGCTTGTCCATATTTCCTTTATGGAAAATGACCACGGGGCAGCGGAACATCCGCATTGCGAAAAAGTGCTTTCTGCCATAAACGCAATTACAGCCAACGGCCACACTTTTGGTGACATCTGCATCCTTGTGAGAAGCAATAAAAATGGGGTGCTGTTGGCAGATTACTTGGCACTGAACCATATTCCCCTTATCTCGCAAGAAGCCTTGTTGTTAAAAAACAATGCACAGGTAACCTTCTTGGTCTCCTTTTTGTACTATCTGACCTCCCCGGAGGAGATGACATATCAATTTGAACTGTTGGAATACTTGTCGGAAACTGAAACCGAAAAACATGATTTCTACGCCAAGAACCTAAACAATTTACCGGCCTTTTTTCTTGACAGCTATGGTCTGGCTATTTCTTCCTTGCAGCAATTGAGCCTGGACAATCTGTTCGAGACCCTTATCTGCACTTTTGATTTGGTCCCCGATCAAAATATTTATGTGAACTTTTTTATGGATGTTGTCTTTGAGTTTGAACAGCGTGTCGGCTACAATCCTTCAGCGTTTTTAGGGTATTGGGAGTTGAAAAAGGACACGCTTTCCATCAGTTCGCCCGAAAACAGTAACGCGGTGCGGATAATGACCATCCATAAGTCCAAGGGACTCGAATTCCCCTTTGTGATTTTTCCCTTTGCAGACAGTGTGATCAATGACAGTCGTAAAAGGGATGATATCTGGTTTCCGGTAAAACCCGATGAATTTGAAGGATTTGATGAGCTTATGGTGACTGCCAATCCCGTAATGGAACATTATTCAACCGCATCGCAATCGGCCTACCTTCAAGAAGAGGAAAAATCAGAGCTGGATGACTTTAATGTTCTTTACGTTGCCCTTACAAGGGCCGTTTATGGGCTGTATATTGTTACATCGCCTGTGAGGAATACAGCAACAAAAACGTACAGTGGGTTGTTGCATCACTTTCTTAGGCACAAAGAGATCTATGTTGAGGGACAAACCGATTACACCCTTGGGGCATTGGCCCCCAACGCCTTTTTCAAATCAAGTCAAATAGAAACAAAAGCCATACCTTATATATATGGTAACGACCTCCCATTTGAATTAGTCCCTGACCTTCGGATGGAATTTGACCGGGATGTTGAAACTTCCATTGCTTTTGGTAATTTGCTGCACAAGGCTCTTGCCGCCATTTATTCCGCAGATGATCTGGAGCCAGCTTTGAAGCAATGGCAAGACGACCCACAGCTTCTGTCGATTAGTACCAAAGAAAAGTTGAAGGCGCTTATCCATGAAATTGTGCACCATGATCAACTTTGCCATTTTTACCGTAAGGATGCAACCATCTTTAACGAGACCGAAATCCTAAAACCCGATGGAAGCACCATACGCCCAGACAGGTTGGTGGTAGCGGGGAACAGAGCATCCCTAATAGATTATAAAACAGGAAAACCAAGCAACTCACACCATCTGCAACTGCAAGGGTACGCTGCGGCTATTGAAGCAATGGGATATATTGTGGAAAACAAATACTTGGTATACATTGCCGAAGAAAAAACAACTATACTATCTGTTTAATCATGTACGGAAAAATCAAAGACCATTTAACACAAGAGCTTGAAGATATTAAAAACGCAGGCCTTTTTAAAGAGGAACGCATCATAACCTCATCTCAAGGCGCGGTCATACAACTGGCTTCGGGCCAAGAGGTCATAAATTTTTGTGCAAACAATTATTTGGGGCTCTCTTCCCACCCAGAAGTGATCCAAGCGGCTAAAGACACCATGGACACCCATGGTTTTGGAATGTCATCGGTCCGGTTCATTTGTGGCACACAGGACATCCATAAAGAATTGGAACAAAAGATTGCGGATTTTTACGGTACGGAGGACACCATTTTATATGCTGCGGCCTTTGATGCCAACGGCGGTGTCTTTGAACCCTTGCTCACCGCAGCGGATGCCATTATCTCTGATTCCCTTAACCATGCCTCCATCATAGACGGTGTTCGTTTGTGCAAGGCCAAACGCTACCGCTATGCCAACAATGAGATGGCAGATTTGGAAAAACAACTGCAAGCGGCCAACAAGGACGGGGCTAGGTTCAAGCTTGTGGTAACCGATGGGGTGTTTTCCATGGATGGGTTGCTCGCCCCGTTGGACAGTATCTGCGCCTTGGCAGAAAAGTATGATGCCCTGGTCATGGTTGATGAGTGCCATGCTGCCGGATTTATAGGGAAAACCGGCAGGGGATCGCTGGAAGAAAAAGGGGTGCTGGGGAGAATTGATATCATCACCGGTACTTTGGGCAAGGCATTGGGCGGCGCCATGGGCGGCTATACCACTGGTAAAAAAGAGATTATAGAAATGCTCCGCCAACGCTCCAGACCTTATCTGTTTTCCAATTCATTGGCCCCTTCCATTGTTGGAGCCTCCATTAAAGTATTTGACATGCTGGCCAAAGACACCTCTCTCAGCGACAAGGTCAAGGAAAATACCACTTATTTTAAAAAAGGAATCAAAGAAGCAGGCTTTGATTTTATAGATGGCGAATCTGCCATTGTCCCCATTATGCTCTACGATGCCAAGCTATCCCAACAAATGTCAGACATGCTGTTGGAAAAGGGCATCTATGTCATTGGCTTTTTCTATCCGGTGGTGCCAAAGGGCATGGCAAGGATCAGGGTGCAATTGTCCGCGGCCCACACAAAAAACCACTTGGATCAAGCAATTTCTGCTTTTACTGAAGTTGGAAAAACTTTAAACATCGTTTAAATGGTCATTTTTATCCATAAAATGCTGTTTTAAAAAAAATTGATTAGATTTTGTTAATAGTTCTTAACAACTTACATTTGCAGCTGATAAACACTTAAACTTAAAAATTTAGAATATGAAACATCTTAGCAAATTATTAGTTGTTGCCCTTGTTTTTATTGGTGCGAACAACCTACAAGCGCAAGACGAGAATAATCCTTGGCAGGTAAGTTTTGGTGTAAACGCAATTGACGTTTATCCTACCAATACAGACGATGCCTTTACCAGTAGCACTCTTTTTGATGAATACTTCAATGTGTCCGATCACTGGAACATCTTGCCTTCTGTTTCTTATATTTCTGTTTCAAAATATGTTGGTGATGGTTTCTCTGTTGGAGCCAGAGGTTCTTTGAATAGGATCGAAAAATTGGGTGACGTTTCTGTTGATGACCTATCCCACTATGCCATAGATGGTACCATCAAGTACAACATCTTGAAAAACACGGTAATCGATCCTTTTGTTGAAATCGGTGGTGGTTACACTTGGGTTGATGAAATTGGTGCCGGTACCGTTAACGGTGGTGTTGGTCTTAACTTTTGGTTCTCTGATAATTTAGGCCTTACCCTACAAACTTCATACAAGCATGCTTTTGAAGATTATGGCGTTGAGCATTTTCAACACTTAGCTGGTATCAATGTTAAGTTTGGTGGTACCGATACTGACGGTGATGGTATTTACGACAAAGACGATGCTTGTCCTGAAGTTGCTGGTCTAGAAGCTTTCAACGGTTGTCCTGATTCTGACGGTGATGGCATAGAAGATGGTAAGGATTCTTGCCCCAACGCTGCCGGTTCAAAAGAAATGAACGGTTGTCCAGATGCTGATGGTGACGGTGTTGCCGATAAAGACGATGCTTGTCCTAACGAAGCTGGTATTGCTGCTTTGGGTGGTTGTCCAGATGCTGATGGTGACGGTGTTGCCGATAAAGATGATAAATGCCCAAGTGAAGCTGGTCCTGCTGCCAACGGTGGTTGCCCATGGCCAGATTCTGACAACGACGGTGTCTTGGATAAAGATGATGAGTGTCCTAACGTTGCTGGTACCGTAGCCAACAATGGTTGCCCAGAGGTTACCGAAGAAGTACAGAAACAATTGAACGAATACGCTAGAACCATCTTGTTCGATACTGGGAAATCATCCATCAAAGCAGAGTCTACTTCTGTTATGGTTGACATCATCCAGATTTTGAACGAATATCCAAATGCTAAATTTGCTGTTGAAGGTCACACTGATAGTGTAGGTAGTGCCAAAACCAACCAAGCCCTTTCTGAAAAGAGAGCAAATTCAGTTCGTGATTTCTTGATTGAAAAAGGAATCTCTGGAAGCAGGTTGACTGCCACTGGTTATGGTGAGGACAAGCCTATCGCCACAAACAACACCAGAGCCGGTAGAAAACAAAACCGTAGGGTAGAAATTAACTTGATCAAATAATAAGTTTAAGTACAAATCATTTTATAAATAGTAAAGCCCTGACGATGTCAGGGCTTTTTTTGTGGCATGAAAACTTTTTTAGACAACGTTCTCTCCAATATCCTTGACACCTACAAATCTATTGGGGATTCTGTATTTGTCTTACCCAGTAGCCGTGCCGTAAGAACATTTAGAACACTGCTTGCCAAGCAGTTGAACACCCCTATTTTCAGTCCCGCAATTATCTCCATTGAATCTTTTATTGGCCAAATAGCAGCTCCCCTTGAATTGGCCGATGATGTTGATCTACTGATTGAGTTCTATAAGGCTTATTCCAAAGAAAATCCATCCAAAGAGAATTTTGCAGGCTTTCAGGCTTGGGCCAACCTTCTTATCAGTGACTTCAATGAAATTGATCGGTATCTTGTTTCTCCGGAAAAAATATTCCAATACTTAACGGCCATAGCGCGAATAAAAGATTGGAACGTGCAATCCGAGTCAACCGAAATGGTGTCCTCATATTTAGAATTTTCCAAAAACCTACTCCAAACCTACACTGAACTCAACACATCGCTTTCCAAAAAGAAGATAGGCTATCAAGGCATGCTTTACCGAAGAGCCGTAGAAAATACTTCGGCCTATCTGAAAGCGAACAAAGGGAAAAAACACTTCTTTATCGGGCTCAACGCCCTAAACGAGACTGAAAAACAGCTCATCAAATCAATCCTGGAAGAGGGCGATGGAAAAATCTATTGGGATATTGATCCTTACTTCATGGAAAACAACTACCATGATGCCGGCTATTTTATAAGGCAGTATGCCAAGAAATGGTCGCATTTATCCCATAAAATGGCTTTCCCACAGGAAAGTGATTTTATTCGTAAAAAGGACATCACGATAACAGGGGTGGCCAAAAACCATTCCCAAATAAAATATGTGGGCCATTTGTTGAAAGATATGGATGTAACCACCCACAAAACAGCATGGGTCTTGGCAGATGAGAGCTTACTGCCCTTGGTCTTAAACTCAATACCAAAGACTGTGGGCGAGGCAAACATTACCATGGGCTATCCCCTTAGCAAGACAAACCTTGCCAATTTCTTTTTGTCCCTTTGCAAGCTTCAACAACAAGATACAGCAAAGGGTTGGTACCACAAAGACCTCATGCAATTGTTGTCCAATCCAGTGGTCAAAGATGTTCTTGAATATGCTTCCATTCACGATATCATTGCTGAAATCAAACAGAAGAACATCTCTTTTATCAGTCTTGAATATCTTAAAGAGCATATGGACCACACCAATTCCAGGCTTGTTTCTTTACTTGAAATAGAAGGGAAACCAACAGCGTTCTTGGGACAGGCCATAGCGTTGTTGCATGAGATCCATTCCAACAAAAAATTAAAGGAAAATACCATCGAAAACGCTTCGGTTCCTATCGTCATGGAAGTTTTGGGTGAGGTGAAAAGCCACCTTTCAACCCATGACTTCCTGACCCATCCAAAAACAATGCTGCAGTTGATACAAGATGGTATGGCCAAGGAAACCCTTGATTTTAAGGGAAATCCAGATTGTGGTCTACAAATTATGGGGGTACTGGAAACCAGGGGATTGGATTTTGATACCGTTATCATCACCTCATTGAACGAAGGAATACTCCCGGCAGGAAAGGCCATAAGTTCTTTTATCCCCTTTGATGTGAAAAGAGCGTTTGATCTTCCCACCATTAAAGAAAAGGACGCTGTTTACACCTATCATTTTTACCGATTGCTCCAAAAGGCCAAAACGGTGCACCTTGTGTACAATACCGAACCAGATGTGCTTTTGGGAGGTGAGAAAAGTAGGTTCATCCTGCAACTCCAAACCGACCCAAATATAGCCCCCTTTCTAAAGCACAACTTAGCTTCTGCAAGTATTCCCAGCGCGAAAAAGATTGTCAGGGAAATATCAAAAACCACCTTATTGCAGGAAGACTTGCAAAATCTGGCCACAAAAGGCTTTTCCCCGAGTTCTCTGAGCAATTATATCAAAGACCCCTACCTATTTTATAAAAAGCACGTCTTAAAAATTGATGAGGTCACCAACGTGGACGAACAGATGGCGCATAATGTCTTTGGAACCATTGTCCACGATTCTCTGGAACAGCTATATCTTCCCTTTATAGGCAATACCGTCTCAAAAAAAATGCTTGAAGCCTCCAAAAAAAGAATTGACGATGAAGTCATGGCGCAATTTGAAAAGCACTATGCCAAAAAAACCATTTTGGAAGGCAAAAATCTTATCGCCCTGCATGTGATCAAAAGATATGTAGAATCGGTGTTGGATTTTGATATGTTCACCGCTGCCAAACATGATTTAAAAATACTGGGGCTGGAAGAAAATCTTGGTATGGACCTCTATACGGGTCCTAATACATTTTTGGCACGCCTTAAGGGCAAGTTGGATAGGATAGACAGGGTAGACGGAACACTTCGGATTATCGATTATAAAACCGGTACCGTGGAAAAAAGTGGCTTTAATCTTACTTCAATCGAAGAGGTGTTCGTGGAAAAGAAATATGATAAGGCCTTTCAGCTCCTATGCTATTCCCTGATGTATCTTTCCACTAAAAACACCATCCCATCGGAAGCTGCGGTATTGCCCATCAAAAAAATGAACGATGGCCTTATGAAAATCTATTTTAAAGAGGAAAGGACCAACCAATTGACCCATAATCATCTTGATGAATTCCAAAAGAGTCTGGTTGGATTGATAACGGATATACTTAACCCAAACATTCCCTTTGCAGAAAAACCATAGCCCTTATTTTAAATCCGGTCTGGTAGGTCTTACCTCGATCTTACTGGGCAAAGTCCTGGGGTGCATGGTCAACAGGTCTACCACCAATTTTCCAATGTCTTCCGGTTGTATCTTCCAAGCATCCTTATCCGATGGTTCGTTGCCATTAAAATGAGTGGCAACGGAACCGGGCATGATCGTAGTAACCTTAATGTCATATTTGCGCAAATCCAGCATGGCCGCCTGGGTAAAACCGACCACCCCAAACTTGGTGGCATTGTACCCTGCTGCTGTTGCAAAAAAGTTGGTGCCGGCCAAACTGGCCAAAGTCATATAATACCCCTTGGAATCCTTTAAGGCCTCTACAGTGGCCCTTAACGTATTAAACACACCATTTAGGTTGGTGTTGATCATTTGGTGCCATTGCTCCATGGGCATCTCATCAATAGGGGCAAAATGGCCCACACCGGCGTTGGCCAGGACAACATCCAATTGTCCCCATCGCGTAAGGATCATTTTTACGGCTTCTTTTTCATCCTCCAAATTGGTGACATCGGAGACGATGGGAAAAATAGCATCGGAATTGTTTAAATAACCACTGGCTTCATTGAGCGCCTTTTGGTTTCTTCCGCTAATGGCAACTTTCATCCCAGCATTTAACAACGCTTTGGCAATACCGAGTCCTATTCCTTTACTTCCCCCGGTTATATAAGCAACTTTACCTTTTATTTCCATCTCGTATGTGTCTTAGTTAGTCTATTAAAAATACTGATGTTATTCCATAAAAAAAAGACCACCGTAATAGTGGTCTTTTCTGTGGAGAATACCGGATTCGAACCGGTGGCCTCTTGCATGCCATGCAAGCGCTCTAGCCAACTGAGCTAATCCCCCATTTGGATTGGCAAAGGAAATACTTTTTATCTAAGTTTCAAAATGATTATTTATTGGCGCTAAGTACCAACACGGGGATGGTAACAAAAAATTCAGATTTTAGTATGGTACTTTTCTCCCATAGCTTCTTAAAGAACCCTCTTTTTCTTCTAAAAACACAGAGCATCTCTGGGCGTTTACTCTGAAAATGCTCCACTACGCCCAAGTAAGTGGTTTGGTTTTCTGAAAAGGTCATTTTCTTGCTCAAGTCCAGCAGTGCTGTGTTAATCTGCAAATCTTCTTCGGTATAACCGGGGGTCTTTACAAAGAGTAAATCTATTTGCGCCTCAAATTTTTTACTTATGGCCACCAAGGGATACAACACCTTGCTACGCTTGAGCACCCCAGATTTAAAGGCAACCAATATACTCTTCAGCGGTTTGTAGACCGCTCCTTTGGGAACGATCAGGGTTGGCAGGTTGGTTTGCTTTACAATTTTACCAGATGTCTTCCCAAGATAAAGTTCATCATTGATGTCGTTGCTTCTTGGGGCAATGATGATCAAATCTATATTCAATTCTTCACTAACCTCTTTCAATCCGTCAATCATATCCCCTTTATAGGTGGCCAATTGAATGTCCAGTCCTTTGGTGTCCACCTCTCCCAATATCTTCTTTACATTTTCCCTAGTGCTCTTGATAACTTTTTCTTCAACATTGCCCAAGCTCCCTGCACCAATACTTAAGTCAAAGACATCCATAATATAAACCTTGGAGCCAAAATCCAAGGCAAAATCAATCGCGTATTGTAAGGTGTCGTGTGCGGATGGTGATGTGCCCAAAGGCACTAAAATATTGTTCATGATGGGTTAATTAGGTTAATCATCTAAATTTACAACGAATACAAGAAGCAACTCATGATTCGAAAAGCAAAGTTATCAGAAATAGCTGATATTTTGGAAATAACCAAGGCCTGTGCCGCAGATATGGTAAAGAGGGGAATCTTTCAATGGAACGAACACTATCCTTCCAAAAAGGCATTTGAAAATGATGGGCAACGAGAAGAACTTTATGTGCTTGAACGGAATGGGAAAATTATTGGTGCCATGGTGATTTCAACGGCCATGGATGAGGAATACATTCCCGTGGAATGGCGCACGGAAAACCGAAACAACCTGTACATACACCGGCTGTGCATCCACCCCAATTTTCAAGGAAAAGGGTATGCACAACAACTTATGGATTATGCAGAAAGTTTTGCCAAAGCACAGGGTTCCATTTCCATAAGACTGGACACCTTTTCACAAAACAAACGCAACCAAAAATTTTATGAAGCGAGAGGTTATGAGCGATTGGGCAACATTTTCTTTCCCATGCAAAGCAAACATCCCTTTCATTGTTATGAACTTGTTTTTTAGCCCAGATGCTCAGCAGGACCGCCATTACTTTTAAGAACATTAACCGATTGGCCATTCCGGCTACCATTTCGGGCATTGCAGAGCCCCTTTTGTCCATTACCGATACGGCAATTGTGGGAAATATTCCCGTTGATGGATTGGAGTCCTTGGCCGCGGCTGGGATTGTTGGCTCCTTCCTTTCCATGTTGATTTGGGTGCTGGGCCAGACCCGAAGTGCCATTTCCGCCCTTATCTCAAGGTATCTAGGGGCGAACAAATTGGGTGAAGTTTCCAACCTGCCCGCCCAAGCTATTTTTTTGAACATTGCTTTCAGTCTGGTCATTCTTGGTGCCACTATCTTTATTGTCGAAGACATTTTTAGGCTGTTTGAAGCCAAGGGGAAAATTTTGGAGTATTGTATTTCATATTATTCCATCAGGGTTTGGGGTTTTCCATTGACCCTTTTCACTTTCGCCATCTTCGGTGTTTTCAGAGGGCTTCAGAACACCTTTTATCCCATGTTGGTCGCCATAATAGGGGCGCTATTGAACATTGCCCTGGATGTTGTGCTTGTCTTTGGAATTGACGGAATCATCCACCCAATGTACTTGGAAGGGGCTGCTTGGGCAAGCCTCATGTCCCAAATTGTCATGGCCCTTCTTTCCTATCTCCTGCTAAAGTCAAAAACCGACATCCGCTTAAAATTCACCTGGCCTTTTCACAAAGAAATGAAACCTTTGGTCTTTATGAGCCTTAACCTGTTTGTTCGCACCCTTGCCCTAAATGTGGCCTTGCTTTTGGCCGTAAGGGAAGCCACCGCTCTGGGCGATGCGTACATTGGCGCACATACCATTGCCATTAACCTTTGGTTGTTTGCCGCTTTTTTTATTGATGGATACTCCGCTGCGGGCAACAGTATGGCGGGGCGTTTGCTCGGGGCCAAGGATTACAACGGACTCTGGTTGCTTGCCAAAAAAGTAGTTCTTTATGGCTCTTTGATCAGTTTAATGCTGATGGCGGTCGGATTTATCCTCTACAAGCCCATAGGGGTTCTGTTCTCCAAGGAAACCATAGTCCTGACCACCTTTAATTCATTTTTCTATATTGTATTGCTGGGGCTTCCCATAAGTGCCGTTGCCTTTCTCTTTGACGGCATCTTTAAAGGTCTTGGCGAGATGAAATACCTAAGAAATGTACTGTTGGTGGCCACTTTTCTGGGATTTGTGCCCGTTCTTTACCTTGGTAAGTTTCTAGAATGGGGCATATACGCCATATGGGTCGCCCTTTTATTCTGGATGGCCATCAGGAGCGGTGCCTTGGTGTTTAGGTTTGGAACCAAATTCAGGCCATTGTTGCAAAAGACGTAATTTTGACAAAAACAATCCATGGCAACAACAAGACCCAACGGAAGCCTCTATACCAAGATTGAAAACCATATCGCCTGGGTTGAGTTTGGCCATCCCGCCAGTAACTCCTTTGTTACAGAATTATTGGATCGCCTCGCCAAGGAATTTGACAGCTTGGCCATTAACAAGGAGATTGCTGTCATTGTTTTAAGATCAGAAGGGGAACGGGCGTTTTGTGCCGGTGCCTCTTTTGAGGAATTGGTTGCCATCTCAAATATGGCGGAAGGAAAAGCCTTTTTTAGCGGTTTTGCCAAGGTCATCAATGCCATGCGAAAATGTCCGAAACCCATAATTGGGCGGGTTCAGGGCAAAACTGTGGGTGGGGGTGTTGGCCTTGCCGCTGCCTGTGATTATGTGTACGCAACGGTTCACGCAGCCATCAAATTATCTGAAATTTCCATAGGCATAGGGCCTTTTGTGATAGCCCCTGCCGTGGAACGAAAAATAGGCAAAACTGGCTTGGCAGAACTTGCCCTGTACCCCACTGAATGGAAAAATGCCTACTGGGCCAAGGAAAAAGGATTGTTCAGTAAAGTTTACGACAATATTGACGAGATGGATAAGGAATTGGACATCCATCTTCAGAAACTATCTTCCTATAACCCTGAAGCCCTGTCCATAATGAAAAGCGTTCTTTGGGAAGGCACAGACCATTGGGATGAATTATTGACCGAACGTGCAGAACTGTCCGGAAAACTGGCCCTGTCCAAAGCCACCAAACTGGCCCTCGAAAAATTCAAGAAATAAATGGATATCCTTTCTTTTTTAAACAGCGACATTGTACTGCCCCTCGTTGCCGTATTCGTCATTGCCATCTATGTTTTTATGCGCGTCAGAAACAATCGAAAATTCAAAAGATGATCAATCCCATACCATTGCCGATTGGAAAAAAAGTCTATTTTGCCAGTGACAACCATCTGGGGGCCCCTACCACAAAGGACAGTCTGCCCCGTGAAAAAAAGTTTGTGGCATGGTTGGACTCCGTCAAGGAAGATGCGGCAGCCATTTACCTCATGGGTGATCTTTTTGACTTCTGGTTTGAATACAAGACCGTTGTGCCCAAAGGCTTTACCCGAACCTTGGGCAAATTGGCCGAACTGACCGATGCCGGTATTTCCGTCACCTATTTTGTGGGCAATCACGACCTCTGGATGAATGGGTATTTTGAAGAAGAGCTCAACATTCCCGTCTACCATAAACCCCAACAATTGTTAATCAACGACAAGGCTTTTTTTATTGGCCATGGCGATGGCCTAGGCCCGGGGGACAAAGGTTTTAAGCGAATGAAAAAAGTGTTTACCAATCCTCTGGCCCAATGGTTTTTTAGATGGTTGCACCCAGATTGGGGGGTTCGGTTGGCACAACACCTCTCTGTGAACAACAAGATCATTTCTGGGGAGGCCGATGCCCAATTTTTGGGAGAGGACAACGAATGGCTCGTACAGTACTGCAAGCGAAAACTGGAGACCAAGCATTATGATTACTTTGTTTTTGGCCACCGCCATCTCCCCTTGGAAATTGATTTGAATGGAAGGTCTACCTACCTCAACCTTGGCGATTGGGTCAACTATTTTACGTATGCCGTTTTTGATGGGGAAAAACTTAGCCTTCAAAAACTCGAAGATTGATTACAACCCCACACCCTAATGGTTAAATCTAGGAAAAACAGCGAACACTACACTTGGGGTGACAATTGTCATGGCTGGTATTTGGTGAAAACAAAGAGCTTAAGTGTCATTCACGAACTGATGCCCCCTAATACAAAAGAGAGAAAACATCATCACAAAAAAGCACACCAGTACTTCAACATTCTTAATGGAACCGCCACTTTTGAAATAGAGGATGAAATCATGACCATTGAAGAGGGCAATGGAATCCATGTTCCGCCAAAAATCAAACATCGTATCAGGAATGATTCTGATAAAAAATTGGAGTTTCTAGTTATCTCAGAACCAACAACCCGGGGAGACCGTTACGATGAACCTTTGGGATAATACCAATTACGAATAGGTATAACAAAAAACCTCGGCTCCCAAAGGAACCGAGGCTATCAGCGATTGGTTAGGTTGTTAACGAATTGCTGCTTGTGCCGCTGCCAAACGGGCAATCGGCACACGATATGGTGAACAACTTACGTAATCCAAGCCATTGTCATGGCAGAAACTTACCGAATTGGGTTCGCCGCCATGTTCGCCGCAAATGCCCACTTTTAAATCAGATTTGGTGCTTCGGCCCCTTTTGGTTCCCAAAGCCACTAATTGACCCACGCCCTCTTGATCCAATACTTCAAAGGGATCATCCTTTAGAATACCCTTATCCATATAGATGCTCATAAACTTACCGGCATCGTCCCGTGAAAAACCAAGGGTCATCTGGGTAAGGTCATTGGTTCCAAAAGAGAAGAAATCTGCCTTTTCTGCAATGACATCGGCCAAAAGTGCGGCACGGGGAACTTCTATCATTGTTCCAATGGTATATTCAATGGTATCCCCGTAGACTTCAAAAACAGATTCTGCAGTTTCACGAATCACTTTTTCCTGACTCTCAAATTCTTCCAAAGACCCTATCAAAGGAATCATTATTTCGGGTTTTACCGGAATCCCTTCTTCTTTTAGGTTCAAGGCCGCTTCCATAATGGCCTTGGTCTGCATCTCGGTAATCTCTGGATAGGTGATTCCCAATCTACATCCCCTGTGGCCCAACATAGGGTTGAACTCTTGCAACTCTGCCACTTTGTTCTTTACAGACGCCAAAGAAATATGTAGGTCCTGTGCCAATTCCTTTTGGGTGGCCAGCTGGTGGGGCACAAACTCATGCAAGGGTGGATCCAACAATCGAACGGTGACCGGATTGCCCTTCATGGCCCGGAACAGTCCTTCAAAATCACTGCGCTGCATGGGCAGCAATGCCTGTAAGGCCAATATTCTTCCCTTGATGGTATCTGCCAAGATCATCTCTCGCATGGCTTTGATTCGATCCCCCTCAAAGAACATATGCTCGGTTCTTGCCAGACCAATGCCTTTTGCACCAAAGCTATGGGCAATCTCGGCATCTTTTGGGGTATCTGCGTTTGCACGCACCTTCATTTGCGAATATTTGCTGGATAGCTCCATGACCTCTGCAAACTCTTGGCTCAAAAGAGGCACCATGGTAGCTACTTTACCATCCAAAATATGGCCGTCTGAACCGTTCAAAGAAATCCAATCCCCTTCATGGTATTCATGATCCTCTACGGTCATGGTCCTCTTCTTGTAATCTATCTTGATGGCACCCGCCCCAGAGACACAGCATTTACCCATACCACGGGCCACTACGGCCGCGTGTGAGGTCATCCCGCCACGGGCCGTTAAAATACCCTTGGCAATGTTCATGCCCTGCAAGTCTTCGGGCGAGGTCTCCATACGGACCAAGATGGAATTTTTAAACTTATCGGCCTCATCGGCAAAGAACACAATCTGTCCGGTAGCGGCTCCTGGGGAAGCTGGCAACCCTTGGGCGATCACTTTGGCCCCTTTTAACGCCTTAAGGTCAAAGACCGGGTGCAATAACTCATCCAACTTGTTGGCCTCCAATTGTAATAGGGCCTCTTTTTCATTGATCATTCCTTCATGGAGCAAGTCTACCGCAATCTTTACCATGGCCGCGCCGGTACGCTTACCGTTTCTTGTCTGCAAGATCCAAAGTTTTCCGTCTTGGATGGTAAACTCCATGTCTTGCATATCGCGATAATGGATCTCCAATTGGTTCTGATATCTAAAAAGTTCTTTGTAGATCTCTGGCATTACCTCTTGCAAAGAAGGGTAATTCTTGGCCCTATCCTCTTCTTTGATTTTGGCTAGTTCCGCCCATTTTCTAGAACCTTCAAGCGTGATCTGTTGTGGTGTGCGAACCCCGGCAACAACATCTTCGCCTTGGGCGTTCATCAAGTATTCCCCGTTAAACTGATTGATGCCCGTTGCAGCATCACGGGTAAAGCAGACCCCTGTGGCAGAATTATCACCCATGTTTCCAAAGACCATGGCCTGTACGTTTACAGCAGTGCCCCAATCTGATGGAATGGCGTTGATCTGTCTATAATATATTGCCCTTTTACCATTCCAACTGTCAAACACGGCCATTACGGCACCCCAAAGTTGCTCCCAAGGATCCGTTGGGAAATCATGCCCTGTTTTATCTTTGATCAATTTTTTGAACGTCTTTACCAAGAGCTGAAGGTCTTCAACGCTAAAATCGGTATCCAATTCTATGCCCCTTTTGGATTTTAGCTTATCCATACTGTGCTCAAAAGGGTCTTCATCGTCTTTGTTCTCGGGTTTCATTCCCAAGACCACACTACCATACATTTGCACGAACCTTCGGTACGAATCCCATGCAAAACGCTCGTTCTGGGTTCTCTTGGCCAACCCCAGTACGGAGTCATCGTTAAGCCCTAGATTGAGTACCGTATCCATCATACCGGGCATGGAGACCCTGGCACCGGAGCGTACCGATAGTAATAATGGGTTCTCACTATTGCCAAAAACGGTGCCCATTTTCGCTTCAATTCCACGAACGGCCTCTGTGACCTCTTGTTCCAAAAGCGCCACAGTGCTTTTCTTACCAATGGAATTATATTGTGTACATACTTCCGTAGTAATGGTGAAACCGGGAGGAACAGGAATTCCCAATCGGCCCATTTCGGCCAGATTGGCTCCTTTACCACCTAGGAGATTGCGCATGGTCTTATCGCCATCTGTGTTTTGATCACCAAACCGAAAGACGTTTTTCTTCGTATTAACTGTTGAATTCATAAACCTTGTTTTAGGGGCAACTAAATTAAGTTTATGACAATGGTCATTTTATGACAAAAATCAGGATTGACCAATAAATGGGAAGTTATTGATTATCAGAACTATTACTCATCCCCATGAACATCTTTGGTCAGGTCCAGTTTCCTAAAGCTAGGTGAAACAAAGGCGGTGATACCTGCCGTCAACAAGGTCATGCATCCCCCAAAAACAACGGCAGTGACCGTACCCATGAACTTTGCGGTCACCCCGCTCTCAAAAGCCCCCAGTTCATTGGATGAGCCCACAAAAATAGAATTGACCGATGCCACACGCCCACGCATGTTGTCCGGGGTCTTCAACTGTAAGATGGTCTGACGTACGATCATGGAAACACCGTCTACGGCACCGCTGACAAAAAGGGCCACGACCGAAAGCCAAAATGATCTGGACAGCCCAAAAACAATGATACAGACCCCAAAACCAAAGACGGCCCACAGTAATTTTTTTCCCGCGTCCTTATGTAGTGGAAAACGCGTAGAGGCCAGCATGGTCAAGGATGCCCCAACCGCTGGTGCCGCCCTTAAAATACCAAATCCTTCAGAACCTACCTTTAGAATATCTTGGGCATATATGGGCAAAAGGGCTATGGCGCCCCCAAAGAGTACGGCGACCATATCCAAGGTCAAGGCGCCAAAAACGGCCTTGGTCTTAAAGACAAACCGCAATCCATCCTTTAAGCTTTGAAGTACGGGCTCGCCCAGTTTTTCATTTAAAATGGGCTTTCTGGCTATCTGCAATAAAAAGACCAATGCCAGCACGGATAGGGCAAAAATGATACACAATGACCAATGCACCCCGATCCAACCAATGGAAAATCCGGCAAAGGCCGGTCCCACAACGGATGCCACCTGCCATGTAGAACTGCTCCATGTGGCGGCATTGGGGTATATCTTTTTGGGAACGATCAAGGCAATCAGTGAAAAAATGGTCGGGCCAATAAAAGCGCGCACCAAGCCCCCCAAAAAAACGAGTCCATAAATGGTGTACAATATGGTTTTGGAGGAATAGCTTGCTTCCACCGAGGGCAGGGTCACCAAAAACAAACCCAAGCTGATTACGGAAAAGCCGATGATGCACTTGACCAAAAGGTTCCGTTTTTCGTTCTGATCCACAAAATGACCGGCAAAAAGGGCGATGCTTACCGCTGGAATGATTTCCATAAGCCCAATAATGCCCAAAGAAAGAGGGTCTTTGGTCAAGGAATAGACTTGCCACTCAATGACGATAAACTGCATGGACCAGGCAAATACCATAAAGAAACGAACCAACAAAAAAATATTGAACTCTCTATAGCGGAGCGAAGCGTAAGGATCCAACTGATGTGCCATTTGCCTATACCGTGATTTCAATTCTGTTTCCCTCGGGATCCAACACCACACTTTCATAGTAGCCATCCCCTGTGGTCCGTGGTTCGCCCATAATGGTATGGCCCGCTTCCCTTAATTGATTCGTAAGCGCATCAACCCTGTGCTTGGAACCAACGGAAACCGCAAAATGGGTGAGCCCAATGGCCTCTTGTCCCTCTTTGAGCAACTTGGCCACATCTGGCCTGTGCATGAGTTCCAGTCGGGTTCCTGTTCCAAAACTCAAAAAATAGGAAGAAAAGTTTTTTGAAGGATTGGTGTAACGTTCCCCAGCGATTGCCTGAAAGTTTTCTTCATAAAACTTTCGCATGGATTCCAAATCATTTACCCAAATGGCAATGTGTGCTATCGTCATCTAAGATCCCTTATTTTTAGTTGTAGGCTGGTCTTGCCGTTCCATTCATTCTCCTCTATGGAATACACCACATCAAAAGAGCGGCGGTTTTTAACAAGCCCTATTTTTTGCCCAAGGTTAAACCCAATGGCGCTTATGGGAGGCGATCCCCGCTGGACCAAATTCAATTTGAGATGTTTTTCCCCTTCGCCAACACCTCTGCCATAACCCGTGTCCTGTACATTTTTGGTCATAAAGATCGGTGTCATGTTGCCGGGTCCAAAAGGGGCAAATTGTTTGATGATACGCAACAACTTTGGTGTAATTGCCGCAAATTCGATCTCGGCATCAATATGGATTTCTGGAGTCAGCAATTTAGGGTCAATGGTTTCAGATACCACTTTTTCAAATTGTTGCTTGAACGGGGCATACTGCTCTTCAACCAAAGTCAATCCAGCAGCATATTTGTGTCCGCCAAACTGTTCCAAATAATCGGCACAGCCTTGTAGGGCCTCGTATACATCAAACCCCTTTACGGAACGTGCGGAAGCAGCCAACTTTTCACCGCTCTTGGTAAACACCAGTGTGGGCCTATAATAGGTTTCCGTTAAACGGGAGGCCACAATGCCAATGACCCCTTTGTGCCAGCTTTCTTTGTACACTACCGATGTACACCGTTCCTCTTCCTTATTTTCCTTTATCTGGCACAATGCCTCTACAGTAATCTCTTGGTCCAAACCCCGGCGTTCCAAGTTAAACTGTTCTATCTCTTGGGCAAAAGTTGAGGCCTTTCCCCAATCAGTTTCCATCAATAGGTTTACGGCATGTTGCCCATGTTCCATCCGGCCAGCGGCATTGATGCGCGGGGCAATGATAAAGACCACATCGGTAATGGTCAATTCCTTCTTGTTGATTTGATTGATAATGGCCCGAATCCCGGTTCTGGGACCGGAGTTGATCTCTTTAAGCCCATAAAATGCCAGCACCCTGTTTTCTCCCGTAATGGGAACAATATCGGCGGCTATTGCCGTTGCCACCAAATCCAAAAAGGGAAGTAACACATCCATGGCCTGCCCCTTTTTTTGTGCCAATGCCTGTACCAGCTTAAATGCTACACCACAACCACAGAGTTCCTCATAAGGATAGCCACAATCTTCCCGTTTTGGGTCTAAAACGGCAACCGCATCGGGCAATTCCCCGCCCGGACGGTGGTGGTCACAGATGATGAAATCTATATTCCTTTCCTTGGCATAGGCCACTTTGTCCACTGCCTTTATGCCACAATCTAATGCAATGATCAAGGAGAAGTCATTGTCCTGGGCAAAGTCAATCCCTTGGAAGGAAACCCCATAACCCTCGCTATACCTGTCGGGGATATAGGTGGCTACATTAGGATAGTCCCGCATCAAATAGGAAGCCAACAGGGCTACCGCCGTGGTACCGTCCACATCATAATCGCCATAGACCAGAATATTCTCCCCATTGACGATGGCGTTCTGGATGCGCTCTACGGCCATATCCATATCCTTCATCAAAAAGGGATCATGCAAATCTGAAAGCTGTGGACGAAAGAATCCTTTGGCTTGATCAAAGTCGGTAATTCCCCTTTGCAACAATACATGCGCAACCAGCCTGTCCACATGCAGCGATGCTGAAAGATGATCTACTTTGTGTGGTTCCGGTATTGGTTTTATGGTCCAGCGCATGGTTTTCATGTTCATGGTCAAGAATCAAGTGCACGTGCACGTGCAAAATAACGTCAGTTGCCGTATCCTTTTGACAAATTGTTTGTTCTCGATACTTTACTTTTCAAGAGGTCTAAATACTCAGACTGATGTAATTATTAGGAATAATGAAAAACCGTCTCAATATCCAATTCGGCAAACCTCCTGAACATTTCCATCACCCCACAATATTTTTCTATGGACAAGTCCACGGCACGCTGCAATTTGGCCTCATTTAGGTTTGGCCCATGAAAATGATACTCGATCTTGACCTTATGGTAATATTTAGGATGTTCTTCGGTCAATTCTCCCATGGTTTCAATATGAAAATCATCAACCTCCAATTTCATTTTTTTGATGAGTGAGGCCACATCCAATCCCGAACACCCTGCCAAACTTGAAAGCATCAGAGCTTTAGGGCGCATTCCACTTCCTTCCCCGCCATCATCAGGGGCTACATCAATTTTAAAGGTATGTCCCGATGGATTATTGCTTTCAAAGGCCATATTGCCAAGCCATTTCGTGCTAATGTGATTGATATTTGCCATATTTTTGCTTTTTTAATCGTTAAAAATACAAAAGGGATGGCTGAACCACCTATGGCAGGCCGTCCTTTTTGACCTAAACAAAACCAATATGGCATTAGTCAATCCTCTTGACCCCAATCACGACCAAGAAACCAAACAATTAGCTGAGTTTTTTAATGAAACCCTTGGTTTTTGTCCAAATTCTGTCCTGACCATGCAGCATAGGCCGGCAATTTCAAAAGCCTTTATCAACCTCAACAAGGCGGTTATGGCCAATGAAGGTCGGGTCACCTCCGCCCTTAAGCGGATGATTGCCTGGGTAAGCAGTAATGCCACGGGCTGTAGGTATTGCCAAGCACATGCCATACGGGCCGCGGAACGCTACGGTGCCGAACAGGAACAACTGGACAATATTTGGGAATATCGCTCCCACGCCGCCTTTTCTGAAGCAGAACGTGTTGCCTTGGATTTTTCCTTGGCGGCCTCACAAGTACCCAATACCGTTACACCAGAACTAAAGGAGCGTCTGCACCAATACTGGAATGATGGTGAGATTGTGGAAATGCTTGGAGTCATCTCCCTTTTTGGCTACCTGAACCGTTGGAACGACTCCATGGGCACCTCCATTGAGGACGGGGCTGTAGACAGTGCCAACCAATACTTGGGCAAATACGGCTGGGAAAAAGGGAAACATGATGGGAGTAGGTATTAGAAGTTAGATTCAAGATGTAAGACCGCTTCGCTGATAGACATAATACTTTTCTGTGGTTCTAGTGGCTGTCCTAGTTTTTCAACCTCTTTACCACACGAAAATATAGTTTACAACCCGTGGTGCATTTTGAAACGGATTTTTTTGAAAAATGCGTCATGCTTAACCCGTTTCAGCATCCCACTATGGATTTTTGTACTAAGATTTATGGAATGTGACCCTGAAACAAGTTCAGGGTGACGAAAATCGTTGTTATTTTAACATTATATGGACGCTAAATATCTTTTTAAGGTTAAAATAGCAAAATGCACCACGGGTAGTTTACTATATATTTCTATTTATCATTAGGTTCCATAAAAGAAAAAATCTAGCTTTTTGAATAGATTTTCTACTTCATAGGAACAACAACTAATTTCTAAAATCTCAAAGCGAGCTGAGCTTGTTGAGGCGAGCGGTCTTATATCTATTTCTTCCCCCCAACCACAACGACCAACTCCCCCTTGGGTGGGTGTTGCGTAAAATGCGCCAAGACTTCCTTAGCTGTGCCCCGTAGGGTTTCCTCATATAGCTTTGTGAGTTCGCGGGAGACGGAAATGGGCCTGTCCTCGCCAAAATACGTCACAAATTGGGTCAGGGTCTTTACCAGTTTATGCGGACTTTCATAGAACACCATGGTTCGGGTTTCTTCGGCCAACAGTTGCAATCGGGTCTGACGTCCTTTTTTTAGGGGCAGAAAACCTTCAAAGACAAAACGGTCGTTGGGCAGACCACTGTTCACCAAAGCGGGTACAAAAGCAGTGGCCCCGGGCAGGCATTCCACCGCAATGGCATTCTCTATACAGGCCCGGCTCAACAAAAACCCTGGGTCGGAGATGGCCGGGGTACCGGCATCGGATATCAAGGCCATAGTCATGCCGGTTTGCATTTTTTGCACCAAACCATCCACCGTTTTATGCTCATTGTGCATATGATGGCTCTGCAAAGGAGTGCCAATCTCAAAGTGTTTCAACAATTTGCCGCTGGTACGGGTATCTTCGGCCAAAATCAAATCAACCTCGTTTAAGACCTTAATGGCCCTAAAGGTCATGTCCTCTAAATTGCCTATTGGGGTAGGTACCAAAAAAAGTTTTCCCATAGGCCAAAGTTACGGCCTAACCGTCTTTCCTGTAAAATATGAGATCAGGACCGCGACAAACACAATAATGGCGAACAACCCTTGCCCATCATCAATCATTTTATGGGCAAAGAAAGCCAACAAGGTGTTGAAGAAAAACCCGGCATAGGCCCATTCTTTCAACCATTTGGAAAAGTTGCCCCAAATGGCGACCAATCCCAACAATTTGGCTATCGCCAGCGGATAGATTAAATAAATGGGATACCCAAAGCCTTCAAAAAAGCCCTTGACCAATTCGTACTTAAAAAAGTAATTGTAACACGAAAACAACATGATAAGGGTCAACAAAGCTGTTGACAACCAAAAAAGAATCTTTCTGAGCATAATTGAAATTTATTCTGTTTGCCCTAAATTAAGCAAACTTCCGCTCTATGATACTCCTAAAACGGATTTCATACTCCTCCTTGCCTTCCCAATTGTTGTGCTCAGGTTTTACCATAGTGTTGATATAGGCCATGGAACGCTCTTCGGAATCTATGGTGTTCAATTCGGTAACCACTTTTTTATATGCTTCGGCATTATCTGCAAAAAGGTGCTTGATAAAAGCAAGACGGTCATTTAACCCAATGTGAAGGTCTTTGTTGCCCAATCGCTCATTCAATGATTTTGGCCTATCTTCCAAGACCGTTTCCGTTACTTCCGGAGAAAGAATTTCCTTTTCATCCTTTATCTTCTGGGGTTTGGCAATAAAATCGCCAAAAATATATTCCAAGGCATCGCTGGGCATTTCGGACACCATCTCCTTAATGGTACTCATACCAGGGGTAATGATATCCTCCTCATGTGGATTGGTCTCGGGTACCGATGTGTTTCCGCTTAGAACGGCATTCGCCATTTTTTCAAAACGGGCAGCTATGACGTTTTTGGAAACATCCACTTCAACATCGTTCAACTTCTCATCAATAAACTTTAAAACCGCCAATTTCTCATAAAGCTCCTTTGCCGTTTCATAGAGATCGGTCAATTCCTTGTCTTCCCTAGAGGTGATTATGTCCGTTGATAGTTTGATCAGTTCCTCTCTTAGCTTTCGTTTCATGACTAGATATCTTTGTTCATTAAAAATAAGCTCAAAATTCGTGCCTTACAGAGAACAAAAGGTTAAATTTTTCAAATAAGACCGGGAGTATATTTTTGTAATTTTACTGTTTTTAAAAACTAAAACGAAGAAACACTATTTTTCGTTTAAACGCACACTATGTTTCTTGAAAATACCGTAAACCATGAAGAACAGTTCGGTTGGATAGAGGTTATCTGCGGTTCCATGTTTTCAGGAAAGACCGAAGAACTCATACGCCGTCTCAAACGTGCCCAAATAGCAAAGCTCAAGGTAGAAATCTTTAAGCCCTTGGTAGACCAACGCTACGATGAGGAAATGGTGGTGTCACACGATGCCAATGAGATTAGGTCCACCCCGGTACCTGCTGCGGCCAATATCCGGTTATTGGCCGATGATTGTGATGTGGTGGGCATAGACGAAGCCCAGTTTTTTGACGATGAGATTGTCACAGTTTGCAACGACCTGGCCAATAGAGGCATACGTGTTGTTGTAGCTGGACTTGATATGGATTTTAAAGGAAACCCCTTTGGCCCCATGCCGGCTCTCATGGCCACTGCGGAATATGTGACCAAGGTACATGCCATTTGTACGCGGACAGGAAATTTGGCCAATTACAGCTTTAGAAAATCCAATGATGACAAATTGGTACTCTTGGGAGAAACCGACGAATACGAACCCTTGAGCCGCGCCGCTTTTTTTAAGGCAATGCTGACCGAAAAAATCAATACCATGGATGTAGAAGCCGAAGAAGTGGTTCCCAAAAAGAAGGCCGCCAATGAGTAGTGTTGATGAAACCACATTAGAAATAGACCTTTCGGCCCTAGAGCACAACTATCATTTTATGCGATCCCGGCTCAGCAACGGAACCAAATTTTTGGCTGTTGTAAAGGCCTTTGCGTATGGCTGTGATATGGTGGCCGTGGCCAAAAAGCTGGAAGACCTGGGCGTAGCTTATTTTGCCGTGGCCTATGTAAAGGAGGGCGTGTTGTTGCGCAAGGCTGGTATTACCGCCCCCATTTTGGTACTGCACCCCCAACCTGTTAATTTTAAGAAACTTATTGATAGCTGTCTTGAACCCAGTCTGTACGCACCAAAAATACTAGAACAGTTTTTAGCTGTGGCCCAGCAACAGCATCAGAAAGACTATCCGGTCCATATCAAATTCAATACCGGTTTAAACCGTTTGGGGTTTTCATTGACAGATGTGGAACTTATCCTGAAAAAACTGGGGGATTGCGAAGCAATCAAAATCAAATCCGTTTTCTCCCATTTGGCCGCCTCAGAAGATGAAAACGAAAGGGACTTTAGCCTAAACCAGATCAAGGTCTTCCATAAAATCACAAAAACAATCACCAAAAAATTGACCCACAGGCCCATGTACCATATGCTGAACACCTCTGGAATCCTCAATTACCCCGAGGCGCAACTTGATATGGTACGCAGCGGAATAGGATTGTACGGATACGGAAACCATCCCACGGTGGACAAAGAGTTAAAACCTGTGGCCACATTAAAGACGATCATCTCCCAACTCCATAAAATTGGGCCCGGTGAGTCTGTGGGGTACAACCGTAACTATACCTCGGACAGCTACAAGACCACAGCCACCCTGCCCATAGGACATGCCGATGGCATTGGCAGGCAATATGGAGGCGGAAAAACCTTTGTTTGGGTCCATGGAAAGAAAGCCCCCATCATTGGCAATGTCTGCATGGATATGATCATGATCGATGTCACTGGTATCGATTGTGCCGAAGGGGATGAGGTGATCGTATTTGGCAACGGACATTCTGCCGAAGATTTTGCCCAAACGGGCAACACTATTTCATATGAAATTTTAACCGCTATTTCCCAAAGAGTTACCCGAAAAATAAAAGCCTAAATTTTAAAAAATTTTAAATTTAAACTCTACATTTGGCCACGTAACCACATAAACATCAGTAACATGTTAAAGGAATTTAAAGATTTCGCAATGAAAGGAAACCTTGTGGATATTGCCGTAGGTTTTGTCATGGGGGCCGCTTTCAACAAGGTAGTGGCTTCATTTACCGGTGGTATTGTCTCTCCGTTGATCGGTTTGCTCTTTAATGCAGACTTTAAAGATTTAAAGTACATTCTAAAAGAAGGGACCATGAACGATTCGGGGGAAAAGGTAGGCGAAGTCGCTGTGCTGTATGGTGATTTCTTGACCAATGTTATCGATTTTATCATTGTCGCTTTTGTCATGTTCCTCATTGTAAAAGGGGTGAACAAAATGAAAAAGAAAGAAGAGCCTGCGCCAGAACCGCCAAAAGGACCAACCACCGAAGAATTATTGATGGAAATCAGGGATGCCCTGAAAAAATAACCGAAGCTCTCCACTACGCTGGAGGGACCGCTACACCATAGTTTAACGTAAAGCCGCTTGTGGGCATTCCTGCAAGCGGTTTCTTTGTTTGTTACAATTAAAACATTTTGTTATTTATTGGTATTTTATACAAAAATCCTTGTTCTTATCATTGGCTGAACTACATTTGTCTGCTCAAAAATGTAAACAGATGAAAGTAGCAGTGGTTGGCGCTACCGGAATGGTAGGCGAGGTTATGCTAAAAGTATTGGCAGAACGTGATTTTCCAATTTCAGAATTATTATTGGTCGCTTCTGAGCGTTCAGTGGGCAAGAAACTCTCCTACAAGGGTGAAGAGCATACAGTGATTGGTTTGGAAACTGCAGTGGCCGCCAAACCTGATATCGCCATTTTCTCTGCCGGTGGGGATACTTCCTTGGAATGGGCCCCAAAATTTGCCGAAGTGGGCACCACTGTCGTAGACAACTCATCGGCATGGCGCATGGATCCCGATAAAAAATTGGTGGTCCCAGAAATAAATGCCAACGTATTGACCAAGGACGACAAGATTATTGCCAATCCCAATTGCTCTACCATTCAAATGGTCTTGGCCTTGGATCCATTGCACAAAAAATACCAAATGAAAAGGGTCGTGGTCTCAACCTATCAATCAGTTTCCGGTACAGGGGTAAAAGCCGTACAGCAAATGGAAAATGAGGCAGCCGGTGTAGAGGGCGAAATGGCCTATCCCTACCCCATTAACCGAAATGCATTGCCCCATTGCGATGTGTTCTTGGAAAATGGCTATACCAAGGAAGAAATGAAACTTTCCCGCGAACCCCAGAAGATAATGGACGACCGTACCTTTTCGGTGACTGCAACCGCCGTTCGTATCCCTACTTCCGGCGGACATTCAGAATCGGTCAATGTGGAATTCCATAAGGATTTTGAGTTGGATGAGGTTAGACAACTATTGGCCGAGACCCCAGGCATTGTGGTTCAGGACAATCCAGAAACCAATAGCTATCCCATGCCCATATATGCGCATGACAAGGATGAGGTCTTTGTTGGTCGAATTCGTCGTGATGAAACCCAACCCAACACCTTGAACATGTGGGTCGTCTCCGACAACCTTAGAAAAGGAGCTGCGACCAACGCGGTCCAAATTGCTGAGTACTTGGTGGCGAACAATTTGGTTTAATCTGTGTTGCCTAAGCCTACAAAAGGCATTCAGGCACTTTCCTTCAACTAACAAATTATCCATAGCCGTAGTGCATTTTGGTAAAAATGCACTACGGCTATTCTTCTTATATTCCGTTAAAAAAAGTTAAGGGTTTCACATACACGCTAGGTTCGCCCTATTTTTAGGCGATAACTAATCCCTAAAACATGAAAAAAGCTTCCATCCTTTTGGCAGTCATTACCTTTGCTGCCTGCAAAACTGAAACCAAAAGAGAACCCATTACCGTGAACTATCCCACCACCAAAAAAGTTGATACCGTTGACACCTATTTTGACTCCCAAGTACCGGATCCTTATCGTTGGTTGGAAGACGATATGAGTGATGAGACCGAGGCTTGGGTCAAGGAACAGAACAGTGCCACCTTTGGATACCTGGATAAAATTCCGTTTCGTGAAGCCCTAAAAAATCGTTTGGAGCAACTCTGGAACTATGAAAAGTTGGGCTCCCCATTCAAAGAAGGGGACTATACCTACTTCTATAAAAATGATGGCCTGCAGAACCAATATGTGGTCTACCGTAAAAAAGATGATGGAGAAGCCGAAGTGTTTTTGGACCCCAACACCTTTTCTGAAGATGGAACCACCTCCCTGGCCGGACTTAGCTTTACCAAGGATGGCTCACTGGCAGCATACACCATTTCTGAAGGCGGTAGCGATTGGCGAAAGGCCATCGTTATCAACGCAGAGAACAAGGAACAGGTTGAAGATACCTTGGTCGATATTAAGTTTAGTGGCATTTCATGGAAAGGAAATGAGGGCTTCTTTTACTCCAGCTATGACAAACCAGATGGTAGCGAATTATCGGCAAAGACCGATCAGCACAAACTCTATTACCACAAATTGGGCACGCCACAATCCGAAGATAAAGTTATCTTTGGAGCCACCCCAGAAGAGAAGCACAGATATGTAGGAGGCTACTTGACCGAGGACGAAAAATACCTCATCATCTCTGCTTCCATATCCACATCGGGCAACAAATTGTTCTTAAAGGATTTGGCCCAGTCCAACAGTCCCTTGGTGACCATTTTGGACCATACCGAATCTGATACCTACGTCATAGAGAACGAAGGTGCCAAACTTTGGCTGGTGACCAACCTAAATGCCCCCAACAAAAAAATTGTGGCAACAAACGCTTCCAATCCAACACCGGAAAATTGGGAAGATTTTATTCCCGAAACCGAACATGTGTTGACCACTGGTACGGGTGGCGGCTATTTTTTTACCGAATATATGGTCGATGCCATTTCTAAAGTGCTTCAATATGATTACGATGGCACCTTGGTCCGTGAGGTAGAATTACCCGGCGTAGGCAGTGCAAATGGTTTTGGTGGCAAAAAAGAGGATAAAGAATTTTATTTCTCCTTTACCAATTACAACACGCCTGGCTCTTCCTACAAATACAATGTGGATACGGGGGCCTATGAACAGTACTGGAAGCCTGAAATTGATTTTAATCCAGAGGACTATGAATCCACACAAGTGTTCTACACCTCTAAGGATGGCACCAAAGTGCCCATGATCATCACCCACAAAAAGGGAATGGAACTCAATGGCAAAAACCCAACCATTCTTTATGGTTATGGTGGGTTCAACATTAGCTTAACCCCTAGTTTCAGCATTGTCAATGCGGTTTGGATGGAACAGGGCGGTGTGTATGCCGTACCCAACCTTCGTGGCGGTGGCGAATACGGTAAAAAATGGCACATAGCCGGCACCAAAATGCAAAAACAGAATGTCTTTGATGATTTTATTGCAGCTGCGGAATACCTCATTGAAAACAACTATACCTCAAAAGAATATTTGGCCATAAGAGGGGGATCAAACGGTGGTCTTTTGGTGGGTGCCACCATGACCCAAAGACCCGATTTAATGCAAGTTGCCCTACCTGCCGTTGGGGTAATGGACATGCTCCGCTACCACACCTTTACCGCTGGTGCGGGTTGGGCCTATGATTACGGTACGGCTGAGGACAGTAAAGAAATGTTCGAATACCTAAAAGGATATTCCCCCGTGCACAATGTAAAAGAGGGGGTGGCGTATCCAGCTACCTTGGTGACCACGGGCGATCATGATGACCGAGTGGTTCCTGCCCATAGTTTTAAGTACGCTGCAGAACTGCAAGAAAAACAAGCCGGTGACAATCCGACCTTGATTCGAATTGAAACCAATGCCGGTCACGGGGCTGGGACGCCTGTGAGCAAAACCATTGAACAATACGCCGATATTTTTGGCTTTACCCTGTTCAACATGGGCTATGATGAATTACCCAACCAAGGGGTCTTAAAAACGTTTAAAGACTAACCGTCACCAAAAAATATTTGCTAAAAATCCGTTTCTTTTGAGACGGATTTTTAGTTTTATACCACTAAATGCTTTCCGTAGAATCCATATCGTTTTTGTATGACCAGAAACTGGTGTTGGATGGAATTTCGTTCCAACTCACCAAAGGAAGCCATTTGGCCGTTATGGGCGAAAGTGGTTCGGGCAAAAGCACCCTGTTAAAGGTCATTTACGGCCAGCTCCAGCCCAAAGAGGGAAAGATCTTCTGGAACGGCGAACAGGTCATGGGGCCAAACTACCAACTCATTCCCGGAGAAGCTAAAATGAAACTGGTTTCCCAAGAAATGGATCTAATGCCTTTTACAACTGTTACCGAAAATATAGCGGAACACCTTTCGGTCTTTGAAGAGGAAACCCACAACAGGCGAATAAGTGAACTCCTTAACACCGTAGGGCTATCGGACTATGCCAGCACCATGGTCAAAAACCTCAGCGGGGGGCAAAAGCAACGGGTAGCCTTGGCAAAGGCCATTGCCCAAGAACCAGAAGTACTGCTCTTGGATGAACCTTTTAGCAATATTGACCAATTTTTAAAGAACAGTCTCCGGCTACAGTTTTTTTCGCATCTTCAAGAAAAGGGAATCACACTGATAACCGCCAGCCATGATCCTGAAGATATCCTGCCCTTTGCCGATGCTGTCTTGGTCATCAAAAACGGCAAACAACTTGCCCATGAAACAACAAAGGCCCTTTATGAAAAGCCCGATAGCAAATATATTGCCTCGTTGTTCGGATATGTGAATGAACTGCCCATTGGGTTGTTAAAGGACTATGCCCAAACCAATGCCAAGGTATTGGTCTACCCCCATGAGTTTTTGCTTTCATCCGATTCGGGTATTGAGGTCTATGTGGTGAACAACCACTTTAAGGGAAGCCATTACTTGGTCGAAGCCGTATCAAAAAGTGGCCATCATATTTTCTTTCTCAATCCCAATGCCCTAAAAATCCATTGTGTCGTGTATTTGAACATTCCGTTGGCCCTGATCAATAAAAGAATGCTACGGTCATAGCCATGGATGAAGCAAAAATCATATCGGAACTAAAATACAAAGCGGTAAGGAGCAGTGGGCCGGGAGGGCAACATGTAAACAAAGTCGCCTCAAAAGTATGGGCCATTTTTGATTTGGACAATTCTGAAGGGCTAAACGATGAAGAAAAAATAAGAATACGTCAAAGGCTGGGAAAGCTGTTGAACAAAGAGGGGCAACTCTTGCTTGCAGCCGATGGTTTCAGAAGTCAGCACCAAAACAAAAGCCAAGCCACCCAACGTTTGATAGCCCTTGTAAGGAAGGCGCTGCAGAACCCAAAAAAAAGGAGACCTACAAAGCGTACAAAGGCATCTATCGAAAAACGGCTTGCCTCCAAAAAGAAAGACGCACAAAAAAAGGCCTTTCGAAAAAGACCTGATTATTAACGTAAACCCGTGGTGCATTTTGCTATTTTAACCTTAAAAAGATATTTAGCGTCCATATAATGTTAAAATAACAACGATTTTCGTCACCCTGAACTTGTTTCAGGGTCACACTCCATAAATCTTAGTACAAAAATCCATAGTGGGATGCTGAAACGGGTTCAGCATGACGCATTTTTCAAAAAAATCCGTTTCAAAATGCACCACGGGTTAACGTAAGTTTTTAATTTCATTTCGGAATGACCCCGAGTATTCTGGGGATTGAGAAATCTATATTGTGATTCCTCACATACGTTCGGAATGACTTTTAGCATTTTACCCCATTTCTGGAACCTCGTAAAAGTATTGCGCCCTTATAATCTTTCCATCCTCAACTTGGTACATGCAAAGTTCATCAAAGGCCCAACGCCCTCCTTCCTTAAAGGTGGCATCCATGGACATGGGAACCACAAAATGATTCGCCGCCACAACAGGATCCCCCACGGAACCTCCATGAATTTCCTCGATGCCCTCTGCCCATTTTAGGTAGCCATTCCAAATATTTTCCTTCCCCTTGGTAATCTGTTCCCCTGGGGCACCCTCCATCTCAATACTCTCTGCACCATCTGCATAAAGATCATAGGCTTCTTTGTACTTTTCCTCACGGCAAAGGGTAACCAGCTTGTCTGCGATTTCTTGTGTTGTCATGATGTTCAATTTTTTTTATGATTAATCTCTTAAAGTTAAGAAACCTAAAAACGGACCACCTTATCAAAAGGTTAAATGTAAAATACTGATCAACAAATCACTAAAATCTGTTGCTGCTTCCCATTGAAACTAATGGTATCCCCTGCTGATTTTCCCAAAAGAAGCTTCCCTATGGGGGTTAGGGAAGAAATACAGAAAATGACCTCCGTACCGTTTGTACATTTTCCTGCGGAAACGGAAATGAAGTAATATGCCATATTGGTCTTGACCAGACTGCCAAGGCCAATTCTTTTACTTTCTTTGTTGATGGAAATCTTGGCCATGAGTTGCTCCATTTTCTCTGCTTCCAGGAGTTGGCCGCCCAACTTTTCACGTTCCAATTGAAGCATGGCCCGCCCTGTTTCATGTTTGTCCCCTGCAGAACTCTTGGTCTCGGCATTAAGACCTTCGACCACCTCATTTATTCTCGTTTGGATGCCCTCCAGTTTTTGGGTCACAAAACTGTTGGCAAAATCAAAAGCAAATTTTTTCAAGGATGTATTCCTCATATCATAGCGGCTAATTCTTTGCCCACCAAACTACCGATGGCCACACCCATTCCTCCAAGCCTTACCCCACAGTAAACGTTTGTTGAGCATTGTTTTACAATGGGTCGTTTTTGTTTACCCACACCCATGATACCACTCCAACGATGCTCAACCCTGAAGTCTGTTTGAGGCAAAATCACTTCTTTGAGCAATCGTTCCAGTTCTGCCTGTACCTTTTCGGTTTGCCCAAATTCTGTGGTTTCCTCTGATTTAATGTCGAGGTTTCTTCCCCCACCAAGCATTATCCTATGCTCAATGTTCCTAAAATAGTAGAACCCTTCATCAAGATGAAACGTTCCCCTAAGCTGAAGATCTTTGATGGGTTGGGTAATAAGGACTTGTGCCCTGGCCGGACTTACATTTTCCTCCAACAATTTTGAGGCAAAGCCATTGGTGGCGACAATCATTTTTTTGGTGTTGAACCAAAATGCCGCTGTTTGGACAGCAACCCCTTTTTCCGTATCCGTGAATCCCTCAACGGTGATGGAATTCAATATCAAAACTCCATTGGCCTGCGCTTTTTCTAAAAGGGCCTTCATCATCTTTCCCGTATGCAGTTGCCCCTCAAACTTATGGGTGATGTAGTTCCCCTTGATGTTCTGAAAGCCAAAACGGTTGGGGACAATTTCATACGGAGCTTCACCAAACACCGGATCCAACAACGCATTGACCTCTGCAAGGCGGTCTTGACAGTTGTCAAACAATTCAGTATGGCCTTCCAAAAACAGTTCATGTCCGCCGTAAAATTGTAAATCCATTGTGGCATCACCCAACAACTCACGGAGCAATTGTATGCCATCAAACCGTTTCTGCACCAATTCCAGCACTTCCGTTGCTGTATGGGTCTTTAGATCGGATACGATTTCTGAAATGCTTCCAAAGCAGGCAAATCCTGCATTTTTAGTACTTGCCCCTTGGGGAAGAATTCCCTTTTCAAGCACCAAGATTTTTGCACTTGGGAACCTTTGCCTTAGAAAAATGGCGGTGCTCAAGCCTACAATGCCGCTTCCCACAATGGTAAAGTCAACATCTGAGAACCACGTTCTGTATTCCCAATAGCTAAGTTCCATAAACAAAAAACCCCGATTTCTCGGGGTCTATTTTAATCAGTATATTTTGGATCCATTTCAAAACCCTCCATAAACTTTGTCGTGTAATTCCCCGCCAAATAATCGGGATGTTCCATCAACTGTCTATGAAACGGGATGGTGGTCTTGACCCCTTCAATAACAAACTCGTTTAAAGCCCTCCGCATTTTGTTGATTGCCTCTTCACGGGTTTGGGCCGTGGTAATAAGCTTGGCAATCATGGAATCGTAGTTGGGGGGAATCACATATCCGCTATACACGTGGGTATCCAACCTAACCCCATGTCCGCCTGGCATGTGCAGGGTAGTTATCTTGCCCGGAGACGGCCTAAAATCATTATAGGGATCCTCGGCATTTATCCTACATTCAATGGAATATAGGTTGGGCGTATAATTTTTACCGGAGATTGGGACACCTGCGGCCACCAATATCTGTTCCCTGATCAAATCATAATCAACCACCTGCTCCGTAATGGGATGCTCCACTTGGATACGGGTGTTCATCTCCATAAAATAAAAGTTTCGGTGTTTGTCCACCAAAAACTCTACGGTTCCAGCGCCTTCATATTTAATATATTCAGCGGCCTTTACCGCTGCCTTGCCCATTTCGTCCCGTAATTTATCGGTCATAAAGGGTGAAGGCGTTTCTTCGGTCAGTTTTTGATGCCTTCTCTGAACGGAACAATCCCTTTCGGAAAGGTGACAGGCCTTGCCAAATTGATCACCAACAACCTGAATTTCGATATGCCGTGGTTCTTCAATCAATTTCTCCATGTACATACCGCCATTTCCAAAAGCTGCAGTGGCTTCTTGGACCGCACTTTCAAAGTTTGATTCCAACTCATCCTCACTCCAAATGGCGCGCATACCCTTACCACCACCACCGGCAGTGGCCTTGATCATTACGGGATACCCCATGTTTACTGCTTCGGCTTTGGCATGCTCCACATCCTTTAACAGACCTTCCGATCCGGGAATGGTGGGCACACCGGCCTTTTTCATGGTTTCCTTGGCCGTGGCCTTGTCGCCCATTTTTTCAATCTGCTCGCCAGAGGCTCCAATAAATTTTATCTGGTGCTCCGCACATATTTTGGAAAACTTGGCGTTCTCAGACAAAAAACCATATCCTGGGTGAATGGCATCGGCATTGGTAATCTCAGCGGCTGCAATGATATTGGGAATCTTAAGGTAGGATTCTGGACTTGGGGCAGGCCCTATGCAGACCGCTTCGTCCGCAAACCTAACGTGTAGGCTTTCTTCATCGGCCTTTGAATACACGGCAACGGTCTTGATTCCCATTTCCTTACAGGTCCTAATCACCCGTAGTGCAATCTCCCCCCTATTTGCAATCAATATTTTTTTGAACATAACTTTTTGTTTAAAAATTCAAATTCCAAGCACCAAATTCCAAGTTTTTTGTTTTGGGATCTGGGATTTGAATATTGAAATTTTTAACTGGGGTCGACTAAAAATAGCGGTTGGTCAAATTCTACCGGGGTTGAATCCTCAACCAGTATCTTGACGATTTTTCCAGACACCTCAGATTCAATGTCATTGAACAATTTCATGGCCTCGATCACACAAAGCACATCGCCTGGCTTAATATCCTTGCCCACCTCAACAAAAGCAGGTTTGTCCGGTGATGGCTTTCTGTAGAAGGTCCCTATTATGGGAGATTTGATGGTAATGTACTTAGCATCGTCCTCGGCTGGTTTTGCCTCAGCAGCATCGGCCGGTTTTGGCACTTCTGGTGCCTGTAAGGGTGCAACAGGCATTGCGGCCGGGGCCGCGGCAACGGGTATCTGTTGAACAAAAGTAGTTTCATGACCACTAGAATCACCACCTGTCCTAATGGTAATCTTAAAATCTTCCATTTCAAGTTTGACTTCGCTGGCACCCGATTTGGCCACAAACTTGATTAGACTTTGAATTTCTTTGATATCCATAATATGATTTAGTTAGTTAGTCTATTGTTTATCGTAGGCCCATTTTAAGTAAATGGAACCCCAAGTGAATCCTCCGCCAAAGGCGGCAAAAATCAAATTATCCCCTTTTTTTAAGTTATTCTCGTAATCATGGAGCAACAAGGGCAAAGTGGCAGAAGTGGTATTGCCGTAGCGCTGTATGTTCATCAGCACCTTGCTATCGTCAATTCCCATTCGCCTAGCGGTTGCATCAATGATTCGCTTATTGGCTTGGTGGGGCACAAGCCAATTAACGTCTTCATGGGTCAGTTGGTTGCGCTCCATGATCAGGGCAGAGACATCTGCCATGTTAGAGACGGCAAACTTAAAAACGTTCTTGCCATCCTGCCTTGCATAGTGCTGTTTTTTATCTACGGTCTCGTGGGAGGCTGGCAGGATGGAACCCCCGGCTTCCATCTTTAAGAACTGACGCCCTTGGCCGTCTGACCTCAAATATTCATCCTGTAAGCCAAGGCCTTCCTCGTTTGGTTCAAACAATACGGCCCCGGCCCCATCACCAAAAATGATGCAGGTTGTTCTATCGGTATAGTCAATAATGGAAGACATCTTGTCCGCGCCCACCAAGAGCACCTTTTTATAACGGCCCGATTCTATATAACTTGCCGCGGTGGACATGCCATAAAGAAAGCTGGAACAAGCCGCCAAAAGATCGTATGAAAACGCATTGATTGCTCCGATTTCTGTGGCTACATGGGCAGCGGTAGAGGCCACCAACATATCTGGTGTGGCAGTGGCCACCAAAACCAAATCTATTTCCTTGGGATCCACCCCTTTCTTTTGTATCAAGTCTTCTGCGGCCTTGATTCCCAAATAAGAAGATCCTGCGCCTTCTTTCTTCAAGATTCTCCGCTCCTTGATTCCTGTTCTTGTGGTTATCCACTCATCGTTGGTGTCAACCATGGTCTCCAGAATCTGGTTGGTCAACACATAATCAGGCACATAGCCTCCTACAGCTGTAATCGCTGCTGTCCTTTTTGTCATTCTACTGTGCGTTTTTAGTCAAAATGAATGAAAATTGGCGCAAAAGCGTCGAAAAATAATGATTTTTTATGAGTTTCTGCACTTTTTTACACAATCTTGGGATTTTAAAAACAGCCCATAAAAAAACTCCCGAATCTGGTAATCCGGGAGTCAAATATCGTATAAAACCTATAATTAGGCCGCAGATTCTTCTTCAGTTTGGTCAATCAAAACCTGACCCCTGTAGTACAATTTGCCCTCATGCCAGTGTGCCCTATGGTACAAGTGCAATTCACCTGTAGCGCTATCTTTTGCAATGGTGGGAACAGTAGCCTTATAGTGGGTTCTCCTCTTATCTCTTCTTGTTTTTGATATCTTTCTCTTAGGATGTGCCATCGTTTCCTATTTATCCGTTAGTAACTTTTTTAATTCATCCCATCGGGGATCAGTGTCTTTATCTTTGTTTTCCTTTGTTTCCTTGGGCTCCAATTCTTGAAGTCTATCAAGAATTTCAGATTTAAGCGTGCCATCTTCCACGCCGGGATGTACCCTTTTTTGTGGAACCGCCAAAACCAACATCTCGTAGACGTACTGCGCAATATTGATTTGATGCTCGCCATGCGGAATAATCAAAATCTCATCGTCCAAATCGTCATATTCCTCCCCAAACTTAATCACCAAATGCAAGGTGCCCGCTATGGAAAGGTCAAATGGTTCGCCAGTAAGATCACAATCCACATTGACCTTGCCCTTCGCCTCAAGGTCAAGTTCCATCATGGTACTTGTCTTGGCCAACACGGCATCTATACCAATGGCTGCCCCGTTAAATTCTTGATAACCAAAAGATTCAAAGAACGAATTATCAATCTCGTATTCAAAACCGTGGCTTCCAATTTTTAATCCTATGAAAGGAATTTCGAACTCCCTTAGCCCCATCTTGTGCTACTTTGGTTTGAACCCACCCGTTAAGGCGGGTGCAAAGATACTATTTATTTATAAACACCAAACGATATCTGCCTGAATTTATGGCCCAAAGCCGTTTTTGGTCAGGCCGTTTTCTTTATGGTATGTTTTTTTAGCGGATTTTTGGTCAGTTCCATATGATCCTGACGCTTCTTGAAAATATCCAAGGCCATAAAAACTGCTTCCTTGAACGAACTATGGTCCGCTTTCCCCATACCCGCTATTTCATAGGCCGTGCCATGATCGGGTGAGGTTCTTACCCTTGAAAGCCCTGCCGTATAGTTTACCCCTTTACCAAAGGACAATGTTTTAAACGGGATCAGCCCTTGGTCGTGGTAGGCCGCCAATACCGCATCAAAGTTTTGGTGGCCGTTGGAGCCAAAAAAACTATCTGCCGAATACGGCCCGTACACCATATGACCCTCTGCAAAGAGATTGTCTATGGCGGGCTTCATTATTTTTTGGTCCTCGTTGCCTATGGTCCCGTTATCCCCGCTATGGGGATTAATGCCCAACAGGGCAATTTTGGGTTTTCGAATACCAAAATCCATGGTAAGGGAGTTCATCATGGTCCTTACTTTTTCCCCAATCAATTTGGTGGTGATGGCACGGGCCACATCCTTAACCGCAATATGGTCTGTTAAAAGTCCCACCTTTAACCCTTGGGTAACCATGAACATTAATCCATGCCCTTCCAGTTCCTTTGCCAAATAATCCGTGTGTCCTGGAAAATTAAATTCTTCAGACTGTACATTGTTCTTATTGATGGGGGCGGTGACCAACACATCCACCTCTCCTTTTTTAAGGGACAGCACGGCCGCCTTTAAGGACTTAATGGCATAATCGCCCCCTTCTTGGGTAGCCTTGCCAAATTCAATTTTTGGGGCTTCCTTCCAAACATTGACCACATTGATTTTGTTGTCGATGACCTTACTGGCTTGGTGAACACCATTAAAGCCAACATCGATGCGCAATTCTTTCTTTTGATAGGATATGGTCTTGTTTGAGGCGAAAAAAACGGGGGTGCAAAAATCGAGCATTCTTGCATCCTGAAAAGTCTTTAGGGCCACTTCACAGCCAATTCCGTTTAAATCGCCAACAGAAATTCCGAGTCGAATCTTTTTTCCTTCTTCCATATCTATTTTATGAATGCCTACATTTGTTACACAAAACTAGGCAATTTCATATTTTCATGTTTACAGGTATTATCGAATCCTTGGGTAAGGTGGTCCATTTGGAAAAAGAAGGGGAAAACCTTCACTTGACCATCGCTTCAAAAATTTCTTCAGAACTAAAGATAGACCAAAGCCTTGCCCATAATGGGGTCTGCCTTACCGTGGTGCAATTGGGTGAAGGAACCTATACCGTTACCGCCATACAGGAAACCCTTAACAAAAGTAGTCTAGGAGAATTGGCGCTTGGGGACGTTGTAAACCTTGAGCGGGCCATGATCATGGGAGCACGCTTGGACGGCCATATTGTACAGGGCCATGTTGACCAAACGGCCACATGCAGCCAGATTGAAGAACAGGATGGCAGTTGGTTTTTTACTTTTAAATATGATACCTCAATGGACAATGTGACCATTGAAAAAGGTTCCATTACCGTGGATGGCGTAAGCCTAACCGTGGTGAACTCAAAAGAAGGGGAATTCTCTGTGGCCATTATACCATATACCTATGAAAACACCCGTTTTCATGCCTACAGCGTGGGAAGTACGGTCAATCTAGAATTTGATGTGATTGGAAAATATGTGGCGCGACTATTGGAAGTGAGGGAATAGCTGTCGAAGTTCTCCTTTTTTGTCCAACACCGAAACAGCCTTGCTCCCAAATCTGGGTCATACCTTAATAAAAATCTTCCGTTTATAGAGTACATAGGCTAGCAAGCAATAAAACGCCACTACGCTTAGCCCATACAAAAGGGAGGACATTTGCATGGACAGGAAATCGTGCACATAGATGTTTTTGAACAACCAGCCATGCAAAGAGGTTTCACCATCTACCTTGATCAAATAAAACAGCTTGGTGACAAAGCTGGATAAAAAATACACTACAATGGCGTTGGCTCCGGCATAGCGGAACACACTGCCAAACTGTATCTTTTTCACATCGGTCAGGTAGTAGATCAACGCAAGGACCACATTGCCCCAACCTGCGGTCACCAAAACAAAACTGCTTGTCCACAAGGCTTTGTTGATTGGGAAAAAAATATCCCAAAGATGTCCTGAAATCAAATACACCCCGCCCAGTCCAAAAAGAATAGTGACCTTTTTCGGTTGTTTGGAAAGTAGGATAAGCCCGGTGAAAATTCCCAACAACGAACTCACTATGGCGGGAATGGTACTCAACAACCCTTCGGGATCATAATCGGGTTTGTAATTATGGGACCCAAATACCTTTACATCCAGGTAATTGGCCAAATTATTGGGTGCCCTTTCCAGCGTTGACACCTGCCCCTCGACGGGAATAAAAACCATCATCAACCAATACCCAATCAATAAGGTCACGGCCACCGCAATCAGTTTTTTCCAATCCAAGTTTAAAAAGAGAAGCGCGGCAAAAAAGAACACCACTCCTATCCGTTGCAGCACTCCTGGAAAACGAATCTCGGAAAAGGGTTTAAAAAAGGGAAGTTCAATCATGAAGGCCCCTAAAAATATTCCCAATCCTATGAGCTTTAAGGTGCGTACCGCAATCTTTTTGTACGTTGTACCCTTGGGTTTTTTGTTCCTGTAGGCAAAGACAATGGAGCAGCCCACAATGAACAAAAAGAACGGAAACACCAAGTCTGTTGGGGTATAGCCATGCCATTTTGCATGCAGCAAGGGCGCATACACGTTTGACCATGTGCCCGGCGTGTTGACCAAAATCATTAAAACTATGGTCATGCCCCTAAAAATATCAACCGAGTGTATTCTATCTTTCATCAGAAAATGTTTTTCATCTTGGTCCAAATGCTTCTCAATAAAATGGCCGAAACCAATACCAAAATAGTCAAGCCTCCCGCTAGGGCATAATTGCCATAGATCCAATTGCCCATGGCAAAGAGACAACTGTACACCAGGACACAGCCCACCAACATGGCCAAAACCCCAGAGGGAACGGTCCATTTTTGGGTGTCCGTTATATTTGCCTTCTCCCGGATCATTTTCCAGCCCGGTCCACCTGGTTCGGTTTTTTCGTAAAATTTCTTCAAGACTTCTGTGGATTCCGGCTTGGTCAAAAAGGTGACCGACAACCAGACAATGGTGGTAAGCAGCACCACTAAGAGAAATTTGCTCCAAGACGGAAAAATGGCATCATCGGCCAAAAACAAAACCTCTTCGTATTGCCAGAACACCATGGAAATTAGTCCCGAAAAGAACATGGCCACAATTTCACTCCAGGCATTGATGCGCCACCAAAACCAACGAAGGATAAAAATCAATCCCGTCCCGGCCCCGAACATGATAATGATATCGAACAACTGCGTAGCATTGTTCAGCTTCAAAGCGAACAGGGCACTTAAAATCATCAACAGCACCGTTGTAATCCTACCCACGTTCACCAATTCCTTTTCCGAAGCATTTTTATTGATCTGTTGCTTGTAAAAATCATTGACCACATAGGAGGAGCCCCAGTTTAAATGGGTTGAAATAGTGGACATATAGGCCGCCCCCAAGGAAGCCAAAACAATGCCCAACAAACCAGAGGGCAGCTTGGTGAGCATAGCGGAATAGGCCAAATCATGACCCAACTTCCCCTCCTCTATATTGGGAAAGGCTTGTTTTATACTCTCCAAATCCGGGAAAACCACCAAGGAAGCCAAAGCCACCAATATCCATGGCCATGGACGAAGCGCATAATGTAAAATATTAAAGAAAAATGTGGCCCCCACCGCATGGTTCTCATTCTTGGCTGCCAACATCCGTTGGGCAATATACCCCCCGCCGCCAGGTTCCCCCCCGGGATACCAAGCACTCCACCACTGTACCGCCAAAGGAATGATCAGTACGGTGATCAGGGCTTCGGTATTTGAAAAATCTGGGAGGATGGACATTTTACGCTTCACCAAATCATTTTGCAAGACGTTGGAAAGCCCGCCGACCTCGGGAATGTTCACCAAATAAATGGCAGCACCTATGGCGCCGGCCATGGCCACAAAAAAGAGGACAAAATCGGTATACACCACTCCCCGAAAACCTCCAATGGCACTAAAAACCATGGTAATGCTTCCGGCAATCAGAACGGTCTGTATGGGGGTCAGCCCCAACATGACCTGACCTATTTTAATGGCGGCCAAAGTAACGGCAGCCATAGCCATAACATTAAAGACAATACCCAGATACAATGATCGGAAACCACGTAAAAAAGCGGCAGGTTTTCCGCCATAGCGGAGTTCGTAGAACTCCATATCCGTGGCAACATTGGATTTTCGCCATAGCTTGGCATAGACAAAAACCGTTAACAAGCCCGTTAACAAGAACACCCACCAGCCCCAGTTGCCGGAGACCCCATCGGTCCTCACAAAATCGGTCACCAAATTGGGGGTGTCGGTAGAGAAGGTTGTGGCCACCATGGAAAAGCCCAACAGCCACCAGGGCATGTTCCGACCAGAGAGAAAATACTCCGTCGTGTTTTTTCCCGATTTTTTGGAAACATAAATTCCAATGAAAAGAACCAAGGCAAAAAAGCCAAAGATAATAAGGTAGTCAAGGGTCTGAATATCCATAGTAGTGATTTGGTTGGAATCTAAAGATAGTATTTTGTCGCTATTTTTGATCCATGATCAACAATGAAATCCATCTTGCGGCATGGGTCATGGCCTATACCGCTATTTTTTTATTGGGAATTTCTAAATCTGGCCTCAAAGGGCTTTCCATATTCAATGTCACCTTGCTGGCCCTCGCCTTTGGGGCGAAAAACTCCACGGGAATCATGATGCCCCTACTTCTTGTGGGCGATGTTATTGCCGTAAGCTACTATAACCGCCATGCCCAATGGCGGTACATCTGGCAATTTATCCCCTGGATGATCGGCGGCATCTTGATCGGCCTCTTCATTGGGAACGATTTGCCAGAGAAACAATTTAAGATAGGGATGGTGGCCGTCATCGTTATCAGTTTGGCCGTTCTTATCTATTGGGACCGAAAAAAATCAAAGACCGTGCCCACCCACTGGTCGTTTGCCGGGAGCATGGGTATCATTGCCGGTATTTGCACCATGATCGGCAATCTAGCGGGGGCCTTTACCAATATTTTCTTTTTGGCCATGCGCCTGCCCAAAAACCAATTTGTGGGCACTGCCGCTTGGCTCTTTTTAATTACCAACACCTTTAAATTGCCCCTGCATATTTTTGTCTGGAAAACCATCCATAAAGACCCCCTGCTGATTGACCTAAAACTCTTGCCGGCAATTTTATTGGGCTTTCTCATTGGGGTGTTCTTGGTGAAAGTCATCAATGAAAAACAGTACCGCCGATTTATTTTGGTGGTTACGGCCATGGGTGCGGTGGCCATTTTGTTTCGGTAACAACCAAAAATCAAGTCATTTATAAGCATTGGGAAATCTGTACCCTGTTCCAGTACAGGGATATGAAGATTATAGATTTCTCCCTTACGGTCAAAATGACTAGGCTTTGGACATCCTTGTTGGTTTTCTTTATACGCTAAAAAATACTTGGCTTTTAAACTATCCAGAAATTAGGGGAGCCTTCAGGTTACCTTCTGCCATGCCCAGGACAGGCTTTGCCAAAAAAAAGCCCCAGCTTATGCTAAGGCTTTTTTGACCACTTCGTTATCCCACCTGGGACTGAACTATTCTTGTATTTAAATCATTTTCAGTGATTTACAAAGTCATAAAACTAATTACTCACCGAAAAACTCACCAAAACTATGTCGGATTTTAAATGAACTTATTTAATTTTAAATATAGCCATAATTAAATTGAAGGATCTCTTTTCAATGCATTTTCTAGCTCATTCTAAAATCAAAATTTCAAATTACCAACCTCTAATTCATCCTCTTCTTTGTCAAGCCGAACTATTATCGTTTCCTTCTTTTCATTTGACCTACCATAGTTTGTAAACATAGTAACTTTCAATACAGTTGGACCAGATATCTTTTGAACATTGTCTGCGTAATAATCAACCAAAACCTTATACTCTCCTTTAGGTGCATTTTTCAACATAAACTCCTCGGGGCCATAACCTTCCGTCATATCCCCTGACATATGTCCGCCCAATTTAGTTTCTGCATTACTATAATATGCCTTTTCTCCCGTTGGATCTACAACCCATAAATCGATATCGGTATCATTGTGGTTCCAGTCTATGACAACCCGAACATCAACCGGCATTTCTTGGAACTTTTCCTTTTGAGACTTAGTAAGACTTAGCTTCTTTCCATGCTTGTTTGCCAATCTCGTCAACTCTACATACGCTATTTGCTCTATACCATAAAATCGCTCTTCTTCATCTTTTTCCAACAGTTCGCCATTATAAAGCGCATATAGTAAATCAAAACTCTCTTGGATTTTACCTGTTTGCTCATAAGCCAGGGCTAAATCTCTATACGACTGCGGTTCCTCGGGCCTTAATCCCAGTACTTTTTCGTAAACAATCAATGCCAGTTCGTACTGCTTAAAATATTCGAGCTTATAGGCCAAAGCTTTCATGATTTCATGGTTGTTCAATTCTATTTCCATAAGATTGGTGAGAATTGTAATCGCGAGGTTAGGCTTACTTCTTTGGGCAAAAAAATCAGATATGTCCAAATAGAAAGAGGGGCTGTTGGAATAGTCATTTCTAATCTCGAGGTATTTCTTGTAAGCCAATTCAATGGTGGGCTCCTTTTCCAGAATCTTAATGTAAGGAGTGTCAGGATTCCATGATTTCAATTCTATTTTCTCCTCTATCTTTTTATCCAGTTCCTCTATCGCTTCATGGTTGGATTCCAAGCCTTTTTTTGTGGTAATAATAATAACTCCATTTGCTGCCCTACTTCCATAAATTGCAGAGGCACTCATGGCCTTTAACACCTGTATGCCTTCAATATCTTCTGGTTTGATTTCCTGCATTGAGTTGCTATTCGCAGGAACTCCATCTATGATATAGAGTGGATTACTATCACCAGAAATCGAATTAACACCACGAATGCTTACTGTTGTGCCTGAACCTGATTCTCCTGAACTCTGAGTAATTTGGACACCAGCCGCTTTTCCTTGTAACGTTTGGCCTACTGAGGTTACTGATGCCGTCATCATGCTCACTTTTTCTACGCCATACCCAACTACTACAACTTCATCTAGACTCGAAGCATCTTCTTCTAGAGCAATGGAAATAGAATTTGAGTCTCCGATTACAATATTAGAACTTGAATAGCCTATATAAGAAATAATCAGTTCGTCATCTTTTTCAGCGTTGATGACAAAATTCCCTTCAAAATCGGTCGTTGTGCCATTGGTAGTTCCTTTTACCATTACATTGGCACCTGGCAAGGGGGTATTATGTGCATCCAAAACAGTACCTAATACTATTCCCCTTGTTGAATCAACAGCTACATTTATTCCAGCTGAGTTCGAGGTATTGTTTATGGTATCTATTGCCCTTGAAGGATTGCCTCTATTTTGATTGTTTGGAGTTGTATCATTGTTCTGATTATTCGATGTATTATTTTTAGATGGTTTCTTATTCTTCTTTGGATATTTGGTGTTGTACCAATCCAAAACGGTCTCATAATCGTCAAACAAATCCTCTTTTCTATCATTCAAATCCTCAAGTCTATCGGCCTCTTCTTCTTCTAAATCGCTAATACGTTCTTTATATTCCGCTCTCAATTCTTGAGGTGGTTCAATGCGATAACGGACATAATCTTCAATTCTATCCAATATTAGCATAGAGGTGTAATCCGTTATTAAATGATACCTTTTGGCAAGCTTTATAATTTGCTCCTTGTTGTCCTTTTTGTTCCCGTTTAAGTCCTTCAATTTTTGTTTCGCCCATAGCCTTTTGACCAATTCATTTTCTTGGGCTTTTGTAACTGGAACTTTAATCAATTCGGTTACTTTTCCACGATAACCGAATAAAAGCCCAATGGTAGCTTCCTTTGTAAACCGCCCCGTAATGGAAAAATCTTCATAAACACTAGTTTTGGTTTTTGGATATACCTCATAAATAGCATCGTTGGACACGGTTCCTAAAAATTGAAAAGTCTCTTTTTTTAGGGCATTCAGAGCTTCTGTTTCTGGTAAGCGCACGAGATTCACGTAATTACCTCCTGACGAAGTTGCTATTTTGTTCAACTGCTCATGATTGGCGGAGGTGCTGGAATTGATAGTGTACACCGCTTGTTTGTTTGAAGTCGTAAAATCGCCAAGATTTGCCAAACCATCTGTCAACAGCAGAATCTCGTCCGATTTTGCCATGGACTTGAATAGGCCCAAAGAAGTTCCCCCATCATAATCCGTTTCTTTAAGTATTTTTTTGAGTCCTTCCCAATTCCCATTCTCTATTTGAAAAACTCTTTTTTGATGTATGGAATTGCTAAAGGCCATAAAGTGAACCTCAACCTCTCTCAGGTACTCAAAATATGAATCGAGAATCGATAGTTCCTTGTCCAGATTTCTATGTTTCAATGAGTACGATGTATCCCAAAGCAACGTGACTTTTTTGGGTTTTTGTTTTAATCTGGAATTTGGTTTGAGTTTCTTGTTGATATAGAAATAATCTCTATAGCTTAAAATATTTGTGGAATCATTTAAACTTGGTAATTCTATAACCACTGGTGATGTCGGTATATGATTGTGTCGTTCAACACTTGCCTTAAAAACACCGTCCTTTTCCTTGAAAAGGAAGTTTTTATAATTCGCATTCTTAATCTTGGGAAATGATTCTCTATTAAACACCTGCATCTCTATTGAAAAATCTTCCAATTCTTCCTTCAAGCTTAATGGCAATTCATAGATGTGATGCTGATTGAACGTGGGCAGTTCTTGTTCAAACGTCAATACAATATGTTTATACTTTTTAGGTAATATGGGATATACTCTGGCTTTATAATTATTCCCCTCTGTTTTTTCCAGCAGGCCCGGATCAATTGTTTGTCTAACTGTGCTTTCAAAAGCAACTCGTGCCAGCTCCTTTTCTACAATCACTGCATCTCGAAGTTTGCCATTTACATCCATTGCAAATTGCGAGACCGCTTGCCCTTCCGCCAATGGAAAAACTAATTCTCCTTCTAAAGTGCTGTCCAATTCGTTATAAAACTTCATATCATAAGTAGTCCTCGCAAAATTGCCAACAACGTTGACACTGATTTTTAGACTGGAGAGTTTCAACTGACTTGAATCCTTTAGTTTAACCTTTAAAGATTCTTGGGAGAAAACTTGAACAATCGCAAACAAGAATAGAAGTGATGCAATCTTTTTCATGGTTAGTTATTTTTAGGTATTGGGTCAAAACTCTATATAAACCACGATAATAAAAATCAATAATGAGCGAAGAGGATGTCTGGTTGAGTTAAATAGGTTCATTCTTATATTTCTCAGCCGCATTCCTCAATTTCTCAGCAATTCGGTTTCTTAATTTTTCGGGTTTTAGCACCTCCATAGCAAGAGCTATCCGAACTATTTTCTTGAAATTGGTAACATACTTGACAATGGTATTATGATTTCCTGCTTTGGTCAATTTTAAGTAATGCTCGAAACCAGTGACAAACTTTAAATCCACATTGGTAATAAATAGGTCTTTCCCACCATATGCCTGAAAGATGAACCTTTCCAAATGATTTCGGGTTCTTACATGCCTCCTATAGGTGCTATAGGTATACTCAACTCCCAACAGGGCATGCATGTTGTCGTTATGTTCATCGTAAATCGAAAGCACAGTTTTAATCTTGCTTCCTTTATTTAAAAGTTTGTTATTGATGGTAACCGCCGAATACGGTTGTCCTTGTGAAACATGCTCCGCTTGGATACGACGGATGCGAACCTTTAGATCTTCTAGATGATAATTGATTTTATCTGCTTTGGGGTCTTTGCCAATTACCTTATTCCAAATGGGGCACCAGTCCTTGGGTTTGTTTTTTCTTTTTAGACTGAGTTCGGCCCTCTTGGAATCGACGGTGATTCGAAGGAAAAGAGGGGACATTCCGTGCTTGTCAGAATCACTGGTTTTTGGGTAAAAAAGAATGGAAAATGTGTTTTTTGCCTCCATAACTGTGCTTTTTGGATTATTAATATCACTTGCAAATCCGAACAAAGAATTGAATGTCAATTCTTTAACATAGTTTGGGTGGCATTTTTGCGAATAAAAAAGTACTCATCGAATCACTCACCAGAACGGTTGATTTCATATGATTTTATATGAAATCAATAAAAATGAAAAAGCCTGAAAACAGTTTATTTTCAGGCTTTTAGGGAATACTTAAAATTTCCCAGTGGTCCCACCTGGGCTCGAACCAGGGACCAACTGATTATGAGTCAGCTACTCTAACCAACTGAGCTATAGGACCAATGAAAATCTATAAATTTTCATACCCCAAAATACAAATTCCCGTATTTGAGGGCAGCAAAATTAGCTTTTATTTTTTTATGTACCAACAGTTAGGCGTCTTCTATTTCTTGGCAAAGCTCCACCAACACGCCATTAGTGCCCTTGGGGTGTAAAAAAGCCACCCGTTTATTGTCCGCGCCATTTTTGGGAAAACCGGGTAAAATAACAAAGCCCTCATCCTGCAAGCGCTTCATTTCACTGTCAAGATCTTCAACCGCAAAAGCGATATGGTGAATGCCCTCTCCTTTTTTCTCCACAAATTTGGCAATGGCGCTTTCCGGTTTGGTGGCTTCCAGCAACTCAATTTTATTGGGCCCCGATTGAAAAAAGGAGGTTTTAACGCCTTCGCTTTCCACCGTTTCGATCTTATAATGGGGAACGCCCAACAGTTTTTCAAATAAGGCGTTGGAAGCAGCCAAATCTTTTACCGCAATGCCAATGTGTTCTATTTTTTGCATAATGGATCAACTTTTGTCAAATAAAACATTGAAAATAGCTTGGCTAAAGTTAGTAAATGATGAGTTTGGTCATGATTTCAATATTTTTGCACCAATGGAAACACCCAGACAACAAAAAATAGCGGGCCTTATCCAAAAGGACATGGCCGAAATCTTACAGCGCGCGGCCACCGATGGGGGCCTAAAAGGCGTACTGATCTCTGTGACCAAGGTCTATGTTACCGCCGACCTGTCCATAGCCAAGGTATACCTCAGCATTTTCCCCAACGACAAGGCGCCCACATTGATGGAGGGCATCAAATCCAACGAACCCCTGATCAAGCATGAAATTGCCCAACGCACCCGAAACCAGTTAAGGCGAATGCCCGAATTGATCTTTTATCTGGACGACTCCCTGGAGTACATAGATAAGATTGAAACCTCCTTAAAGGGAAAGGACAACCCTATTGAGAACCCCGACCTCTTGGATAAACGCAAGAAATCCTGATTTTGAATTTTTCGCTGTACATCGCCAAGCGATACCTCCGTTCCAAAAGCAGCCAAAATGCGGTGAACATTATCAATTTTATCACTTTTTTGGTCATTGTCATAGGGTCGGCCGCATTGTTTATCGTACTATCGGCCTTTACGGGCCTAAAATCCTTTAGCCTACAATTTACCAATGCCTTTGACCCAGACCTTAAGGCCCTGCCCGTTTCTGGAAAGTTCTTTACCGTGCCAAAAGAAGAGGAAGAACGTTTGGACGGGTTAACGACCGTTGCCCAATACGCCAAGGAAATTGAAGAACGGGTATACCTTACCTATAAGGAAAAAAGCCAGCTTGCCACCATTAAGGGGGTGGGTTCCCACTACCGTATGGCCACCGGTATGGACAGTACGCTATATTTTGGCAACTGGGGGACCATGGACCACAGTGCGGTCATTGGTATCGGCGTCTTTAACACGCTGGGGGTTCCTGTGGAAAATCTACAATCGCCCTTGGTTGCCCTGGCCCCTAAACCCGGAAAGGGGAGCATCAATCAGCAAGTCTACAACTCCAAACCCTACAACAGTCTTCCCCTGGTGGTAAGCGGGGTCTTTGCCTTGGAGGAATCCTTGGACAAAACCTATGTGTTTGCCCAATTGCCCTTGGTGCAACGTTTTCTGGAAAAGGACCCGTTAACCGTTTCGGCCATCAATTTTAAACTTGCGGACGGACACTCCATTGCTGCGGCCAAAAAGGAAATAAAACAGGTGTTGGGAAACAAGGCCCACCTCTTGAGCAGGCAAGAGCTTAACCGAAGCTTGCACAAAATGCTCAATACCGAAAATATGGCTACCTATCTCATTTTTACCTTGGTGCTGATCATTGCCCTGTTCAATGTAGTGGGCGCCATTATTATGATGATCTTGGACAAACAGCACAATTTGAGAACCCTTTTTGCCCTGGGCTCTCCCCTAAAAAACCTCCGAAGGATTTATTTTTTGCAGGGGATGTTGACCACCTGCCTAGGAGGATTCATCGGCGTTCTGTTGGGGTCGCTGCTCATAGGTTCGCAATTGGCCTTTGGTTGGCTAAGGATTACCCCAAGCCTTGCCTACCCGGTTGCCTACGACCTAAAAAATGTTGGGTTGGTGTTGGCCACCATTGCCCTGTTGGGCTATATCTCCTCAAAAATAGCGAGCAACAGGATCAACAGGCAATTGTTGTCCCTTTCTTAGGGGGTTGTTTTCCTGTGTATTGAAGCTAAGGGCTTTTCCTTTTGTTGCCCCACAAGCAAGGAATCATGGCCGTTGTAGCCTATGGGTATTATTTAATCGGCAGGTATATTTCCGTTTTTAATTTGGATTCTTCGGTGCGTTGGGGATTGTTCCTGTACTTTTCCCGGACCGGTTCATCCCTTAATTCATGGTCGCTGTTGAGCAGCCATTCGTTAAAGATATAGTCATAAACGGCAGATAGATTTGTATAACTCCCTGTATAATGGAACATGGCAAATTTGCCTTCTTTTAGCGTTTTTATTCCGACAATGCCTTCTGGTTTGGCTTCTTTATGGATAACAAGGCAGGCGTCATAACGTATCTTGTCTGCAGCTGTGAGGTTGGGGTCGTCATAGGAAATGCCAACATGTTCAATTCCTGCCGTAAACAGCTTTTGCCCTTTTACCACCGACCAAAGTTTTTCCCAAGCACCGGCAAAATCAAGATGTTGGTAACTCCCCTGAAGTTTGATGTAGATGGCCTGTTTTTTTTCTAGGGTTACCATTTTGGGGTTTTTGATGTCCAATTCCGTGTTCATACGCTTTAGTTTTTGTGTGTTCGTTCTTTTTCCGTTTCGATATTCGGTCGGGGAAACGCCAAAGTGGTTTTTAAATTGTTTGGATAACGATGAGGGAGTCTCATAGCCAATGCCATAAGAAATTTGTTCGATGGAATTGTGCGAGTATTGAAACAAATGGGCCGCTTTTTCCAAACGTATCCTACTGATGTATGCCCCGATGGGTTCCTTTAAAAGGGCCCTTGTTATTTTATGAAAATGGAAGGGTGAGAAATGTGATCGTTTGGATAGTTCGCCCAAGGTCAGCTTGCCATCCAGGTTGTCATTGATGTATTCGGTAATAACGTTTAGCCTTTCGGTATAATACTCTTTGTTGGATTGCTTCTTGTTCATCTTTGGCTAACTTTCCCCAACAAAAGTAGCTGCAAAACAACAAAGGGACTTTTCCAATCTTGTGAAGTTTAGGGTTTTCGGATTCTTATAATTACAAGCAATGATTCTGGCTATAGCTGTTGTTGAATGTCAACATACAATGTATAGTGCCGTAGCTCCCTTTGTGGGGCGCTACGGCACTATACATCATTCTCTAGAGGCATTTTCTATAGAAGCGCCTCTGTTGTCATGGCCATATTACAATCCCATTTGTTGTTTCATCATGGCCATATAAGCATCATCATCCAATTGTTTACGGGCAGCAATTATCTGCTCAGCATCAGGACCGGCTATGTATCTTAATTGATTTTTGCCATCGGTTGCTGCTTCATAGATTTTTTCCGATACGATGATCGGTTCGGAGTTTACACTTCCTGCTTTTTGCATACCTGCCATCACTTTTTCCAAGAAAGGTCCATATTCTGTTTGACTTGGGTCAATATTCATGTTCTTCATGACCGTTTCTTCGAAATTGGTTTTGATCATGCCCGGTTCTACCATTTTTACCCTTATGCCAATGGCTTCCAATTCAAAGGATAGGGCTTCGCTCATTCCTTCTACGGCAAACTTGGATCCATGGTACAATGTGCCCAATGGGAAAGAAATTTTACCTCCCATTGAAGAGATGTTGATGATTGTCCCTTCCCCTTCTTTACGCATATAAGGAATGACATTTTTAGACACCAATAACGTACCAAGAACATTTACGTCAAATTGCATGCGAATTGCCTTCTCGGGAGTAGCTTCCAATATTCCGTAAGAACCATACCCTGCATTGTTGAGCAATACATCTATTTTGCCAAAATGGTCCATGGTTTTTGCCACGGCACTTTTGATCGTGTCTTCTTTGGTAACATCCAAGGCCACTACCAAAACATTGTCCAATGAATTGAGCTCTGTGTCTTGTTCTGGGTTTGAGCGAACCGTAGCAGCTACGTTCCACCCTTTTTCCTGAAAGTATTTGGCCGTCATGCGGCCAATACCTGTACTACATCCTGTAATTAAAATTGTCTTGTTCATCGTCACTTATTTTTTGTTTTCGTTTTTCAATGTTATTGCCGTCCAAATGGCTGTAATTAAATCTACCATTCCAATCAATACAATATTCCAAGGAGCAACGCCAAATACGGCTAGCATGGAAGATGCTGTAAAAAACCAAATTCTACCTTTCCAAGAAATATCAAAAAAGTGTTTGTCCTCCGCTTTTGCAGAGCTCATATAGTAGTAGGCAAGCCCTAAGGTTAGAATGGCCACTATTCTAATCCAATGTTCAGAGGTAGCTTCAAAACCAAACAATCCCAAACAGAAATTTGGCACAAAAAGAAAACCTAATCCCGCACCTACGGCATAAAGGCCATATACCATTATTGTTTTAGCTGTTTTACTCATTTTGATTTTTTTAAGATTAGAAGTCCTTTCCCTTGAAGTTATCGATCATCATTTGCCCTGCAAGCTTGGCAAAGTGTCCCCAGCTTTGGTCTATGGCGAAATAGGATGCGTTTTCAAGCATATGTTCCACCCGCTTTCTATTGGTTAGCTCAAAACTGGTCGCATTAAAGTCATTGATGATGACGGATTTCTTTATGTTGTCAAAATTCAGGGCATTACCAAAATTGCCAACACCAGAAAAAAAGTCTTCGGTACTTTCTCCGCAGCCACCCCAGGTGAGATAAGCATTTAACCAAATATTAGGCGGAACATCATTCACGGCAATGCCTCCATAATTAAGTTCTTTTACGGCTTGGTGCAGTCTTGCTTCATTCGCCTTCATGGTATCATTATCCACCAAGATCATACAGCCCAATGAGCCTAATAATTTGTTATTACAGAAGGCTGTGGCTTTTGTCAAAAAAGCATCGGTGTCAGCAGAAACATCCAGTGGAATTTCACTGTATATCTGACAAAAGGCTTCATTGGTTACGGCAAAGTCCTCTTCTGAAATATTCGGAATCAAAACAAAATCACTCTTGTTGTGTTTTCCATTCTCAGGTGTTAAGATTTCAGCCGAAGCCTGGTTTTTAAGGAAGGCCTCTTTGGTTTTATCCACCCCAGGATAATGTGAACCACAAGCAAAGGTTTCTTCGGCTATTGCTCTTCGTAATGCATTTAGGAATTGTTCCCTTTGTTCCCAGTTTTTAGATGTGATAATGGTTTGAGGGCGACCACAAACTGCTCCACCGTTTAGTTTCCCAACAGAGGCTAATTGTATGGCTTGCCTTTTAATATCTTTATCTGACCATTTACCCGGTACAATGATACACGGATTGTTCCCTCCGCATTCTGAAACCAAAGGCACACTTGCAGCGTTCTGAATAGCATGGGCCACTCCAGTAGATCCCGTAAAATAAATGGAATGAAGCCCTTCTAGGCCAGACATTTCCCTGCCTTGATCAGCGCCACAAAAAGCAAGGGCTTTGGCTTCAATCAATGGTGCAAATATCTTTTCCCAAATGGCATCTGTGGCTTCGTTGAGTTTATGTGGTTTGTGAATAACGGCTTTGTTCTCTAAAAAGAGCGCCATGGCAATTTCAATAGAGGAACTGTAATTCCCTGCTCCTGATACGGCAATTATGCCCGCCGGTTTATCTAAGGGATTGGTTTGTGTTGGCTTCCCTTCTATATGGAGGTACCCTTTTTGCGTAGCGGCAGCCAACTTATCTTTGGAATGAATGGGATACACCAAAACTTCGTGTAAGTTCGAATCAATTTTTTTTATGGAAATGGGTTCCGGCAATTTCCCATCAACCAAAGACTCATACAATTTATGGATCCCTCTTAGGGTATTTGCCATGGGCATTACGGTACTGCCCATTGCTTCGGGAATACTGGTAATGTTTTCCCCGATAAGGTCATTTTTCATTTTTGCATCCACTTCACCAAGCTCTAGAGCATACTTTTTTAAATGCTGTTGAACCTGTTCAAGTAATGCCAAACGTTCTAAAACTGAAGTACTGGCCCACGATTGGGCGTCAAGGGTATTATAGGCTTCTTGTGCTGTCATTATATCGTGTTTTTGTCAATTACTACTTACACTACAAAGATGAAGAAGCTGCCAATGAACGATTTACACGAAACGCAGAAGGCCTAACACAAAATGCGGTTTAATTTAAGCTTCTGTATTCCAGGGGAGTATGACCAGTTTTGGATTTGAATAAACGCGTAAAATAATGCGGATAATTAAAGCCTAATGCATAGGCAATTTCACTGACCGACTGTTCCGTGCCGCAGAGTAAACTTTTAGCCTTTTCAATGACGAAATCGTTGATGTGGTCTTTAGGCTTTCTTCCCGTTTCTTTCTTGATCAGGTCGCTAAAATAGTGCTGGGAAAGGTGGGCAAGATCTGCAAAGTGCTCAATACTTGGCAAACCTGTCTCCAATTGTTGTTCCGACTTAAAATATTTTTTCAGTTCTCTTTCGAATTGAGTTATTACGTCCCTGTTTTGGTTGGTTCTGGTATTAAATTGCCTTTCGTAGAATCTTAAACAATAATTCAACAGTAACTCTATGTTAGAAACGATTACTCTTTGGCTATGATTATCTATGCGTTGCTGATACTCGTCTTGAATATTGGCCACGGTACTGTGCATTATCTTTTCTTCATCTTCTGATAAATGCAATGCTTCTGTTACCTCATAATTAAAGAAAGAATACTCGTCCACTTGGTTCCCCAAATTGGTATTGCGAATTAGGTCTGGGTGAAAAAAAAGCATCCATCCCTGTATTTCTCCTTTTGTAATCGGCCTTGTATTGGAATATACCTGCCCTGGGGCAGAGAAGGCCATTACCCCCTCGTCAAAGTCAAAAGAATTTCTGCCATAGGCCGCACCACAACTTTTATCTTTCAGCGAAACCATATAGAAATCATATATAACCTTTGAGTCAACTTCTCCTTCACTGATTTGGATGGCTGAAGCATCAATCAACGAAACAAGTGGGTGTTTCGGTTTTGATAGGTCCAACAAACTATGTAATTCACTTATTGATTTTATTTTATATACCGACATTCTTCTTCTTATTTCATAATCCCGCACAAAGTTCCTAACCCTTATTCTATTATTTTAACACAAAACGCAGATAGGCTAACACGAACCGGTGCAATTTTCTGTTTTCCATTGGCTTTAAGCGCAATCTAAACGACAGCGCTCATAGCCCTTGTGGACAGATTGGTTTGCAGAGAGCGGCCCGGGTTATGATTTCGTTGCGGAAAAGTCCGTTGGACGTTTTCCGCCGTAGTCCTAAAGTTAGTTCTTTGCGTGAAATTTCATAGCTGAAATTCCGTCGCAACCTCCCGCCGGGCATACTGACGAATTATGGCCGTTGTTGGTAGTTTTTGTTTGTAAATTTATTAATGCACCAAAGGTGCTTATTCGGTAAGTACAAATTGCCAAGATATACCATATTTGTCCTCACACCAACCGAATTTTTTTCCAAATCCATAGTCCCCTTCCCCTTTGTAGTCGTCTAATGGAACCATAATCTGGCCTCCATTTGAAGAAAGCTCTTCAAAAAGAGTCTGTATGAAATCATCCGAATTGTGGCTTATAAAAATCGAAACTCCAGGGGTAAATGACCAGGCATGATTATAATTACTTTCAGAAACCATATATTCAGTTCCATTCAATGAGAATATTCCATATTTAATCAGTTCAGGTGTGCCTCCAGGTTCTCCTTCGGAATACTTTGTTAGGCTTTTAATTTCTGAATTTGGAAATATGGATGTATAAAAATTTATAGCTTCTTCTGCTTTTCCGCATTGGTCACCTACAAATGTTAGAAATGTTGTTGTCATCTTTTTATTTAATCTCAAGATTATTCATTCCATCTAATTCTGACTAACGGTTAAATTTAGTATAATTTTCCTACACAAAATTTACCTCGTTAGCTCAAGAAATTAATAGAGTTAACCCGTGGTGCATTTTGCTATTTTAACCTTAAAAAGATATTTAGCGTCCATATAATGTTAAAATAACAACGATTTTCGTCACCCTGAACTTGTTTCAGGGTCACATTCCATAAATCTTAGTGCAAAAAACCATAGTGGGATGCTGAAACGGGTTCAGCATGACGCACTTTTCAAAAAAATCCGTTTCAAAATGCACCACGGGTAATAGAGTTACTTTATGTGGGGAATTACTGCCAACGTTCAGTATAACAATAGTAGCCGACTGCGTGGCATTTCCCCGTCAAGTTCTACGAAAGTTTGAGCGTACTACAAACCTTGAAATTACTACTGTCTCGGCTATTATTTTATACATTGTTAGCTTTCGTATTAACAGTTTATTATTTCTTTCGCTATACTTATTTAACTTCTATACCTTCTAAATTATATCTCCTCATTCTCGAAAAATTCCCGCTCTGGTCATATTCATATTGAATGAGATGAATTCCCGTATTGTTTTCTGTGGGGTTGTTATTTTCATCAAAGTAAGCCTCTTCAAAACCTCTATGTAATCCCAATTCTTTATTCTCCCAGTTGAATTTGTAAACTACTTTTGCAAAGCCATAATCCATGTCGAAACATTCTTTTCTATTTGATAAGTTATAGGAAACATCTTGGAAAGACCAACCAAGTTCATTGCCATATTCATCAAAATCAAAAATTACAGAAGCATATCCTGCATCTTCATTCATAGTTAAATTTCCCTCTACATTAACATTGGCTATTGAGGATAAGAAACCATTTTTTTGGGTGGAAATTTTTGAATTATAAAAAGGGAAATATAAAGTCAACACATTCGGACTGCCGTCTTTTTTGAATTGCTTTTGAATAAAATTCCTATCATCAATTTTGTGAAATTTAAACACATAAGAACCTATTCCGCTTTCAATTTGGTTGTTTAATGAGTCCTTCAATATCAAGGAGGTTTTATCTTTATTTTTATCTAATTGAAAAATCTCTTTGTGTATGTCATTTCCAAAATAGTAGTGTCTATAAGTAGAGGCCTTTTTACCTTTGGCATTGTAGTAAGACCTAATAAGCTGGTCTTCAAGATAATTGTACTTAACCTCATGAGTGCCATAATAACTATTATCATTCGGCTGATTCTTATCGAAATATTGAATTTTTAATAATCTTCCCCCATTATAAATAAACCGATAATGTTTTAAAGTTCTGGCTTCTACCTTAGATATTTTTCCCCTTCCTAAATATTCCAAATTTGGTGAAATAATTCCTGCTAAATTGGTATAATATTCTGTTTCAATGTGTTCATTTGTTTGTCTTTTGTCGTTAGTTTTTAAACATGATATTAGCACAAAAATCAGTACTACAATTGCATTTTTTTTCATTATTATTGAATTCTCTGATTTACTTTTTATGAAAGCTAACTTCTGGGTATCAACCCCCTCTACATCTTCTGGGTAAGCAGCTACGCTATACAAACTGAAAGTCGCCAAACTTTTGCAACACTTCATCAAAAGCGGCAAAGACATCGGCTGCGGCATCGCTGGTTACCATTTTCATGCGGTATTCCTTAAAATGGGGAATGCCCTTAAAGTAATTGGTATAGTGCCTACGGGTCTCAAACACCCCCAACTTCTCCCCTTTCCAGTCAATGGCCATCTGCAAGTGCCTTCGGGCGGCTTCTACGCGTTCTTCCATGGTCGGTGGCGGAAGGTGCTTGCCCGTTTTAAAAAAATGCTTCACTTGGTTAAAAAACCACGGATTGCCAATACTGGCCCTGCCGATCATGGCGCCATCCAATCCAAAATCGTCGCGCATGCGCATAGCGGCCTCGGGAGAGTCCACATCGCCATTGCCAAAAACGGGAATGTGCATTCTGGGGTTGTTCTTAACCTGGGCTATGGGTTTCCAATCGGCTTCGCCCTTGTACATCTGCACCCGGGTACGGCCATGGATGGAAATGGCCTTGATGCCTACATCCTGTAGCCGTTCGGCCACCTCAACAATTTGGATGGAATTGCTGTCCCAACCCAATCGGGTCTTAACCGTCACGGGCAATGGGGTCCGCTTGACCATGGCTTCGGTCAATTTTACCATTAACGGAATATCTCGTAGAATCCCGGCCCCGGCATTTTTACAGACCACTTTTTTTACCGGACACCCAAAATTGATGTCAATAATGTCTGGCTTTGACTTTTCAACAATATCCACGGCCTCCAACATGGAATCCAACTCAGCACCAAAAATCTGGATGCCCACGGGGCGCTCCTTTTCATAGATGTCCAATTTCATGACGCTCTTGGCGGCATCCCGAATCAATCCCTCAGAAGAAATAAACTCAGTGTACACCACATCGGCCCCGTGTTCTTTGCACAGCGCACGAAAGGGTGGATCGCTCACATCTTCCATCGGGGCAAGCAACAAGGGAAATTTTGGTAATGATATGTCGCCTATTTTGGGCATGGTGCAAAATTACGGTAAAAGCTGCCCGTGGTCAAAACCAAGTGGTTTTGTCCCTCTTTGCCGTTTGAAAAAAACACTATTATCCCCTATTCCTTTACAAAATCCTTTTTAAACCGCATGGAAAAACCATCGGGGACCCTGTTGATCAACTTCTTCTTTCCAGCATCGTCCTTGATCAAATCAAACGCATCATAAAGACTGCCCATAGGGGTATACGATTCGTATTTTATGGTGTCGTTGGCAACAGTGATAATCTGGAACAACTGGGTGTACTCTCCACGGCGCACCATCCAATCTTGATCTTGCGATTGGTACATCTTTGGTCCACTTACCGATACGGCATACACCGCCCCGGCCTCTTGCACCACGGTCTTCCCCTCCCCATTGTTTGCAGCATAACCCCGCGCATAGGTGTGGTCGTGGCCCTGCAGCACCAAATCCACGCCATATTTCACGATCAAGGGCTGTAAGGCCTCACGGAGTTCCTTGTTGTCCCGGCCCTTGGCTGTGGAATAAATGGGATAGTGCATAAAAAGGGTTGTCCATTTTTTGGTGTTCGAGGCCAAAACCGAATCGAGCCATTGTACCTGAGCTTTTCTCGACTCTGGATGGTCCTTAAAGTTTTTGGCGTCAAACGAAACCAGTTTCATGGTTTTGTAATCCAAGGCATAACAGGTTTCCTTAATGTCTTCCAATGGGCCGTTTTTGGGCAGGTTGAACTGGGGTTTCCAGAGTTCAGAAAGTGTGCCGTCGTCATATTCATGGTTCCCGGGGGTCATGATGCTCGGCACTGTGGCATGAATGTAGCTTCCGGCGTAGAACCATTCGCCCCATTCCCTGTTGGACTCGCTATGGTTGATCAAATCGCCGGCATGGAGCATAAAATCAACATCGGGCACCATCTTGTACGACTTTCTTATCACTCTGGACCACATCGATTTTACATCGTTCTGGGCATCACCAAAATAGATAAAACTAAAGGGTTGGTTCTCGTCCTCACTGGGCATTTCCACCTGAAACCATTCACTCCATGTCCCATCATTCTCAGCGCCATCGCCCACCCGGTACACATAGGTGGTTCCCGGTTCAAGGCCCCCAACAAAAGCGGAATGATACGCCGCCTTTACCAATGGTTCGTTGTCGCGGGTATTCTCATTTTCAAAAATCTGGGTGGTGGCCCTAATGCGCTTCCGTTGGCCGTCCAAACGTAAATCAGGACCGTGGGTTTCCTTGGCAACTTCAATATAAGCGGTATCCACTTGTTGGTCGGTACGCCAATTTACAGCAAAGCTGTGTGATGCATCCTCGGTAAGATGCAAGATAATCCTATCGGGGACTCTGGATGGAAAAATAAGTTTATGTTGGGGAACATCTATAAACCCTTGATAATGGGTGTGCCCGTGGGTGACATCTGTTTGGGCACTACTGGAAAAAAAAGCCAGCACCAATATGGTGGCAGTGCCCAAAAAAGTTGTTGTTTTCATCTGGGTATGAATTTTATTTGATGTAAAGCTACCCAAACCATCCCTTTCTATCAATGAACTCCTTTAAACTTTTTCAATTTGGCCTAAAAATGGATGCTGCATTTTAGCATGGAACCCCGCCCAAGCAGGAGAATACCCCAACATTACTCTGCTCATTGCTCACCGCCATGGAAGATGACAAATGAAAAAAACCCTCCTTTTTACAGCCAAAAAAGGGCACCTCAATTATCAAGACGTTGTAGGCGATCGCGCTCTTTTTTGTCTATGTCGCGTTCGTTGTCCTGTAACCTGAAATTGCCAAAATTATAGGTAAACCCCACCCGTATAAATTGGGCTTCACGCCTACGACGGTAAAAATTGTCCTGGTTGAAGTATTTTGAAGTATAGGTGGGAAAATAGCGTTCCAAAATATCCTCTGCCGCCAAGGAAATGACCGCCCTGTTGTTCCACAGGGATTTACGAAGACCCAATGTTAGGTTGAGTTGTTCGTCCGAAACATGGGTGCCAAACAAAAATTTGGATAGATAGGACACTGCAATTTCCCCTGTAAAGCTGCCGTCTTTGGTAAGGGTCAAATAATTGGCGCAATACAAATAGAGGCCATTGACCTTGTTGGCAAATTCTTGGTTGCGGCTCTCAACGGCCAAAACAGTTTCCCCCTCATGAAAAACAGAGGCATAGGCATATACGTACCAAGGATCCAAAATCCCTTTGCTAAAAGTAATGTCCAGACCATAGGACTTGCTGTCCAATACATTTTGCCGCAATTCCCTTAAGGTCGTCCTGTCATTGTCCTGAAAGACCAAATAGTTAATGATATTGCCGTTGTCCCGGTAGTAAAAATCAAAAAACAATTCGCTGTTGAAGGTATAATTGACATTAAAATTGTTGGATATCGCAGGACGCAGGCCCGGATTGCCTTCCTCAAAATCATTTTCGTTATAAAATGTCCGGAACGGATTCAAATCATTATATCGTGGTCTTGTTATCTTTCTGCTATAGTCAAAGGCAAAACTGTGTTTTTCATTGGGCGTATGCAATAGGTAGAATGAAGGGAAAAATTCAAAGAAATCTTGCTTGTTTACGCTGTTTAGGGACAAAGACGTGCCCACAGCATCGGTGTACTCGCCCCGCAACCCAGCCTTCAGGGACCATTTGTTCCAGTTTTGTGCCAACGACAGATATCCGGCAAACACCTGCTCATCATATAAAAAATTGTCAGATAATGTTGCGTCAACAGACGCATTGGTTCCTTGAAAATTTAGGTAATCAATGCTGTTTTCAGAGTCAATTTTAGAATACTTGCCGCCCATTTCAAAAGAACCCGACCCCAAAAGGGTGGTATAATCTACTTGTCCGGTGTAAATGTTGATGTCCTGTTTGGAATCGGTATCAAAAGCAAAGGTCCGTGAAAAACTACCGTCTGCATTAAAATAATCTGACGATATGCCCTGAAAGAAGCTTTGGTCAAAAGTTGTAAAATGCCCGTTGAGGTCCAACTTGGTCCCCGGTTTTTTAAAGGTATGGGTGTAGGTCAAATCCATGGCCAGGTTGGATCTGTCCACCGTTAAGGAATTGTCGGTGGTAAAAGTGGAATCCAATACCTTTTGACCATTTCTGATCGAGGTGTTCAAAAAACTGTTCCATTTTTGATTTGGATTGTTCACATAGGTCGAGGTCAGGTTCAAACTGTTCTTGTCATCAAATTGATAATCGACAATAGCTGTGGCATTATGTGCCCTTGTGCGTGAAATTTCCTCAATTTGGGTGTCCCATACAGAAAAAATGGCATCAGTGTCGTCTATAAAATTGATTCCTTTATTGGTCTTTCTTATATTCCTTTTGGGGTTGTAACTGTAATTGGCAAAGACGCTCAGTTTTTCCGTTTTAAAATAATGGCTGGTGGCCAAATTGTATTTTGGGAAAACCGCCTGGGTATAGGTCCCGTTAAAACTTCCTTTATAGCCCGGGGTAATGCTTTTATTGGTTATGATGTTCAACACCGGTCCCCCCTCTGCATCATAATTGGCGGGCGGATTTGTGATCACCTCAACAGATTTGATGTTTGCCCCGGAAAACCCCTCCAATAGATCCTTCACCTCTTGTCCGCTCAATTGCACTTTACGGCCATTGATAAAAACGGTGGCCTGATCGCCACGAATGGTCAATTCGTCCTGATTTACGATAACACCGGGCGTATTCCTTAAAATATCCCAGGACGTGCCTTGGGATACCACAGTGTTTTCCACGGTAAAGACCAAGCGGTCGCTCAACCGTTGTACCTTTGGCCTTGTGGCCGTGACCACGACCTCATCCAATGTTTCTGTAGCTTCGGGAATTACCAGTGCCCCCAAGGAAATGTCTTTTTTAATGTCCAATGCCAAGGGCTTGGAGCCCCTGCCCACATAACTGGCCTGCAAAAGATACAAACTGGGCGCAACCCCGGTAAGTTCAAATCTTCCATCATCATTGGCCGATGTGCCTTGGACAAAAGTTGAATCCAAAGCGCTCAACAACAAAATATTGGCAAATGGAATGGGGGCATTCCCCTCATCTACCACTTTTCCCTTGACGGAAAAGGTCTGTGAAAAAACAATGGAGCAACAAGAAAACATGGCAAACATGGTTAGTGCCTGTTTCATATAGTGTTTGGCTTTGATCCAAAGCTAAGAAAATATTTAAAAGTACTTTCCCATTATTTATTTCACAACCAACAACGAGGTTTTAAAAGAACTATATTTGCATCTGCCTAAAAATTAGTCATAGGCTTCGCTATGAAGAATATTCGAAATTTCTGCATCATCGCCCATATAGACCATGGCAAAAGCACCTTGGCCGATCGCCTTCTGGACCATACCGGTTCTGTGACCGAACGCGAAAAGCAAGACCAGCTTTTGGACAATATGGATTTGGAGCGGGAGCGTGGTATCACCATTAAAAGCCATGCTATTCAGATGGAGTATGAATATAACGGGGAAACCTATATTCTAAACCTTATAGATACTCCCGGGCACGTAGATTTTTCCTATGAGGTCTCCCGATCGATCGCCGCCTGTGAAGGTGCCCTTTTGGTGGTAGATGCCGCACAAAGCATCCAGGCCCAAACCATTTCAAATTTGTATTTGGCCTTGGAGAACGATTTGGAAATTATCCCGGTCCTGAACAAGGTTGATCTGCCCAGTGCCAACCCCGAAGAGGTTACCGATGATATTGTGGACCTGTTGGGCTGTTCCCCGGAGGAAGTGATTCCCGCCAGCGCCAAGACCGGAATTGGCATAGCGGATATTTTAAGTGCCATCATAGACCGGATTCCTTCCCCTGAAGGCAATACAGCGGGGCCGCTGCAAGCCTTGGTCTTTGACTCGGTCTACAATCCTTTCCGCGGTGTGGAAACCTATTTCAGGATTGTGAATGGCGAACTCAGCAAAGGACAAAAGATTACATTTATGGCCACGGGCAAAAGTTATTTTGCCGATGAGATTGGCACCCTAAAACTTACCCAAGAGCCTAAACCCAAAATTTTGACAGGTGATGTGGGCTACCTCATCACCGGTATAAAAGATGCCCGTGAGGTAAAGGTGGGCGATACGATCACGCTTGCTGAAAACCCTGCCGAAAAAGCGATTGCCGGGTTTGAGGATGTAAAACCCATGGTCTTTGCCGGCATCTATCCTGTAGATACGGAAGATTTTGAAGAACTCCGTTCCTCCATGGAAAAATTACAGTTGAACGATGCCTCTCTGGTCTTTACGGCAGAAAGTAGTGCGGCACTGGGTTTTGGTTTTAGATGTGGGTTTTTGGGAATGTTGCACATGGAGATCATCCAAGAACGCCTGGAGCGTGAGTTTGACATGACGGTCATTACCACCGTTCCCAACGTTAGCTACCATGCCTACACCAAAAAAGACCCTGACCAGATCATCATTGTCAACAACCCCTCAGATCTGCCAGAACCTTCTACCTTGGATCGGGTGGAAGAACCTTATATTAAGGCCACCATCATCACAAAATCAGATTTTGTGGGCAATGTAATGTCGCTTTGTATAGACAAACGAGGGCAGATCACCAATCAGACCTATCTGACCACAGAACGTGTGGAACTTAATTTTGATATGCCCCTGGCCGAAATTGTCTTTGATTTTTACGACCGCCTAAAGACCGTTTCCAAAGGCTATGCCTCTTTTGATTATTCCCCAATTGGAATGCGGGCCTCTAAATTGGTCCGGGTAGATATCCTGTTGAATGCACAGACCGTTGATGCCTTGTCTGCCTTGGTCCATGCCGACAATGCCTATCACATTGGCAAAAAAATGTGCGAAAAACTGAAGGAACTCATCCCAAGACAACAATTTGATATTCCGATCCAAGCCGCGATCGGGGCAAAAATCATCTCTAGGGAAACCATTAAGGCACTCAGAAAGGATGTGACCGCCAAATGTTATGGGGGCGATATCTCGCGTAAGCGAAAATTGTTGGAAAAGCAGAAAAAGGGGAAAAAACGGATGCGCCAAGTGGGCAATGTTGAAATTCCGCAACAGGCGTTTATGGCCGTGTTAAAGCTCAACGATTAGTCGTCCATTGCCTCTGAAAGCTCCAATTCCTTGCCCAAATAGACCAGTTTAGTGCCTTCTTTGATCTCGTCATGCTCTTTGTTAAAGGCGGGTATAATCTCCAAATTTCCGTCCGGTTGTTTTAAAAATAGGGGCACAATGTCTGGGTCGATCTGTGTTCTTTCAATAAGGGTATCGTACTGTGCTTTGTCCTCCAAGGGTGCTTCTTTGATCACCGGATATTTTCTGGCCGTTTCCTGAAGGTTGATAAAATCATCGGTATGTGAAAACAATCCTTCTTTCGGACTCTTTTCGGGATTGTTCATCTCATCCGAATCAATCAATCGAAATGAACCATTTTCCCCAAATTGGTTTTTAAACTTGTTGATGGCAAAACGGTTAATATCTGAATTTCCCGTCATAGCCATTAAATAACCTACATCGTTCAGTTCTATGTTGTCGGTAAGGGCATCGGCATAAATATTCGCGGTAAAGGCATCCAGACCCAATTTTAGGGATTTTTCCACATTGCTTTGGTTGTTGTCAATCAACACCACATGTCTATTGTTCTTTTTTAAATAACCGGCTATCAATCTGGAAACCTTGGATGCCCCAATGATAACGATGCCTTCAGATTTGGTCAAGAACACCCCAAGTGCCCTCGCCACAAAACGGGCCGTTGTGGCGTTGAGCAATACCGTGCCCAGCACAATCATAAACACCAGGGGGGTAATATATTCTGCCCCGGGCTCTCCTTTGGCCAACAATTTGGATCCAAACAGCGATGCAATACCTGCGGCCACAATTCCGCGTGGTCCCACCCAGCCAATAAACAACTTGTCGTTCCACTTAAGTCCGGATCCCTGCGAACTGATAAAAACCCCCAGTGGGCGTATCAAAAAAACCACGACGGCAAACAAAATCGCGGTCTTCCAGTCCTTGAGCAACTCCAAATCGGACATATCTATGTTGGCCGCCAAAAGAATAAAAAGAATGGAGATCAACAGCACACTGAGCGATTCTTTAAAATACAGCAACTCCTTTAGGTTGGGCAAGCTCATATTGCCCATGACCATGCCCATGACCACAACGGCCAATAAGCCGGACTCGTGGGCAAAGACATCAGATTCTACATAAACCAACAGCACGACCGATAAGGAAACCACATTCAACAAATAATGGGGAATCAGGCTTTTCTTGATGGCAAAAGCCAGCGCGTGGGCAAACGTAAACCCGAAAGTGGTGCCAAAGAGGACAATCTTTCCAAATTCTATCAAAGCGGTCTGGGTGTAACCGCTCCCGCCCCCAACACTGATAAATTCAAAAACCAATACCGCGACCAAAGCCCCAATGGGATCGATCAATATACCCTCCCATTTTAAAATGGCAGAAACGTCCTTTTTAAGGGGTATGTTCCGCAAAATGGGGGTTATCACCGTAGGTCCCGTAACAATGATCAGTGCAGAGAACAAAAAAGAAACTTGCCAAGAAAGCCCAAAAATGTAGTGGGCGGCGATACCCGCACCAAAAAACGTGATGATGGATCCCGCTGTGATCAACTTGGTAATAACGGGGCCTACATTGGCTATTTCCGCCCTTTTCAAGGTGAGTCCCCCTTCAAAAAGAATGATACTAATGGCCAAGGAAACAAAATAATACAGCGTCTCACCAGGAAAAAGTCCCTTTGTGCCGTTCCAAATGGGTTCGATCAATTTGCTGCTATCTTCGGTATATAGTGTGGCTATGGGCCCCACCAAAAGCCCGATCAAGATCAAGGGGAGAATTGCAGGTAGTTTAAGCCGCCAAGCCATCCATTGCGCTATAATACCCAATATTACAATACCTGCCAGTTCTAACATTTCCTTTTTTGGGGTAAAATAGTGCTTTTATTTCAATGGTGCGTTTCAAATCCCAATCTTCCACCGAAATTTTTACCCTTGGCAAATGTGTTAAAAAAGGGCAAATAAGGGTTTCTTATTAAGCTCATTACCCAACTCTTTAGTAATTTGCCAAACATTTTACTTTTTTATGACGCTTTACCCCATTGAAAATGGAAATTTTAAGCTGGATGGAGGGGCCATGTTTGGTGTTGTGCCAAAAACCATATGGACAAAGACGAACCCAGCTGATGAGAACAATCTAATAGACATAGCCGCCAGAAGCCTCTTGATTGAAGATGGCGACCGTCTCATTTTAATCGACACCGGACTGGGCGATAAACAATCTGAAAAATTTTTCAGTTACTACAGTCGTTGGGGAGATTTTAATCTGGACGACTCCCTTAAGGCCGTTGGCTTTCATAAAGACGACATCACCGATGTGTTCATGACCCATTTACACTTTGACCATTGCGGGGGGTGTATCCAATGGAACAAAGACAGGACCGGTTATGAGCCTGTGTTCAAAAATGCCAAATTTTGGACCAATGAGGACCATTGGCGCTGGGCAACACAACCCAATGCCCGGGAAAAAGCATCTTTTTTTAAAGAGAACCTCCTGCCCATGCAGGAATGTGGACAGCTTAATTTTATCAAAAAAGGCGGTTCCAGTTTTTCGGAAAGTCCTGAAATGGGCTTTGATATTTTGTTTGTTGATGGCCATACCGATAAGATGATGGTCCCCCACATCCAATACAAGGGAAAGACCGTGGTGTACGCTGCCGACCTTATTCCAACGGTTGGTCATATACCCCTTCCCTATGTCATGGGCTATGACACCAGACCTCTTTTGACCTTGGCAGAAAAAGCCGATTTCCTCAACACCGTTGCAGATAATGGTCACCTTCTCTTTTTTGGGCATGATGCCCACAACCAACTCTGTACCCTAAAACATACCGAAAAAGGGGTGCGTTTGAACGAAATTTATACGTTCGACGAAATTTTTGGTTCCTAAGCAAGTTGTATCTATTCAAATATTACCTATGAAAATAAAATATCCTTCCCAACTATTTATAGGCATCCCTGCCTCATTTTTTTTATTTGGCTGTGGAGCCACAACCCTGGTTTCCACTCCTATTGAAAATATTGACACCGTTCCCCTAAAGGTCACTGAGCTTACCGAAGCCGAAAAAAAGGGCTGGGGCCATGCTGATCTCTTTACCGATACCATCCCCGGAATGAGTGTAGACAAAGCCTATAAAGAAATAATTGGCAACAAGAAGGGACAAACCGTTACCGTTGCGGTCATGGATTCCGGAATAGACTTGGACCATGAGGACCTGGACGGGGTACTCTGGGTCAATGCCGATGAGCACCCTGGCAATGGAAAGGATGATGACAATAATGGTTATGTGGATGATGTGCACGGATACAATTTTCTGGGCGAGTCCTATAACGAACAACTGGAGTATGCCCGAATGCTCAGACTGGGAATGGGAGATGCAGAAACTCAAAAAAAGGCCCAGGAAAAAGTGGATGAGAAATATCCCGAAGCATTACAGAACAAACAACAGTACGAACAATACCTTCAGGTTTTCACCAATGCCCACATTGCCGTTAAGAATCATTTGGAGAAGGATAAATACACCAAGGAAGAGGTGATGGCCATCAAAGCAGAAGATGAGGCTATGGAAAAGAATGTGTCCATAGTTAAGTTCATGTTTGAAAATGAAGATGATATTGATGCCTTTCTAAAAGGCTTGGAAGAATATGTGACCCATTTGACAGAGCAGGTCAACTATAACCTCAACAAAGATTTTGATGGAAGAAGCATTGTGGGTGACGACCCCTATGATATCCATGACCGAGATTATGGCAATGGCGACCCCAGTAACCGGGTAAAGGAAGAAAGCCACGGCACCCATGTTGCCGGCATCATCGCTGCTGAACGAAACAATGGTATTGGCATCAACGGAGTGGCAAACAATGTCAAGATCATGTCGGTCCGTGTGGTTCCCAATGGGGATGAGTACGACAAGGATATTGCCTTGGGCATCCGCTATGCGGTGGACAATGGTGCTAAAATCATCAATTGTAGCTTTGGCAAATCTTTTTCCCCAAGAGCGGAATGGGTTTACGACGCCATAAAATACGCTGCCTCTGAAGATGTGTTGATTGTCCATGCCGCAGGCAATGACGGCAATGATGTTGATCTTGAAAGCAATCCCAATTTCCCCAACGACCATAAATTCACCGCAACTGAAATTGCAGACAACGTGATTGAGGTTGGTGCACTGGCTCCGATTTATGGATCAAAAATGGTGGCCACATTCTCCAACTATGGCTCACAAAATGTAGATGTTTTTGCCCCGGGAGCCGAAATCTACTCCACCATGCCCGGGAGCGAATATAAATTTCAGGGAGGTACCTCAATGGCTGCCCCTGCTGTTTCTGGGATAGCGGCGTTGATCCGTTCCTTTTATCCATCTTTGACCGCACCACAGGTAAAACAGGTTCTTATGCAATCTGGGCTTACCTCCAAAGCTTCGGTAATTTTGAGCGGTGACCCTTCAAAATCCAGACCTTTCTCCGAAATTTCCAAATCTGGAAAAATGGTCAATGCCTATAATGCCTTACTTTTAGCGGAAAGAATTTCTAAAGGAAAGACAACTTTAGATTATAATGCAGAATAACTATGACAAATTTGGCTAAGAAATTGGTTTTGGTCCTAATATTGGGCCTTAACACCCTACTGGCACAGAACAATTCCTATTGGCAACAGCATGTGGGCTACACCATGCATGTGAACATGGATGTGGAAAGCTACCAGTACACCGGAACCCAAAAATTGGTCTACACCAACAATTCCCCGGATGCGCTTAACCGGGTGTATTACCACCTCTACTTCAATGCTTTTCAACCGGGTAGCGATATGGATATACGGTTACAGACAATCAAAGACGGTGATGGTAGGATGATGCAAAACGGTAAAAGCCGCATTGCATCGCTTACGGAGACTGAAATGGGCTACTTACACGTAACATCCCTTACCCAAGACGGACAATCCGTTTCATTCAATGAGGAAGAAACCATTTTGGTTGTTGATCTGGCCAAGCCCATTCCCCCTGGGGGGCAAACCACCTTTGATATGGAATTTAAGGGTCAAGTGCCCCTTCAAATCCGTCGTTCCGGTAGAAATAGCAAAGAGGGTGTTGCGCTCTCTATGTGCCAATGGTATCCCAAAATGGCCGAATATGATTATGAAGGATGGCACCCAAATCCATACATCGCCAGAGAGTTCCATGGCGTTTGGGGAGATTTTGATGTAAAGATCACCATTGACAAAGACTATACCATTGGGGGAACGGGTTACCTTCAAAATCCGCAGGAAATAGGCCATGGTTATGAAACACCCGGCACCAAGGTAAAGTCCAAGGGCAAAACGTTGACCTGGCACTTTAAGGCCCCCATGGTCCATGATTTTATGTGGGGGGCCGACCCCGACTATGTTCATGATATTGTTGAAATGGAAAATGGCCCAACCCTTCATTTTTTCTATAAGGACAAGCCAGAACTCCAAGAAAACTGGAAAAAGCTACAGTCCAAAACCGCAGATGCCATGGCTTTTTTCAGCAAAAACATAGGCCAATACCCCTATAAACAATATTCCGTGGTACAAGGGGGAGATGGCGGTATGGAATACGCCATGAGTACGTTGATAACCGGGGAGCGCTCTTTTCATAGTCTTGTGGGGGTCATGATCCATGAAATGGCCCACTCTTGGTTTCAACACGTTCTGGCCACCAACGAATCCAAATATCCGTGGATGGATGAAGGTTTCACCACCTTTATCAGTAGTTTATGCATGAACGAGATTATGGAGCAGGGTCTGGAGAATCCCTTTGAGAGTTCCTACAAAAGCTATTTTGCCTTGGTCAGAGCAGAATTGGAACAGCCACAGACCACCCATGCCGACAGGTATGGCCAAAACTTTGCCTATGGCGTTGCCGCCTACAGCAAGGGATCCATTTTCCTTTCCCAATTGGGCTACGTCATTGGGCAGGATAAATTGACCGAAACCCTCAGAAAGTATTTTGAGGATTTTAAGTTTAAGCACCCCGCCCCCAATGATATCAAAAGAACCGCGGAAAAGGTCTCTGGAATGGAGCTGGACTGGTACTTGACCGATTGGACACAAACCACGAACACTATTGATTATGCGGTTAAGGAAGTAGTTGCCGAGGGCAACAAGACCAAAGTTGTTTTGGAGCGTATTGGGTTAATGCCCATGCCCCTGGATATTTTGGTCATGGATGTGAACGGTACTCCACAAACCTATTACGTACCCTTACAAATGATGCGGGGCGAAAAAGATAATCCGTTTACAGACATTAAGAGGACGGTTGCCAAAGACTGGTCTTGGGCCCACCCCACCTATGAGTTGATTATAGATGTACCCCTGGACAAACTTGCCGGCATCAACATTGACCCTTCTGGCTTAATGGCCGATATAGAACGGGAAAACAACCTCTGGAAAGCCGAATAAAATTGATAAAAAAACATTTAAAAGTCCGTTCTTGAGCCTTCTTGAACGGATTTTTTATTTTTAAACCATGGATTTTAGCTTCCCAAAGAGCGAACGCATCAAGAGCAAAAAAGTGCTGGAGCGGATTTTTACCGAAGGTAATTCCATGAAACATTTTCCCATTAAACTCTTTTACCTGCCCACGGCCCCTGCGGAAAACACGGGCATACAAGTTGCGGTAGCCGTACCCAAAAGAAATTTTAAACGTGCCGTTGATCGTAACCGCATCAAACGTTTGCTGCGGGAAACCTACCGAAAGAACAAGCATCTCGTTTTTAACAACATGGAGGGAAACTATGCTTTTGTCTTTTTATACCTTGGGAAAGAAATGCCAGATTATCCGTTGGTTGAACGGAAAATGATCAGTATTTTACATTTGTTCCTTAAAAAGAATCCACATGAAAAAGCTCAATAAAAGAATCGTTGTCCCCGTTCTTGCCCTCATCATCTTTGTGGGCGCCAGCAGTTTTAAAAATGATTTTTTTGAGATTGCCAAACAGATAGAGATCTTCACCACCCTGTTCAAAGAGCTGAACATGAACTATGTTGATGAGACCAATCCGGCCGAGTTGATGGATTCCGCCATAAAGAATATGCTCCAGGAATTGGATCCCTACACCAAATTTCTCAACGAACAGGATGTGGAGGAATACAAGATCAACAATTCGGGCGAATATTCTGGAATTGGTGCCCGTGTCCAATCCTTTCCCAATAGATTGTTGGTCATTGAACCCTATAAGGATCTGCCGGCCGACAAGGCGGGCCTAAAGGCCGGGGATGAAATTATTCAGATCGGCGATATAAAAGTCTCGGATTTTGAAGACAATGCGAGCGAATTGTTAAAAGGGGCCGATGGCACCACCGTTGAAGTAATTTTAAAAAGACAGGGCAAGGAACTCAAAAAGAGCATTACAAGAGGCTCGGTGGAGATTGATGCCGTTCCGTTTTATGGAATGGTCAACAATAAGACCGGATACATTGTGTTATCCAAATTCAACAAGAAAGCCTCCAAACAAACAACATCTGCCCTACAGGACCTAAAGGGACAGGGAGCAGAACGATTGATCTTGGATTTACGTGGAAATCCAGGCGGACTCTTATCTGAGGCCATCAACGTTACCAACCTGTTTGTTGATAAGGGAGAGCTTATCGTCACCACAAAGTCCAAGGTCAAAAAATTCAACCGGGAATATAAAACTAGGAACCAGCCCCAAGATTTAGCTATTCCATTGGTCGTTTTGGTCAACGGAAAAAGTGCCTCGGCCAGTGAAATAGTATCCGGAAGCCTGCAAGATTTGGACAGGGCAGTGGTCATGGGTGCCCAAAGCTTTGGAAAAGGATTGGTGCAACGCCCCTTAAAATTAACCTACGGCACGCAGTTAAAAGTGACCATATCAAGATATTACACCCCATCGGGCAGATGTATCCAGGCCTTGGACTACTGGAACCGGGACGATAAGGGCAATGCCATACGAAACACAGAATTCAACCAGTTCAAAACCCGGAATGGAAGAACGGTACAAGATGGTGGCGGGGTCACCCCAGACGTTCAAATACCTGTTTTACAATCCAATGAATTGATTGATGCCCTGGACAAAAACAATGTGGTTTTTGATTTTGCCACCCAATACCACTATGAGAATACCTTGACTGCACCGGCAGACTTTAGCATGAACGACGATCTCTACAATGCCTTTAAAACGTTTGTGGGGACCAGCGGTTTCTCTTTTAAAACAAATAGTGAAAAACTTTTGGAGGAGACCCTTTATAATAATGGTGCCTTACTGGGTTCCAATGTTCAAACCAAATACAAAGACCTGCTTTTGGCCATTGAGCAAGGCAAAACAACCGCTTTGAACACCTTTAAAACAGAAATCTCAAAAAAGCTGGAAGATGAAATCATTAAGCGGTACTTCTACCGGGAAGGCCTCTATAAATTTTACCTTTCCAACGACGAAACCATTCAGGTAGCCACAGAATTGCTGAATAACCCAAAAAAATATAAGGACTTGCTCACAAAAAAGTAGCTTATTTCGTTCTTTATTTGCTAAATATTCCTTACTTTCATTAAGATACAAAGCTGTATTTTTTTCACAATTGGCGACAGAATAGTTGAGTAACTTGATGAAATATAGGAGGTTGCTCAAAAAAAAGTAGGGCAATTCGTGTTTTAGTTCCAAAATATTTAGTACTTTCACAACCGTTCAAGTCGTTTTTTAAACACATCGAATGGGTAAATCGACAACTTACCTTGGTAAATCAACAAAAAACGATCCAAAAACCTTAAAAAGTGATTTTTTTGTTGTTGGTATTGGGGCCAGCGCCGGAGGGGTTAGTGCCATCCTATCCTTTTTTCAAAATTTTCCAAAAAACATCCATTGTTCCTTTGTTGTTGTACAGCACCTAGACCCCAATAGTGAAAGTATGATGAAAGAGCTCCTTTCCCGGCATACATCCTTTGCTGTGGAAGAGCTCGTGGAAGACAAGAATGTTGTGGCCCAGACCATATACTTAGTACATCCCAAAAAAAATGTGCAGCTTAAGGGAAAAACCCTAATGGTGACCCCAAAACCTGCTAACCGTGGTTTCCAAAGTCCTATTGACCACTTTTTTTCCTCGCTTGCCCTGGCCTATGAGAAAAAAGCTGTGGCCATTATACTCAGTGGCACCGGAAATGATGGTTCACAGGGAATTAGGACCATCCATGACCATGGCGGCCTAGTTATGGCCCAATTGCCAGAAGAAGCCGAGTTTAACGGTATGATCAACGCTGCCATTTACTCTGGAGCTGTTGACTATATTCTGCCCACAAAACGCATTGCCGGGATTCTAGGCGAATTTTTCGCTGATAAAAACTATATAATTGGGATTGAAAACGAGATTATTGAAAACCCCCTGTGGTATGACAACCTCTTGGCCAAAGTGAACAAGGTGGCCAACATCGACTTTTCAAACTATAAAACCCCAACCCTGGCCAGACGGATTACCAGAAGGATCCATGCCAAAGGGTTGGAAAATTTTAATTCCTATTACCTAAGTTACATCAATGAGCCCGATGAACTCAAGGCCTTGGCAAAAGAGTTTCTGGTGGGTGTGACCGATTTTTTTAGGGACCTAAAAATCTGGAAACAGCTAAAAAGCAGCATTATCCCCGCAATTATTGATGGGAAAAAAAATGGGGATACGATCAAAGTGTGGAGTGTTGCCTGCAGTACCGGTGAAGAGGCTTTTTCCTTGGCCATCCTATTTCAGGAAGCTTTAAAAAAAACAAAGCACAAACAGCTAAAGCTAAAAATATTTGCCACGGATATTGACAACACCAATACCCAGAAAGCCTCATTGTCTTTCTTTGACAAAAACCAAATTAAAAGTGTACCCAAAAAATATCTGGACGCGTATTTTGAGAAAACCTCCCTTGGGTTTCGCGTTGTGGGCTCCATAAGAAAACAGGTGATCTTTTGCCATCATGATATCCTAAAAGACACCCCGTTCATTAAAATGGACCTGGTACTCTGTAGAAACATGCTGATCTACATGAAGGACCATGCCCAAGACAACGTGGTCAAAACCTTACAGTATGCCCTTAACCAGAAAGGGTTTTTGGTTCTGGGAAAGAGCGAAAGCCTGGGCAACGCCCAAAATTTGTTTGAAGAGGTAAATGGCCAGGATAGAATATACCAAAATATCCTGCAGACCAAAATCTTGGATCGGGACAATCTGGTAAAATCCAGTCAAAGGGTCTCAAAAAATCAATTTTTTCCCAAAAAGCAAAGTCCCTTTGAAGAGCATGCCAATTCTAAACTTATTGAACAGCTGTTTCTTGAAGAATTGGGCTTTTCCTGTCTCTATCTGGACCATAACTTAAACATCATCAAATCCAATGGGGATGTTCGTGAGTACCTAAAAATACCCGAAGAAGGGTTTTCCTCCTCAATTTTCAGTTTGGTGCCCGAAACCCTAAAGCCTAGATTGACGCTGGCTTTTATCAATGCGGATAAAAACAAAGAGTCTGTACATGTTGAAAATATTGGCCTAAAATTGACCGATAAAGATTCCATCTTGGAATTATTGGTTGTTCCGGAAATCAAGGTTGATGGTGAAACAACCACAAAGTTCATTGTTGTGTTCATGCCCAAAAAGCAACTCTGCCCTATTTCCAAAGAAGGCCCTGCCGAAGGCAAGAACCAAGAACTTGAAGAGGTAGTTGTCCTAAAACAGGAACTGAGTCAGGCCCACAATAACTTGATTTCCCTACAAAATGAGATTGAATTAAGAAACGAACAATTGCTGAGCGCCAATGAGGAACTTTTGGCCACCAACGAAGAGCTGCAAAGCACCAACGAAGAGTTGCAAAGCACCAACGAGGAACTGCACAGCACCAATGAAGAACTCAATACAGTCAATGAGGAACTCAACATAAAAATTGAAAACTTGGCTCATGCCAATGCCAGCATAGACAATATTTTAAAGAGCATCAACATAACCACCTTAATGCTCGACAAAGAGCTTAATATTGTGTCGTTTACGGACAGCGTAAACAATTTGTTCAATTTTAACCCCTCAGACCTTGGAAGGCCGTTAGCGGACATTACCCATAATTTTGGCAGTGGCCGGGATGAGATTTTCTCCAACGTTAAAAAGGTGTTGCGCACCGGAAAGGCCTATCAAAAAGAAATCAAAAACTTTTATGACCGCTGGTTCTTGATGCGGATAAATCCGTACAAGGAAACCTCCAAGACCATTGATGGGGTCGTCATCACCTACGTAGACATTACCGAGCATAAAAAAGCCGAGTTGAAGTTGCTCGAAAGCGAAGCCCAGATCAATGCTCTTTTTACCAAATCGCCAGATATGATCTGGGCCCACGATTCCAATGGCATTATTTTTAAGTGCAATGATGAGTTTGCCCATAGGTTGGGCTATGGTGACGCCGATTACTACGTTGGCACCCACATGAAGGACTATATCCCCGAAAGATATCATTACATTATTGATGAGCATTTTGATATAATGAATGAGCTCAAACCCATTACTGCCCAAAGGGGGCATTTTAAGACCAAATCTGGGGAAGAAATCCCATATTTGGTAGATGTTCGCCCCATAGTGGCCCAAGATGGCACGCTAGACTATATCATGGCCAGTTGCAAAGACATTGCCCAATTGGTCCAAACCGAAAAAGCCCTGGAGAAAACCAGACAGGATTATAAAAAGCTCTTTAACAATGCTCCGGACATGTTTGTTGCCATCAACGCCAAGGGGGATATTGTGAATTGCAATCTTGAACTGGTACACAAGCTGGGCCATGGCACTCCGTCCGATCTGATTGGAAAAAGCATATTGGAAGTGGCCCCGGGCTTTACCGAGGAGGAATTAAAACACGATATCACCAAATTAATGAATGGGGAGTCTTTGGATAACCTAAAAAGAACGGTCATTACCAAAAATGGTTCCAAAATCCCTGTCCGGGTCAATGCCCGGTCGTTCTTTACCAGTGATGGGCAGTTGGACTATATTGTGGGCAGTTGGCGCGACGTCACCCAGTTGGACAAAGCAGAAACCATGCTCAAGAACCAAATGCAGGCCTTTGAACAGACCAGTGATAGTTTTTGGATCTGGAACCTACAGGACAATTCGGTGTACCGCAGCAAATCTATCTATGAAATGCTGGGCTATGACAAAGAAGATGTGGAAGATACCTTTGAAACCTTTATCGATCTTATGCATCCCGATGACCTTGAGGCCTACCCCAAAATACTGCGAAAGCATATAGACACCAAGGGACAACACCCCTACAAAATAGAATTGCGCTACAAGACCAAGGATGGATCGTATACCCACCTATACACAAGGGGCCGTATTATTGAGTGGGCCAAAGACGGCTCGCCCATAAAGATGATGGGAACGGAAACCGATGTGACCGAATTAAAAAAACTACCTGTTCTTGAAGCTGAAGTCTTGGATAAGAACATGGTTTTTAACGAGGTTTTGGAAAGTACCATGGCAGGCTTTTGGGATTGGAACATTCCGGAACATACCGAATACTTAAGCCCCACCTTCAAGAAAATGTTTGGGTATGAGGATGATGAAATGGAAAACTCGCCCGATTCTTGGCAAAAAATTATACACCCAGATGATCTGCCCGGGGTGTTTAAGGTATTTGAAGACCATGTTAAGAGCAAGGGTAAAATACCCTACGAAAATGAAGTGCGCTATTATCATAAGGATGGTAAGATCATATGGGTGTGGTGCAGGGGCAAGGTAATTGAATGGGGGCCCAACAACGAGCCCATACGAATGGTGGGCAGCCATGTAGATATCACAAATTTAAGAGACCTTTCCCAAAGCAATAGACAATTGGAGCGCTTTGCCTATGTGGCCAGCCATGATCTTCAAGAACCCTTGCGTACGGTGAACGATTTTGTGGCCCTCTTTAAAGAAGAATATGTGGCCAAACTGGATGAGAATGCATCCATTTACTTAGATTTTATCGAGTCTGCCTCAAAAAGAATGGGCAATCTGGTAAAAGGAATATTGGAGTACTCAAGGATTGAGGGCAACACAAAACACGAAAAAGTGGACTTGAACCACACCTTAAAAAATGTTGTGGATGACCTACAATTAAAAATTGCCGATAAAAACGCAGAAGTCGTTTTTAACAAGATGCCCGTTGTTAAGGGTAACCCCATTGAACTCCATTCGCTTTTTCTTAACCTCATCGGGAATGCCATCAAATTTGTGGCCGATGGCCAAGTGCCCAAAGTAGAAATTTGTTCCCGAAAAGGCCAGAAAGGGCATGAGTTTGCTGTTAAGGATAACGGAATTGGCATAAAAAAAGAAGACAAAGAGAAAATCTTCGAGATTTTTACAAGGCTACACAATGAAGACACCTATAAAGGCACGGGTATTGGCCTTGCCCATTGCAAAAAAATAGTTGAACTACATGGAGGCGAAATTTGGGTGGTGTCAAAATTTGGCAAAGGCAGTAATTTTTATTTCACTTTAAACTAATACACTTATGATCAATGGTGTACTCTTGATTGATGACAACAAAGCCTCTAATTTTATACATTCCAAATTTCTAAGGGAAACCGATAACATAGACCATGTGAATGCCTTTGAGATTGGTGCCCAGGCAATAGATTTTTTAAAAAAAATCACCACCTACCCAGAACTCATCTTTGTTGATATTAACATGCCCACAATGGATGCCTGGCAGTTTCTGGATGAGTACAGGCTTATTGAAAGACCGGAAAAAAATAACGCCATCATCATTCTTTTGACGACCACAATAAGTCCACAGGACGAAGTAAAAATGAAGACCTACCCAGAGATAAAGGACATTATGTACAAACCGTTGGACAAAGCCGCCATAAAATTGGTCTGCACCAATTTTTTTAGGTAAACAATTATAAGACAACTAGTTCTTAAACCATACAATATCATACCTGATTTTTACAACTTGATTGGCTTTGTTCACAACAAAAATTTATTGTAGTTTTTTTCTTACTTTAATTTAGTGGTATATCTCTGTTCGTATGCAAAATATCACCGCCCAAAAGCCCACTGTGACCAATTGGGTCCAAAAACTACCTTCTAGTACGGCAATTTTAAACAAAGATTTAGAATTGATAGATGCCTCAATGGGCTGGTACTCACTATTGGGGTTGGACAGACAAGATGTCTTGGGAAAAGCCATCTATTCCATTTTTCCACACCTAGAATCGCATCATGCCGATGGTTTTGAATACTCCATAGAGGGCATTGAGGACATAACCTTTACCGATAAGGCATTCCATAAAAAAAACAACCACAGCAGCTTTGTTTGGCAGCTTAAACCCTGGAAAGACGGTTATGGAAACATCATTGGCATAGTTATCAATGTTGCCCCAGATTGTCAAAACACCCCAAAAACTGTGTACAGTAACGAGTCCGGTTCAATGTTGTATGAGAAGTACGAGGAAGTGGGGAGTTGGGAATATAATTTTGCCCAAGGCAAAGTATTCTGGTCCAATACCTTTAGGGATATTTTGCGTCTCCCGTTGGACTATCAGGCCAGTTTTAAAAAAACCTTCTCTTTTTTTGAAACCGCCGAGGAGCGAAAAAAACTAAGGAATGCCGTACGGGAGGCCATGACAACGGGCAAGCCATGGGATGGTGATTTCAAGGTCAAGGATTATTACGGGAACAGTAAGCTAGTGAACATTGTTGGGAGGCCAAAATTTAAAAATGGCAAGTGTGTCCGAATCATTGGGGTGGTTCAAAACCAAAAGGCCAAAAAAACGGCCAAACCACAGCACAAAGTCATCAAAACCAATTATTTGGAACATGATGACCTCTTTGATAAAGTACCCACAGGCTTGGCCATCCTAGACCTTAATACCGAAAGGATTCTAAAAATAAACAACCATCTATCTGGCATCCTCAATAAAAGTGAACGCTTTTTCAATAAAAAAAGCTATAAGGATTTTGTTCAGATCAACACAAACACCTGCGCGGAAATCAAAGAGGCGTTGGGCCACCGTTATTCGTTCAAAAATGTTCAATTACCACTAAACCATAAAAGTATTGGGGAATATGTGCTCAATGTTTCTGGAAATATAATCACCAATGCCGAAGGAAAAGAAGTCCTCTTGGTTTCTTGTGAGGATTTTACCCAAAGGGTGTCTTTGGAACATACCTTTTCAGAAAGTTTGAACAATGCCCACCAAGAGATCGACAAAATGGTGCATTTTGCCCATATGGTATCGCACAACCTTAAGGCACATACAACCAATTTTGATCTTTTGCTAAACTTTCTCCGCAATGAAAAAGACGAAAAGGAACGTAATCTATTGATTCAAATGTTATTTGAGTCAACAGACAGTCTCACCACCACCATTAAAAGTTTACGGGAACTTGTTTCCATCCGCCATATGGTCAATGAACAAAAATCCAGACTGAACGTAAACGAATACTTCTATAAGGTTATGCAGAGCAACATTGGCCTTATAAAAAAGAAAAACGTTAAAATTCATAATGAAATCATCGAAGACTTTACGGTAAATGCCATTCCCGCATATTTAGAAAGCATCTTGGCCAACCTGTTGCTGAATGCCATCCATTTTGTGAACGATAATGAGAAACCCTTGTTGATCCTAACCGGGGCACATGAAGATAAGTATACCCTTCTCACCTTTGAGGACAATAGCATGGGCATCAACTTGGAAAAGGAAGGGGACAACGTTTTTGCCCTCTATAAAAAATTGCAGAACATGGGGCAAAATACAAGTATGGGACTGTATTTGACCAAGTACCAGATTGAACTCATGGGTGGAAAAATCACGGTTGAGAGTGACGTGGGCAAGGGCAATACCTTCAAAATATTTTTTCCAACATAAAATTTTGGCTGTTGTTTTACTCTTTAATAACCGGCTTACGCCGGTTTTTTTATTTTTGATGTATGCAGAAATTAACCGTTTGTGAACTATTTGCCGGGGTTGGGGGCTTTCGTATGGGTTTGGAAACCACGGGAAAATATGATGTTGTTTGGAGCAACCAATGGGAACCGTCCACAAAGACACAGCACGCTTCCATGGTCTATGAGGCTCAGTTTGGTAGCTCCAACCATTCCAATATGGACATAGAAACTGTTGCCGTACAAGACATTCCCGATCATGATGTTCTGGTGGGTGGTTTTCCATGCCAGGATTATTCTGTGGCCACAACATTAAAAAACTCAAAGGGTCTGTTGGGGAAAAAAGGGGTTTTATGGTGGTCCATTCACCGCATTTTGGAAGAGAAAACTAAGAAACCCTCGTATTTGATCTTAGAAAATGTTGACCGTCTTTTAAAATCGCCAGCGGCACAACGGGGTCGTGATTTTGCCATAATGCTGAAAAGTTTGACCGACATGGATTATGCCGTGGAGTGGCGCGTAATCAACGCCGCCGAATATGGTTTTTGTCAACGCCGAAGGCGTTTTTTTTTGGTCGCAGCGCATAAATCATCAACCCTTTATCAACAAATGTTGGCAAACCAGCCACAAAAATGGTTGCTTTTCAACGGTGTTTTGGCCAATGCCTTTCCTGCACAGGAAAATTTTGAAAAAATAAGGGAGTTCCAACTCACCAAAGATTTGGTGGCCCTTTCAACGCAGTTCAATATGGATGGCAAAGAATCCCCTTTTCTTAATTCTGGCACCTGCCTTAATGGAGATGTGACCTCATTACAGTTACATCCCAACTATAGTGGCGAGTATAAAACCTTGGGAGATGTGTTGGAGTTGGACAAGGTTGACGATGAATTTTATATTCCGAAGGATGATTTTGTAAAATGGAACTATTTAAAGGGCTCCAAAAAAGAAAAGCGAACCACGAAAGAAGGCTTTGTATACAATTATAGCGAAGGGGCAATGGTTTTTCCCGACCCTCTGGACAAACCCTCAAGAACCATTATTACCGGAGAGGGTGGTAAATCTCCCTCACGTTTTAAACATGTGGTTGCCACAGCTAACGGTCATCGCCGATTAACGCCCATTGAATTGGAGCGCTTAAATGGTTTTCCCGACAATCACACCAAATTAGCGGGGATTTCCAATGCAAAACGGGCTTTTTTTATGGGAAATGCCTTAGTGGTCGGACTTGTGGAACGCATAGGAAATGCCTTGGCACATAAAATAAAGGATTGTGAAGAGTAGTTTTCGTTCCGACCTTTCCAAAGAGCAATCATTGCACTCTTTACTGGATGGGCACTATGCCAGAATGAAAAATTACCAGTACAACAGAATTCATGACATGCAACAGCAATTAAATGGTGTCGATCTCTTTTTTACCCATAAAACCACAAGGGAAAAGTACGCTGTGGATGAAAAAGCGCAGTTAGACTATATCAACGAAGACCTACCCACTTTTGCTTTTGAAATTCATTATCTTAAAGATGGCCAACTGAAGACAGGTTGGTTTTTTGACCCAAAAAAGAAAACAGATTTCTATGCCCTGGCCACCGCTATTTATTCCGATGAAGTTGGAAAATATACCAGTTGTAAGGTTACATTGGTCAATAGGCATAAACTGATACAAAAGCTTGATGGGAAGAAATTGAACCAGCAACGTCTTACAAAATGCTATAGGGAATCTAAAGTGGAACATGGAAAAATACAACTCCAAGAACTTGATCCAACATCACAGGGCTACTTGTACAAATCGTTGAAAAACAAGGCGGAAAAACCGTTGAACCTGATTTTAAAACTGGATTGGTTGATCAAGGAGCGTGTGGCCAAAAGAATGTAATTGCTACTCCTTTGGGTGTCTTATCATTTTAATATGGGGAATACCATCTTCTAGATAGCCCTCTCCCTCTTGTTGAAAACCAAATTCTTGATAAAAAACCGTTAAATGGGCTTGGGCGGATATTTCTATGGGTTGCTTGCCATAACGTTTTTGTATGGCACTTATTGTTTGGGCAACCATGTCTTTTCCATAGCCATACCTTCTATAGTCCAGTTTGACCACCACCCTGCCAAAACTGGTATTCTCAACATAAGTGCACGGTGCAAAAAAACGTGTATAGGCCACTAAATTATTTTCCGAATATCCTAGAACATGGTAGGCTTTTTGATCCCTTCCATCAATGTCTTGATAGACACAATCTTGTTCTACCACAAATACCTCGCTTCGTAATTGCAGTACCTTATAAAGTTCGATTTGGGTCAACTCCTTAAAAGTCTTGACTACAATCTTCATTTTGTATTAAAAAGGTATTCTTATGCGTGGCCTATTTATGGTAAATCTGACCTTTACATACAAGGAATTTTCTCAATCCTTCTTTCATGCCTTCCTCCCGAAAACGCTGTGTTCAAAAAAGTTTCTACCATATCCAAGGCTTGGGGCAATGAAATAAAACGTGCGGGTAAACTCAAAATATTGGCATCATTATGTTCCCGGGCCAATTGGGTTATTTCTTTGTTCCAACATAAAGCCCCTCTCACGCCTTGATGTTTGTTTATGGTCATACTGGCTCCATTGCCACTACCGCAGATAACAATACCAAAGTCAACATTGCCCTCTTCCATATCTTTGGCCACAGGGTGCACAAAATCTGGGTAATCCACACTTTCAGTATCATCGGTACCGTAATTGATTACGGCTATTCCTTTTGATTTAAGCATTCCTATGATGGCCAATTTATAATCCGTACCGGCATGATCGTTTCCTATGGCTATTTTCATGGTCCTATTAATTTGGTTCCATACAAAGGTACAATTCTTAAAATTTTTGATGGTTGATAACAAAAAACTCCATTTCAGTATTTTACTCTATATCAACTACTTAAATTAAACATGAAAAAGTGGATAAACTGATGATAAAAAATAATGATTTCATTTTTTCTGTAAACAAAAAATTTACATTACTATTTTTCTCGTAATGTTTTAGAAACATTCAATTAAAAATTAATCAACCAAAATCAAGAAAAATTCCTCAGTAATTAACATTAAAAACAACTTTAGTTTTCAAAAAATAAATGTTGATATGGGTTGTCAATAGTTGTTGGTAACCATGATAACATCATGATTTTTAGCTTTTACATCACTTTATAAATTGTTCACAACAAATTTATGCTGTTCATGTCAACCCATTCCAAAAAAAATTATTCCCAAAATTCACAAACAATCATAATCACAATAATTATTTATTAATTAAAAAAAGAAAAATATATATAATACATAATTGTTGATTAGTTGAAAATGATCACCGCTTTTATGGCGGCATTTATTCGTAATTTTCAAAAAACTTTCCGTCTTAGATGTCTAAAAAGAAAAAGCGGGCCAAAAGCCAGCGGAAGAATGAAATTACGAAAGGAATCTTTACTGTTTTAGAGCACGAACCTTCAAAGACTTTTAATTATAAGCAAATTGCTGCCAAGCTAGGTATTACCGATACACAGGGTAGAAATGATTTGATCAGAAGGTTGGGAGAACTAAAACAAAAAGAAAGAATTGTAGAGGTTGAACGAGGAAAATACCAAAAGAAACCCACTCACAACACCATGGCCATTGGGGTATTGGATATGACCACCAGTGGAAATGGGTATGTTGTAGTAGAAGGTATGGATGATGATATTTTTGTACCAGAACATAAATTGAACAAAGCATTTCATGGCGATACCGTTGAAGTCTATTACAGGCCAAAGCGCAAGAGCAAACGCTATGATGGTGAGATTTCAAAGGTTTTGGAACGGAAGAAAACCTCTTATGTAGGTATTGTGGACAAGCAAAAGACCTTTGCTTTTGTAAGACCTATGGATCCTAAAATGTATACCGATATTTTCGTTCCCTTGGAAAAAACAAAAAAAGCGGCAGATGGTGATAAGGTATTGGTGACATTGGGCGATTGGCCAGATACTGCAGATTCGCCCTATGGGACCATCCAAGAAGTATTGGGCCAACCTGGTGAGCATGAAACGGAGATACATTCCATATTGGCAGAATATGGGTTGCCCATTGAATTTCCTTACGAAGTGGAACAGTCTGCCAATCTATTGGATACTTCCATAAAAGAAGAAGAAATAGCCAAACGTAGGGATTTACGCGAGGTTTTGACCTTTACCATAGACCCTAAGGATGCCAAGGATTTTGATGATGCCCTATCGTTTCGGGTCTTGGAGAACGGGAATTTTGAAATAGGTATCCATATTGCCGATGTTTCTCATTATGTTGTTCCTGGGACCGAACTGGATGATGAGGCCTATAACAGGGCCACATCGGTCTATTTGGTGGATAGGGTGGTTCCCATGCTTCCTGAGATTCTTTCCAACAATGCCTGTTCATTACGGCCCAATGAAGAAAAATATACCTTCTCGGCTATTTTTGAGATGGACAATCAAGCTCGGGTAAAAAACCAGTGGTTTGGGAGAACAGTAATCAACTCCAATGAAAGATTTGCCTATGAAGAGGCACAATATATTATAGAAAATGATGTGGCCAATATTCCAGAATCGGTTTCCATTCGTGATGGTTCCTATTCGGTTTCAGAAGAAATAGTCACCGCTATCACCACATTGAACCATTTGGCCAAATTGATGCGGGAACGAAGAATGGACTCAGGTGCCATATCCTTTGATAAAATTGAGGTGCGCTTTAATTTAGATGATGAGAACAATCCAGAATCCGTTTATTTTAAAGAGGCCAAGGAAGCCAATAAACTCATTGAGGAATTTATGTTGTTGGCCAATAGGAGTGTTGCAGAATTTATAGGAAAACAGCGACCCAAGAAAACCTTTGTTTATCGTGTACACGATGAACCGGACATGGATAAGTTAATGGCTTTGAACGGGGTAATTTCAAGATTTGGACATAGTGTTACTTTAAGGGATAAAAAATCAATCACAAGTTCACTAAACAAATTGTTGAATGATGTTAAGGGAAAAAAGGAACAGAACTTAGTAGATACCTTGGCCATTAGAAGTATGAGCAAAGCGATTTATACCATAGAGAACATTGGTCATTATGGATTGGCCTTTGACTATTACACGCATTTTACATCGCCCATAAGAAGGTATCCAGATGTTATGGTACATCGTTTGTTGCAGCATTATTTGGATGGTGGTAAGACAGAGAAGGAAATTATATATGAAGAAAAATGCAAGCATTCCTCAGAAATGGAACTCTTAGCAGCCAATGCAGAACGGGATTCCATAAAGTACATGCAGATCAAGTTTATGGAAGACCACCGTGACAGCGAGTTTATTGGGGTGATCTCTGGTGTTACCGAATGGGGAATCTATGTGGAAATCATTGAAAATAAGTGTGAGGGAATGGTTAGAATACGCGATTTAAAGGATGATTTTTACACCTTTGATGAACGTAACTATGCCGTTGTTGGTGAGCGTTATGGTGAGATGTACCAGTTGGGAGATGAAGTAAAGGTTATGGTAAAGGACACCGATTTGGCTAAACGGCATTTAGATTTTTCATTGATAGGTAGAAAAGAATAATACTAATGTTTCATAAAATTAGTTTTAATTGTTAGAACAATTAAAAATGAAACCAATGAAATCTTTTGTATTGCTTTCTGCGTATATTTTGGTCTTAACCAGTTGTTTTTGCCAAGAGAACACCATTACACAAGAACTATCCAACTTTGATGAAGTAAAGGTTTTTGACGGCATTTCTGTTAACTTGATCAAATCTGATGCTAATAAAGCCATTGTTACGGGAGTCAATACCAGTAAGGTTTCTATTGTAAACAATGACGGAGTGTTAAAAATAAGAATGGAGATTGAAAAGATTTTCAGTGGATTTAGAACCTTTGTCGATTTATATTATTCAGATGAACTTAAGATTATCGATGTGAACGAAGATGCTCTAATACAATCTGATGAAGTCTTGGTACAAGATGTTCTAGAGCTTAAAGCCCAAGAGGGGGGAGAAATAGACATCAACTGTCAAACAGAACAATTATTGATAAAGGCCGTTACGGGCGGAGATGTTGTTACAAAAGGATTTACAGACAATCAAGATATTCAAATAAATACAGGAGGCACCTACAATGGTAAGGAATTTAAAAGTAGTTTTACCACAATTACCGTTAATGCTGGGGGTCAAGCCCATGTTTATGCTACCAAATATGTAAAGGCAGTGGTTAAGGCAGGAGGCAAGGTAAAAGTATATGGTGACCCTGAAAAAATGGATGAAAAAACAGTTCTTGGCGGTACCATAGAACGGGTTGAATAACGATTATGATTGAAGATATACAGGCGGCTATTCCTTTGGGAATCTTGTTGAGCTTTATGATTGGCCCTGTATTTTTTGTGCTTTTGGAAACCGGGGCCACAAAGGGATTCAGAGCGGCACTCAGCATAGACATAGGCGTGATCATTGCCGATATTGTTTTTATTCTCATAGCCTATTTCAGTAGTTTTCAACTCATCAAGAATTTGAGCAACCAACCAGGACTTTATGTCTTGGGGGGCACCATTCTTGTCATCTATGGCATCGTCCTTTTTTTTAAGAGAGAATCTGAAAAGAAAAGCACCAATAGGTTCAAGGGAACCTACCTAACCTTGATGGCCAAAGGCTTTTTGCTCAATTTTATCAATATTGGGGTATTGATCTATTGGTTGATCGTTTTGTTTGTGGTGGGGCCCATCCTCAACAATGAGCCCAATAGACTGCTTACTTTTTTTATTACCGTTATTTTGGTGTATTTAGGATTGGACATCATAAAAATCTTATTGGCGAAGCAGCTTAAAAAGAAACTTACCAGAAAGCGAATTCAAGTTATGAAGAAAATCTTGGGGATTCTTTTGGTCATTTGTGGGCTGGTCATGGTGGTAAAAGGATTTATCCCCTATGATTTGGAACAGGGCATAGAACAGATGGAAAACAGGATGACCCACTGACCATAATTGGTATAAAAAAACCCTTTCAAAGTAGAAAGGGTTTTGAGGCATCGAGCGGATTCGAACCGCTGTACAAGCTTTTGCAGAGCTGTGCCTAGCCACTCGGCCACGATGCCGTTAAGAGTGCAAAAATATTATGTTTATTTTGAAAAGATCAAAAAAGATTAAAGAAACTTGATGCTATTTAAAAAAAGTAGAGGCATCGAGTGGACTCGAACCACTATATAAGTCCTTGCGGGACCTCGCCTAACCAATTCAGCCACAATGCCTTTTTCTTGAACAAATGTAAGAAACCTTTCACTATTGTTAAAGTCGGGTTAATGCTGTTCAGCGATATTTTTGTAAGGTTATCGAAACACTTTCCACATCACCCCCAATAGGTGGATTGATCTTGGAGACACATACTTCCGCCATAGCTACAATATCACATTCCTTAATTATACGGGTAAGTATTCTTTCGGCCACATGCTCCAATAATTTGGATTTTATGGCCATCTCTTCTTTGACAATGTTGTTCAACAGCACATAATCTATGGTATCCGTGAGCTTATCGGAAACTTTGGGAACGGATAAATCCCCACTTACCTTTAGATCCACACGGTAATCACTACCAATGATACTTTCCTCTTTAAGGCAACCATGCCACGCATGGACCCTAATATTGTTGAGCTTTATTTTCCCCATTAAAAAAAATAAGGACAAAAGTAACGAAACAGGTTCTTAATAGGTACACCTGCAATTGCTTATTCCCTGAAAAAGATCCATGCCAACGGTGACCACATGGGTTCCTGTACTATAGCCTAGAATCTCGTTGGTGATCACTTGGTATGAATATCCAAAATAGAGGTTGTTTTTTTTGAAACCTGCAATAGGGGCTATATATAAGGGTTTTCCAATTTGATCGTTCAAAAAACGGTAGGTAAGGCCTACGTAATAATAATCTTCAAAATTATGGAAACGGAATTTGGCGTTCAAATCTGTGACCGATCGTCCATCACTTTCAAACCACTGGAAAAAGACGGAGGGTTCCACTTCTAGCTTGCTATTCTTGTTTTTTAGAAAACTGTAGCCCGTGTAGAGGTAATAATTTCTCAACTTGTTTGGCTCAAACCGGACATCAAAGCTGGTCAAATCTTTGTCCAACAGATTCGAGGCATTGGCAGAAATATAAAACTTATCATAACGATAGAGTACGCCAACATCAAAATTATGGTTTGTGGTTGCCCTATCGTCGGTTACAGACGGATCGAACAATGGGTTGTTGGGATTGCCAAAATTTTCAATGGCAATTCTAAATTGGTTAAAATTGTACGAAATGCCAAACGAAATAAATTCGTCTTCATAGCGGTCTATGGTCAAATGGTGGGCAAAAGAGATTCTTGCACCACGTTGTTTGGTCTCCCCATTGCTGTCATTGTAGATCAAGGCCCCTAGACCAGAGCGGTTTCCCATACGGGCATCAACGGCCAAAGTTTGGGTGTCCGGTGCATCTTCTATACCGACCCATTGTGTAAGTCCGTTGAGGCGTAATTTGATATGGTCACCAATACCCGCGTAGGTTGGGGACATTAGAAAAGGGTTGTCGGCAATGTATTGGGACAATTGCGGAATGGTAAGTTCTTGTCCGTGGGCAACAAAGCCAAATAACAGTAGGAGTAGGATTTGGGTTTTTTTCATGGCTCAGGGATTAATCATTATCAACGGTACAATGTAAAATGTCCAATAAATTCACGGTCATCGTTCTCACCCCTTAGTTTGATTATGTACCAATAATCACCGGACGGAAGCTCATTGCCTTGATATATTCCGTCCCAAGGAGCGTCATTTAATTTCATCCTATAGAGCTCTCTACCATAACGATCAAAAATGATGGTTAGTACGTTTGGAAAGGCTTCAGTGTTATCAGGAACCCATTCATCATTCAAGCCATCGCCGTCAGGGGTAAAGAAGTCAGGAATCTGTATATCAATGAATTCCATTTCTATTTCTCCCATAGCTTCACAACCATTCTGATCAACCACCCGAACCGTATATGTGTCTGTACGATTGATGATGAATGTGTTATCCGTTCCGCTATCCATGTCATCAAAGTAGAAGGTATAGTCTTCCAAACCTCCTTGTGCCACTGCAGTTATTTCATTGATATCGTTTTGTTCTAAATTCAGTGTCAATGGTTCATAACCTTCAATGGTGAACGGAATGGAATCTTGACAGCCATTGCTATGGAGAAGGTACAAATAGTGGTCTCCAGCTGGAATATTGGTATAATCCGAGGTGAGTCTCAAGTGTGCCGTATCCGAGGAATCTAAAGCATACATCACATCTGTGCTTATGGTTTCGTCCTCAAAAACCACCTCCAACCTATTTTCAGGGATATTCCCGGTACACTCATACATAGGTGTTACGGTAGCATTTATATTGACACCAGATTCAATTTCTACGATTACATTGTTCTCGCAGCCTTGTGAATCCCTCACAAACACCACATGGGTACCAGGCGCTACATTGGCAAAACTGATTTGGTCAAGTACAAAATCGGCATCGGCGTTACTGTCCAGACTTGAATAGTAGGGCGCTGTACCACCCGATATTTGTATATCGAACATACCGTCATCATTTCCAGAGCAGGTTTCACCCATAATGTTGATGGCATTTACTTCTATGGTTGTAGGTTCGATGATGGTAAACTGAAAAGGAATAAAACACCCGTTTTGATCTTGTGCAATAACATCGTATATGCCAGGCGTTAGACCGGTAAAGCTGTTTACGGTATCAAATTGGTCCAGATTTGGGGAGATGGCATAGAATATGTTACCGGTGCCCCCAGAGACCTCAACCGTTATGGTACCATCGTTGGCGCCGTTACAGCTTATATTGGTGAACTCATCACGTACAATCTGCAAAGGAGTGGGATCTACAATAACAATCTCGTTGGAAACAGTAATACAATCGCTGCTGGTAACTCTTATGTAGTATGAACCGGAAGTTAGTGAAGCAAAAGTTCCATTAGCTTGTGGGCCTGCCTGCAAATGGTTCAAAGTTGCGTCTGTAAACAATTCAAAACTGTAATTTCCCAAACCGCCTGTTGCATTTGCCCTTATTGTGGCCGATGCCTCTCCGGTACAATTGACCAAGGCCGCACTCAAATCAACATCAAGGGTCAAAGGATCAATGGGATCGATCACAATTTCGTTGGACAACATGGATTCACAGCCAAAGGCATCACGCACAAAATATTGATAGTTGCCTGCGGCTACGGTGAACGAGTGTGTGTTGCCCCCGGACATTGGCGCAAACGATATGCCATCAACACTATAGGTATAGGGAGCTGTTCCGCCACCAGCCGTTAACTCCATCTGGGCTTGGTTCAAGCAGGTCATTTGGCTTGTTTGTACCAATGATGCCTGTACTTCAGAGGGTTCTGTAATGATGACCTGTGGGGTTTCTGTGCCACAATTCCAACCATCAGAGACCGTGATGCTGTAGATTCCTGCACCTAAATTATCAAAGAGAGGACTGTTTTGATAGCCACTGACGTCGATAATCGAGCTACCCGTAGCGTCATAAACATTCAATTGATATTGATAGACACCTTGGCCCCCCATAACATTTTGAGCCGCCACTTGTGCATTGGTGTCGCCAAAACATTGCAATGTGGTGGGAGTTGCGGTGATGTCTGTAGTGATGTCGTTGGGTCGTGTAAGGATTATGTTTTCGGTAATGGAACAACTGTTGTTGTCGGTAATGTCAATTTGATAATCACCAGACGCTAAACCGTAAAATAGGGTACTTATGATAGCATTAGCGGTATATACCGTGCCTGTGGCGGTATGGGTCATGACCACATCATAGGGAGCATAGCCGCCGGTAGGCGAGATTTCTATTTCACCTTGATCGTTTGTGCAGGTAACATTGGCAATTTCAAGAGGAACCAAGGCCAAAGGCATATCGGGAGATACAATCGTTACGCTGTTGGAGTTCCCAACACAGAGCGGATGGTCGGTTTCCGTTACCGTCACATAGTAATTTCCTCCGGATAGCCTTGGAATTGCCAATGGATTTATACTGGTGTTCGTACTTCCGGTAATACCCGTGGAAACTCCAGAATCCAAGAAGAGCTCATAATCATAATCCCCTGTATAGCCGCTTATGCTCAACTCCAAGACACCATTGGCATCCCCAAAGCAAATAGCTGCAGAAGTTGCCGTGGCGTTCAGTTCAATAGTATCATAGGGAGCTATGGTATAGGGTGCCGTGTCGATACTACATCCTGTGACCGTATCGGTTATCCTGAACACATAACTTCCTTGATCAGTTAACGTAAATAAGGCCGATGTAGGTGTTGGATTGGATACAAAGCTACCAGCGCTGTTTCCAATGGGCAGCAAGTCAAAGGTATAGCTGTTGGCAGGATTGCCATTGTCCGTAATTGTAATCAACACCTCTTCTGGGTTGGCACATGATATGGCCGTACTTTGGGAAACTAAGGCCGTAAACACATTTAGTGGCGCTATGGGAGGAACAACAGCTGTGGTTTGACATCCATTGCCATCTTCCACGATAATGGTCAGGTTTTGTACAGATCCGGTATCCGCTATTTCAAAGGTATTGCTGGTTTGGAAGTTTACACCATCGATACTATACAGATATCCCCCTGCACCTCCCGTAGCCGATACGGTGATGATGGAAGTATCAACAGTATTGTTGGAATTACAGGCAAAGGCTGTTGCTGATGCTGATGCAGCCAGCACCGCAGGTTCCCCAATGGTTATTTCCTCCCAATCAAGGCATTGTTTACCGGAGATGGCCTCGATCCAATAGGTACCTGCGGAGAGGTTGTCAAATGTCGGGTTGTGCTGTGGTCCGGCTATGGGCGTCACCCTGGAGACATCATCATAAAGGATGAAACTATAGACGGGGTCATCGTTCACGCCTGCCGTTGTGGGAGCCAGGTTGATGGTGATGCTACCATCGGCCCCACCATTACAACCCACATCCACAATGTCATGTGTGGCAAGGGTCACGGGCGTTGGGGCCGTCAAGGCGGCCGAAACGGTCTTTGAACAAACGGGGCTAGCGGTGTCCAAGTCATTTACAACAAAAGTGTAGCTGCCCACTTGGGACAAGCCCGTGAAGATGCCCGTTGTATTGTTCATGGTGGTAACGGCATCCGGGAAGGTCACGGTATAGTCAAAGTTGCCCGACCCCCCCGTTACGCTTATGGTTATCCCGCCATCGGGCGATGGGGAACAATCGATGTCCTTGACAACATTGGCCACGGGCACCATTTCGTCATAGAGCACTATGGCAGCCGTGGTGAAGGTACAGGACCATTGGTCGGCCACGAGTACCGTATAGGATCCCCCGCCCAAGTTGGAGAAGGTATCTGTAGGTTGTGGTGAGCCCACTGGGATCCCGTTCCCAATGAGCTGGTAGGTATAGTTGCCGCCCTGTCCCCCAGAGACGCCCACTACCTGTATTTCACCTTCGATATTGGTACAGTTGTCATTGTTGACCTGTAGTGTGGCCGTTATCGGCGTTGGGTCGTTCAAGGTCACATTGGGCAACAACTGTTCCTCACAGCCATTGCCATCCCTGACCCAAAGTTGATACGTTCCGGGGGCCAGTCCCGCAAAAACGGGGCTTGCAAGATAGGATGCCGGTCCTGCCGGAGCAGTTGTCCCCACATAGTATCGGTAGGAACCCCAACCGCCTGCGGCATCGGTTATCTCAATCTCCCCGTCATTTCCCAAACAGGTGATGCCGTTCACGGTTCTGTTCGCTGTAATGGCCGCTGGCGGTGATGCGATGTTGAACGCGGTGGTGTTGGTACACTCCGGGAAGTTGGTCTGCACCACTTCTAGGGTATAGGCCCCTGCAAAGAGTAGCTGTGGTACCGTGTTGGGCCCAGTGGTGGCAAAGGTACCAGAGGCCACAGGCGTCGATGCCGAGTCGTAAACGGTGTAGCCCACATCGCCGGTATAGAGTGGCGAGACGGTATCGACCAGTTCAAACGCGATCTGTCCGGTCTGTGAGCCGAAACATTCAACATTGTTGAGCACGTTGACATCCACACTAAAGGTGTTGGGTTCGGCCACGGTGTGCGCTATGGTCAACAGACATCCCGTAACGGCGTTCCTAACCTCAAAATTGTGTGTTCCGGCAGTGAGTCCTGGAAAGGACCCTGAGGTTTGGAAGGGACCAGCGGGCAACAACCTAAATTCATAGTTGGCGGGATTTGCCGTGGAATTGGTCAGTGCCCCTGTTGCCGTTATGGTGATGTCCTCGTTGTTGACACATGATATGGGTGAACCAATGCTTATGTTGGCCGACAATAGTTCGTCGAAGGGCTGCACGGTCGCCGTTGTGGGTCCCACACATCCATTATCGTCATAGACATTGATGTCCAACGTTCTTCCAGCAAAGTTTGTTTCTACATATATGTTATTTGAACCTGATTGTAATACCGTAGCTGTCGCATTGTCAATAAATTCATAGACAACATAATTTCCGCTTCCCCCTGTTATTCCAGCGGTATTTACGGTTACGGTTGCATTATCTGGGTTGTTGCCCGTTGTACAGCCAAACTCGATCACGGAGGGCAACGGAACCGTGAGCACCGCAGGTTCCCCAATGGTTATTTCCTCCCAATCAAGGCATTGTTTGCCGGAGATGGCCTCGATCCAATAGGTACCTGCGGAGAGGTTGTCAAATGTCGGGTTGTGCTGTGGTCCGGCTATGGGCGTCACCCTGGAGACATCATCATAAAGGATGAAACTATAGACGGGGTCATCGTTCACGCCTGCCGTTGTGGGAGCCAGGTTGATGGTGATGCTACCATCGGCCCCACCATTACAACCCACATCCACAATGTCATGTGTGGCAAGGGTCACGGGCGTTGGGGCCGTCAAGGCGGCCGAAACGGTCTTTGAACAAACGGGGCTAGCGGTGTCCAAGTCATTTACAACAAAAGTGTAGCTGCCCACTTGGGACAAGCCCGTGAAGATGCCCGTTGTATTGTTCATGGTGGTAACGGCATCCGGGAAGGTCACGGTATAGTCAAAGTTGCCCGACCCCCCCGTTACGCTTATGGTTATCCCGCCATCGGGCGATGGGGAACAATCGATGTCCTTGACAACATTGGCCACGGGCACCATTTCGTCATAGAGCACTATGGCAGCCGTGGTGAAGGTACAGGACCATTGGTCGGCCACGAGTACCGTATAGGATCCCCCGCCCAAGTTGGAGAAGGTATCTGTAGGTTGTGGTGAGCCCACTGGGATCCCGTTCCCAATGAGCTGGTAGGTATAGTTGCCGCCCTGTCCCCCAGAGACGCCCACTACCTGTATTTCACCTTCGATATTGGTACAGTTGTCATTGTTGACCTGTAGTGTGGCCGTTATCGGCGTTGGGTCGTTCAAGGTCACATTGGGCAACAACTGTTCCTCACAGCCATTGCCATCCCTGACCCAAAGTTGATACGTTCCGGGGGCCAGTCCCGCAAAAACGGGGCTTGCAAGATAGGATGCCGGTCCTGCCGGAGCAGTTGTCCCCACATAGTATCGGTAGGAACCCCAACCGCCTGCGGCATCGGTTATCTCAATCTCCCCGTCATTTCCCAAACAGGTGATGCCGTTCACGGTTCTGTTCGCTGTAATGGCCGCTGGCGGTGATGCGATGTTGAACGCGGTGGTGTTGGTACACTCCGGGAAGTTGGTCTGCACCACTTCTAGGGTATAGGCCCCTGCAAAGAGTAGCTGTGGTACCGTGTTGGGCCCAGTGGTGGCAAAGGTACCAGAGGCCACAGGCGTCGATGCCGAGTCGTAAACGGTGTAGCCCACATCGCCGGTATAGAGTGGCGAGACGGTATCGACCAGTTCAAACGCAATCTGTCCGGTCTGTGAGCCGAAACATTCAACATTGTTGAGCACGTTGACATCCACACTAAAGGTGTTGGGTTCGGCCACGGTGTGCGCTATGGTCAACAGACATCCCGTAACGGCGTTCCTAACCTCAAAATTGTGTGTTCCGGCAGTGAGTCCTGGAAAGGACCCTGAGGTTTGGAAGGGACCAGCGGGCAACAACCTAAATTCATAGTTGGCGGGATTTGCCGTGGAATTGGTCAGTGCCCCTGTAGCCGTTATGGTGATGTCCTCGTTGTTGACACATGATATGGGTGAACCAATGCTTATGTTGGCCGACAATAGTTCGTCGAAGGGCTGCACGGTCGCCGTTGTGGGTCCCACACATCCATTATCGTCATAGACATTGATGTCCAACGTTCTTCCAGCAAAGTTTGTTTCTACATATATGTTATTTGAACCTGATTGTAATACCGTAGCTGTCGCATTGTCAATAAATTCATAGACAACATAATTTCCGCTTCCCCCTGTTATTCCAGCGGTATTTACGGTTACGGTTGCATTATCTGGGTTGTTGCCCGTTGTACAGCCAAACTCGGCCACGGAGGGCAACGGAACCGTGAGCACCGCAGGTTCCCCAATGGTAACTGTAACCGTTTCAGTACAATCATTTGTACCTGTTGCTGTTACCGTATAAAATCCTGCAGGTAGGTTTTCATAGGTGTTTGTGGTTGCATTGAAACTTCCAGCTACAGGTGATATGGCATAAGTTAGTGGCACCAAACCATTATCTGTTGCAAAGAGGCTTATGCTTCCATCAGCAGCCCCATTACAACTTACATCAATATGTGTTTCAGTAAAAACTGGATTGACAATAGCAGGAACATCTAGCATGAAAGTTCCCAAACAATAGGGTACTGCCGTACTGGTATCATAGACCGTAATGGTGTAGGAACCACTGACCGAAGCCCCGGTCCACACCACGGAGGTACCCCCCATAGCCGTTACAGCTTGATCAACGGCACCTGGGCCATCAATTTCATATTCATAAAGGCCAGAACCTACAGTAACATCTATGGTAATTGCTGCATTGGGAGAAGCCGAACAATCCAGAAGCTTGGTCAGCATGGCATTGAATTGTAGTGGCGGATGGATGTCTATGGTTTGCGTATCAGCACATCCGTTTACATCAGAAACCATAATCGTTTGTCCAACTCCAGAGCTTAACCCAGAAACAGTATATTGATTACTGGCATTGAAGGTAATGTTTTGTGCCGGCCCACCATTTAAACGCAATGTGAAGGGTGCCATGGCCGCAGCAGGGTTGTTCAGGGTGACCAACACCTCAAACATTCCCTCATCAACACATTCATCAACTATGGCCAATGAAATTTGTGGGTCCGCATCCAACCTAACGGTCACTGCATCATTTTGAATACAGTTGTTGGCATCTTTTACATAAACGATATAATCACCAGCTTCTACATTGGCCGATGTTGCCGTTGTCCAACCTGCATCAGTCGCTGCTGGGTCAGATACGGAACTGAGTAGGTATTGGAACTCATAGGGAGCTGTTCCAAATTGTGCAGTAGCCGTAATCATACCAGCATTTAGGTTACAGTTATCGTTAGTTGGCGAGGCAGCAGTAACTCGGAGCAAGTTGGGCGATTGTTGTATGGTGAACGTTGGTGAAGCCATGACACAGCCAGCATTTGCACCATCAACTTCTGTGAACAGGATATAATACTCCCCAGGACCCAATCCAGTAATGGTTGCCGTTTCTGGTCCTCCGACGACACCAGTGATGCTTCCGGTAATACCGGTGGTTGTATTTGTTGTAGAAGCAAACACCTCATAATCAACATTGGTGGCGCTGTAGCCAGAAATGGTGAAACTGGACTCTCCATCTAAGGTACCCGTACATGTTATATTTGTGGTAGAATCTATTACTGCCGCAAGGGTAGATGTTGATGCCACAGGCACTGTTGCCTCTTGCACATACTCACAGTTGGTCTCCGAATCATGGACAACAAAAGTATAGGTCACCCCGGGGTTCAAGCCGGTAAAGGTGTGGGAGTTGGCCACAGTGGCAGGCGGACTTGCATCTTCGGGAAACCAAGCTGGGTCTGCCGCATTGAATGCTGGTGCAGGGTAGATGGCAAAATAGAATACTCCCGTACCCAATGTACCATTGGATGCTTGGGCCTGTACTTCCATGGAACCACTTCCGGGCAAGCATCCTGCAGCACCTACTGTTGTAATCAACACATCAGGGCCTGTGGTAATGGTGACCGTTGAGGTTTGTTCACAACCATTGGCATCGGTCACACTCACGGTATAATCCCCAAAATCCAGACCAGTAAAGATATGGTCGTTTGTCCCCGTAGAGGTATCATATGTCTGGTTTACAGTAAATGTACTGTTGTAGATTCGGTAAATATACGTTGGGGTGCCGCCAGAGGCATTAACCGTAATGGTCCCAAGTTGGGTTGTAGAAGCCACACATTGCAAATTGGTATGCGTTACATTCGGGTTTATGGTCGTTGGCTCCGAAATGCTTACAGGAAATGCAGCAGATGTACACCCCTTGGCATCGGTAATAGTAACTTCATAATTACCGGCAGGCAGGTTGGTGGTTTGTGTACCGTAGTTGATAGGACCAGAGGTTTCAACCACATTGATGGTATAGGGAGGCAACCCAATGGACGTATCTATGATTACATCCAGTACTCCAGTTGTATCGCCATTACATAAAATAGGCGTTGGATTTACAGCAGTAATCATAGGTGTTTCCGCTTCTGAAATTATCACGGTATTGGTCTCTACCGTACAGGCGGTGGGTGATGTAGTATCCGTGACCCTAAAGACAAATGTACCGTAGGTATTTGTCGAAAAAACATTGCCCGAAAAATTGGTGCTTGCATAGCTTGCTCCTCCGTTATTGGACCATTCGTACGAATAGCTTCCAGAACCACCACTTGCATTAATGGTCACCGAAGCCAAAGCACTACATGTTAAATCCGATGTAAGAACAGCATTGGCCAATAACTGCGGGTTGATTACTCGTGTTAAGGTATTTGGTGCTGTAGGGCAACCGTAACTATCGCGCACTTCAATTGTGTAGCTTCCATGGGTTAAATTATTGAATGTGTGCGTTGTAGCGTTCACTGGTGTGGGCGTAATCCATGGCCCACCATTAAGCCTGAATTGATAACCCCCGTTACCGCCCGTTACATTCACAACAATAGAACCATCATTATTGCCACTATAACAAGCCGTTGGCACAGCATCAAACACAACGGGAATTGTATCAATAACAGTTATGGTGTCTGTGTCTTCACATCCATTGGTGTCCCTGGCCACGACAATATAGTCACCAGCAGCTAATCCAGTAAACAAGGTGTTGGTTCCGTTCGTGGCAAAATCATAGCCCGCAATAGCGGTTCCCACAGCATCTTGTAATTCGTATTCATAGTTGGGTGTGCCACCCGAGGCCGATGCGGTTATGGTGGCGCCACCGTTGGTACAGGTGAGCACATTGGTTATTGAGGCGGATGCCACCACGGGTGTAGGCTCCGTCAAGGTTTGGCTCAGGGTAATGGTACAGGAATGGTCTAGCACATCCCTTAGCTCGATGGTATGTGCCATTGCCGATAGTCCCGTCAGGGTAATGGTACTGGAGGTCTGTGGGCCTGAGAACGCGCCTCCGTTTAGAGCGTATTCAAATCCATTGACGACGTCAAAGTTTTCAACGGTAAAGGTGATGCTTCCGTCGGATCCACCATTACAGCTAATATTGTCAAAAGCCGTTACCGAAGCCTCAAAAGCGTTGCCCGGATCAATGACCACGGTAGTGTCCACAGTACAATTGCTTCCGTAATCAATGGTAACGGTATGTGTGCCTACGGGTAAGTCAGTGAAAGTGTTGGACGCTTGAAAAACCCCTGCATTTAGCGAATAGTTATAGCTTGGATCGGTCGGTGATACGGTAATGTCCGCAGTCCCGTCACAGTTGTATGCAATAGACACAGATGGGGTAGGCTCCACAGGCAGGGGCGCAATAATGATATTGGGCAGTACCAGTGTACAGCCAACAGCATTGGCATCCCTGACAGATATGGTATAGGTTCCATCGGTAAGGCCACTATAGGTTGTTCCCCCGGTTGTTCCCGCACTCCAGGTACCACCATTAAGGCTATACTGGTAATTTCCAGACCCACCGGAAGTTGGTGTTATGCTTCCCACGGTAATTGCGCCCAATTGGGTGCAATCGTATGCTTGGGTTATGGTTGCCTCGGCCACCAATTGCGCGGGCTCATTTACAGTAACGTTGAGGGTGGTTTCACAACCATTGGCATCTTGAATCCTTGCGGGATAAGTTCCTGCGGACAAATTGGCAAAGCTACCGGAGGTTTGGTAGTTGGTTCCGTTATCTATGCTATACAGATAGGGTGTTTCCCCACCACTGGCAATGAGTGAAATGCTTCCATCGGCAGAACCAAAACAAGTAACATCAACAACGGTCGGCGTTATTGAAAGGGGTGCATCTTGTGTTATGGTAATATCAAAACTAGCTTCACAATAACCAGCACCCCCATTGTTGTCCCGCACATAAACATCATAATTTCCAGCCCCTGTTACCGTAATGGTGTTGGATGCACCAAAGTCACCCGGTGTTGGCGTTACACCGTCAGAGACCACGGCATAAACATGATTGCCATCTCCACCTGCGGCAGTGATGTTGACATTGGTGTCCGTACCACAGGAAGTGATGTTGGGGGCCGTTGCCGTAACGGTTAGTTGTGGCTGTATAGTTATGGATTGCTGTGGTGCGGCACATCCATATTGATCGCGCACATCTATGGTATAGGTTCCAGCAGCGAGTCCGGTAAAGGTGTGTGTTGTAGCGGATGAAGGGGTTGGGGCAATGAACGCCCCCCCATTGAGGCTGAACTGATAGTTTCCGTTCCCTGCGGTAACATCCACTTGAATGGTCGCATCGTTTGCGCCACTGTAGCAAAGGGTTTCAGTAAGGTTGAATGCAGGCGTAGCAGGTGTAGCCACGTTTAGGGCAGTATCAATTGGATCGACACATCCATTGGTGTCCCTGGCCACGACAATATAGTCACCAGCAGCTAATCCAGTAAACAAGGTGTTGGTTCCGTTCGTGGCAAAATCATAGCCCGCAATAGCGGTTCCCACAGCATCTTGTAATTCGTATTCATAGTTGGGTGTGCCACCCGAGGCCGATGCGGTTATGGTAGCGCCACCGTTGGTACAGGTGAGCACATTGGTTATTGAGGCGGAAGCCACCACGGGTGTAGGCTCCGTCAAGGTTTGGCTCAGGGTAATGGTACAGGAATGGTCTAGCACATCCCTTAGCTCGATGGTATGTACCATTGCCGATAGTCCCGTCAGGGTAATGGGACTGGAGGTCTGTGGGCCTGAGAACGCGCCTCCGTTTAGAGCGTATTCAAATCCATTGACGGCGTCAAAGTTTTCAACGGCAAAGGTGATGCTTCCGTCGGATCCACCATTACAGCTAATATTGTCAAAAGCCGTTACCGAAGCCTCAAAAGCGTTGCCCGGATCTATGGTAACGGGTATTGTTAGCGATTGTGAACAAACCTCTGGGGTTTGGAAAGCTTCGATATCATCTATGGCCAAATCATTACCATGATTGGTGTTTATGTTGGTTCTTATGACAATATCTATGGTCGTATTACTTCCCGGATTTAAGTCTACGGAGTAATTGTGCCAATCATCTGGATGGGTGTTTCTTGGAATATTTCCTGTTGCAATAAAATCGATTACCGTTCCCAAGGGGTCAATCAATTCTATTCGCACATTGGGATCATTTTGCGAACCAGACCATGTATCCCTTACCATATTAAACAGATACATTGAAATGGTTAAATTTCTATTGGGGATGATTTCAATGTTTCTTTTGGCATAAATGATACCATCTAGCCCTACTACGGTTCCCAAATCAATGGCCAGAAATCTTCCATCAACATTGCCCGTATGGTCGTTTGGAGGCCTCCATCCCGACCATGGATTTGTTAATTGATGGGTAACGGTATATTCTCCATTGGATAGTGCATTGGGCGAGCCACTGTTACAACCAATACCGGTGCCATCCAAGGGCTCAAAACAATACCTGGAATCCACTTCACTAATGGAAGTGTTCGCTCCTTGTCCAAAATCTTCACTCAACAAAGTACTTTGTGGCGGAACGGCATTATTGGTATAGTTTACCGTAATGGTATGATTGCCTACAGCTACATTTTCAAAAATGCTATTATCAATAGGGCTATTGGGATTACCGTTCAATTCATAGGTATAATCATAATTGGGGTTTGGTGTGTTTATGGTTACGGTACCTTCACCATCACATTCATAGCTTATTGTGGCGGTTGCCTCTGGTGCACTGGGTTCTGTATCTATGGTAAGTGTTATGGGAAAAGTACAGCCATTTGCATCTCTGGTGAATAATGTGTGATTGCCGGGCAACAGGTTGGCCGTAGGGTTGTTTACATAAGTCAGCCCCCCATCAAAACTATATTCATACGGTGCAGTACCCCCATTGGCATTTGTAATCCGTACTTCGGCTCCTAGACCAGGATAACATTCGGTCAATGAAATAACGGCAGCTGATGCGGACAATGGGTCGGGTTGGGATATTGAAGCTATATCGTCTATAGTGCAGTTGTTGGCATCCCTAACCCTAATGGCATAATTTGCTGCAGTCAGGTTGTTGAATGTGTTTAAGATTTGATACGAGGTTCCCCCATCAATACTATATTCATAGGGAGCTTCTCCCCCATTGGCGACTATGGTTATTGTGCCATTATCATCACCATTACAAATAACATCTGTTGTTGTAATACTTAGGGTTAAAGGGGAATCTTGGGCTATAGTTATATCAAAACGGGCCTCACAGTAACCGGTATTACCATTGTTATCCCTTACATAAACATCATAATTTCCAGCCCCTGTTACCGTAATGGTGTTGGATGCACCAAAGTCACCCGGCGTTGGCGTTACACCGTCAGAGACGGCATAAACATAATTGATACCATCACCGCCTGCCGCACTAATGTTTATAACCGTATCCGTGCCACAGGATGTAATGTTTGAAGCTGTGGCCGTAACGGTCAGTTCTGGGTTTATGGTTATACTTTGTGTGTCCGAACAATCATTGCCATCCCTAACCGAAATGGTATAGGTTCCCGGACCCAAACCGGTAAATGTATTGGTTGTGCTGAAAGCACCTCCGTTAAGATTGTATTCAAAGTTTCCGTTCCCACCAGATGTTACTGCAGCCGTAAGGGTCAATCCAACGGTAGCATCATAACAGAAATCATTAGGGGTAATACCCAAAATAGGAGGAATTGCTCCATTTAGGATAAAGGATGTTGTGACGCTGCAAGAATTGGCATCCGTTACAGAAGCGGTATAGGTTCCTGTTTGTACCAAATTGGTAAATGTTCCTGTTGAATTGGTTCCAAAGGGTGTTCCATCTGGATTCAAGAGGGTAAATGAATTACTTCCCCATCCTCCAGTTGCGGTCAAGACCACTTCGCCATCTGCCAAACAGGTAGGCTGTGTTTCACTGGCAGACAAAGTCAACGGAGCCGTAGGTGCATTCACAACAACAGTGGCCGTTGCCGTACATCCGGTAACAGTATCGGTAACGGTAATGGTATAGGAGCCATCATCCAAAGTATTGAAGGTCTGTGTCCCTGCGGTTTCGTTGGTTCCCGAGAAGCTGGATGGCCCTGTTACATTATAATCATAGTTGACTGAAAAATTGCTGATGGTAAACGATATTTCACCATCGGTAGCAGTAAAACAACTCACATTGCTCACGAGCTGACCCATTACAGAGATTGGAACCACAGCTGCTATGGTATGGCTTTCTTCATAAGTACAACCATTACCATCGGTAACCCTGAACATATAGGAATCGGGTGCCAGATTGTTAAAACTAGCCACGTTGCCCGTTATTGAAGTAGCGGCAATGGAACTTGGCGAGATTACCTCTACGGTATAAGGAGCTTCACCATCAACCACGGTTACGGTTACATCTGAAGTATTGTTGGCACAAGTAGGCTCGGTATCCACAAAGGTTAAATCGGACGGGGGTGTAAATGGGTCAATGATGACTGAATTTGTGGTGAACGTACATCCGTTGGCATCCCTCACGGTAATGTTGTAGGTGCCGTTGGTAAGCCCATTAAATTGTTCCGATCCAAAACCCGTCACAAAGTTTATTCCGTCTATGGCATATTCATAGGGAGGTGTGCCCCCAGCAACATTTTGGGCCTCAATGATACCGGTCTGTAGGCAGGTATAATCTTGGATACGGACGGCATTGGCGCTTAGGGCAGCAGTTGGACCACCTATCGAAAATGTTTCCACATAGTCACAGGAGACACCGCCCAATGTTTGTGTTATGGTCAGGGCATATCCACCCCTTGGCAGTCCCGTAAAAATGCCCGATGTATTGCTTGCTGTGGTAGCATCAGGATAGGTTAGGGTGTAGGACAGTGAATAACCATAGGAGTTGTTAACGGTAACGGTATAAGAACCATCTTCATAACCAAAGCATGTTTCATTGGTTAGGTTTGTCGTGTAGTCTACGGCAGGCTGCACCCCTATGGAAACACTGTTTGATAGGGCATAGCAGTTGTTCCCATCAACTACGATGAATTCATAATCACCCGCTTCAGCCGCTGTTATCGAGAAGGTTGGGCTTATTTGATAAGCTCCCCCAGGAATACTTGCTACATTGGGGTAAAGATCGGTGCCGTTATAGCTCCAAATGGCATAGAAATAATCTGGGTTGGGAAAGCCTCCCGAACCTGTTACTTGTATGGTGCCATTAAAACAATCGATAGCTTTGGTGACCAGTGCGTTTACCGCCAAGTCCGTTACATCATTAATGGTGTAGGTGCCATTGAACAAGCAACCATCATCGGTTCGTACTTCAATAGCATAAGTGCCATCATTTAAATTGGCAAAGGTGTGGTTGTTGTCTGTGGTTGGGCCAAAAGTATCCACGGACACCCCTCCTTGGGATAGTTCATAATAGTATTGAGGCTCTACATCCAGTACAGCGATGGAGATTTCCCCCAACCCATTACAATCCGTGTCTTTTGTAGACACGTCTACTTGAAAGTCCCGTGACCTAATCCCGATGTTGTCCAACATAAACACACAACCATCAACTACGCCTTGTTGGCGCATTTCCACAGCATAAATGCCATTGGTGGTTATGGTAAAACTTGGATTTGAGTTATAGGCAACCAAGACATTGTTGGTTGTGGCATCCAACAGTTGGTATTCATAATCCAACGGCATGTTGGTAATGGTAATGTTACCGGGAGTGGCACAGATTATGTCGCTGCTGTTGTACTGTGGGTTTAATGGGTTTTTGTAGATGTTAAAATAAAATCTGCTAAAACAACCATTTTGGTAGTTGATGACCAATCGATATTGCCCAGAATCTTGGGCCAAAAAGTCATTTCCCGTCCCCACCGAATTCCAGAAACAGCCGTTATTTTTGTTGGCACAATCGGGTGTAGCAGCACTACAACTGGTTTCATCAAGTTGTTCCCATACGATACTGTGGGCATCGGGGATGTTAATTTGGATTAACTCGGTATCGTTCAATCCGCACAGGAATATTTCGGGGAGTTCCTCACCATCATTGGGGCAGATCAACACCTCACCATCCACACTGTTCGTGGAATCATTTATCAAGGCCGATATGGGATTGGTTTGGGTGGTACCAAAAAGGGTCACTACAATAACTTCTTGAAAGCCTTTACATGGATCGGCCACATCCTTGTCCACAATATAGGTGCCCGTACTGTTCACCAATAGGGTACTTGGATCGTTGTCCAAATCGGCATCGGTTATCACAGTGTCCGCAGCATCAATAATGTTGTTGCCATTCTCATCCCTATACCAGGTGTAGGCATCAAAATTATCACCCGCATCGAGCAAGACATCTTCCCCACACAATTGGACTGTTCTTGTAAAATCACACGTACTTAAGTCGTCCAACAAGAAATTGGTTGCTCCCGGTGTAGTGAATCCACAATTATCAAAATCGGATACACTGGGGTCGTCGGTAATTTGATTGTTGTTGATGACTCCTTGGTAGGTTGAATAGGCTAAATTTTCAATGAGGTCTGTACAGGCATCTATAAAATCGTAACAATTTTCTGCCACCCGGACCCTCATCCGAATTTCGCCCATAGGATCATCAACTTCTACCAAATTATCCGGTATGGTAAAAACTATTTCCCTAAGGGCCGCATTATAGGTGTAGGTTACCCCTAGCGGTAAATCTATATGAGATTCATCTAGGGTGGTGTTTATGGGCAAGACATCGCGTATGGTGTAGTTGGTTGCGTTATCATTCCCCGTATTTACAAAGTGGAGTACATAATCTAGATATTGCCCTAAATGTACCCCGGCCCCTGTGATGTCTATCCCTGCCAAGTCCTCTACCCTTTTTTCCAAAATGATGTTGGGTTCGATGATTTCTACGTTGAAGGAGTTGAAGAAAGGATAGTATTGGTCGCCATCCGTAGAGAACCGAAATGTTGCATCGGTCTCTGTATTGGGTATCACTGAGTTTGACGGGTTGCTCAGCAGAAAGATATCCGTGTCATACCCCAAGGTGTTTTCGCTGGCCGGATTACGGTTGGTGGTGACCACGCCATCCAAGGTGATGTTACTGTTAAAAAAGTTGTCTGAGGGATTGGTGGCATTATTTATCGTGGTAAAGGAAGCATTGCTCGCCGCACGAATACTCATACCATCTCCATCGATCCTATAATCACCTTCCAAAGCACCCACACCAATATCTGCATTTACAGGCCCTGCGGGTATGGTGTTGAAACCACTATAATTGATATCGATACTATTTGTGCCATTTACCCTGGCAAAACCATCAAAGGTGGTAATTAGTTTTCCTGTTAAGGTTGGATTTTCATAGACAATGACCAAGGTCCAACCCCCCGCAGCGCCCCCACCTGGAGTCAACGAGCCTGTTACGGAACGGATATTGGCCACCGTATAGTCCCCCTCTGGATTGGCCAAACCGGCCACTAGGGAAGTCACATCCGCATAACACGCATAGGGGCTGTTTTGCCTCATCGAATTGTCGGTACTGGTAAAGCCGTCGTACAATATTTCATCTGCCGTAATGTCTATGTAGCTGCCCCCGGGCACCCTAAATTTTACCTGATTAAAATCTGATTGGCGCCCCGTACCTACCGCAATACTGTTTTGAATGTAGGTGTACCCATTATAAAATCCGTTGGCCGTTTCACTTGGATAGGTGGCCGTCCAATATAAACCCGCATAGCGTATGGCACTACATGTTGCATCTGAATAGGTGAATGTTGCGGTACTAGAACTAAAAGTTGTGGGATCACCATCAATATCTATGTACTGCATGTCCTTATAGTCATTGTAATTGAAGACACCTCCCGTTTCGGTATTCCAACTGCCATTGGTACTTAAGTTGTTGTACGCATCATTGGGTTCGGTTGTTGAGGTACCGCCATCCCTGTTGACAATGTTGTTGCCAATAAAGGTAAGGTTGCCTTTTATGTTGTCTTGGTATCGAATATCAAACGTGTTGTATTCTTGGGCAAATCCCATATACGACAACAGCAGGACGAAGGCTGTGATGACTTTTAAGGTTGTTTGTGAGGCTTTCATTAGATTAGTTTGCGGTAGTTTGTGGTATGATTTGGGTTGTTCGTTTTTTACATATTGGCTAATTTTCTTCTGTTGGCAGTAAATACTTCGCTTTTAACGGTTTCGTCATGTTATAATTCTTCATCAAATATTACTGCGGCCTCTCCAGCTTTTGCGTTTTCTATTTTTATGATCCACATATCTCCTTGGAAGGTTCCATCCAGCTTTGATCGGTATGCCCTTGATGCGTTTTCAAATGTTTTGAATTGTTTTAGGTAGACATACTTGAATCCGTTTCTAGAGTTTTCAAAGAAGTTGGGCGACAATCCTGTTTTTTTTAGTTTCTCAACAAACTTTATTACGTATTTATCGGACTTGAACACATTGGCAATGATGTAGTAGCCATCCTTTACATTGGGAATGTTCATGGTGTTGATGGCCTCAGGGGAAATCCCCTGTTCTTCCTTGGTGTTGGCATTCCCCACAGCTTCTTTTCGAAGCTTCTTCATCAATTCGTTATACCTTTTTTCATAGTCTTCTGCTGATATTTCTTCTTCAGAATCCAACCGTCTAAGAATGTCATTCAACATCTTGTTGTTTTCCTCAACCTTCTTTTTAAGGGCAGCCAACTCTTCATCTTTTTCATTGGTTCTGTTGTTGGCCAGACCCTCTTTCCGTTTTGTTTTTTTCCGTTTTCGGTTGTTTTTTCTCAGCATCACCATTTTTTCAGTGAGCGTTGGGGTAAACGAGTACGCCAAGGAGATTTCGTGGTTAATACCAAAGTTTTCAAAGTTGTCCGAAAGTCCTTTTTCAACAGTATACCCGATGGAAACCCTTTTTCCGGCCTTAAATCCTATTCCTGCAGAGGCTCCATAAAAGTCGTCATAGCCTAGCTGTACCCAACCCGTCCTTGGTAGATCCAATATCATGTTCCCCCCAAGAATCAGATCGGTATCCCCTACTTTTCTCACCCTGACCAAGGACAACAGCCTGCCTTCTTTTAATAGGCCACGACCTCTTACAATTTGATGGGTATATTGAAGGTGACCCGTAAACGTTTTTTCATTGAATTCGGTTACCGATTCATTTGTCTTTAGGTTATAGTCAAATAGGTTCTCTGCAAACATTCCGAAATCAAAATTTTTATAGGAAATATTGAATCCTGGCTGAAAGGAGAAAAGAGAGGTGTTGTCAAGATTCAATAAGGCTGGATCAGCTTCAACGGGGTTTGCCCTATTTTGGTTCAGACCACTGTAATAATAGATGATGTTGGCCGCAAAGGTGAAGTTGCTGTGTTCCGTAAGCCTTATGCCATAGGCATAGTTGCCCAAGACCCCATAATTCTCTATTAACCCTTCCCTTTGGTTGAACACACCCAAGCCTACACCACTTCTATCCCCAATCCTACCACTATAACTTAAAAAGTACGCCCTATAGTTATCTTCAAACGATATGGATTGGTTGCGGTGCTGCATATTAAAATAGGATTTAACCTCCCTAACCGTTGAAAAGGTTGGATTAATTAAAAACCTATTGAATTTTAACAGGTTATGTGTTGGAATATCATAGGTGGCAAATGGGGAATCTTCTTGGCCAAAAGCCATACAGCTAACCAAGAACAACCCTACTGCTATTTTTAACAACCTACCCATTACCTTATTACCGTTATTGTTCCTTGTTTTACCGTGCTGCCATCCTCTTTTATGGTGTAATAAAAAATCATGTTTTGCTTAGGAAACAGCATACCTGATTCTGGCCAATTGTTTTGATAGTTGGCTTGCCTAAAGACCTCTGCCCCCATTTCACTATAAATGGTGACCCTTATATTGGGATTGCCAGAATAGATGTTGGGAAGCAACCACAGATCGTTTATCCCGTCCCCATTTGGAGTGATGACATTGGGTACTTCAAATTCGTCCCGGAGAATAGCCGTAAAGGTTCTGCTCACCCTACAGTTGTCTATACCCGCTATCAGCAGATAGCTCCCTGCTTCGGTAAGGTCAAAGGTGTTTTCTGTACCCACCAGTTCATTGTTGGCATTATACCATTCATAAACTTGGGCCCCAGTAGCCGTCACGGTTACCGTTGTACCGCCGACAAACAAAAATTCTTCTTCAACATCTAGGGTAACGGCCGCATCATCAAAGGAAACTATGCTTATCTTGTTTGAAAGGAGTGGGCAGTCCTGCTGTTGCACCACCAATTGGTAGTCGCCTGTTTCCAGTACCTCAAAGATTGCATTGCTTGTGTCTATTTCCACGCCATCCTTGATCCAAGCAAAATTTTCACCGGTCAATGCGCTTTCTGTGGACAGCATTATTGGGTCTCCTTCGCAAAGTGCCGTACCATTACTTTGTATTTCTAGGGTTTCTCCACTGTTCAACCTTACATCCAATTCATTGGAGGTGGCCACATAGGATTCTAGGGTGCCTTGCAGGGTATAGCTGCCATTTTCAGTTGGGTTCACAAGGAGCAATGCATAGTTGGTCTCTCCGGTAACCGTTGCGCCGTTTTTTTGCCACGTATAACCAAAATCACCTAGAATATCATTGGTTACCTCTAGGGTGTTATCACCAAAGACCGCTTCAATTTTGGACAAGGCTATATTTACTTCTGTGTTGGAGCAGGCTACATAGGAGTCTAAATACGCTATGGTGAGTACAAAGCTGTCTGGTAAGACCACTGTTGTCTTTGGGGAATCTACCTGATTGTTTGTGCAGGCCCCACCTTGGGTTAAGCGTACAAAGTACTCACCCGCATCGGTTACTGCTAGTGAGTTTGATGTTTCCCCTGTCAGTTCCACATTGTTTCTATACCATTGGTAGGTTGGATTACCAGCCGTACTGGAAACACTAATGGTTCTTGTTTGTGATGGTAATAGCACCAAGGTTGTATCTTGGTCAAGAGTCACTTCAAAATAACCGGCATCTGTGACCTGAATGCTATTTGAACGTTCCGCACACGGATTGCTCCCCTGTACTTCTACATGGTAGTTGCCTGCAAATCCGTTCACCGATCCATCCACGGTATAGGTAGATTGCCCCATGGTTGGTGTTGTAATGGCCGCATCGTCCTTAAACCAAGTATAGGTAAGATTTGCATCACTGACATTGGCATTTAACATAACGGTTTGTCCGCTACAGATAGCTGTGTTGGATGCTGCGGTAATCGCTATATTTAAAGGAGCTATAAAGGAAATCTGTATGGTGTTGGACAATGTATTGGCCGATCCAGAGCAGCTAAAGCCATAATCAATTTCCACCGAATAGACACCCTCTTCGGTGGCGGTTATTTCACTACTTCTCTCGCTAAGAAGGACGCCATCCTTAAACCAATTATATTCATAGTTTGTATAATTGGGAACATTATGGGTGGCCAATACCACAGTTTCTTGGTTACAGATTTGTAATTCCCCGCCGGGAGGAATTTCACCACTACGATCCCTGCTGATCAAGATGGGATCTTTATAACCAATGTAGTACATGGAGTACGGGTCAGAAGCTGGACCCGTTATGGCTGGACTAGTACTCCTTACGCGAAGCGAATAATTGTCACCCCGAGTGTTTTCTGGCAGTGCAAAACTAAAATCAAAATCAAAAATGTTGTTTTTGTCGCTTATGGTATCTAGCTGGGTAGCTGTTGTAAAATCGCCATTGGCATCCGATAATTCGAGGATAAATTGGTTGTCGGTATTCACCAAAGGTGGACTCCAGGTAAAGTTTACATAATATTCATTAAAGTCTTGGGAAGCACATGCTGCCGTCCATGCAGAATTACCAGCAATATTTGGATTGTCTGCGGCGGTTGGTTTATTTAAAATTTGGGCATTCACAGAACTGCTATCCAATACTATGTACAGCAGTGTTAATGCACCGATTAATGAAAAAATCTTCATAGGTTAAGTAGGTTCCTAGATTTGTTCTATTACCTCTTTGGGTCAATTTTTTCATTAAATAGTGTCTCTAACATCAAAAGTGCATATAAATGGCCGCTATTAAAACTTATTGTTGTAGGGTTTAGTAATTTTGTTGTGAAAGAGGTTTTTTGTGTAAAAATGCCGCTGAAAGCCCTGATAACAACGTATTTTCGCACCCTTACAGTTTTTATTAAATATGGAAGAAGCAAAGAGGTCTTTAAATTTTATTGAACATATTATAGAAGAAGATTTAAAGGATGGATACTCCATTAATGAGCTAAAGTTTCGATTTCCACCAGAACCCAATGGGTATCTTCATATAGGTCACGCCAGTAGTATTTGCTTAAATTTTGGCCTTGGGGAACGTTATCAGGCACCCGTTAATCTGCGGTTTGACGATACCAATCCCGTTAAGGAAGAAAAGGCGTATGTTGATGCAATAAAGCGCGATGTGGAATGGCTAGGATTTCATTGGGCGAAGGAATGTTATGCTTCCGATTATTTTCAACAGTTATACGATTGGGCCCTTGTGTTGATAAACCAAGGGAAGGCCTATGTGGACAGTCAAACCTCAGAAGCTATGGCCACACAAAAGGGTACGCCCACAGAGCCTGGTACGCCCAGTCCCTATAGAGACCGGTCTGTCCAAGAAAATCTAGAATTGTTTGATCGGATGAAAAAAGGAGAGTTTAAAGAAGGTCAGCACGTTTTGCGGGCAAAGATAGATATGGCTGCCACCAATATGTTGATGCGGGATCCCATCATCTATCGGGTTTTGCACAGCGACCATCATCGTACAGGAAGCGACTGGTGTATTTATCCCATGTATGATTGGACGCATGGACAATCGGACTATATTGAACAGGTTTCGCATTCGTTGTGTACGCTTGAGTTTTTACCGCATAGGGAACTGTATGATTGGTGTCTGGACCAATTGGTAGACAATACCCTACCAAGGCCAAAGCAACGTGAGTTTGCCCGAAGAAACTTGAGCCATACCGTGGTAAGCAAGCGTAAACTCTTACGATTGGTGGAAGAGGGGGTGGTCAAAGGTTGGGATGACCCCAGAATGCCCACGATTTCCGGTATGCGACGAAGGGGCTATCCCCCAGCGGCCATTCGTAATTTTGCCGATACCGTAGGTATTGCCAAACGTGAGAATTTGGTGGATGTTTCGGTTTTGGAACATCATGTTAGGGACGAACTCAATAGGACTGCACCACGTATCATGGGGGTGTTAAACCCTCTTAAGGTCGTTATTACCAATTATCCAGAAGGAGAAGAGGAATGGTTGGATGCAGAGAATAATCCGGAAGATGAAAACGCAGGATACCGTAAGGTTCCTTTTTCGAGGGAACTCTTTATTGAACAGGAAGATTTTAGGGAAGAAGCCAATAGAAAATTCTTTCGGCTAAAGTTGGGCGGGGAAGTCCGACTAAAGAACGGGTACATCATCAAAGCAGAAAGTTGTACCAAGGACGAGGAAGGAAATATTGTAGAAGTACAATGTACTTATGACCCGTTGAGTAAAAGTGGTAGCGGCACACCGGAGAGTCTAAGAAAGGTCAAGGGCACCTTGCATTGGGTAAGCGTAACCCATTCCATTGAATCTGAAGTACGCTTGTATGATCGTTTATTTCTAGACGAAAATCCGGACGGACACAAAGACAAGGATTTTATGGAATATATCAATCCAGGTTCTTTACAGGTGATTACTGGTTTTTTGGAACCTTCTGTCAAGAGTGCCCAGAGCGGAGATCAATTCCAATTCCAACGCCTCGGATATTTCAATATTGACGAAACAGCAACACCCGAAAAATTAGTTTTCAACAGAACGGTAGGATTAAGGGATACATGGGCCAAAATTCAAGAAAACAAATAACATAAGTTTTTCTTATAGAACACAGAAGGATAATTGATATAACATATTTTGTTGGCCTTTTTTAAGGCGTTTTAAGAAGCTTTTTAAAAAGAGCAGTCCAATTGTCCATTTAAGTACCAGATATCCTTATAGTGCTATTGTAAATGATTTTTAACAAAAAAAAGAGCCTTAGTAACGATAAGGCTCTTTTTTTTTGGATGCATTGGTGAATTACGAATCACCATTGCTTTTTTTGTCCTGATTTTGTTTTTTCATCGCTTCACCAATTTGATTGCTCGCGGTAAATGAGGCCACCATATTATTTAACATATCACTACCGGCCTGTGGTGAATTTGGCAATAATATCAAATTACTGTTGGTTTCTTCCCCAATGGCCTGCAAGGTGTCATAGTGTTGTGTTACCACGATCAATGCCGATGCTTCTTGGGAATTAATGCCCACCTTGTTCAACACTTCAACAGATTCCTCGAGACCTCGTGCAATTTCTCTACGCTGATCGGCGATACCTTGGCCCTGTAACCTTTTGCTTTCTGCCTCTGCCTTTGCTTTTTCCACAATCAGGATACGGGCGGCATCCCCTTCAAACTGAGCTGCGATTTTTTCACGTTCCGATGCATTGATCCTGTTCATGGCTTCCTTTACTTGGGCATCTGGATCAATATCGGTGACCAAGGTTTTGATGATATCATAGCCATATTCCGACATGTATTCCTGTAGTTCTCGTTTTACCGCAATAGCTATATCATCTTTCTTTACAAAGACATCGTCCAATTTCATCTTGGGTACCTCTGCCCGTACCACATCAAAGACGAAGGAAGTGATTTGATCATGGGGATATTCCAATTTGTAGAAAGCGTCATAGACTTTTTCCCTAATGACCACATATTGCACGGAGACTTTTAATTTCACGAATACATCATCCAATGTCTTTGTTTCCACGATAACATCCAATTGTTGTATTTTAAGACTCAGTCTTCCAGCTATTCGATCTACCAATGGTATCTTCATCTGAAGACCAGAGTTACGAATGCTTTGGAATTTCCCAAAACGCTCAATGATTACTGCCGTTTGTTGCTTTACAACAAAAAAGGACGCAAATAGAATAATGAGTCCGAAGAATACAATTGGAATTAGTATAAAATTTCCCATGATTACCAGTATTTAGATTTGTGATTGTTAACTTATCAGTAGATGTAAAAAGTTTTTTGTTACAGTTGGTCCAATGCGGTCTTTATTCTTGTCAGGCAGCCTTCTTTTCCCACCAAGGACATAATGTCAAATAAATGTGGGCCTTTCATATCGCCCACGATGACCAAGCGTAAAGGGGGCATGACCTTGCCAAAAGAAAGTTCCTTGTCGCTAATCCATTTCTTTACTGTTGTCTCTACCATTTCGGAAGAAAAGTTTTCAATGGTTTCCAAGACAGATGCAACTGCTTTCATAATTTCTGGAGTGCCTTCTTTCCATTGTTTTTTCACGGCCTTTTCAGCAAAAGAGGTCGGTGCCACAAAGAAATAATCGGACAATTCCCAAAAATCTTGGACAAAGTTTGCCCTTTCTTTAATCAGGGAGACAACCTGGATTAGGTATTTCCCATCAAATTTTACCAGGTCAATGTTTTTTTCCTGAAGGATTTTTACAAAGGATTCGGCCAAGACATCGTCCGATTTTCGTTGTAACCACTGATGGTTATACCACCTTGTTTTGTCTGGATCAAAGCGGGCGCCTGCTTTGTTCACCTTTTCTAGGCCAAAGGAGGCAACAAGCTCTTCCATGGAGAAAAGTTCTTGCTCCGTACCCGGGTTCCATCCCAAAAAAGCCAAAAAATTGATCACGGCTTCAGGAAAATACCCTGCTTCCATATAGCCAACAGATTCGTTCCAGCTTAGGGGAAATATGGGAAAGCCACCTTTTTCACCATCCCGTTTGCTCAATTTTCCATTGCCCTTAGGTTTTAAAATCAGGGGTAGGTGGGCAAATTCTGGTTTTTCCCATCCAAGGGCTTCATACAATAAACTGTGTAAAGCCAAACTGGGCAACCATTCCTCACCACGGATCACATGGGTAATCTGCATCAAATGATCATCTACAATATTGGCCAAATGATAGGTGGGCATACCATCACTTTTAAAGAGAATCTTATCATCCAAAAGGTTGCTGTCAATTTTTATTTCACCCCTTATGGCATCAATAAGCGTCAATTCCTTATCCTGTGGAGATTTAAACCGAACAACAAATTGATCACCCCGCTCCAATCGCTCTTGCACTTCTTCATTGGTAAGGGATAGGGAGTTCGTTAACTTTAAACGGTTGTGCCAGTTATAGACAAAGGTCTTTCCTTTGGCTTCATGGTCTTTTCTGTGGTGATCCAGTATTTCTGGTGTATCAAAGGCATAGTAGGCCTTGCCCGTCGCTATGAGTTCGTCCACATAGTTTTTATACAAACTTTTCCGTTCACTTTGTCGGTAGGGGCCAAGACCACCATCTTTGTCCGGGCCCTCATCATAGGGAATCCCACACCAAAGAAGCACCTCTTTTATATAATTCTCGGCACCTTCCACATACCTGTTTTGGTCGGTATCTTCTATCCGCAGGATAAAATCGCCACCATTTTGTTTGGCAAAGAGATAATTGAAAAGGGCCGTTCTTACTCCACCAATATGAAGAGGACCAGTTGGACTTGGGGCAAATCTGACCCGCACTTTTTTGTTCATAAAGCTAGTTTGTGGACAAAGATACAATATGGTGTTGCAGGGATAATGCTCTATAACCAATGAATATGCCGTGTTTTAACAACATGTTTTCTGTTGTTCTAAACATGTTGGGGTATATTGGTGTTATATTTTTAGGCCAATGTCCGATTTAGAGATCATTTTATACAAGCTGGGTCAGTTCACCAAACGCTTTTATACGCTTTTGTTGCTTAAGGGACTTATCCTTTTTATAGCGTTTGGGGCCTTGCTTTTCCTTTTTGTAACTGGTGTGGAATACTTTTTATGGCTGGGCAAGACGGGGAGAATGGCCTTGCTTTTCCTGTTTTTGATAGCCGAAGGAATCTTGCTTTACAAATGGATTATTCTGCCATTACTTTTTTTGACCAAGGCCAGAAGGGGCATTAGCCACGAAGATGCCTCATTGCTCATTGGCAAGCATTTTCCAGCGGTGAATGACAAATTGAAGAATTTGTTGGAGCTTTCCAAGGATTCGAACAAGTCAGATTTGTTAATCGCATCTATAAACCAACGAGCCGTTGCGCTAAGGCCCATTCCCTTTGCCAAGGCCATTGATCTTAACAAAGCATTTCCCTTTTTTAAGTACGCTGTACTACCCCTGGTGTTTCTCATTGTTGTCCTTATAACGGGTGAGACCAAATCTTTTTTTGAATCGTACAAAAGAGTCCAGAATTTTGATGTTGCTTATGCACCACCTGCTCCTTTTCAGTTCTATTTGGTCAATAAAAAGCTCAGCTTTTTAGAAGACGAAGCGGTTGTTATCAAACTTCAGGTTAAGGGAAAAGTTGTTCCAGAAAATGTTGATTTTGTTTTTAATGGGCGTAGTTTTTTGATGGAAACCAATGATGATGGATTTGTGTATAGTTTTGATGACAATGTAACATCTGGAGATTTTTATTTTGAGGCCAACGGCTATAGGTCAATACCGCATAGCTTAACGGTGCATAGCGTACCCTTGATTAAGGATTTTATAGTGGATATGGTCTATCCGGAATATCTCCATCGGAAAAGCGAAACACTTAATGGCACGGGTAATGTTTTTGTGCCCGAGGGCACCCAAGTTACTTGGAGGATTAAGGCGGAGCACACAGCAGACGTAAGGTTTGTGGAGGCAGATACCAGTTATTATTTCAACAAGGCAAACGATGATTTTCTCTACACCGCCCAATTGTTGCGTACGCTAGATTATACGATTACCACCTCTAATGATAATATTAATGATTATGAAACCCTGGGTTACCGGATAGATGTGGTGAAAGATGCCTTTCCCACCATAGCAGTCTCACAAGTGTTGGATTCCTTGAATCTCAACACTGCGTATTTTACCGGCAATGTTTCCGACGACCATCTGGTTAAGTCCATAAGGTTGGTCTATGCGCCCATACAAGACCCACAAAACGAAAAGCGAATCAATCTCCTTAAGCCCAATGCCGCTATCAGCACTTTTGAATATGAGTTTCCCACTGGATTGAATCTTGCTTTAGGGGCCAATTATCAGCTCTATTTTGAGGTTGTGGACAATGATGGACTCAGAAACGGCAAGGTTTCTAAAAGTAAGGTATTTACACTCAACACTTATAACGACAATGAACTGAAAAACAGGGAGTTAAACACCTACAAGTCTGTTTTAGATCAATTTAGTGACGGCATTGATAAATTTTCAACTCAAGAACGAAAATTATCAGAGTTAAATAACGAACATAAGCAAAAAAACGAATTGGGGTTTGACGACAAAGCAAAATTACGACAGTTTTTAACTAGCCAAGAGCGGCAGGAACAACTGATGGAAAAGTTTAGCCAAGAGCTAAAGCGAGGACTGGAAAAAGAGGAATTAAACGACAAAATGAAAGCTTTGCTCAAAGAACGATTGGAACGACAGGAACGGGAAGCCCGCAAGAATCAAAAGTTGTTGGAGGAGCTCAACAAGATTGCAGACAAAATAGATAAAGAAGAACTTCAACAGAAGTTGGAAGAGTTAGCCAAGAACCAAAGTAACAACAAGCGAAGTTTAGAACAACTCTTGGAACTGACCAAGCGTTATTATGTGACCGAAAAGGCCAATCAGTTATCCCAGAAGCTACAGAAATTGTCCGAACGACAAGCCACCTTATCCAAAATCAATATGGATGAAAAGTTCAATGCCAAGGAACAAAAAAAGCTTAATGACGCATATAAAAAAGTTGATGATGAGCTTGAGGATTTAAAAAAGGACAATAGTGATTTAAAGAAGCCGTTGGACTTTCCTCTAGACAAAAATCTTCAAGAAGCGGTTAAGCAAGAACAACAAGAGGCTCTTGATGAAATCCAAAAACAGCAAGGGGATGAGGAATCCTCAGATTCACCAATGCCCGAAGAGAATAAAAACAGCGTCCAACAGAAAATGAATTCAGCCGCCAAAAAGATGAGCGAGCTCAGCAAAGCATTGCAACAGGGCGCGTCCATGTCAGGAGGGTCGACCATTGCGGAGGATGCTGAGATGTTACGCCAAATATTAGATAATCTTATCACTTTTTCCTTTAAGCAAGAATCTTTATTTGACAAGACCAGCATTGTAGATAACAGCAATAGTCAATTCTCTCCCATAATTAAAAAACAACAAGAGCTAAAGCAGTTGTTTCAACATGTAGACGACAGTCTTTTTGCGCTTTCATTGCGTAGGGCTGAACTATCAGAGTTCATCAACAAACAGCTAACCGAAGTGAATTACAACGTGGACAAAGCGCTTGAGGTTATTGCCGAAAATCAATTGTATCAAGGAGCATCTTACCAACAATATGTGTTGATTGCCTCCAATAGTTTGGCAGATTTTTTAGCCAATGCCTTGGACAACATGCAACAAAGTTTAATGTCTGGCCAAGGTCAGGGTCAAGGCGATGATGGTCAGTTGCCCGACATCATAAAGGCACAACAAAACGTGCAGGATAAACTTGGAAAGATGTCTGGTAAGGGCTCCCAAAACAAACAGGGAGACGGTGAGCCTCAAGAAGAACAATCCCAAGAAGGCAAAGAAGGTTCCCAAGGCAAAGAGGGAAAAGAAGGCAAAGAAGGTGACAACGCTAAACAAGGAGATGGCGTGCAGGAACAAGGAAGTAATGGCCAAGGCGGATTAAGTGAAAAAGAGCTTCAAGAATTATACGAGATTTATAAAGAGCAACAACAGATACGCCAACAATTAGAACAACAATTGAAGAACATTATTAGCAATGAGCAGCGTAATTTGGCCCAAAAGCTTACCCAACAAATGGAACAATTTGAACAGGATTTGATTAACAATGGTGTGACTGAAAGAACGCTGAACAAGTTAAACACCATTCAACATCAATTGCTCAAACTGGAAGAAGCCGCTTTGCAACAAGGCAAAAAGAAAGAACGCGAAAGCAAAACCAACAGTACCGTTTTTACCGCACCACAAACAGTAGGGCAACAGCAAAAAATCACCAAAAAACCTTCCGTTGAAATATTAAATAGAGAGGCACTACCTTTGCAAAAAAATCATCAGAAAAAGGTAAAGGGTTATTTTGAAGGGAACAATAGGATTTAACTACCAGACAGATTTTGAATTGGAAAACGAAGCTAGATTTTCCAATTGGATTTTCAATATGGTTTCCAAAGAAGGTTTCGGGTTAGGTGATGTTCAGTATATATTTACCGATGACGATAGCTTGCTGCAAATAAACCAAGACTATCTTAACCACGATACCTTTACAGATATTATAACCTTCGACTATTCCGAAGGAAAGACGCTTAGTGCAGATATATTTATTTCTGTTGACAGGGTCACTGAAAACGCCAACAAATATAAGGTAGTGTTTGAGGTTGAGCTGCTTAGGGTGATGAGCCACGGAATTTTACACTTGTTGGGGTATGGTGATAAGACTGACGATGAACGGATGGTCATGAGAAAACGAGAGGACGAATCCATAGAATTGTTCCACGTGGAACGTTGAGTTATGTTTGAAAAGGAATACGATGTTATTGTAGTTGGGGGAGGTCACGCTGGGGCAGAAGCCGCCGCCGCCGCCGCCAACATGGGCTCCAAAACCCTGTTGGTAACCATGAACCTCCAGACCATTGGGCAGATGTCTTGCAATCCTGCCATGGGAGGAATTGCAAAAGGACAAATTGTTAGGGAGATTGATGCCCTCGGTGGGTACAGTGGTATTATTACGGACAAGTCCGCCATCCAATTTAAGATGTTGAACAAGTCTAAAGGGCCCGCCATGTGGAGTCCAAGGGCGCAGAACGACCGTATGCGTTTTGCCGAGGAATGGCGCTTGGCATTGGAACAAACCCCTAATTTGGATTTTTATCAAGAGATGGTTTCCGGTCTATTAATAAAAGGGGAAAAGGTAATGGGGGTTACCACTTCTTTGGGCATAGAGATACTGGGCAGGAGCGTTGTGCTTACCAATGGCACTTTTTTAAATGGCTTGATCCATATTGGCGAGAAACAATTTGGGGGCGGTAGGGCAGGTGAGAAAGCAGCCACCGGGATTACCGAGGATTTGATTCAATTCGGGTTTGATTCAGGCCGCATGAAAACAGGCACACCGCCACGGGTAGACGGCCGATCGCTGGATTACTCCAAAATGATTCCCCAGCCCGGAGACGAGGTGCCCGAAAAATTTTCCTATTTGAACACCCCTAAATTGGCGGAACAGCGCGATTGCTTTATGACCCATACAAGTCCGTTGGTGCATGATGTCCTTCGGGAAGGTTTTGAACGATCGCCCATGTTCAACGGCAGGATTAAGAGTATTGGCCCAAGGTATTGCCCCTCTATAGAAGACAAAATAAATAGATTCTCCACAAAAGATTCCCATCAAATTTTTGTGGAGCCGGAAGGCTGGAATACGGTGGAGGTTTATGTGAATGGGTTTTCCACTTCCTTGCCAGAGGACATTCAGTATAAAGCATTGAAATCGGTTAAGGGATTTGAGAACGTAAAGTTTTTTAGGCCGGGATATGCCATAGAGTATGATTATTTTCCGCCCACCCAGTTAAAGCATACCCTAGAAACCAAACTGATTCAAAATTTGTATTTCGCAGGTCAGATTAACGGAACCACAGGTTATGAAGAAGCGGCTTCGCAAGGATTAATGGCTGGGATTAACGCCCATTTAAAATTAAGGGCAAAGGAACCTTTTGTCCTTAAAAGGGACGAAGCCTATATTGGGGTGTTGATAGATGACTTGATCACCAAGGGCACGGAAGAACCCTACAGAATGTTTACCTCAAGGGCGGAATACAGAACCTTGCTCAGACAGGATAATGCCGATATGCGATTAACACCAAAAGGGTATGCATTAGGTCTTGCTGCCAAGGAAAGGCTTGTTCGCATGGAGGAGAAGCAACAAAAATCGGCTTCATTTGTCGATTTTTTCAAGAAGACAAGCTTTGAGCCCGAAGCGATGAACGCCATATTGGATGAAGTGGGTTCTACTTTGGTTAAACAATCCGATAAAATGTTTAAGGTTTTTTCCAGGCCCAAGGTTTCCATGGCCCATATGTTACGATTAAAACCTGTTTCAGATTTTGTGGCCGAGAACGAATTGGACACAGAGGTTTTGGAGCAAACGGAGATTCAGGTCAAGTATTCGGGCTATATTGAAAAGGAAAAGAACAACGCGGACAAACTACATCGCTTGGAGGGAGTGAAAATCCCACAGGATTTCGATTATTCCAAACTAAAATCCCTCTCTTATGAGGCCAGGGAAAAGCTTCAGGAAATACAGCCCGTAACCATTTCACAGGCATCCCGCATTAGTGGCGTGTCTCCGTCAGATATTAGTGTGCTTTTAGTGTATTTGGGAAGATAGTTGCGGTGTTCCACGTGGAACATTGTGCTGGGCACAGTTCTTGATGTTTGGTTTTAGGAAAACACCACGCCCATGAAGCAACTTCTGCCAATTCTACTGTCGGCTCTTTTTATGGTTTCCTGCATACCCCTAAGAATCGCCCCAAAGATTGACGACTACAACCTGACCCAAGGGAAACGATTCAAAAAAGGACTGCCCAAGAAGAACGTTTTTGTTTTTGAAGACCCCAAGAACGAGGGGGCTTTTTGTGATTTTGTGAACACAAAGTTCCAGCTAAATGATTACTATGTGGATGTTGGGGTTCCTTTTTTGGTTGATGGAAACGGATTTTTCTTTTCGTATTATGAAGTGACCATTCCAACAAAGTTCATCAACCTTTTGCCCATAGTGATCGATGGGGCACTCGCTCAATCCAATATGGACCCCATGCTGGAAGAAGTGCATTCCTCCAGAAAGACCATTGGTATATTGCCATTGAAGTGTACAGCAATGGGGAGAAGGATTGCTTAAAGGAGGATGCTGTTTCAAAGGATGGGGTTTTAGCCTATCTTCGGGCTCTGAAAGAAGAATATTTGTCCACCCATAACTACAATGAAGTTTTATTTAAAGACTAAGGATTTTTTTTTGACCAATGAGGAGTTTGAACTTTTCTATGATGAAACCTATGAAATGCTGATGACCCAACCCGTGCCCAACGATTTGACCAGCTATTATGAAAGCGATTCGTACATCTCGCATTCCGACGCTAAGTCAAGCATGCTGGAGAAGGTCTACCAAATGGTCAAGAACATCAACCTAAGGAACAAGGTTTCCCTGCTCAACGCTTTTGTAAAGAACCCAAAGACTGTTTTGGACATTGGGGCTGGAACTGGGGATTTTTTAATGCGGGCAAAAAAGGGAGGATGGGACGTTCATGGCGTTGAACCCAACACAAACGCAAGAACCAAAGCTGCGCAAAAAGGTGTTCACTTGGCAGCGGATAGCTCTGGATTTGTCGGAAAAAAATATCAAGCCATCACCCTATGGCATGTTCTGGAACATTTGCCCAATCTTAAAGATCAAGTTTCCCTATTGAGTTCTTTGCTGGACAAGAAAGGGGTGTTGGTGGTGGCTGTGCCCAACTACCGATCTTTTGATGCCAAATACTATAAGCACTATTGGGCAGGGTATGATGTACCCAGACACTTGCATCATTTCTCCAGAGAGTCCATTACAAAACTTTTTGAAGAGGTTGGCATGGAATTGGTCAAAACCAAACCCATGTGGTTTGATGCCTTTTATGTCTCTTTGCTCTCCGAAAAGTACAAACGTGGCAAACCAAACCATATCATGGCATTTGTCATTGGATGGGTTTCAAATGTGTCAGCCCTAATGAACAAAGAGTGTTCCTCGATTATTTATGTGTTAAGACATAGGGGGTAGGTTTTGTGGTCTATTAACTAAATTTTTAAGGGGAAAGGGTGATGATTTCCTATTTTTGCCCGACCAAAACTTTAAACATGAAAAAAATAGGTATTGTATTAGCAATGGTTCTCATGGCCTCTTGCCAACAAGATAAGATTGGCTATGTGGACAATGTTGAATTGATGGACGGATATCAAGAAAAGATTGATATAGAGAATAAATACAAAAAGAAAGCCGAGGCCTTGACCAAGAAAAGCGACAGTATTTCCAAGGCTTTTCAATTGGAATATCAGGCCATTCAATCAAAAGACCCTTCAATGTCTCGTAAATCCACGCAAGAAGAACTTGGCTTGCTTCAACAACGGAGCCAATTCGTGGGCCAGCAATTAAGACAGGAGGAGCAAACCCTTCAAATGGATGGACAAACAGAGATGGATAGCGTCATCAGCAAGGTCAAACAAGAAATTGGTGATTACGGCAAAGCCAACGGATACACCTATATCTTGGGTGGCGGTGAAGGAGGCAGTGTTCTGTTTGGTGAAGACAACAAAGACCTTACCAAGGAAATCTTGAAAATCCTAAACAATAAGTACGGGAACTAGAACCAAAACCATTTCAAATAGTATATAAAGCCCTTGTTACAAGGGCTTTTTTATTGCACCAAATAGAGTAAAAAAACCGTGGCAATTAAATAGACGACCAAGGTTCTTGCCCCCTCATAGTCTTTGGCCATCCGTTGGCCAAATAGGAGCATGAGCAAGGTAAGGCAACCACACACAGCGGCATAAAAAGCAAATAATTTCTCCCCATGGAGGATAAGCTTCACAACAGCCGTGAATGCGAGGATACCGGTAAGTATTTCAAGTAGGGTTATTGTTCCCAGCAGCAGGGGAACCAAATTCTTAAACAGGGTTTTGGAAAAATGTTCTTTTAGCCAGGAGAGATTGCCGTTCCAATCAACAATCTTGTCCAATCCGCTTTGCAAAAAAACGATGAATAAAAAAAGCAGGAGTACGAGCTCTGCGGTGTGGCTTGTAAAATCTAAGGGCATAGACTATGTTTATGCGGCTTTGGTATGCAAGAGCCGGGTTAATTTTATGGATAGGTCGGTAAAGATCAATTTGGCATTGCCGTTGCGTTCTATATGGTACAGCGCCCTCTCCAGTTCCTGGGTAATGGCCGCAATGTTGTTCTCGTGTACAAAAGGGGCAAATTTGCCCAAATCAAAATTATCTACATGGATTCTGGCATAAACCAGTTCTTCCGCACCATAGTTTAAAAGCAAGGCCTGTCTAAAGATGGCAATGCAATACCTCAAAAAGTTTTTTTGGGTCTCCCTCACGTTCTTGGCCAATTCCTCGCTCCATGCTATGAGTTCATGGATGGCAGATTTGTTGCCTTTAGCCTTAAAAGCAGCCCTTACCCAAAGCACAAACCATCGGTCAAAAACTAGGTCTTCAGAATCACTTTGGGCCAAATCTCGGGCTTTGTTAAAGTTTCCGTTGGACTCGTGGGCCAACTGCCGAGCCTTGGTTTCGCCAAGACCTTCAAGGATTAATTTTTCTGCTATCACCTCTTCTTGTAGCGGAGGGAAATTAAGAATCTGGCAACGAGACCGAACGGTATTAATGATGATTTCCTCATTTTCTGCAATAAGGATGATGACCGTTTTAGGAGAAGGCTCTTCAATAAGTTTGAGCAGTTTATTGGCAGCGGAAGTGTTCATTTTATCCGCCATCCATATAATCATGACCTTTTTGCCACCCTCATAAGCTTTTAGCGACAATTTTTTTAGAATGTTCTGGGCCTCTTCCACACCAATCTGCCCCTGTTTCTTTTCTATCCCAATCTGTCGGTACCAATCAAAGAGGTTTCCGTAGGGCTGTGTTTTCACAAATTCCCGCCAATGGGCAATAAAATCATCGCTAATGGCATTCTTTATGCCTTCGATATTGGCCACAGGGTAAACAAAATGAAGGTCAGGATGGCTCAACGAAGCACATTTGTTGTTGCAGACTTCATTTTGCCCTTCACCAGTACCGCAAATCAGGTATTGGGCATAGGCCAAGGCCATGGGCAGGGTTCCAGCACCTTCAGGACCCACAAACAGCTGGGCATGGGGTATTCTCCCTGAATCTGCCGTATACATCAGGTGTTTTTTGATGTGATTTTGACCTAGAACCTCGTTGAACAACATCGTTCAAAGATACTGTAATTTAAGGGCAATAAAAGGAAGTCGGTTTTAAGATACCCAAAGGGAAAAATAGCATTGACAATCCTTCAATTGCCATAGGTATTTGATTAATTTTGCGCTTTAATTCCAAATGAATATGAAAACACTTCACGACTACAATTTTGAGAACAAAAAAGCCTTGATCCGAGTGGATTTTAATGTACCCTTGGATGGTGATTTAAATGTAACCGACACCAGTAGGATTGTTGGTGCAAAACCTACCATTTTAAAGGTTCTTGAAGATGGCGGAAGCGCAGTTTTAATGAGCCACATGGGGAGACCAAAAGGCAAGGTCAATGAAGAAATGTCCTTAAAGCACATTGTAGGCGCTGTATCGGAAATTATCGGTGTTCAAGTAAAATTTGTATCTGATTGTATTGGCCCAGATGTGGAGGAAGCCTATAACAGCTTGGAAAACGGTGAGGTTTTGCTTTTGGAAAACCTCAGGTTCTATGCAGAAGAGGAAAAAGGCGATGAAACCTTTGCCGAAAAGCTATCCAAATTTGGCGACATCTATATCAATGATGCTTTTGGAACAGCGCACCGTGCCCACGCATCCACAACCATAGTGGCCAATTATTTTGAGGAAAGAAAATGCTTTGGATACCTTTTGGCAAGGGAGATCGAAGCTATTGAGAAAATTATGCAAACTGGGGAAAAACCAATAACGGCCATATTGGGTGGGGCAAAGGTTTCTTCAAAGATCACCATTATAGAGAACATATTGGACAAAGTGGACAACCTAATAGTTGGTGGGGGCATGACCTATACCTTTGTGAAGGCCCAAGGCGGACAGATTGGCGATTCCATTTGTGAAGATGACAAGATGGACTTGGCCCTAGATATTTTAAAGCAGGCCAAGGAAAAGGGTGTTCAAGTACACATTCCCGTTGATGTAGTGGCAGCAGATCAATTTGACAATTCGGCCAACACCCAAGTTGTAGAGGTAACCACTATACCCGATGGTTGGCAAGGCTTGGATGCCGGGCCCAAGACCTTAGAGAATTTTAAGGAGGTAATATTGAATTCAAAAACCATACTATGGAATGGTCCTGTAGGAGTTTTTGAGATGGAAAATTTTGCCAAAGGAACCATAGCCGTAGGAAACTTTATTGATGAGGCCACCCAAAGCGGGGCATTTTCCTTGGTAGGGGGCGGAGATTCCGTGGCTGCGGTAAAACAGTTTGGGTTTGAGGACAAGGTGAGCTATGTATCTACTGGCGGTGGCGCCATGTTGGAAAGCCTGGAAGGAAAAACCCTCCCCGGTATCGCAGCCATACTTAACGGATAACCGTTAAAAAACACTTGGTTTTGTCTTAAAATTTGTCGGTTTTAGCGGGATTCCTTTTAAAATCGATAAAAATGCCGCATTTTCGTCGATACTCAATCAAAGTAACATCTAAATGAAGTTAAACGAATTGTTGATCGGTATATGTTGGTTGTTTTTGGGCATGTTGACCATGATGGCCCAAGAAAAAGATTCCCTCAATGTAAAGCATAGGGATTCGTCCGCATTGGTTTCCCCGAATGTTGTGGATGCCATGCAGGCCAATCTAGGCATTGAGCACAAGACCATTCAACACATAGAGAAACAAGCTTCATCATTTGGTCTGAAGGATCATGATGAAGCTTACCGATATGATAGTATCTGGATGCAGGAAATGCACAAGACCCAAGGGTATTTTGTAGAAATGTTGACGGAGCTTGGGAATGATGCTGCCACGGACGACATGCCGATAGACCTCCCCACAGATACCTTAAAGGCCAGATTGGCTTATCTGGACTCAAAGACACCTTTCAATATTGCTTACAATCCCTCTCTAGAGAGCGTCATTAAGCGTTTTTTGACGAAGAAGCGCCCTTTGATGGAGAAGATGCTGGCGCTGAGCCAATTTTATTTTCCGCTTTTTGAACAGGAATTGGACAACCACAACATACCGTTGGAGCTAAAGTATTTGGCCATTGTGGAGTCCGCACTCAATCCCCGTGCCAAATCAAGGGTTGGAGCCACAGGGCTGTGGCAGTTTATGTTCGCCACAGGCAAGATGCACGGATTGGATGTTAGCAGTTATGTAGATGAGCGAAGCGACCCTATATTTTCTACCAGTGCCGCTTGCAAATATCTTTCGCAACTGTATGGTATTTTCAATGATTGGGATTTGGCCCTTGCAGCCTATAATTCGGGTCCCGGCAATGTAAACAAGGCCATTAGACGCTCTGGTGGGTATAAGAACTATTGGAACATTAGAATGTTTCTTCCACGTGAAACAGCGGGCTATGTTCCGGCATTCTTGGCCACCATGTACCTTTTTGAGTATGCAGAGGAACACGACTTACAGCCTGAGCGGGTTGAAAGACCTTATTTTGAAACCGATACGGTTTGGGTAAAAAACACCTTGACCTTTGACCATATCTCTAAAACGGTGGATATCTCAACCAAAGAACTGGAAGTATTGAACCCGTCCTATAAGTTGAACATCATTCCTAAAGTTGATGGCAAACAATACGCCCTTCGGCTTCCCATAAAGCATTTGGGAACATTTGTGAACAACGAAAAGGCCATCTATGCCTATGCCAAGGCACAATTGGATTCCATGGAAAAACCACTTCCGGAATTGGTCAAAACGGAACGTAGGCTGCGTTACAAGGTAAGAAGCGGGGATTATTTGGGCAAGATTGCAGAACGTTATGGTGTTGGCGTAAGCCAGATAAGACGGTGGAACGGGCTAAGGAGTGATAAGTTAAGAATTGGCCAGCGCCTCACCATCTATCCCAGAAAACCGGTAGCCGTTGCCCAAAAAAAGCAAAATACCGCCAAGACCCAAACAAAGACCCGTATACAAATGCCCAAGGATCCCTCCAAGATACATGTGGTACAATCGGGCGATTCCTTATGGACCATTTCCCAAAAATACCCCGGAGTGACCATAGAAAACCTTCGTGTTTGGAATGGATTGAGCGGCAACAGCTTAAAGCCGGGAACAAAGCTTCGGCTGTGTGACTGCTCCTCTTAAGGATATGACCGAAGCGCCACATCCAAAAACACCAATTGGTATAAATTTGGTTTTACTCAACCAACGGGGCCAATCACTCATTCAGTTTCCTTAGAATGGATTTTGGCTTTACTTTTGTTATCATCCACAGCATGGATATTACAATCACCTTCAACCCATAAAAATGAAAAAACTTGGACTAACGTTATGCGGCCTTCTTTTAATAATGATTTCTTGCAATCGGAACGGGAAGGGACAAAGCTATTTGCCTTCTTCCACGGGAGCGGTAAACTCGCTCATGGTTGTTATGGAAGACGGACTTTGGCAAGGGGCCGTTGGCGACCACGTTCGTGACGTCTTTGCCCAACCTGCATTGGGACTTTCCCCCATACAGCCCATTTTTTCGTTGACACAGGTACCCCCACAGGTGTTCAAGGGCGCCGTAAAACATTCAAGATCTATTTTGTTTATAGAACAGGACACCATTTCATTGGGTCATGTAAAAAGCAATGTATATGCCTCCCCACAAAGGGTTGCAGTGGTCAAGGGCGCCAATTATAATGAACTGGTGGCCAATATTGATGCTGTGGCAGATAAGGCGATAGCAGCGTTTAAAGAAAACGAAATGGCCGAAACACAAAAGCGGTTTACCCGCTCACTTAACCGCGAAAAGGCCTTGGAAGAGGAATTTGGTATTCAGATGACCATTCCATCGGCCTATAGGGTAGGAAAACAAGAAGATAATTTTGTGTGGATCGATCGCCAAATACCAAAGGGCACCATGAACATCATAGCCTATACCATGCCCATGGACAGTTTTAGCAACGATTCCACCTTTGTTGCCGATATTGTAAAGATGAGGGATTCCATAGGGAAGAAATATGTGCCAGGCCCTTATGAGAACACCTATATGATGACCGAGAAAGCATTTGCCCCATATGTTTTTCCTGTGGAGATTGGGGGTAAAAAAGCCGCTGAGGCCAAAGGAATCTGGGAAATAAACGGATACCCCATGGCTGGGCCGTTCTTAACCTATATCATCAACGATAAGGAACACGACAGAAGGATGATTATTGAGGCTTTTGCCTTTGCCCCATCCACACAGAAACGCGACTATATGTTTGAATTGGAATCCATTTTAAAGACAATCAAATGGCTATAGTGGCTTTCAGTAATTTGTAATGATAAACTCAGACCTTCTGTTGTTTTGATGTGCCAATCTAGAACACGGAACACCGTCCCTGCATTCATTTATGGGCTGTTCTTCACCATAGCCTATGGCACTTTCTATCTGTGCAGGGCGCACCCCTAGAGTCAACAGATACTCTTTTGTAGCATTTGCTCTTTCTTGGGACAACCATTTGTTAAAAGCTCTTGATCCCCGGCTATCTGTGTGCGATGCTATCTTTATGGTCATGTTGGGATTGTCTTTTAAGGCCACGGCCAGATCGTCCAATTGGTTTTTGGATATTTCCCTTAAGGAATATCGCTCAAAATCAAAATAGATGGGCTGCGCCTCGTATAGCTTATAGCGGTCCTTTTCCTTGACCTTAGGTGCTTTCGCCACACGTTCCAGCAGTAGGTTGGCACTCACCTCTTCCATATCTTCTGTTTCAAGGGTAATGGTCTTCTCTTTGTAGTTTTCCTTTTTAGCCTTGAGCAAATAGGATGCGTTCTGCGCTAGGTCATTAAATTCAAAATTGCCGAATTCATCAGATTTGCCCTCGAACAAAACGTAGTTGTCGCTGTCCATCAATTGGACCACTGCATCAGAAATTACCCTTCCGGTCATCTTTTCAAACACCACCCCGACCACGGAACTTTTAAGGATTTTAGATTCAACGGAGATATCCCTGAACGAGTAAATATCATCATCGCCCTTTCCGCCTTTTCTGTTGGAAGCAAAATATCCCGATTGGTTTTCTTCATCAACAATGTACGAGAAGTCATCCTTGTTGCTGTTTATGGGTTCCCCCAGGTTAGTGGCCACTTCATAGAGATCATTGTGATAGGTAGCGGCATAAACATCTAGTCCGCCAAGACCAAAGGCTCGATTGGATGAAAAATATAGTTTTTCCTTGGTAACGTAGGGAAACATCTCCTTTTGGTCCGAATTAATGGTTCTGCCCAAATTTCTTGGGCGGGAGAAAGAACCATCTTCCCTGATGTCAACGACATAGATGTCCGTGTCCCCAAAACCTCCCGGCATATCCGAGACAAAGTATAATGCTTTGCCATCGGGACTCAATGCGGGATGGCCTGTGGAATAATGTTCACTATTAAAGGGCAATTCCACGGCTTCGGACCATTTTCCATTGTATAAAACAGATTTGTACAGTTTTAAATGGTTGATCCCATCCTTATCCCTGCGCAGTTTTTTACCATAGTTGTTCCGGGTAAAATACATGACTTTCCCATCAGGGGAGAAGGTGGCGGCGGCCTCATGGTATTTGGTGTTTATTTTTTTAGGGAACTTTTTTATGTTTTCAACTTTACCGTATTCGTTTACGCCACCAACATAAAGGTCCAAATAGGCTTGGTTGTTCCATTTATACCGATTAGTTTTTAAAAATGAGGTGTCCCTGGCCGATGCAAAGACCAAATCATGCTGATTAAAAAACATGGGTGCAAAATCTGAAAAGGGAGAATTGCTGTTCAGGTTGATAATCTGTGTGCTTTGCTTTTTTCTCAGTGCCTTTAATTTGGCCTCGTAGGCACCAACATTGGAAGATACCGCTTTGTTCTGTAGCCCAATAATGTTCATTATTCTTTTGGCCTTGGCATAACGTCCCGTGCCTTTTAGCGTATGGCTATACCTAAATAGATTTTGATGGTCCAGTCCGCTCTTGTGTTTAGCATAGAGTTTATCGTACCATTTGAAGGCCATCTTCATATTTGAGTTGAAGTAATGTGAATCCCCGGCCTTTTGCAACAAGGCGTCCGAAAGTTGGTCAGGATAATCCTTTAGAATCTCATCGTATAGGGCAGCGGCCTCGGCATACCACATTTTTCCAAAATATTCATCGGCCTTATCCACGAGCCTGTCCGCAATAGTTCTTTTTTCTTGATGCTTGGAGTTTGCGGAAGCCTGATAGGGAGAGGCGTTCAAAGGATCGTTATGCTCCAAAGAGGATTGGCTTGACTCTGAGGAAATGGCCTGCCCGTTGGACAACAGAGTAAGTAATGAGGCGAACAGTATGGTAGTGAGTTTGAACATTGTAGGGTTTACGTTATCAATTGGCCCTTGGTCCGTATCTGTCTAAAGAACAAGGAATTGGTTAAACCGAATGTCAAAAATAGGAATTGTCCCTATGAGTGGTTATTTTTTGTTGTGAAAAGCCAAAATGAAACCATGAACCAACAAAATTTGTTGTTGATCACAAGAAAGAACCCCAATAAATATGTTGATTAGGAGGGAAGTAAAATTTATTCAGGATTTTTATCTTCCAGTTTTTCCTCTTCTTTTGTGGCGTCCTTAAACTCTTTGATGCCACTACCAAGACCTCTCATCAATTCAGGAATTTTTTTGCCACCAAATAAGAGAAGGACAATCACAACGATCAACGCAATTTGCCAAGGGCCTATAATTCCTAAAAATATACCTAGCACTATCATATCAAAATCAATTGAAGAATAAAATTACAAAAAGAATGGCTATCCTTTCCCAAAAAGTTGGTTTAAGTGATGAAGAGGGCTTTTATTGACGGAAATCCTCTAAAAAATTCACAAAATTGATTGTGGAACACGGATTTTAAATTCTAAGATTATCTTTGCTTACTATGGCAAAAGAAGAGAAAAAAGGAAAAAAAATCAGAAAAAAGCTGCTTCACAAGTATCGGTTGGTAATCTTGAACGAAAGTACTTTTGAAGAAAAGATTTCTTTTAAGCTTAACCGATTAAATGTTTTTGTTACCGGAACACTGTTCATTATTCTTTTGATTGGTTTTACAACCCTGTTCATTGCCTTTACGCCCTTGCGTGAATATATCCCCGGATATTCATCTACACGATTAAAGCGGCAGGCAACAGAACTCACTTATAGGACAGATTCCTTAGTGACCGTTCTTAATTATACCAATAAGTATTTGGATAATGTACGGCTTGTGCTTAGGGGCGAGGTGGAAAACAATGTGGCCAACAGGGATTCCCTGTTCGAGAAGTACAAATTAGACCCATCTACCTTGGACCTGCGGCCCATTCAGGCAGATTTGGCGCTAAGGGAAGAAGTGGAAATAGAGGACAAGTACAATATTTTTGAAAGAAACGGCACCAATGCATCCCTTGTTTTTTTCCCGCCGGTCAAGGGCGCTATTACCCAGGGCTATGATGCCGAGAAAAAGCATTACGCCGTAGACATTGTTTCGGAAACGAACAGTCCGGTAAAGGTCGTTGCCGATGGTACGGTCATTTTTTCTGAATGGACCTCGGAAACAGGATATGTCATCATTGTGGAACACAAGGACGGCCTGTTATCGGTATATAAGCACAATGGTTCGTTAAGTAAATCCCAAGGAGATCTGGTGTTGGCGGGAGAAGTGATAGCCAGCGTGGGAAATACGGGGGAACTTACCACAGGGCCACACCTTCACTTTGAGCTTTGGAACAACGGAAAACCGATCAATCCGCAAGATTATATAGATTTCAACTAAAATTTCATGTCCTTAAAATCGTTTGCTGCAAAGATCTTTGCGGCGCAAATTGCCCGAAAGAACAGAAAATGGATAGAAAATCCGATAGCGGCACAAGAAAAAACCTTTCGGTATTTAGTACAAAAGGCCAAAGAAACGCAGTTTGGCAAGGACCATGGCTTTGAGCACATAGAAAACCATGGGGATTTTGTTTCCATGGTGCCCATCCGGGATTATGAAGGGTTAAAGCCCTATGTTGAACAGATAATTGAGGGACAAACGGATGTGCTCTGGCCCGGAAAGCCCATTTATTTTGCCAAGACATCGGGCACCACTTCGGGGGCAAAGTACATCCCCATTACGGCCACATCCATTAAAAACCAAGTAAACGCATCCAGGAACGCCATTCTCAATTACATTCACGAAACAGGGAATTCAACTTTTGTGGACGGTAAGATGATCTTTTTACAGGGAAGTCCCGTGCTTACTGAAAAAAAGGGCATAAAAACAGGGCGGTTGTCGGGCATATCGGCCCACTATGTCCCAGGCTACCTTCAAAAAAACCGCTTGCCCAGTTGGGAAACCAACTGTATTGAGGATTGGGAAACCAAGGTAGATAAGATCATTGAGGAGACCGAACAGGAGAACATGACGGTTATTGCAGGAATCCCTTCCTGGGTACAAATGTATTTTGAGAAGCTGAATGCCAAATCTGGCGAAAAGATCGGCGAACTTTTCAAAAACTTTGAGCTGTTTATTTATGGCGGGGTCAATTATGAACCCTACCGGGCAAAATTTGAGGCCCTGATGGGAAGGAGGGTAGACAGTATAGAGCTTTTTCCGGCGAGCGAAGGATTTTTTGCCTATCAGGACTCCCAAACAGAAAAGGGAATGCTGCTGCTGCTGAATGCAGGCATCTTTTATGAGTTTGTAAAGGCTGATGAATTTTTTGACGAAAACCCACAACGGCTTACCGTAAGGGATGTGGAATTGGGGGTGAACTATGTAATGGTCATTTCCACAGATGCTGGACTTTGGGGCTACAACTTAGGCGATACCGTTCAGTTTGTTTCCTTAAAACCCTACAGGGTGATTGTTTCTGGTCGTATAAAGCATTTTATTTCAGCCTTTGGAGAGCATGTCATTGCCAAGGAAGTGGAAGAAGCCATGCAAAAAGCCATACAGGCCACCAATGCCAAAGTGAATGAATTTACGGTGGCTCCAGTGACCAACCCCAAGGAGGGCCTGCCCTATCATGAATGGCTGGTCGAATTTGAAGAGGCCCCATCCGATATGCAGCGATTCTTGCAAGAATTGGAAACATCCATGAAAAGCCAAAACAGCTACTATTATGATTTGATAGCGGGCAGCATCTTACAGCCCTTAAAGGTTACCCAGATCAAAAAAGGCGGATTTCAGGAGTATATGAAATCCATTGGAAAATTGGGCGGTCAGAACAAAGTGCAACGACTTTCGAACGACAGAAAATTGGCCGAAGCGCTCCACAATTTTAAGGGGAGTTGAAAACAAAGCGTAAGATTTTTCAGAATAGCTATACCTTTGTACTGAGATTATGGCGATAAAGGTGCACCAAACTACCAGGGCCCAGGAATCTACAAATGCCATTGAGCGTTTGTACGTTACCATGCGGCATCTTTTGAACCGGGGGTTTTACAAACCCTCTGGAATTTCGGGCAATTCCCTTAGAAATGCACTTTTGGTGCTTCGCCCAGAAATCTACGGGTCCATTTCTGAGGAAAAGGCCGAACTGAACGGATTGATCTATGTTCTGGAGCGATTGCCAGAAGGAATTGAACAGTGCCGTTACATCAATTTAACCTCGGACGAAGGCTACTCCAAATCGCATTTAAAACCCATTGTCCCCTCAAAGCGAAGAAGAAATTGCTATCGCATAGACGATGAGCAGATGAACATAGAAATCACCCGGGGCCGATCCGATGTCTATGATATTTTAACGCACTTGACCTTTTTGTTCATTGAATCGAACAAAATCTGTGATCGGGTGTATTTAGAGGATTCAAATTCAACCATCAGGGATTGGGACAAATTGGAAGAGTTCATACTTTCTGAAGATAAGACCAAAGCGGAACGGGAAATTGCGTTGATTCACCTAGCCAATATCCTTGGGCATTCCTATGATGAGGTATACGAGGTTTTTTCCATTTTGGCCACACCCAAAAATCCGGACAAGCTGTTGAACGTGATGTACTGGTTGGGCAAATTGGCCATTGAGGAAGAAACAACCGGAGATAAAAGGACCATAACATTCAGTCCCTTGCTCAGGGAACGGATAGGCCATCACATACACGGCGAACGCTGGGCCAACCACATTAAGCAAACCTTGGAAAAAAGAGGGTTGTTACAGCGACCGATCCACATCATAAGCGCCAACATGCACAGTGTGATGAATTCTTTGTTTGCGACCATAGCCCTAGCAGAAGAATTTCCATCGGGAGACAAACTTGAAATTTATGAAGCCCTCAGCAAACCGAACAACGATTCGTTAAGGGAAAAAGTGATTTCCTATGCAGAGGAACAGGGGATGGTCTTTTTGGATGACGCCTCCGGAGCCAATATAGATGTGCAAATTTTTGACACATCGGCCGTTATGGAAGGTGCCTGCTGTTACAGTTTTAACAGCCCTATGAATCAGGAAGAAAAACCCGTTATCTTTGTCATGGATTATGCCTTTGGTGAACAAGCTTATGAAACGATCGATGAATTCTTGAAACCCTACGTTTCAAATGGAAAAAGGTATTTTCTCAATGTAAAATCCATATCCATAATGGGAAAGGCCGGTATTTTAGAAGGCGGAAAAGGAGATTTGATGATTCCGAACGCCCATATTTTTGAAGGTACAGCGGACAACTACCCTTTTGAGAACGAACTGAGCGCAGATGATTTTAAAGGAAACGGCCTTAAGGTACTCGAAGGCACCATGGTCACGGTTTTGGGCACATCCTTGCAGAATAAGGACATATTAAAGTTCTTTCACGAATCAACATGGAATGTCATAGGGCTGGAAATGGAGGGCATACACTATCAGAAAGCCATCCAATCGGCCTCTAAGATTCGAAAGAGCATCAACAGGGATGTAAAAGTGAGGTATGCCTATTATGCTTCGGACAACCCTTTGGAAACAGGGAGCACCTTAGCTTCTGGAGGCTTGGGAACCACAGGGGTTAAACCCACCTATTTGATCACAAAGAAAATTTTGGAACAAATTTTTGAGGAATGAAGATTTTGGTAACGGGAGCAGCCGGATTTATTGGTTTTCATCTTACCCAAAGACTTGTTGGGATGGGACATGAAGTAATTGGCCTGGATAACTTGAACACTTACTACGATGTAAATTTAAAGTACGCCCGTTTAAGAGAGTTGGGTTTTATACAAAGTGAGTTCAATTATGGAGAAATCGTTGTAAAGGATAAAAATCTTGGTTTTATAAAATGTAACCTTGAAGATTACGAGGTTCTGTCCGCTTTTTTTAAGAATAATAAATTTGATGTAATCATGCACTTGGCCGCGCAAGCTGGGGTAAGGTATTCCATAGAATCCCCTTTTTCGTATGTGCAGTCAAATCTGGTGGGCTTCTCCAATATCTTGGAGCTTTGTAGACATCATGGGGTAGGTCATTTGATTTTTGCGTCAAGCTCATCGGTTTATGGGGACAATCTTGATGTTCCGTTCAAGGAAGATCAAAAAACGGACCAACAAGTCAGCCTTTATGCAGCGACCAAAAAGAGCAATGAGGTCATGGCCCACGCTTATAGCCACCTTTATGGTTTTCAAACTACAGGTCTAAGGTTTTTTACCGTATACGGTCCTTGGGGAAGACCCGATATGGCTCCGATGCTCTTTGCAGAGGCAATTTCAAAAGGTAATCCAATCAAAGTCTTCAATAATGGTGAAATGCAGCGAGACTTTACTTATATAGACGACATCATAGAAGGTTTGGTGAAGATGTTGAACCATAAGCGCGGTGAAGATTTGAAGCATGAGGTTTTTAACATTGGAAACGCAAGCCCCATCCAATTGATGGATTTTATCACAACAATGGAAAACGAACTTGGAAAAAAGGCCCTTTTGCAAATGATGCCCATGCAGCCGGGCGATGTTAAAATTACGTATGCCGATACGGGAAAACTTGAAAAAGCGGTTGCTTACAGACCTACAACTTCCTTGCAAGAAGGGCTGTGTGCTTTTGTAAAGTGGTATAAAGACTATCATAATTTGGAACAAAAAGAATAATAAGCATGCCAGAACAACCAGTAAATACACCATCGGATGAAATAGATTTGGGACAATTGTTCCAATTGATAGGCCGTGGTTTTCAAAAACTTTTCAATTTTATAAGTTCAATATTCAAGGGGTTATTTCATATCCTAATCCTTTTTCTCCTTTTTCTCCAAAAGAATGGTATCATTTTGGGCATTGCCGTGGTAGTTGGAGCGGTTGGGGGCTACATTTTGGATTCCATAAAACCAGAGAAGTATATCTCCAAAATGGTGGTGGAACCCAATTTTAACAGCGTTCAGCAATTGTACAACAACATTGATTTTTATAATGATTTAGCAAAAGCAGAAGATTCTGTTGCGTTGGCGGATGCTCTTAAAATTTCAACTAGTGAAGCTGCATCGATAAAAGAAATTTTTGTGGATTCCTATTCCGATGAAAACCAAAAAATCAAATTATTTGATGAGTTTGTGCGTGAATTGGACACCTCAACGGTAAAGGCCATAGATTTTGAGTCCTATTTGAAGAATTTTAATTCAATGGATGCGAGGTTTCATCAAATTTCATTGATTAGCACAAATAATTTGGTTGCCAAAAAAGTGCAACCAACCATTGTTGAATCCATTTCTGCCAACGAATATTTTAAGCTTCAGAAGGGAATTAATGATATCAATTTAGAATTACAAGATTCAATTATTAACCAGCAATTGGTCGAAGTTGACGCTTTACAAGATTTGTATAAGACTGTTTTGGAAAAAGAAGCCGAAAAGCCTATGCAGGGCACCAATATTAACCTAGCTGAGAACGGAGAATCACAAAATAAAGAATTAGCACTGGTCAAAGAAAGAGAGATTTTAAAAAACCGATTGGTACAATTAAACCGGGAAAAGGCAAACAAAGCTTCAATTTTGAATGTGATCAGTGATTTTCCCAACCGAGGAGTAAAGTTGAAGGGGTTTTGGAAGAGTTATAAATTTATTTTTCCGATGCTTTTTTTTGGATTGGTTTTTTTTGTTCTTGGAATGAGAGAGCTAAAAAAATTCCTTAAAGGATATTCTAGAACTTAATTAATGCTTTAAAGATTACAAATGGCTCATAAGGTAACGCTTAAAAATGGCTCCAGCTTTTCTGCGGATACCGACAAAACCATTTTTAATTCAGCACTTGAGAGTGGAATAACACTAGATCATAGTTGTTTAATGGCCAGATGTATGAGCTGTAAGGCAAAAGTCTTGAAGGGTTCATATGAAAAGATTAATGATGAAACGGTTCTTTCAGATGTTGAAAAAAATCAAGGTTATATACTTACTTGTAACACAATTCCTAAATCTGATCTTAAATTGGATATTGAAGATTTAGGAGATTTAGATATACAAAAACCTAGAATGGTGCCTGCTAAAATAGATGACCTGGAACGAATCACCGATGACGTAATAAGGTTAATTTTAAGGTTGCCTCCTAGTAATTGTAACTTTAAGTTTTTATCTGGTCAGTATGTGAATATAATAAAAGGTAACATTAAAAGGAGTTACTCCATTGCAAATGCCCAGCGCGTTGATGGACGGTTGGAATTTTTTATCAAAAAGTATGAAAAAGGATTTATGAGCAATTATTTATTCCAAGAAGCTAAAAAGAACGACTTATTAAGACTGCAAGGGCCTTTTGGAACCTTTTTTTATAGAAAATCCCTAGTAGACACAGTCATTTTTATGGCTACAGGAACTGGGATTGCACCAATAAAGGCAATATTAGAATATTTGGATCAAAACCCGGATTTAGCCGTAGCAAAGACGATAATGATTTTCTGGGGAGGTCGATATGAAAAAGATATTTATTGGAATCCTGGAAAACTTAGTATGAAGTTTAATTTTATCCCAGTTCTTTCAAGAGCAGATAGCACATGGAAAGGTGAAAAAGGATATGTTCAAAATGCGGTACTTAAAAACGTTGACAACCTTAAAAATTCCCAGGTATATGCCTGCGGTTCAAATAACATGATAGAATCTTCTAGAAAGCTTTTATTAGAAAACGGTCTTCTAGAGAATCACTTTTATTCAGATGCATTTGTTAGTTCAACCTAAAATAAAGTTATGAAAGCTGTTATATTGGCCGGAGGCCTTGGAACCCGATTAAGTGAAGAAACTGTTAGCAAGCCCAAGCCAATGGTTGAAATTGGGGGGAAGCCTATTTTATGGCACATAATGAAAACCTATTCACATTATGACATTAATGATTTTATAGTCTGTTGTGGATATAAGGGATATGTTATAAAAGAGTATTTTGCCAACTATTTCAAACATCAATCAGATCTCACATTTAACATGAGGGACAATAAAATGATTGTTCATGAAAAAAGAGCCGAACCTTGGCAAGTTACATTGGTAGATACTGGAGACAAGTCTATGACCGGGGGAAGACTAAAAAGAGTTGCCTCATATCTAAAAGATGAAGAAAGCTTTTGTTTTACGTATGGAGATGGGGTGGCAGATATAGACATTAAAGGCTTATTGGATTTTCATAAATCGCATGGCAAAGAAGCCACTCTCACCGCCACCTATCCACCAGGAAGGTTTGGAGCATTGGAGATAGTTGACGGGGAGGTAAAGCAATTTCAAGAAAAACCAAGAGGAGATGGTGCATTGATAAACGGAGGTTTTTTTGTTTTATCTCCGAAAGTAATCGAAAGGATTAGTGGAGATGACACTGTTTGGGAGCAAGAACCGTTGAAGAATTTAGCTCACGACAATCAGTTAATGGCATACAAACACGAAGGCTTTTGGCAACCTATGGATACGTTGCGAGATAAAGTTCTTTTAGAAAAACTGTGGAACACGAATAAGGCCCCTTGGAAATTATGGAATTGAATAGATCAAAGGTTGATGCCTCCTTTTGGAACTCTAAAAGAGTATATATTACAGGGCACACTGGTTTTAAAGGGGGTTGGCTATCCTTATGGCTACAATCAATAGGAGCAATAGTTAAAGGGTTTGCTTTGAACCCACCCAGCACCCCATCTTTATTTGTAGAAGCCAAGGTTGACGATCACATGGAATCCGAAATTGCTGACATTAGAGATTTACAGTGTTTAAAGAAAAGCATGAGCGCTTTTAATCCGGATGTGGTAATTCATATGGCGGCACAACCTCTGGTTAGATTATCATATAGTCACCCAATTGATACATACACTACAAATGTGATTGGAACCGCAAATGTGTTAGAGGCGGCAAGATCTTGTTCAAACCTAAAATCAATAGTTTCGGTAACTACCGATAAATGCTATGAAAATAAGGAGTGGGTATGGGGATATAGAGAAAATGAAGCCTTGGGGGGGCATGATCCCTATAGCAGTAGTAAAGGTTGTGCCGAACTAGTTACCTCGGCGTACACCAAATCTTTCTTCAATACAGCGGATACTGCTTGTGTGGGATCTGCTAGGGCAGGAAATGTTATTGGAGGAGGTGATTGGGCGGAGGATAGATTAATACCTGATATTTTAAAGGCGTTTGAAAACTCCAATCCTGTTATAGTTAGAAATCCACTGTCCACAAGACCATGGCAGCATGTTTTGGAGCCTTTGTCTGGGTATTTGATTTTGGCTCAAAGATTATATGAAAAAGGAGATGAGTTCGCTGAAGCTTGGAATTTTGGACCTAATGATGAAGATTGTAAATCCGTGGAATTTATTCTTGATGAGATGGTTAAAAAATGGGGGAGTGGAGCAAGTTGGCAGTTAGACAAAAACAGCAATCCCCATGAAGCGGGTTATTTAAAGTTGGATTGCTCTAAAGCTGCAAATCGACTTGATTGGCATCCAAATTGGAACCTTGACCATACATTAGGTCTAATTGTAAAGTGGCATTTGGACTGGATTTCGGGCAAAAATATGCAGGTAAATTGTCTACAAGAAATTAAAGAATACAACAAAAGTTAAAATGGAAAAGATTATTACAACCGATGTTTTAAGGCAAGAAATCGTAAAACTTGTTTCGCAATACGCAAAATTGACCTATACAGCAAAAGAATTTGTGCCGGGAGAGACAACTATACCTCCAGCAGGAAAAGTAATAGACGAACACGAAATTAAGAATATGGTGGACGCCTCTTTGGATGGATGGTTAACTACCGGCCGATTTAATGATGCCTTTAAGAAAAAGTTGGCAGAGACTCTGAAGGTAAAGTACTGCATTACTGTTAATTCTGGCTCTTCGGCAAATTTGGTCGCATTTAACACATTAACATCGCCCAGGTTGGGAGATAGGGCTATTAAGAAAGGAGATGAGGTAATTGGGGTAGCCGCTGGTTTTCCCACCACCGTAAACCCAATAGTTCAATTTGGAGCTGTTCCTGTTTTTGTGGATGTTGATATACACACACATAACATTGATGTCAATCTTATTGAGGCTGCTATCTCACCAAAAACTAAGGCTATAATGTTAGCTCATACTCTTGGAAACCCCTTTGACCTTGGAATAGTCAAAGAAATTTGTGAGAGACATGGACTGTGGTTGATAGAGGATTGTTGTGATGCATTCGGAGCCACATACGATGGGCAATTGGTAGGCACTTTTGGTGATATTGCAACCTTAAGTTTCTATCCAGCGCACCATATAACCATGGGAGAAGGAGGCGCGGTTTTTACAAATAATGTGGAACTAAAATCAATTGCGGAATCATTTAGGGATTGGGGCCGTGATTGTTACTGTGCTCCTGGATTTGATAACACTTGTGGATGTCGCTTTGAACAGCAACATGGAGAGTTGCCTTTCGGGTATGACCATAAGTATGTTTATTCACATTTGGGATATAATCTTAAAATTACTGATATGCAAGCTGCATGTGGCCTGGCTCAACTGGACAAGGTATCGGGATTTATTGAAAAGAGAAGAGAGAATTTCAAGATACTTTATGAGAGATTAAGCGGGGTAACCGATTTTATAAGTTTACCACAGGCCACTCCAAACAGTTCACCTTCCTGGTTCGGATTTCCTATTACCCTAAAAGATGATTGTGGCACGGATAGAGTTGATTTACTGAGGTTTTTGGATCAAAACAAGATAGGGTCAAGGTTGTTATTTGCAGGCAATCTTACGAAACAACCATATTTTAAGGAAATAGAGTATAGAGTGGTTGGCAACCTCACCAATACTGACATAACAATGAACAACACATTTTGGATTGGATTGTTCCCAGCATTGGGTCGAGAACATTTCGAATTTGTTGGTGAAAAGCTAGAAGAGTTTTTTGGATTGAATTTTTAAAAATGAAAACCCTTTTAATAACTGGTGTTAATGGTTTTTTGGGAAGTCATTTGGCAGAATCATTGAAGGAGTCGTACCACATTATTGGGCTGACCAGTGAAAAAAACTCTAGGGATAGAGTAAGGCACCTGCCCATTGAGTTTGTATCTTCTGGGGAATCTTTGGATAGTGTTTTTTCCAATCATAAGGTATATGCGGTTATTCATACGGCTACCATTTACAGGAAACAGGATGGTTCGATTTCTTCCATGTTGAAAGTAAACATAAGCCTACCTGTAACCTTAATGGAATTATGCTTGAAGTACGATGTTGATTTGTTTTTGAATACAGACAGTTTTTTCAATAGCAATTATTCCTACTCGTATCTGTCCGAGTATACCCTTACCAAAAAGCAATCTTTGGAGTGGTTAAAGCTATTGGTCTTGGGTAAGGGTTCTTTGAAATTAGTAAATATGAAGCTTTTCCATATATATGGTGAAAACGATTCCCGAACAAAATTCATTCCAAATCTAATATCGTTAATGGCTGATAACATTAGTGAAGTGAAGATGACTGAAGGAAAACAAAAACGGGATTTTATCTATGTTAAAGATGTCGTTTCGGCTTATGAAACCGTTTTGTCTTCTACCGAGACATTAGATATGTACCAGGAGTTTCAGGTGGGTACGGGGCTAAGCGTAAGTATAAAAGAGTTTGCGTTACTTTTGAAAAGACTGCTAACGAGTGAAACGAAACTACTTTTTGGGGCAATTCCTATGCGCCAAGGGGAAATAGAGGATTCTAGAGCCGATAACAGCAGTTTGGTTAAGCTAGGATGGATCCCTAAGTTTTCATTGGAACAAGGCCTTAGTCAATTCGTATTAGATGAGTAAGCAATTATACGTTTATAGCGGTATACAACCCGGTAAAAAAGGTGCCGGTAATTTTGTTTCCTTTTTTCTGGAGCAATTGAATACAAACAAGGTAAATTTTAACTTGGTTGCTTATAATACCCCTGACGGGTTTTTTGTAAAACTCACAAAAAAAATGGGGCTGCATTCGGTTCTAAAAAAAACATACTATAAAGTTGTCCAGTTTGTTTCAAAACCAGCTTTGAAGAACGAGGATGTTTTAATATTCCACCCTCAGTCCATTGGTCTCGATATTTGCATTGATTTGATCAATAATAACAATGTATTCATTTATGTTCTTGATAATTTTCTTTTTTGTAAGAAGTCGTACAATTTTGTTAAGGGATATAAACCTTGCATAAAATGTATTAATAATCGTAAGGCGCATTTAGATGAAAATTGTAGTTTCTTTCCCGTTATACAAGAACAGGACAAATATGATTTGTTCTTAGAAACGATAGAAAAAAATGTGGATAGAATAGCCTTTTTAACCCAGAACCCCAATCAAGGTTTATTGTTAAAGGAGAGATATGGTTCCAATGTTTCCATTCGTCATTTGGGGATGATGATTGCCATGGAAAAGAGGGCAGGACGTGAAAAAGGGGAGGAGGCTATTCACGTATATGATTTCTTATACCATAACACTTTGTCGGAGGCGAAAGGCCTCAAATTCTTCTTAGAAACAGCCAAAATTTTAAAAGACTATAGCTTTGTTGTTCCTTATTCAAAGTCAGAAGTGAGGAGGGTTGCCCCTTTTTATGATGATTTAAAAAATGTTCAATTTATTTCCTTAACATGGGAAAGTGGGCTGGCTCACATTTTGGAGAATTGTAAAATAGCTGTGAACCCATCTCTGTGGTCTTCTCCAGTAGAGGGAGCTTTATTAAAATCGATTCACCACAATGGTTGTGTGGCTGTGGTATCATCAGAGTATTCTTTTCCTGCTGAGCTTCCCGAAGATGCTTTTATAAAACTTTCTGCCATGCCCGAAGAAGCGGCCCAGAAATTGAAACAAGTAATAGAAACAAAAGGAGTTACAAACAGCTACAAGTTAAAATCTAAAGAATGGCTTAGAAAGTATAAGCAGAGTGTAAAATCTAACATCAATGAGTTTATCAATCGAGAGCTCAACCTTTTGTAGAGGATAATTTAAAAACGAATCTTTCTTTATAAACACAAGACAGGATTATCTGTATAAATAATAAATGGTAAAGGAATTTCTTAAAAGAAATGAGAATAAAGTAATTGCCAAGAATTACTTTTTCCTTGTACTGCTCCAGGCAGCAAATTATGTGCTTCCTTTATTGACGCTTCCGTATTTAGTCAGAGTATTGGGGGCAGAAAAATACGGGCTAGTTATGTTCGCCCAATCTTTGACCATATTTTTCAATGTCTTTGTGGATTTTGGCTTTAGCTTAAGTGGGACTAGGGAAATCTCGTTGCAACGAAATAATAAGATCAAACTTTCAAAAATATTTTGGGGAATAGTCTTTATAAAGGTGGTGTTGGCCATTACTAGCTTTTTAGCCATTATCATTATTGTATACTCTTTTGATAGATTTAATGATGACATGGACGTATACTTATTAAGCTTTGGAATGGTGATAGGCCAGGCTCTTTTCCCAGTTTGGTTCTTTCAGGGTATAGAGAAAATGAAATTCATTACCTACATTAACATATTTTCGAAAGTTGTCTTTACCTTATTGGTTTTTATATTGATTAAACAAGAGGGAGATTACAGGTTGGTTCCTTTGTTCAATTCATTGGGATATATCCTAGGTGGCTTGTTTGGGCTACTTTTTAGCTTAAAATATGTTGGTTTTACGAAACCGGGATACATGTTGATTAAGGATCTTTTGAAAGACAGTTTTAAATTATTTGTGTCAAATTTCGCAATTAGCCTATATACGGCTTCAAATGTTTTTATTTTAGGGTTGTTTGCTGGAAATACTATTGTAGGAGTTTACTCAAGTTTTGAAAAACTTATTGTGGCAATTAAAAATGGCTTTATTCCTATGTACCAAGCCATATTTCCATGGCTTTCCAAGCAACCAAAAAAGGCTAGGATAATTGCCAAGATGTCCCCTTTTATTGTAATTGTAGGCATGAGTATTTCCGTTGTCATACTTGTTTTTGGAACTAAAATCATCAATATTATTTATGATGACCCATTAATTACAAGCTATTCATATGTATTTAAAATTTTAGGGTTAATAGCTCTTTTTTCAGGGTGGAATATGCTTTACAACACTCTTTATTTTCCATCGATTAAGGCATACGGGACCAGAATGAAAATCTTGATGACAGGGGGTTTTCTAAATATCCTGTTTGGAATTGGAGTTACCAAATTTTATGGTATTTATGGAATGACATATGTCGTGGTTAGTACAGAATTACTGTTACTTTTATTGGGAATATATTACTATAAAAAGAAAAAGAAATTTGAAAGGAAAATTGTTTAATTACTTAACGCAGCGTTGAAATTCTCATTGAACATCATAATTACCAAACTATTAATTGGGTTTATATTTATTATGAATCCTCTTATCGGCATATCTACTGAGATATACAATAGCTTTAAAAGGAAGAAGGTATCTTCCTTGTTGGTTGTCTTGATTTCTGTTTTTTTAGGACTTATTAATACAACAAAAAAATATGAGTCAGATTTATTAACCTATTTTAATGAATTTCAACTAGCTGCTGATTTATCCTTTTTTGAATATTTATCGTCACTTGGAAAGGATTCATTTTTTTATGGGGCTATGTATTTTTTCCACTGGGTTGCAAGCTTTGAACTGTTTGTCTTCTTTTTCACGTTCTTTTCTTACTATTTTTTGTTAAAGGCGGTGCGACTATTCTATGAGAAAATTGCAAACAACACAGATGCTTTCTTTGCTGTATTGTTTGCCGTTCTTTTTTTTGAAATTTTTAGCCTCTCAGCACATTTGGTGCGTCAGTTTTTAGCATTTTCAATCCTCTTATATTATTTAGTAAATAAAGTAATTTTAGGCAAGAATAAATGGAGCTATTTAATAGCTGCAATCTTTATACATACCACTATGGTATTTTTTTTACCGCTTGTTTTTGTTCCTATAACACGTAAAAAGATTAATATAAAGAGAGGCGTGGTAATTGTAATAATTTTGGCTATAGTTTTAAGAACCTATCAGGATATTGCAATTTGGTTCTTGGAAAGAGCTGAGTTTAACAATGTTTTCACCTATTTATTGGTTAGATTGAGCAAAAAGACTATTTCAGACGGCATTGATGTTCCACAGATTTTACTTGTTTTTAATACCATTGTATTGTTATTGGCATTACTGTTGAACTATGGGTTTAAGAGAAAAGAGCTTTATCATTTCAACAACTGTATAATTTTTGTTGTTCTTTTGGTATTACTCACAGCAGAATCTCATCCATTATTATCATATAGATATGGATATTTGGCTTATACGTTTTCAGCATTCCTTGTCCCCATATTTATTGGCAAAAGATTTATTGGCGGAATGGCAAGCATCGTTATTAAGTCATTGGCTTTACTAGTGCTCCTTACAAATTTTATCATAAAATTTGATAATGGAACATGGAAGTATGCACCAATAGATGACCTGGTTTATAAGTCAGCATTTAATTACTTTCCTGTTTTGAAATGAATACAGCTAATATGGACCTAGAATATACTGAAGGATTTGCTCCAATTTGCCTGTTTGTATACAACAGATTGGAAGAAACAAAGATTACCTTAGAAGCGTTAAAAAATAATTATTTGGCATCTGAGAGCGACCTATTCATTTTTTCAGATGGCCCGAAGAGCAATTTGGACAGGGCCAAAGTGAACCAAGTGAGAGAGTACATTTCTAAAGCAGAGGGCTTTAAATCCATTAAAATAATTAAGCAAAAAGAAAATTTGGGCCTAGCTAAGTCAATAATAAAAGGAGTTACAAAAGTTGTAAACAAATATGGAGCTGTTGTTGTGATTGAAGACGATTTAAAGACCTCTAGAAACTTCCTCAGTTTTCTTAATCAAGGATTAAATTTTTATAAAGGGAATGATAAGATTCATTCTATTTCTGGATACACGATGCCATTAAAAGAATTAAATTATTTAGAAGCAGACTTCTATTATGCCTTGAGGGCATCCAGTTGGGGCTGGGCAACTTGGAAAGAGATCTGGAATAAAATAGATTGGGAGGTAAGGGACTATGATTTGTTTCAAAAAAGCAAGAAAAAAAAGAGGAGTTTTAACAGAGCAGGGAGCGATATGTCTTACATGTTAAAAAACAAGATAAAAGGTAGAATCGACTCTTGGGCAATAGTATTCTGCTATGAACAGTGGAAAAACAAAAGATATGCAGTCTTTCCAAGAGAGTCCAAAGTTGAAAATATTGGTTTTTCAGAGAGAGCTTCAAACACTAAATTCGTGATAAAAGAATATATGACTACACTGGATAAATCGGACAAAGAGACATTTGTGTTTGATAAAAATGTTATCCCCAATAGAACTATATTGAAGCAATTTTCCAATAATCATTCAATACTTGTTAGATTAAAAAACAAGATTTTACGGTTTATTGGATAAAACAGTTAAAAATGATGTTTAAAGTCTAACATGGAGAATAAAAAACTATTTGGGTATAATTTGCTGTCAACTCCTTTAAAAACAGCAAATTTCTCTGAAAAATGTGTGATTAATACTTTAAATGTTCATAGCTATGCTGTAGCTAAAAAGGACAAGACTTTTAGAAAAGCTCTTCTTTCAAGTAATATATTAATTCCTGATGGAATTGGAATTGTTCATGCCCATAAATTTATCAATGGTGCCAGAATAAATAAAATTGCAGGGTTTGATGTTTTTGAGTTTTTAATGAAAAAGGCGCAGTTAGAAAATAAATCCTGCTTCTTTTTAGGTTCGAGTGTGAAAACCTTAAAGCTTATTGAAAACAGAATAAGATTGGATTATCCTAATGTACGATCTGGTAGCTTTTCACCTCCTTTCAAAAAAGTTTTCAGTTCTGAAGATAATAGCTCGATGCAAAGAGTAATTAATGATTTTAAGCCAGACATTTTATTTGTTGGTATGACCGCCCCTAAACAAGAAAAATGGGTACATGCAAACAAAGAGAGCCTCAATACCAACATTATTTGCTCCATCGGTGCAGTTTTTGATTTTTATGCAGGCACAATAGAGAGACCTTCCAAAATTTGGATAGATTTAGGGCTAGAGTGGTTCATGAGATTCCTACAAAACCCCAAGAAAATGTTCCCAAGGGTATTTGTCTCCACCTCCATATTTTTAAAGGATTTACTGTTGGAAAAATTAAGAGCAAACTAATTGTGGAAAAATATTCGGCATTATTGTTTTCATGGAAAAAAAACCTAGTGCTTTTATTTTGTTTTGTGCTACCCATTGACCAGAAAACCTCCACAATTCTCATTGGTGTTATCATTATACTTTCTACATTGACCGCAAAAAAAGAGTTTTACAATTTCAAGACCGGCTTTCTATATCTCATGGCCATTTATATTATTTATGGCATTTCTTTGATCTACTCAGAAGATTTTCAGCCATCGGTCTTGGAGCTTAAATCATCACTTTTGGTTTTCCCTATTATTTTCTTTTTGGATAGAAGGTTGAGTGAATCAATAAACAAGATTTACAAGTTTTTTGTGCTAGGCTGCTTAACAGCAATTGTTGTTTGCGAGATTAATGCACTTTATCACGCCATGGATTTCCAGACCTTGACCTTTGATAGCAGGTTGAACCATGAAGTTGGTTTGCTGGATTCCATCTCAACGGATAAAAACTATTTCTTTTCTCAACCTTTTTCGTTCTTACATCAAACAGTTTACTTGGCCATGTACCTATTAATATCTTTGGTTGTACTGCTAAAGGGTGAGATTTTCAAGAAACGAATTTATGTTGTCATCAGTATCTGTATGATAGCAATCGCGTTGGTGCAATTATTGAACAAGGCAAGCTTTTTAACTTTGACCATTCTGATTTTGGTTGAGGTTACCCGCTCCAATCTTAAGAAAAGAACAAAGGTATCAGGGATTGTTGGGGTATTGGTTGCCGGTATTTTGTTTTTTTCAGCAAACCCTAGGTTTTCCGAATTCAATACCAAATTCAGTTATGATAAGCCCGAAAAACTGAATGAAAATTTGGCAGGCATGGCCAACACAGAACGATCTGACACCAATACCAGAATACTGCTGTGGATGTCAGCTTGGGACCTGATAAAGGAACATCCAGTATTTGGGATTGGGGCTGGTGGATCTCATCGCATTTTGTACGAAACCTTAGCGGTCAAACAACAGCATTATGACAGAAGGGTAAGGTTTCATGCCCACAATCAGTATCTTCAAGTACTTTTAGACCTTGGGATAATGGGTTTTTTTGTTTTTCTGTTTTGTTTGTTCAGGTTGTTTAAAAGCCAAAGAAAGATTCAGTCAAGAGCCGATCGCCAACTCATGTTTTCCATACTGTTGATTTTTCTGATAAACTTTCTGTTTGAATCCATTTTTGAAAGATATTCTGGCATATCCAGTTTCGCTTTTTTTGCTTGCTTGACGATTGCTATGGCACAAGAAACCAAAAAATCAAACAGCATTTCAGAAAGAACTATGTAAATTCTTTTGATAACGGAATATATCTTAAATTGATACTTTTTTAATTTTGGTGGCTAAATAAATGAAATGTTTTTTCTAGAAACTGCTGTTGTTTTATTTATTGGAGCATTCCTGCTTACTTATTTGACTATACCAAAGATAATCGGGGTTGTAGAATATAAGCGTCTTATGGATAATCCTAACCAAAGGAGTTCCCATAAATCTAAGACTCCAACTTTAGGGGGCATCGCTTTTTTTTATTGCCTCATTTTTGCGCTTTTTTTCATCAAGGACAGAGCGGAACATTTGGAATTCATATACATTGTACCGGGCCTTACAATACTTTTTATAGTTGGCCTTAAGGACGATTTGGTGGTTTTATCTCCGGGTTCGAAATTAATTGCTCAAATGTGTGCCATTGCTTTTGTTTTGGCAAACAATAGTTTTGTAATAGAATCTTTGAACGGATTTCTAAATATCAATGAAATCCCATATTTTTTGTATTTGGCGATCGCTGGCTTTTTGATGTTGACAATTATTAACTCATACAACCTAATTGATGGTATTGATGGATTAGCTTCGATTGTCGGAATTGTAATAATGATTATATACACTACAATCTTCTATTTGTCCGGAGAATATTTCTTTGCTCTGATCAGTATTACTATGAATGCTTGTTTAATGGCCTTTTTTGGTTTTAATATATCGTCAGACAAAAAAATCTTTATGGGAGATACCGGTTCACTTATTGTGGGTTTTATTATAAGTGTTTTGACATTAAAGTTTTTGGCTTTAAAACCAGAATCTTATGAAGGACTGCCATTTTTGTTGGAGAACGCCCCACTAATTGCAATAAGTATTTTAATTGTTCCATTATTTGATACGGCCAGGGTTTTTACCATTCGAATTGCCAACAAAAGAGGGCCTTTCTCACCAGACAGGAATCACATACACCATGTACTTATTGATTTTTGGGGACTATCTCATAAACAAGCCAGTTTTATCATTGGTTGCTTCAATATTTTGTTTGTTGTTCTCTTTATTATTCTTGGTAGCAAGGCAAAAAACCTTGGAATGGTTATAATGTTGGTCAGTGTAGTAATTTTGTTGGCATACGTATTTTTCAGGTATAATTACAATATCACAACACTCAGACAAAAAATTCGGTTGAAGCGGAAAATGGAATCATTAAAAAGGAAAGTAGATTCCGATTCTGTGGTTAAAAAGAAAAAACAAACGGATTGAAAAAAAACCTAATCACCGGCGCAGCTGGTTTCCTAATGTAAAGTTTTAGAATAAATGTCATTTCTAAACGTTTAGGTTTCCATAGAATGATAATTTTGCCTAACAAACAAACCTTAGTATAACTAATGAAAGTAAAGAACATTTGCTGTATAGGTGCTGGCTATGTTGGTGGCCCCACAATGGCAGTCATTGCCCAAAAATGTCCAGAGATCAAGGTAACGGTAGTGGACATCAACCCAGATAGAATTGCGGCTTGGAATGACAGCGACACCAGTAAACTTCCCATATACGAACCCGGTTTGGCAGAAGTGGTACAAGAAGCCCGCGGCCGGAATTTGTTTTTTTCAACCGAAGTAGAAAAAGGAATTGACGAGGCCGAGATGGTTTTTATCTCGGTCAACACCCCCACCAAAACCTATGGCAAGGGCAAGGGTATGGCCGCCGATTTAAAATATGTGGAGCTCTGTGCCAGACAAATCGCCAAAGTGGCCCAAGAAGATAAGATTGTGGTGGAGAAATCCACGCTTCCCGTAAGAACGGCATCGGCTATCAGGAGTATTTTGGACAATACGGGGAACAATGTAAAGTTTCAAGTCCTTTCCAATCCTGAGTTTTTGGCCGAAGGAACGGCCATTTCCGATTTGTTGAACGCAGACCGGGTGTTGATTGGGGGCGAAACTTCCCCTGAAGGCGAAGAAGCCATAAACGCTTTGGTTGAGGTATATGCCAACTGGATTCCAAGGGAGCAAATTTTGACCACAAATGTGTGGTCCTCTGAATTGTCCAAATTAACTGCCAATGCATTTTTGGCACAACGGGTGTCTTCCATCAATGCGCTTTCTGAGCTTTGTGAGAAAACAGGGGCCGATGTCAATGAAGTGGCCAAGGCCATTGGTATGGACAGCAGGATAGGCCCTAAATTTTTAAAGGCCTCTGTAGGATTTGGAGGATCCTGCTTTCAAAAAGATATCCTGAACCTGGTTTATATCGCCAAAAGCTATGGACTTCATCAAGTGGCCGACTACTGGGAGCAGGTAATCATCATGAACGACCATCAAAAGAATCGCTTTTCGGACAACATCATCAGTACGCTATACAATACGGTTTCTGGGAAGAAAATAGCTTTTTTGGGCTGGGCCTTTAAAAAAGACACCAACGACACTAGGGAATCTGCGGCAATTTATGTGGCGGACAACCTATTATCGGAACAAGCCTATATCTCCGTTTATGATCCCAAGGTTGTGGCGGAACGAATGTTTGCCGATTTGGAGTATTTGGGCACTAGGATAGATGAAGCCAACAGAGTCTTGTTAACCGTTGAAAACAATCCGTATGAAGCTTGTAAAGATGCCCATGCCGTGGCTGTGTTGACCGAGTGGGACGAGTTTAAGGATTATGATTGGCAACGCATCTACGATAACATGTTAAAACCGGCCTTTGTGTTTGACGGCAGGGGAATATTGGATGGGGAATCATTGGAAAAAATAGGTTTTGTGTATTACAAGATTGGCGTTAGTAATTTAGATTAGAACATGAAGAAAACGCTTATTACAGGTGCTGCCGGATTTTTGGGGTCGCACCTTTGCGACCGCTTTATCAAAGAAGGGCACCACGTAATTGGAATGGATAATTTAATTACCGGCGATCTTAAGAATATTGAACATTTATTTCAATTAGAACAATTTGAATTCCACCACCATGATGTGACCAAGTTTGTCCATGTTCCGGGCAAGCTTGATTATATTCTCCATTTTGCATCACCGGCCAGTCCTATCGACTATTTAAAAATCCCAATTCAAACCTTAAAGGTAGGGGCATTGGGCACTCACAATCTTCTGGGGCTTGCAAAAGAGAAGAAAGCAAGGTTCATGATTGCCTCCACCTCTGAGATTTATGGGGATCCCTTGGTGCATCCGCAGACAGAGGAGTATTATGGCAATGTGAACACTATAGGCCCTAGAGGGGTGTATGACGAGGCCAAAAGGTTTCAGGAGTCCATTACCATGGCCTATAATCGGTTTCATGGACTGGATACCAGAATCGTTCGAATATTTAACACCTATGGCCCAAGAATGCGACTCAATGATGGAAGGGTGATACCTGCATTTATGGGGCAGGCTCTAAGGGGTGAAGATCTGACGGTTTTTGGTGATGGCTCACAGACCCGTTCTTTTTGTTATGTGGACGATGAAATTGAAGGGATTTACAGGCTTTTGATGAGTGATTATATGCTGCCCATGAATATCGGTAATCCCCATGAGATCACCATTAAAGAGTTTGCCGAAGATATTATCAAATTAACAGGGACCGATCAGAAAATAGTGTACAAGCCCTTGCCAAAAGACGACCCGATGCAGCGGCAGCCAGACATCACTAAGGCCAAGGAAATTTTGGGGTGGGAACCCAAAATAGACCGTTCTGAAGGCATGAAAAGGACTTTTGAATACTTTAAGACGCTTTCAAGAAAAGAGTTGGAGAAAACGGCGCACAGGGATTTTTCAAATGTGAACAGAAAATAACAGGATTTCTATCCATTTTTTTTCTTTGTGAGTACATTTGAAAAAATTTTTCAATGAACGTACTTATCGTTGGGTCTGGTGGGCGTGAACACACGCTTGTATGGAAATTGGCCCAGAGTCCCAAAACCTCAAAGCTTTTTGTTGCCCCGGGCAATGCAGGAACAAGTGCAATAGCCACCAATCTTGATATAGGGGTCTCCGACTTTGAAGGCCTTAAAAAAAGCGTTCTGGAACATCAAGTCAGCATGGTCATCGTGGGCCCAGAAGTGCCTTTGGTGGAAGGCATCCACGATTTTTTTCTTGATGATGATGAACTTAAGGAAGTAGTGGTCATTGGCCCTCAAAAGCTGGCCGCTACCCTCGAGGGCAGTAAGGAGTTCGCCAAAGCGTTTATGTTCAGGCACAATATCCCTACCGCAAAATACCAAAGCTTTTCATCGGAAGAGGTGGAAGCCGGGAAACGGTTTTTGGAAAGTATGCCAGCACCCTATGTGCTAAAGGCAGATGGTCTGGCGGCCGGCAAGGGTGTTCTTATCCTTCATGATTTGGACGAGGCCAAGGCAGCGTTGCACTCCATGCTTGTGGACCAGAAATTTGGAGAAGCCAGTAGTACTGTGGTCATCGAAGAATTTTTGGACGGAATTGAATTGAGCTGTTTCGTGCTGACCGATGGCGAAAACTATAAAATCCTACCCTACGCCAAGGATTATAAGCGAATAGGCGAAGGGGATACCGGTTTGAACACTGGTGGAATGGGAGCCATTTCCCCGGTTCCTTTTGTAGATGAGGTATTCTCAAAGAAAATAGAAGAGAAGATTGTAAAACCCACCATAGCAGGTTTAAAGAAAGATAATATCCCCTATCAGGGCTTTGTTTTTATTGGGTTGATTAAAGTTGGGGACGAACCCAAGGTCATCGAATATAATGTGCGGATGGGCGATCCGGAGACCGAGGTTGTCATTCCCAGAATTAAAAACGATCTGTTGGAAATTTTTCAGGCGGCAGATAACAGATCGCTTGATGCCATAGCACTGGAAATTGATGAAAGAGATGCAGCCACAGTGATAGCGGTTTCTGGGGGATACCCAGAAGCCTATGAAAAAGGAAAGCCCATCTCCGGTTTGGAAAATATTGGGGAATCCATGGTCTTTCATGCGGGAACCATGGAAAAGGAAGGGGAAATCCAATCAAACGGCGGTCGGGTATTGGCCGTTACTTCCTTTGGGGACAACTTTAAAGAAGCCTTGGAAAAATCCTATGAAAGCTTAAAAAAGATAGCTTTCGAAGGGATGTATTATCGAAAGGATATTGGCTTTGACCTATAGATAGGAATGGGAGGTGATGGACTTGTCCTCTTCTCCCCTCTCATTAAAAAGCTTTAATTGGCCCATCCAATAGACAAAGGCCACAACGCCAATGGCAAGAAAAAGCCAGTTAATGGTATTGGAGCTCCACCAGCTTTCCATAAATCGGAAAAAGTCATAGGGAGCGAACAGAAAGTTCACGAATAAGTCTTCAATGCCGTAAAAAAACTTGCTCATCTTGGTTATATTTAGGCGCAAAAATAATAAAACCTTAAATGATTTCAAGTTTTTTTGGCAAAACTAAACCCATAACCTATTTGGTTTTATTTGGCCTTTTGCTCCTGTTCTTTTCCTTTAACTATTTTCTTGGGCTTAAGGCGTACTCTTTTTTTTCCATCTTAAAAACATATGTGGTGTCCCTAGCCTTGATGGCCATCCAAATTGCAATTTTGAACAGGATAGTTTTTACCACAAGGGTCACGGAGCGAACCAGCTTTGCAATGCTTTTTTTTGTCCTTTTTGTCCTAAGCTTTTTGGAAACAACGGAGAATATGCCCGTTATGGCGTCCAATTTTTTCTTGGTCTGGGCAATTCATGAAATGTTAAAGATTGATGGGACAAAACGGTTGAATATTTCAGTGTTCAACGCATCACTTTTCATCTGTTTTGCCAGCCTTTTCCATCCACAGGCATTGTATTTCTTATTGGCAGTTTTTATAGGAATCTATATGTTCTGTGGCAATCAACTTAGAAACTGGTTAATGCCCTTGGTGGCTTTCTTTTGTTTCATCATGGTCAGCCAAGCCTTTATGATGCTGTTTGCACCCCCCTATTATTTTTGGGACAGGTATGGGAACATACTGCACCTAGAGTTTATAGATATCATGGCTTTTACAAGTTACACCCGATTGATTGTATATACGCTTTCCGTTGTCATGGTTTCCTTTTTGGGGTTTTTGCATTCTAGGATTTCGGGCGTGGTCAAAGCCTTGGAATTACGATTCCTGTTTTATGTATTCCTCATATCCATCTTTATTTCCTTGTTGGCCAATGAAGAGGAAAATGGCTTGGGAGTATTGTTGTATTCTTTCTGCCCCGCATCAATCCTCATCACAAATTATTTTGAGATTTTTAAAAGAAAGCGATTAAAGGAAGTTGTTTTGCTTGTTTGTATACTTCTACCTATTACCTTCGCAACATGGATGTTTTTAAGTTAATATAAGAGCTATGTTCAGTGAAAAGGCGTTTGCCATATTCGATGAGAGTATTGTAAAATATCACGTGTTGGATGATGTGGATCAAGAATTTTCCAATCCATATGCTGTAGGAAGCATAGAAAACCTTCTCTACAGAAAAAATTGGATAGATACCGTTCAATGGCATTATGAGGATATCATCAGAGATCCGGATATAGAGCCCGAAGCGGCCCTGGTGCTAAAGCGAAAAATAGATGCCAGCAACCAAGACCGCACCGATTTGGTGGAACACATAGACGACTATTTCCTTAAAAAATACCAATCAGTACAGGTTGCTGAAAAGGCAACCATCAATACCGAAAGTCCTGCTTGGGCCATAGACCGTTTTTCCATCTTGGCCTTAAAGATCTATCACATGAAGGAGGAAGTGCAAAGAAAGGATGCCGATGGGGCACACCTAAAAAAATGCGAAGCAAAACTATCGGTACTTTTGGAACAAAAAGAAGATTTGTCCACTGCCATTGACCAATTGCTACACGATTTTGAAGCGGGCAAAAAGTACATGAAAGTGTACCGCCAGATGAAGATGTACAACGATGATGAAATGAACCCTGTTCTGCGTGACCAGAAAAAAGGAAAATAGACACCTTCTGGTCATACGCCTGTCGGCCATGGGGGATGTTGCCATGGTTGTACCGGTGCTGATTGCCTTTCACCAAACAAATCCTGATGTTCAGATAACCTTCCTGACCAAAAGGCATTTTGCCCCTATTTTTTCAGGCCTTCCCTGGGTTCACATCCACGAAGTGGATGAAAAGGGCAAGCATAAAGGGCTTAAGGGGCTTTGGAAACTTTTTAAAGAACTCAAGGCGCATGACATAGATGCTGTTGCAGATTTGCACAATGTGTTACGGAGCAAGATTTTGGGCGTTTTTTTTAAAACGCATGCTGTTCCCTTTGTACAGTTGGACAAGGGCAGAAAAGAAAAAAGAGCGTTGACCCGAAAAAGCCCCAAGGAGCTCTATGAACTTAAAACCACACATGAAAGATATGCAGAGGTCTTCCATAAATTGGGGCTTCCCATGGACCTTGACAATTTTAAAGGTTTGCCCAAGCCCAAGCCTTCAGATAAGACATTCAATAAAGCGGTTGTAAAAGTGGGCATAGCCCCTTTTGCATCGTTCCCTGGAAAAATGTATCCACTGCATTTAATGAAGGAGACCATTCAAGAACTTCTAAAAAAAACGGATTGTCAGGTGTATCTGTTTGGAGGGGGCAAAGAGGAAAAACAAAAACTGGATGGCTTGGCCGACCAGTTTGGGGACAAGGTGGTCAACCTTACCCAAAGATTCAGTTTTCAGGAAGAACTCACCATCATTTCAAATCTAGACCTTATGGTTTCCATGGACAGTGGCAATGGACATTTGGCGGCCAATTATGGTGTTCCGGTAATCACTATTTGGGGAGTTACCCATCCTTGTTTGGGTTTTGCCCCATTTAAGCAGCCTACGGAATATTCTTTATTGGCCAATAGGGAAAAGTTTCCGCACATCCCCACCGCTGTTTACGGCAACAAGCTCCCTAAGGGTTATGAAAGGGCGATGGAAACCATTCGGCCGATGGCAATCGTTGGGAAAATCATTTTTGCCTTGGACAAAAGCGCATCAGTCAGATAAGGTAAGCGAATAAAAATAAGAGCTCAGTTGTTGTATGAAGGACTCTTTAAGTTCTGGCACATTGCCCTGGATCATCATGGTACGGGCACCAAAGTACGAAGCCAGAATAAAATTGGCCGCAGACTCGCAATCCACATATTGATCAATATAACCATCCTTCTTTCCTTTTTTTAGAATGGTGACGATATTGATGTTCCAAATACGGACAATATCAGAGAGGTATTTGCTGATGCGGTTGTTTTTACCCTTGAACTCCGCCATAAAGAGCGCCAACATGGATCCCCTGTCTTTTTCAAAAGTGCAGGCGTTTTCAATGGCATTGCCAAAAACATCCAACAACAAGCGGAACGGACTTTCACTATGTCTGGATGGTTCAATCAACAGATTGAGAATTTCAGGAAAGACCAAGTTTTGCAATATGCCCATGCAAAACTCTTCTTTGGAGCCAAAAAGCGACTGGAACTCATCCTTGGAGATGTTCAATCCGGTTAAAAGATCTTCTTCTGAAGAGGCATAATAGCCATTAACATAGAAAATCTCCAAGCCTTTGGCCCGATAGGTTCTTAAAAGGGCGTCACTAATTGTAGGATTTGCGTCCATTTTCAAGATTTGGGTTTTATAAAAGTAAAGTTTTAAAAAGAAACAGCAAATAGAAAGAAATGGCGACAACCAACGCCAAAATCCGATAAAGTAGTGAATCTTTCGTTGATCTAAGCCACCGTCCCTTGACAACTGCTGCCGGCACCGGCGGTACATCCATAGCAATGTTGCGAGATAACGATGTTTCTATTGCTAAGGATATCCTCGTTGTAATCTTTAATATGCTTCACTTTGCTTTCATTTTTTAAATCGAGCATCTGGTTAAAATCGCAATCATACAACCAGCCATCCCAGCTTACGGAAAGGGTGTTGGTGCACATGACGTTTTCAACGGCCATTGGGTTGTAGGCCTCAACCAGCGCATACATATAATCCTCGTAATTCTCTGAGGCGATGAGGTAATCCAAAAAGCGGGAGATGGGCAGGTTGGTAATGGCGAACAAGTTGTGGAACTGGATGCCAAAATCCTCATCCAGGGCCTGTTTAAAATCCTTTTCCAGAGCGGCTTGGTCTGTGGGCAGAAAAGCCCCAGAGGGGTTATACACCAGATCCAGCCTTAAGTCGCTATCGGGCATGCCATAACCTACGGCATTTAGGTCTTTTAGCGCTTGAATGGATTTGTCAAAGACACCGTTGCCCCGTTGTTTGTCGGTTTTGCCACGGGTATAATGGGGCATTGAGGACACCACATGAATATTGTGCTTTTTGAAGAAATCAGGAAGGTCGTGGTATTTTTTATTGGCCCGAATGATGGTAAGGTTAGAGCGTACGATAAAGTCTTGGATCCCGGCTTTTGCAGCCTCTTCAACAAACCATCTAAAATTAGGGTTCATCTCTGGGGCTCCGCCGGTCAAATCCAAGGTGTGCGCCCCCGTATTTCTAATGACCTCCAAACACTGCTCCATGGTTTCCCGGGTCATGATCTCTTTTCGGTCGGGGCCAGCATCCACATGGCAATGCTCACAGACCTGGTTGCACATATACCCCACATTGATTTGAAGAATTTCCAGTTTTTTGGGTCGTAACGGAAAGTGTCCGATCTCAGCAATTTTATCCTTGAAAAGAGGTAGTTCGCCATCGGCAAAAATACCATTGCTTAAAATTTCCAATTGTTTTTGTGTTGCGGCCAGTTTGTTGGACCGGGCTTTCAACGATTTTGTTGCCATTTATTTAATTGTGGGTTGTTGGCGGTTGTGCCTTAGCAAAGCGATCTACGCAACCAACAACAATTCTACATGCTTAATTTGTTGTACTTGTTCATCATTTGTACCCCATGGACCAAGGTGGCACCGCTCTCAATGGCAGCACCCGCATGAACGGCCTCCATCATCTCTTCTTTGGTAATGCCCCGTTGAAGCCCATCTTTGGTATAGGCATCAATACAATAAGGACATTTGACCACATGGGCAACGGCCAGGGCAATCAATGATTTTTCCCGCGCACTCAACGCGCCTTCCTCAAAGACTTTGCCATAATAGTCAAAGAATTTACTGCCAAGCTCTTCGCTCCATTCCGTTATTTTTCCAAATTTTCTGAGGTCTGCTGGATCATAATATGAATTCGCCATTGTCTTTATTTTTAATGAACCGAAAATAAAATAAAGGATTGGCTTAGTCTGATAATTATTCAAAAGATTACAGTTTTGTTTGTAGAACCTGGATTAAAACCAAATACCTTTGTGCAAAACACTGACATTCAGTATGCATAAAAACGGTTTGGTCCTTTCTGGGGGAGGCATTCGGGGGATGGCCCATATTGGGCTTCTAAAGGCAATGCAAGAGCATGGCATGGAGGTTGATGAAATAGCAGGAACCAGTATTGGCGCATTGGTCGGGGCCCTGTACGCCAACGGCACAGCCATTGACGATATGCTTCAATTCTTTAAGGACACTCCTTTGTTTCAATACAATTATTTCTCGTTCAACAAACCGGGATTTATAGATACCGAACGGTACTTTACTATTTTTAAGGCCTACTTTTCCAACAATTCCTTTGAAAGCTTGAATAAAAAACTCTTTGTGGTGGCCACCGATTTGTTGAACGGCAAAGAAGTGGTTTTTGATTCGGGAGAATTGATCCACCCCTTATTGGCGTCGGCGGCGTTGACCCCAGTGTTCAGTCCCGTTGACATAGGGGAAGTATTGTATGCCGATGGCGGGGTCATGAACAATTTTCCCAAGGAGTATTTGGACAGCCGATGCGATAGGATAATTGGGAGCAATGTGTCCATAGCAGGGAGACTGGAAAAAAAAGACCTAAAGAACGCTTGGCAATTGGGGACTAGGATCACCAGTTTATCCGTTTACTCTTCCAGTGTGGGCAAGTTGGAGCAATGCGATGTGTACATAGAACCCCCGGAATTGGAACACATAGGCGTTTTTGACAAAAAGAATATAGAAAATGCCTTTACCATAGGGTACGATCATGGGAGCAGGGCCATTGAAGCGTATTTGGCTCAAACATTATCGTAATCTATCTTGAGTGTGGGTGTTAGGGCATGGGCCTGACAGGTGAGGATAAGGCCCTCCGCTACTTCACCATCGGTCAGGATTTGGTTTTTGACCATCTTGGCTTCACCTTCGGTCACCCGCGCAATACAGCTACTGCAGACACCGCCTTGACACGAATAGGGGGCATCTATGTTTTCTTTGAGCACCGCATCAAGTACCATTTCCTTTTTATCCATCGTAAATTCAAATTCCTCATCATCCAAAACCACACAAACCTTGGTTTTGCCTTCCAAATCCTCGGCAATTCCATTATCGTTGTCCGATGACGTGAAGAGTTCAAATAGAATTTTTTCTTCGGCAACGCCGTTCTCCTTCAAAGTGGTCGAAACGGTTTCAATCATGTTTTCGGGGCCGCATAAATAGAAGGCATCAAAATCAAACTCCTTGAATTTGTTTTTTTGGATGAGGTTAACGGTGCCACGCTCTATTCTTCCGAACAAACTATCGGGCTCAGAACTTTTACTATAAACCCATTGGGCAAAAAACCTATCGTTATATTTTTCTTGAAGATTTAAAATAATCTCCCGATACATGGTTTCTTCTGGGGATTGATTGCCAAAAACCAACACAAAACGATTCTCGCTGTGCGATTCCAGAACGGTTTGGGCAATGCTCATGATGGGGGTAATGCCGCTACCGGCGGCAAAGGCCGCAATGGTTGTTGGTCCATCTTTGGGTTCAAATACAAACCTGCCCTCTGGAGGCATAATTTCTAAAACGTCTCCCGCATTAATGGATTCGTTGGCATATTTTGAAAAAGTACCGTTCGGCATTTTTTTTATGCCCACGGTTAGTTTGCCGGACGATGGAGCGGAAGATATGGAATAGGCCCGGCGAAGTTCTTTTCCGTCCACCTCTTTTTTTAGGGTAATGTATTGGCCGGCAGTGAACGTAAACGCAGCTTTCAGTTCTTGGGGAACCTCAAAGGACAAGGCCACCGAGTTAGGGGTCAACCGTTCAACGGAGGTAACATTTAGGGAATGGAAATCGCTCATGGCAAAAATTTTGGATGCAAAGCTACGGAATGCAGAAATAAGGAAAAGGAGGATGGCATAGAAATGAATGATGTAACAATTTTCTACTTAGTGCTACTAACACACCGAACAAAACACCAGCCTATGTTCAAACATTTTGTTAGCCTGCAATGGAAGTCCTTTTACAGGGCCGCCTCTTTTAAGACCGAAATTTGGTTTAAGATACTCATGGGCCTTGGGGCATTGTGGTTTGCCTTGGTTTTTCTCGGTCTTGGTTTTTGGGTTTTTTTTATGATAGAAGAAATGGGCCTGGGCGATCCGCTTAGGGTCGTAAACCAATTTATGGTCTATTATCTGGCCTTTGACATGCTTTTTCGCTATATGTTGCAAAAAATGCCGGTGACCAACATTAAGCCCCTGTTGTACCTGCCCCTCAAAAAGGCTGAGGTTGTCAACTACTCGTTGGGAAAAACGCTGGTTTCCTTTTTTAATTGGATGCACGCCTTCTTTTTTATACCCTTCAGCATAATTCTGTTGGCCAAGGATTATCCTGCATGGAGTGTTATTTCCTGGCATTTGGCCATGATGGCCATAATTTACGGCAACAACTTTATCAATGTCCTGGCCAACAACAAGGATAA